>CAXUKS010000001.1:0-91259 GCA_964251675.1 uncultured Armatimonadales bacterium
ATGGCATAGCAAAGGCTCGCCGCCGGAGTCCCGCCGCAGAACCACCGGGCGAAACTGCATGAAAAGGCGCACGGCGGCCAGACCGATGATTTCCAGCCAGGGCAATGCTGCCCCCTGCCGGGCCAGCACCCAGACGCAGAGAGCCGCTCCGAAAAGCAGCACCGTCCCGCGCAGAAGCGGGGCCGAAAAATGTTTGCCGGTCACCTGCACAATACAGTAAGTATCGGGGGGCGAAGCGGCAGCGAACAGCGTATTTGTACGGGGGAAGGCCGCTTACAGGTCGCGCCGCCCGAACAGAAACAGGCCGAGCGCAAAGCAGATGGCGATGTAGAGCAGAATATAGGTCATATCCGGGGCGGCGACGGACACATTCGCCAGTGAGTTTGGATCGCCGCGCTCCACGAAGAGGCTGAAGTCCAGACCCGCGCTGCCGGGCGGGGCCGCGCCGAGGCCCGTGGCATCCAGTCCCCGCGTGATCCAGTGGTTCATCCGGCCCAGCGGGACGACGTAGCCGCAGATTTGGCTTAGCGTTTCCAGCGTCGGCGAGTTCAGGGCCAGCGGCTGGGCCAGCCGGTACAGAAGTGATTCGGCCAGTGCGACCCCGGCGGCGATCAGTGCCAGACTCGATGACAGCGCCTGCGTGGCAAACGTCGAGAAAAACAGCGTCAGTGTCGTAAACAACAAGGGGAACAGCCCCGCCGCCAGCACGCCGCCCCAGAGACGGGCATGATAGGTCCCCGTTTGATGCCACACCGCCCAGCCCAGCAGGCCGCCCCACCCCAGCACGCAGACCAGCAGGAGGGTCATAATCCCCAGCCATTTGCCCACATAAATGGCAGACCGGGGGATCGGCTTCGGCACAATCACCGACAGCACGCCCCGGTCAATCTCGGACGTGATTGCCCCCGCCGACAGCGCCACGGCCAGCACGGCCCCAAAGAACTTGATCGTTCCACACCCCAGCCACACAAACAGCCGCCCCGTGTTATTGCGGGCCGAGTCCATATCCAGCCCTACCAGGAAGCTGGGCTTGATATGGAGCGGCAGGAACGCAAACCCGATATAGAGCGCGGCAATCACCAGCGCGGCGAGAAAGACCCGGCGCCGCAGGGCCTCGCGGATCGTGAGGCCCGCCAGCGTGAAGACGCCGGATAAGAAAGCAGCAATCACGAGGTCTGGTCCTCCACCACGCGGATAAACAAGTCTTCCAGCGACTCGCGGCGTGGAACCAGCGACAGGAGCCGCCCCCCTGCGCCGACGACCGCCGCCGCCAGGTCGGGCACAATCGCCTCATCGCCAATGGCCGCCGTCACCAGCTCGCCGTTTACTGTCACCGAGTGCGACAGGGATTCCAAAGCGCGTAGGAGCGCGGGCGTCTGGCTTTGCACCCGCATTTCCACAGTGGACGGCGCGGCCAACAGATCGTCCATCGTGCCCTGCCGAACTACCTGCCCGGCTTTGATGATCGCCACGCGGTCGCAGGTCATTTCGATTTCAGACAAGAGATGCGAGTTCAGCAGAACCGTCTTGCCCTGCGTTTTAAGCTGCGTCACAATCTCGCGCACCTCGCGCCGTCCGAGGGGGTCCAATGCACTGGTTGGCTCATCCAGAATCACCAAATCGGGGTCGTTCAAAATGGCCTGCGCCAAACCCACCCGCTGCTGCATCCCTTTGGAGAACTCGCCAACTTTGGAGTTGCGCCGGGCAATCAGCCCGACCTGTTCCAGCGTTTCCGGGATGCGCTGTTTTCGCGCCGCCCGGCTCATACCATAGAGTCTGCCGTGCAGGTCCAGAAACTCTTCCGCCGTCAGGAACTCATGGAACTGGAACTTCTCCGGCAGAAAGCCAAGCTTTGCGCGGGTCTCCCGGTCGCCGAGGGGCTGTCCCAGCAGTTTGGCTTCGCCGGACGTCGGCGTGATATTGCCGAGCAGCATATTGATAGTGGTGGTCTTGCCCGCGCCGTTTGGCCCCAGAAAGCCGAACACCTGTCCACGCGGCACGTTCAGCGAGAGGTCTTCGACGGCGGTGAACGGGTCTTTGCCAAACCGGCTGCCGTAGACTTTGCGAAGGTGCGTCGTTTCAATGGCGGGCGTGTGTGTATTCATAAATGGTGTGTGCGCCTGCGCCGCTCGCGCAGAAAGCCCGCGATCATCACAAAGCCCTGCGCGGCCATGATGTTGGTGAGAAAGTAAAACAAAAACTCTTCCAGCGGAAGCGGCCCGGCATAAATGCCCACCACCCGGCGCGGGTCCACGCGCCAGATGCCGTGGCCCAGGGCAAACCCGTCGCAGGCTCCCAGGTAAAGCGTAGACAGGCCGATAGACACACACAGCAGCCGCCGCCAGCGCCACAGCTCCCGGCCTGCAACGGCCCATTGAATGCCAATTACCGGCAACGCCCAGACCAGCATATAGGTCATGTAGTCGGTGGACTTCATAGCGTGCCGTCCCCGGAGGCGGGCTTCAGCCAGCGAGACAGAGCCAGCACCAGCAGGCACATGAAAATGCCCTGCGCGAAGTAGAACGCATACTCTTCCCACGGCAGGTAAAAGACAAAGTGGCTTGGCGGGGCAAAGACCGGGTCAAAGGTCCACAGCTTCGTTTTAGCCGCGTGGTTGTCCCAGGGAGAAGTGTAGACAAATGCCAGCAGGCAGACCGCCCCGCAGGCCAGCCCGTGCCGCGCCCAAATACGCCCGTGCAGGCACAGCGCCAGCAGGACGATAGGCACGAGGAGAAAGACCAGCAGAAAGAGCGCATAAGTCATAGGGCTATTTGAGGGTGAACGTTTTCATCGCGGCGTCGATTGGCCTGGCATACTGCGCAGCCTGCGCTTGCAGCACCGAGGCGGTCACGACCAGCTTGCGCGTCCCGTGGCCGGAAAACAGGAAATAGGTCTGCCGCAGCTTGCGTCCCTGCGGCGCGGCATCAGTGACGACTTTGAAGCCGTGCAGCCCGGATTTGGTCACAAACGGCGTCTGACTGACCAGGCGGTAGCCGGGCATGACAGACTTCAGCGTGG
This sequence comes from uncultured Armatimonadales bacterium, assembly GCA_964251675.1. Classification (GTDB taxonomy): domain Bacteria; phylum Armatimonadota; class Armatimonadia; order Armatimonadales; family Capsulimonadaceae; genus JANXMY01. The sequence goes on from CAXUKS010000001.1 coordinate 3,019, forward strand.
TCGTGGAGGCGCGGGCATAGGCGGGCAGGGAAAGCGCGGAGGCTTCCTCCACAACATTGAAGTTTGCGGCAAAGCCGCCGCTTGGCTTGGCATAGGAGATTTTGTATTTGGAAGCTGCCATCGTGGTGACTTTCCAGCCGTCCGGGGCGGTGTAGGAGAAGCTGCCAGCGGCGTCCGTCACCTGCGGCCCGGCCTGGGCGGCAGTGGTGGTGAGAATAACGGCAAGCGCGACTAAAGTATAAGGGGTTCGCATCAGTGTTTCCTTTGGGTTTAGCTAATGGGCGCGGCGCAGGACGCGCCCGGACAGCACATCGGTCTGCACACCGCCGTCGATGGCGAGCCTGCCGTTGACAACCACGTAAGGCAGGCCGGTCGGAAAGCGGTGCGGATCGTCGAATGTCGCGGTGTCTTCCACGGTGCGCGGGTCAAACACAGTCAAGTCGGCGAACGCGCCGGGCCGCAGAACGCCCCGGTCGGTGAGCTTCAGCCGCCGTGCCGGCAAAGTGGTCATGCGCCGGATGGCTTCGCCAAGCGGCAGCAGCGCCCGGCCCCGGACGTAGCGGGACAGAACGCGGGGGAACGTGCCATACGTGCGCGGATGAGTCTTGTCCTGCGCCATTTCGCTGGCCGGGTCATTGGCGACGCCGTCGGAGCCGATCATCGTGTGGGGGTCGCTTAAAATAAACTCCACGTCTTCCTCGGACATGGCGAAATGTACGGCGGCGACCCAGCCGTCTTCATCGATCAGCAAATCCAGCGCGGCGTCAGCGGGCGTTTTGCCCTCCCGTGCGCCCAGCGCGGCCAGCGTCAGGCCCTGCGCCTCGCGGCGGTTTCGGGCAATGCCGATCTGCACCGTATCCCAGTCCCAGGGCTTCGCGGCAATCTCGGCCAGAATGCGGGCGCGGCTTCCTGGGTCTTTGAGACGTGCCTGCGTGTCTTCCTGCGTGCCGTCTTTGGCCCAGGCAGGCAGCAAGATCACTTGCAGGCCGGTCATAAACGCGGTGTAGGGGTACTGATCGGTCAGCACGTCCAGCCCCGCCGCACGGGCGCGGGCCATCATCGGCAGGGTGACATGCGGCTTGCCCCAGTTTTCAAGGCCTTCAGATTTGTGGTGCGACAATTGCAGGGGAACGCCGGTGGCTTCGGCGACGCGCAAGGCTTCTTCAATGCTTTCAACCAGCGTGTCGCCTTCGTTACGGATATGCGTGGCATAGAAGCCGCCCGCATCGCGGGTGACAGCAGCCAGCGCGGCGACTTCTTCATGTCTGGCATAGCCGCCGGGCAGGTATTCCAGCCCCGTAGACAGGCCGACGGCCCCGTCTTCCAAAGCGTCCGACAGCAGCGCCTGCATCCGGGTCAGCTCCCCGGCATCGGGCACGCGGTCTTCAAAGCCGAGAACGGCCTTGCGAATGGTTCCGTGGCCCACCAGCGTCATCACATTGCAGGCCGTGCCGCCGGATTCGACGCGGGCCAGAAAGCCGCCCATCCGGTCCCAGTCCACGGTGGCCCCGGCACGTTCCAGCCAGCGCCGCTCCTGATCAAACACGTCTGCCTGCGTCGCCATCCCGACGGAAACGCCGCAGTTGCCGACGACTTCCAGCGTCACTCCCTGCGCCAGACTGCTCCGCATGGGCCGGTTGGACAGCAGCGTGTAGTCGGAGTGCGTATGGATGTCGATGAAGCCCGGTGCGACGGCAAGCCCAGACACGTCCACGGTCCGCCCGGCGGACACATGGGACAGGTCGCCAATCTCGGTAATGCGGTCATTGGTGATTGCTACATCAGCGGCGAGGCCCCGCCCGCCGAGGCCGTCATACACAGTCCCGCCGCGCAGCAGCAGATCCGGGGCAGGCAGAGTGCCGGGGGGAAAAGAAGTCATGCTCGATAGTAGCACAGAGGCCGCGAGGAAGTCAATCGGCACAAACAAAAGCCGGGGGCAGAGCAGCCCCCGGCAGGGAAATAAGCCCCTGGAAAATTACCCGACAGACGCGGCGGACAGACGGACGACGGAAGATTTAGTCGTGCGCTTCAGCGTTTCGGACAGCCGAAACAGGGTTGGTGTGAAGGGCGGGCGGCGGCCCGAAGCCGCGCAGGAAACTCCTCCGGGAACGGAGGCGGAAGCGCCGCCGCGAGCGGCAGTGCGGCAGGTGCGAACTAGAGCCATGTGTGCATCCCTTTCTCTGAGTGTTTCGTCAGAAGCAAGAGCGTGAACAGTCGTGGACGGCCTCTATGCCATCTCTCAATCGCGTGATGCTTTAGTATAGTGCACAGACCATGCCAAGTATAGTTGTAATTGTGATTACTGTAACAATTACTGTTCGGGTCAAAATTGACGCTGTCGCAGTGACGGGAGCGCGGCAGCAATGGGGTATACTCTGCGCCTTATGTCTTCTCCAAACCCCTCCAATTTGCATCCCGCGCTGGCCCGCGACTGGCGGTTGTTTTCTGCCGCGACCTTCCTGTTCGGCTTCGGCTTTGCTCTCTACGGGGCGGTGTTTATCAACTACATCACTGAGGTTTTGAAGGTCGGTCCGATCCACATGGGGATGCTGGAATCACAGCGCGAAATCCCCGGCCTGCTGTCTGTCGCTATCGCCGCCTCGGTGGCGCGGTTTGCCGAAGGGCGGATTGGCGCATTGTGCTTGATCTTCAGCGCGGTGGGCGTGGCGGCCACAGGGTTTGTGCATTCGTTCCCGGCACTGGTGCTGGTGACTGTCTTCTGGTCGATTTTTATGCACCAGTGGTTTACCACGTCGTCGGCTATTCCGCTGGCGCTGGCAGCGGGGCAGGAAGGCGGGCGGCATCTGGGACGTATGGGAAAGATTGGCGCGGCGGGGACGGTTCTGGCGTTTTTGCTGGTGCTTGCGCTGGCGGGTCATGTGTCCTACCCGTTCTTTTTTGTCACCGCCGCATCGTTCATCCTGCTGGGCGGACTGTGCCTGCTGCCGCTGTCCTCGGCCTCCACGACCCCGAACCGGCCCCGGCTGCTGTTCCGGCGCGAGTATGGACTTTATTACGGGCTGACCTTTCTGGAAGGCTGCCGGCGGCAGATTTTCTCGACGTTTGCGCTGTTCGCGCTGATTGAAAAGTGGCGGGTCTCGCTGGAAGACATCGCCACGTTGATGCTTGTCAACGCCGTGCTGTCGTTTTTCGTCGCCGCCCCCATTGGCAGGCTGATTGATCGGATCGGCGAGCGCCGAGCGATGACGTTCTACTATGTCGCTATCGCGCTGACCTTTGCAGGCTATGCCACAGTCCCCAATGTGCTGTTCCTGAAAGGCCTGTGGGTCATAGACAGCGTGCTGTTTTCGCTGGGCATCAGCATCACCACTTACCTGAACCGGATTGTGCGGCCCGGTGAGCTGATGCCGTCGCTGTCGCTGGGGCAGACCATGAACCATGTCGCCGCCGTCGTCATTCCCGTGACAGGTGGCCTGCTCTGGCATCGCTTCGGCTACCATGCGCCGTTCTGGTGCGGAGTCACCGCCGCCCTCGTGTCCCTGCTTCTCACGCAGTCCATTTCCACGCGCCGCCGCCCGGCTCTGGCCCCGGCGGCTTGACCCCTCCCGCCCCTGCTTTTTGGCCTGTTTGAAATAATTGCTTGACAAATCGCAGGAACGTGATATACTGTGCGTATACGAATGTGCGGTACACAAATAGGACTATGCAGACGAAAAGCAGACAAGCGGCGGGAGCGAATTGATTATGCCTGTGACGGCCAAAGACATTGCGCGGGAGCTTCAGCTTTCTCAGCCAACAGTCTCACGGATCTTGAGCGACACGCCTGGACACCGCGTTTCGCCGCAGACCCGCGAGCGCGTGCTGGACACCGCCCGGCGGCTCGGCTACCGGCCCAATGCCCTGGCGCGGTCCCTGCGGCGAGGCCGGACAGGCATTATTGGGCTGTATACGAATTACAACTATGATGCCCGCAACGACTTTTTAGGAACCATCATCGGGGCCTTGCAGCGGCACTGCGAGCAGCAGGATCTGGACCTGCTTCTGCACAGTGCCCAGGGGGGACGGTCCCCGGAAGAGATATTTGGCAAGCTGCGCGATGGGCGCATTGACGGGCTGGTACTTCACGCGAACACGGACGACCCACTGGTATCTCTGCTGCGCGGGTCGTCCCTGCCGGTGGTAACGGTCGCCGACCACTTGGGCGGGCTACCCTCGGTGACCAGTGATGACGCTCAGGGAATTGCCCTTTTGATGGAGCATCTCTGGGAGCGCGGCTATCGCCGCTTTGCGTATTTGATGCCCGAAGAGACACCCGCGTCGGTGGTGCGCCGCCATGCGGCCTTTGTGGCACAGATGCAGGCGCGGGGCCTCCCAAACAGCGAGTTCCGGGCGTTTCGGACAAACTACGAAGAAATCGCGCCGGTCTGGGATGCCCTGCGGGCGTTCGCCCCCTGCGCCGTGCTGTGCTGGAACGACCGCTCGGCATATTCGCTTCTGCGGGCCTGCCGCGACAATGGTGTGCGCGTCCCGAAAGACATGGCCGTGGCCGGGTTTGACGGCTTCCGCGACGACAAAGTGTCCGCTTATGAACTTGTCACCGTCGCCTGCCCCTGGGCTGATGTCGCGGCACGGGCGCTGGAAGTGCTGCGCCGGATGATTGACGACACTGAGAGTGCGGCACAGCCTAACGAGGAGGAAATCCGTTTCCCCGTGCAGCTCTTGACCGGAGATACTGCCTGACGCCGTTCCGAACACCATTCCACCGCCGTTCATTCTGAAAGAGGAGTTAAACCAATGCCGTCCCCTGCTTCCCGCCCCTCACGCGGGTTCACGCTCATCGAGCTGCTCGTTGTTATCGCTATTATCGCCATACTGGCCGCCATTTTATTCCCTGTGTTTCAGAAAGTGCGGGAGAATGCCCGCCGCACCGCCTGTCTGTCCAACATAAAACAGCTTGGGCTGGCTGCCGTTCAGTATGTTCAGGATTCAGACGAAAAGTTTCCCGGCGGCTACCTAGATGTGGACGGCACGGGCCACCACGGACGCGGTTGGGCTGGACAGATTTATCCCTATGTCAAAAGCGTGGGAGTATATAAATGCCCGGATGATTCTACGGGTCCGTACACAGACCCCGGCACCGGGGCAGTCGCTCCGGTGCTCTCGTATGCAGCTAACCTGAACCTGCTGGAAACCACCTACGACCCGGCGCCCGCTAATTCTTCCGGGGCGCTGCTGGCAAAGCTTCAGTCTCCGGCCAAAACTGTTTTTATCTGCGAGTTTTTCGGCTCGGCAGTGTTCCTCGCGCCTGATCCGCTGGTCGTCGCCTCGGGGCCGCTGGAAGCTCGCTCGCAGGTGGTCACGGGGGTGAACTCGCTGCCCTTCGGCTACGGCAAATATCAAACCGGATGGTTTGCAGGCCGGAACCCTACCACCGGCAACGCAGCGTATTCGTCCACCCAGTATGACAAGCAGCTTGGCGTCCATGCCGAAGGCTCTAACTTTCTGATGGCCGACCTGCATGCCAAATGGCTGCGCGGCACACAGGTTTCGGCGGGCCTGGACTCGGCGAATAAGTCTTCGGACGATCAGCAGGGACCCTGCACGACGGGCGGCTGGCCCAACAACTGCGCGGCGGCGGGCACGGATAATGGCAGCTACGCCGCAACGTTTGGCCTGAACTAGACAACCGGTATGGCAGAAACTGAATCGACTGGCTCCGCAAGCGTGCATTTCGCTTGCGGAGTTCTTCATTTTCTGTGGCGCTTTGAAGAGGCATTTTTCATTATGATAGCACGACACACGCTCCTGGGCCTCGGCAGCATTCTTGCCGGGTCCGTCCTCACCGGCGGCCCGGCCCGGTCAGCGTCCGCGCCGCCCACGGCCCCCTCCGTCGTTAAAATCCTGGACACCCCCACTGGAAGAAAGCTCATCGTCAACAGCAAACCCTACTTCATCAAAGGGGCGGGCGGTGACGCTTCCAAAGAAGCGCTGAAAGCAGCGGGGGCGAATTCGTGGCGTACCTGGGGGGCGGACGCTCTGGACGGGCCGCTGGCTGAGGCGCAGAAGCTCGGCATGACGGTCACCGTCGGCATCTGGCTGGGGCACAAAGATCAGGGCTTTAATTACAACGATGCCGCCGCTGTGGCCGCACAGAAAGAAATGGCCCGGAAGGCCATACTGCGCTATAAAGACTCCCCGGCTCTGCTGGTCTGGTCGATTGGCAACGAGATGGAAACGGGCGGCTCGGAAGACGACCCGGCCATGTGGAACGCCGTGGAAGACATCGCCAAAATGGCGCATACGCTGGACCCGAACCACCCGACCATGACCGTGGTGGCCGAAATCGGCGGCGACAAAGTTAAGCAGCTCAACGCGCACTGCCCCGACGTTGATATTGTGGGCATTAACACCTATGCCGGCGGGCCGTCCATCGCTGACCGGTACAAAGCGGCGGGCGGCGTCAAGCCCTTTATCGTCACCGAATACGGCCCGCCGGGGATGTGGGAAGGCCAGAAGAACGCTTTCGGGGTCGTGCCGGAGCTGACCAGCACCGAAAAAGCCGTCCGCTACGGCGAGACATACGCCAAAAGCATCGAAAACCAGCCGCTGTGCCTGGGGTCTTATGCGTTTACGTGGGGCAGCAAGCAGGAAGCCAGCGCAACGTGGTTTGGACTGCTCCTGCCCGACGGCAGCAGGACGGGGGCGGTGGACACGCTGACGCAGCTTTGGACTGGCAAGAAACCCACCAATCTCAGCCCGGCGATCCAGTCACTGACAGTGACAGGGCCAAATCAGGCCGCGCCCGGCACGGTCGTTCACGCGGCGCTGGCGGCTTCGGACCCGGAAAAGGATCCGCTGGCCGTGACCTGGATTTTGCAGGCAGAGCCGAAAGCGTTCGGCACAGGCGGCGTCAGCGAGGCAGCTTTGCCGACCTATCCCGAAGCTATTACAGCCTCAAGCAGCACCGGCGCGACGGTGAAGCTGCCCGAGTTTGGCGGCGCGTACCGGCTGTACGCCTATGTCCGCGACAGTCATGGCGGCGCGGCGGTCGCCAATGTGCCCCTGAAAGTCATCGGCGGCAAGACCGCCACAGTGGCCGTCGCCCCGAAAGCGACTTTGCCGCTGACCCTGCTCGGCGACGGCGCAGGGACGCCCTATATTCCGGCGGGCTACATGGGCAACAGCGGAGCGATCCAGATGAACCCGGAGTTTGCCACCAACCCGCATTCGGGCCGAACGTGTTTGCAGGCCATGTACACGGCGGGCGATAGCTGGGGCGGGGTGGTATGGCAGAACCCGGACAACAACTGGGGCGACAAGCCGGGCGGGTTCAATCTGACCGGGGCCAAAACGCTGTCGTTCTGGGCGCGGGGCGACAAAGGCGGCGAGAAAGTGGCGTTTTCATTCGGCCTCATCGGCAAAGACAAGCCGTATTCGGACACGGCCTCGGGCAAACTGGAGGGCACCGTGCTGTCCAAAGACTGGACGAAGTACACGATTGATTTGAGGGGCAAAGATATGTCCCGCATCGTGACCGGGTTTTGCTGGGTCGTCGCGGGAACGGGTTCGGGGGAAGTGTTTTATCTGGACGATATTCGGTATGAGTGAAGAACCCCTCCCGCTCGTGCCTCGCTCCCTCCCCTGTTAGGGGAGGGCAATACAGAGCAAGAGCCAGAGAGGATTGGCCCAGTTCGCGTCCTAACCCTCCCCTAACAGGGGAGGGAGCGAGGCACGAGCGGGAGGGGTCCAGGGCCTTCACCGCGACAGTATCAATCCCACCGTCATCAGCACGCCGTAGACCATCTCCAGACGGGCTGTGTTGCCCAGAACCTGATTGAGCGGGCGGCCTTCCAGCGTGCCGATCTGCTTCCACAGGGTCAGCGTCAGCGGCAGGGACAGCCATGTCAGCAGCACCCAGGGGGAGGCGGCTTTGAGCAGCGTCATCACCACCGGGATTAAATAGGCGAATACCAGCAGCAGACGGTACTCCGCCAGCGTCGCCGCCCGGCCCATCCGCACGGCCAGCGTCCGTTTTCCAGCGACCTTGTCCGTATTGAGGTCGCGCAGGTTGTTGACCACCAGAATTGCCATTGCCAGCAGGCCCAGCGGGATGGCCGCCAGCCACGCGGCGGCGGTCACCTGCCCCGCCGACACCAGGCACGTCCCGCACACTGCCGCGAGGCCGAAGTAGATAAAGACGAACACCTCCCCCAGCCCGTTATAGCCCAGCGGGTAGGGACAGCGCGAATACCAGACACATGGCCGTCAGCACCGCTCGCGGAGCCAGCAGCCCCGCCTGCGTCACCCGCGTCGGCCCCAGACGCTCGGCGGTATCGGCGCCTTTCAGGTGGTCAAACACGTCATTGGCGAGATTGGCCCCGATTTGAAACAGCAGCGCGGCCAGGAATGCCGCGACGACCGGGCCAAACGTGAAATGCTGTGATGCCGCCGCCGCGCCCGCCCCGACCAGGACGGGCGCGACTGCCGCCGGAAGCGTGCGCGGGCGAATGGCGAGGAGCCAGACGTTTGGGCCTGGCCTGCGGCCTCCTGAAACTGTATTAGACACTTCCTGAAACTCTTTTCTGCACCGAAATAATTAGCACTGCTGCTGAAGACTATACCCCACGCCGCGCTTTCTTGACAGAAGGGCGCGGGGCGTTGTATACTGTTCTGACAGGCGATGCCGCCGCACGGGTGCATACTTCTACACATTCCCCTTCCGGCACTAAAGCGGCCTCTCTCTGCGTATATGCAATTGTTTGCCTGAACTTATTTAAAATTGCCACATCTAAAAGGATTGATTCACCTCTATGGCACAAGACACACCCGAACCCGGCGCGAAAGCGTACCAGACCGGCAAAGTCACCGATGGCGTCTGGCCGCCGCCGTCCCCGGACACCGCGCTGATGACCAAAGCCATCCAAATCAAGAAGCTGGTCAAGCAGTACAAAAAAGTTACCGCCGTCAATGACATCAGCCTGGAAGTCTACGAAGGCGAGATCTTCGGCTTCCTCGGCCCCAACGGCGCGGGCAAGACGACTACCATTAAAACCCTGCTGGGCCTGATTTTCCCGACCGCAGGCGAAGTGCTGGTGCTCGGCAAGCCTGCCGGGAACATCGAGGTCAAAGAGAAAATTTCCTACCTGCCTGAATCCCCCTACTTCTATGAGCATATGACCGCTTCCGAAGTGGTCGGGTTCTACGGCTCCCTGTTCGGGCTGTCCGGCACGGCCAAAAACAAGCGCGTGGATGAGCTTTTGGAACTCGTGGGCCTTCAGGGCACGGGCAAAAAGACCCTGCGTTCGTTCTCGAAGGGCATGCTTCAGCGTGTCGGCATCGCGCAGTCGCTGATTAACGACCCCAAGCTGCTGTTTTTCGATGAGCCGACGTCTGGCCTCGACCCCGTCGCGCACCGGGACATTCGGGATTTGATCCTGCACCTGAAAGCCGAAGGGCGTACCATCTTTCTGTCATCGCACCAATTGTCTGACGTCGAGCTGGTCTGCGACCGGGTTTCCATCCTGCACGGCGGCAAAATCCGGCGGCTCGGCCATGTGGACGAGCTGATTGCGGGCGGCCATGTGGAAGTCATCGCTGAACATGTCAAGGCGACCGACACGCAAATGGCGGCTCTGCGCGATATGACCTCCAAAGTGGAAACGCTGGGTGAGACGCTGTCGATTACGACCCACGCCAGCACGGAAGACAAAAACAAAGTGCTGGACTGGGTGCGGGCGACTGGCGGCAATGTGCTGTCCATGACACAGACCCGGCGGACGCTGGAAGACCTGTTTTATGAAGTCGTGCATCAGGGCGAGATGGAGACGGGAACGGCGTTTGCCGTTCCGGCAGCTTCGGAGAGCATGGAGGTCAAGCCTTGAACACGATCTGGCTGCTGGCCTCCAGCACCTTTGGCGAGGCAATCCGCCGTAAAATCCTTCTGGTTTTTCTATTCGGCGGACTGGCGATTATTCTGATGGGCGGGGCGTTCGGGGCGCTGACGCCCTCGCGGGACCTCAATGTCACCAAGAGCCTGGGTCTCGGCGTCATCTCGCTGGCGGGCGTCTTTATCTCGATTATCCTGTATATTACACTCATCCCCGCCGAGATCGAGCGGCGCACGATTTACAGCATTCTGTCCAAGCCCGTGCAGCGGTACGAGTACCTGACGGGCAAGTTTTTGGGCGGGCTGGCGACGGTGCTGTCTAACATCGCATTGATGGGCATTATCTTTGTCGGTATCATGGCCGCAAAGCTTGTGCAATACCATGAGCCGGCTGCACCGGCGCTGCTCGGCCTCGGCAAGAACGTCCTCGCTATCTTTTTTCAGATGATGCTGCTCGGCGCAGTCGCCATGTTCTTTTCTGTCTTCCTGCCGCCGGTCGTCAACTTTTTCGTGACGTTCGCGGTCTGGCTGCTGGGCACCTCTTCACTGGTCTCACCGACGGGTTCATTGAGCTTTCTGCATTATGTCTGGCCGAACTTCGTCAACTACAGCATTCAGAACCCGTTCATCAACCCCGGCGTCCGCGTGGTGCAGGAGCCTGCGTACCTCGGTTATATCATTGTCTATGCACTCATTTACACAGTGCTTTTGCTGATCGCCGGCACGCTGATTTTCGACCGGCGCGAGGTCTAATTCTTATGCTCACTCAATCACGGCGGCTGCTGCTTCTGGCAGTCGTCCTGCTACTGTTCGCGCCGATTGTGCTGCTGCAATCGCGCATTGACCCACTGTATCAGAAAAACTATGCGCCGCAGGGCAGAGGGCTGAACCAGGCCGCGCAGAACCTCCCCGTTGAGTTTGCTCTCGGGGCGTCCACAGGCTTCCGGGAAGCGGTCGCGGGCCTGCTGTGGGTGCGAACCGACGAGTTTTTCCATAACGGCGACTACGAAGCCATTATGCCGCTGATCCGCGTAATTACGTGGCTGGACCCGCATCAAACCGATGTGTATGAGACCGGGGCCTGGCACATGGATTACAACTTTACCGATTCACAGGAGCGATCCGACCGCCGCTATATTCCGCTGTCGCTGGCCCTGCTGCGTGAGGGTATCGAAAATAACCCGGATGACCCGGATTTGTATTCGGACATGGCTTTCGTGCATTACTTCCGCAAAATTCAGGATTTCCCCAAGTCCGCCGAATGGTTTGAGAAGGGCTGGACCGTCGTGAAGTCCAAAAACTTCAATGACCCCACCGAGTTCACACAGGCCGACAAAGGCGTGATGACCGTCGGCCACGGCCTGGCTCATGCCGACGAGTTTAGCGGCAATACAAGCGCGGCTTTAGCGCAGTGGAACGACTGCCTGAGCCTGCACACTGCGCTGCAAGCAAAGGTCGGGCCAACCGATCTCGCGCAGAGCCAGAACAAGGCGATTGCGGCAAAACAGATTGTGGAGCTGAATGGCCGCCTGAAGTACCGGCCCATCGACACGGCCAAGCCGGTCAACATGAACTTCCATCCTGAGCTGGTGCGCGTTGCCCCGAAAGTGTTTGTCGTCAAAGGCACGCTGAACGCCGTTGGCGCAACCAAATTCATTTTGGAAACTGGTGAGCGCACGTTTGGGCCAGTGGACGGCTGCCGCGTGGAAATCCGTTTGCAGGATGAAGGCTATGTGCCTCCCACAATTACTAATTACGGGCTGAACACAAGCGTAGACCGCTCCGTGACGATTATGCAGGACGCCGTCTCGGTACGCGGCGGCAAGATCGGCGGCGATCAGGGACGCAAGATCGACATGAGCAAGGACCCGGATATCTATTCGTTCACGGCCCCGCGCTACACTGTGACGGCCTGGTTTCTGCCCAACAACCCGAACGACTGCCCTATTCAGGTGCAGGACCGGATCGGCTGGAAGGGCGAGGGCCTCGGCCCGCAGCCCGGCCTGATGGTCTCCGACGGCAAGACGCCTCTGCCCGGCGATGTGACGGCTATTCCCGGCCTGCGCTACCTGGTAAAGACGTGGACGCTGTCCCGTGCGGATATTCTGGACGCGACGCCGAAGACGTTTAATTAAACATCTGTTTTCGGGTATACTTGCCACGTTGCCCTCAAACGGGGGCGGACAGTGTTCACGATTTGACCGTGCTAGGCGGGGCGTCTGCGGTGTCCTCCACTCCAAACCCGCATTATGGGAGGCGGAATTCCTGCTTTCGGGACGCTTACTGACGAGAGAAACACAGACGCGCAGCGTTGAAGGATGAACCCGGCGCAACGGACGGCCTCCGAACTTCGTCAGGGTGGGAACGCAGCAGCGATAAGGTGAGCGGCCCGTGTGCCGCCGGTGCTTTCAGCCGGAGCCAGCGGTGTGTGTTTCGCGTCAGGCAACGATTTCAACAGCAGGTGCGCGGTCAATAATAGACAGCCCCGGCAGAGCAGCGTGCTCTGCCGGGGCCTTTCTTTGGGCACAACGGATAGAAAAGAGAGGCAGGGACAAGCCCTGCCCTACGGGTATGTTCCTCTCCTGCTCCGGCTCCCTCTCCTTGCTGAAGGAGAGGGCTGGGGTGAGGTTCTTCCGGTTAAACGTGCCGAATCATCGGCGCTAGGGAGTGGAGAAATTGACGGTCTCCGTTTTGCCTTCCGCGACGATGTGAACGTTTTGGGTGTTGTTGCCCACATAAACCTGACTTTCGCCGGGGACAACACGCAGGCGGTAGTAGCCAAGCAAGTCTGTATAGACATAAGTTGTTGCCGCGCTCGTTGTGGGACGGGAGGCACCATAACTTTGCACCATTGTATGCGGGACGGGTACACCGGCTAAAGTTGTCACGCGGCCAGCGACGACTGCCCCTTTCATTAAAATCAAGTCAGGCAGCTTTTTAACTTGGTTCTTCGCTCCCATCGCTCCCTCAATGGCCTGAGCAACCCAGTGGCCCGAAGTATCAAAAACCATGACGTTGTAATGGATACCTGCCCCCACAGGAAGAGTGTATGTGCCGTCAGGGTTACTGACGGTGTTGTTCCATTCTTCTTCCTGCTCCTGCGGCGTTGCCCAGTGATTCGTCTCCCTTGTTTTTTCTGCTACGGCTTTCATACGTTTCATCGAATCGTCATTTTGTATCTGAGCGGCGACGGCTATGCCGCCTACTGGCGTGCCGTCTTCTCGGCGAACCGTGCCCCGCAGAACCGTGTTTCGCACGGCATCTTTACCACCCCCAACTACCCAGGGATTTTTTGCGGCCCAGGGGTTTTCTGCGGCGTTGATCGTAGCGTCTGCGCTGGCGCTCGGGGTCGTGGACGGAGTTGGTGCGGCGCGGACAACAGCGTAGATGGCGGCTCCCGTCAGAACGAGGGCGGCGGAACCGGCGGCAAGCTTCAGGCGGGCAAGTTTCATGGCGTGGTGAACTCCTTGTATGAGCATGAGAGCGGCAGCAGGGGGCGTGCCGAGACTAATGTGCGCCGCCGAGGCAGCAAGGTGTGGCGGAGCGGGCGGCATGGCGTGGGCGGTCAGCAGGGCAGGCAGAACCGTGCTGGACAGCGTGACGCCCTCACGCTCGAAGAAACGGCGCATTTTGTCTACGGCCCGCCCGACACGCTTGCGGGCGGCCTCTTCCGACAGCCCCAGAACGGCTCCCATCTCGGCGAAGGTCAAGCCCTGAAAGAAGCGCAGCAGGACGCCTTCGCGGTCGCGGGCGGGCAGGGCCGCAAGTGACTGGTTCAGCAGCGGCTCCAGGTCTTTCCAGAGCGCGTCTTCCGTGGGGGTTAAGGCCGTCTGCATGGCTGCCGCTCCTTCGTAGTGGGCGCGGCGGGCGGCCTGCGTCCGGGCATTGCGGGCGACAAACCGGGCCGTCTGGAACAGCCAGCCGACAAGGCTCGGCCCGGCGCGGAGCGTCTTTGCCTTTTGGGCCAGCAGTAGAAAGACAGCCTGCGTGGCGTCTTCTGCCGCTTCATTGGAGTCCAGCTCCCGGCGGCAGACGGCATACACCAGACCGAGATGACGTTTCGTGAGTGCTGCGAAGGCTTCTTCTGAACCTTCTTCGGCGAAGCGGCGCAGCAGCCGCCCGTCGTCGTCCATAGTTTGTTTCTCCTAAAGATAGTATGTACGCTCGGAATGAAAAGCGGACACACTGCCTTTAGCCTGGCTTGGGGTACAATAGAGGGGTATGGCCTACATCTCCCTTTACCGCAAATATCGGCCCCAGACGTTTGAAGACGTGGTCGGGCAGGACGCGATTACCACCGCCCTGAAAAACGCCATCGGCGAGGGCCGGGTGGCGAGCGGCTACCTGTTTACGGGCACTCGCGGGACCGCAAAAACCACCTGTGCGCGTATTCTGGCGAAAGCCCTGAACTGCATCGGGCCGGACGGGGCGGGGACAGCCCCAAACCCCCACCCCTGCGGCGTCTGCGGGCCGTGCCGGGGCATTGCCGCGTCAGCATTTGTGGACGTGCTGGAAATGGACGCGGCCTCGCACGGCAAAGTGGACGACGTGCGCGATCTGGTCGCCTCCATCAAGTTTCCGCCGATGGAAGGCCGCTACAAGGTTTATATCATTGATGAAGCCCATCAGCTTTCGCGGGACGCGATGGATGCGTTTCTGAAGACTTTGGAAGAGCCGCCGGACCGGGTGGTGTTCGTGCTGGCGACGACCGAAATCGACAAGCTGCCGATCACCATCGCCTCGCGCTGCCAGGTGTATGAGTTCAAGCGCGGCTCGGTGGCCCAGATCTCGTCGCGTCTGCTGGAAGTTTTAGCGAATGAAGGGGTCGGGGCGGACCCTGCCGCCGTGACTTTGATTGCGCGGGCGGCGGACGGCTCGTACCGCGACTCGCTTTCCCTGCTGGAACAGGTCTTGGCGTATCAGCGCGAGCATCTGACGGCAGAAGACGTGACGGTGGTTCTCGGCACGATTGGCGAGGATTTGCTGGCGCAGGTCGTGGATTTAATCGCTGACTCGGATGCCGCCGGGGCGTTTGGGCTCGCCGGGGACATTCTGGAAAGCGGCAAGGACGTTCGGCAGTTCCTCAAAAGCCTGTCCGAGCGGTTCCGGGATATGCTGTTTGTGGGGGTGGGTGCCCGGCCCGCGCAGCCCGGCGAGATTGACGACAGCGTGACCCTCCGCACGCAGGCGGCCCGATTTGCGCCCGCCGCGCTGCTGACGGCCCTGGAAACGCTGACCGCCGCCGAGCAGGAAACCAAGCGCAGCACGCAGCACCGGCTGATTTTAGAGATGTCGCTGCTCAAATTGATGCGTCTGCCCTCGGCCCCTGCCCCGCCCACGTCGCCTGTTCTGGCGGCTCCGGCAGTATCCGTCCCTGCTGCACTCCGGCCCGCTGCCGCTAACGGAACGCAGGCTGCGCCCGCCGCAGCGGCTCCCGAGGTCCCAGTCATCCCCTATGATATACCGCCGCCGCTGGCGGAGGACGAACTGGACGCGCTGCCCGAGGACACGGAGGACGAGGAAGCAGAAAGCCTGCTGGGTCTCGGCGCTCCACAGCCAGGCGATGATGACCTGGATACGCTGCCGTTTGATGACAGCGAAGAGCCAGAAGATTCCGAAGACGACCGGCCAAGTGAGATTGTGGTTGCGCCCCCCGTCGCCGAAAGCGACTTGTATGAAGACGACGCGCCCGAAGAAGCAGAAGATGAAGAAGACTTGATGACCGTGCAGCAGGTCGCCGCCGCGCCCGTGGCCGCAGCTCCGGTGAAGCCCGCGCCTGCCGCCGGCACGCCGCCGGAGCTGCTGCGCCTGCAAAAGTCCTGGCCCGAAGTGGTCAACCGCCTCAGTGCGCGTCCAGCGACAGCAGCGGTCATCCGCGATGCCGAGCCGGTGGCCCTGCTTGGAAATGTCATCATCTTGCAGTTTTCCAGCCGCTTCAACGTGGAGAAGATCGAGGCCAACGAAAAAGGCCGTCAGGTGCTGGAAGACGCAATCAACAAAACATTGGGAGCCGATGTCGGGCCGTTCAGGGTCAAGGCCCTGCTGAAAGGCCAGCCCCTGCCAACGGGTGCGTCCGCGAAATCCCAAACTGTGGCGCAGGCCGCCCCCCCTTCCCCGCCTCTCGCAGTGCGGCAGGCCGTGCCAGCGGCTTCTGCGACAAACACGCCTGGCCCTTTTGTCGAAGAAGTAATCGCCGTGTTCGGCGGCAGACTGCTGGACGACGACGCAGAATAAATAACCAACTAGCACAAGGATAAAATGATGGCAAACCCCTTTGGAAAAATGCCCGGCGGCAAGATGCCCGGCGGGCTGGGCGATTTGATGAAGCAGGCGCAGAAGGCGATGGAAGAAGCCTCCCGCGTGGAAGCGGAGCTGGACGAAGCGCGGGTGGAAGGCCAGTCCGGCGGCGGCCTGGTGAAAGTCACTGCGACCGGCAAAGCCGAGGTGCTGACCATCAAAATCGCCAAAGAAGTCGTAGACCCCGAAGATGTCGAGGCGCTAGAAGATTTGGTGACGCTGGCCGTCCGCGAAGCCGTGGACAAAGCCAATGCCATGCGCGAAGAGCGCCTGAAAAGCGTCATGCCTTCCGGCATGGGCGGCGGCAGCGGCCTCGGTGGCCTGTTTTAGAACCTAAAGGTTCGAGGGGTTGAAAACCCCTCGCTCGGGGAGGCGTCCTTCGGACGGAGGAAGCACGGAGCCTGTGTCTCCGGGCCTTAATCTTCCACCCGGAGGGTGCCTCTCCTAGCGAGGGGTTTTCAACCCCTCGCTTACTCGTTTCCACAAAGCACTATGGCAGTTTATTATCCCAAGCCTCTGGCCCGGCTGGTTGGCGAATTTGAAAAGCTTCCCGGCATCGGCCCCAAAAGCGCCCAGCGGCTGGCCTTCCATGTCATGCGCCTGCCTGAGGAGGAGGCCCGCGCCCTCGCGGATGCCCTGACCACCATCAAAGCCAGCATCAAGTTCTGCCGCATCTGCCACAACTACTCCGAAGGCGAGGTGTGCGAGATTTGCGCAGACCCGCGTCGCGACCATGCTCTGCTGTGCGTCGTCGCCGAGCCGCGTGACCTGATTGCGATGGAAAAGACCGCCGAATTCAAGGGCGTCTACCACGTTCTGCAGGGCGTCATCTCGCCACTCGATGGTGTGGGACCGGATAAGCTCAATATCCGCGACTTGCAGGCCCGCGTTGCCGAGGCGGACCCGAAAGTGGAGGAAGTGATTTTAGCCACCAACCCCACGGTGGAAGGCGACACGACTTCTATGTACGTCGCCAGTATTTTGAAGCCGCTGGGTGTTAAAGTCACCCGCATCGCCCACGGAATGCCGGTCGGCGGCGATCTGGACTATGCCGACCAGGCGACGCTCATACAGGCGTATGAGTACCGGCGGGAGCTGTAAACAGCGGCTCCGGCTTGCCGAGATATTTAGGGCGGGGATGGGTTACCATAACCTGCCACCAGGCAACTTCGACGGCAGCGATCTCACGCAGGTCAAAGCCTGCTTGCCCGGCGTAGCGATGTCGGGCGGCGTCCACCCCGATCATATCTAAACCCAGTTTTTCGCCCAGAAACAGGGCACGGGGCAGGTGATAACGCTGCGTGACCAAAATCGCGGAGCGAACGCCGAAAATCTCCCGTGCCCGGTACAGGCTGTCATAGGTGCGAAAACCCGCGTAGTCGCAGACAATGTCGCGGGCGGGTATCCCCTCCGCGATGGCCTGCTGCTTCATATCCTCCGGTTCGTTATAGCCGTCGCGCCCATTGTCTCCCGTCATCAGCAACTTCTGGACTTTGCCCGCTTTGTACAGCTCGACGCCCGTAGTCACACGGTCCGTGAGTATATCCCCGGCTGCTCCGAAGACGATGGCGACGGGGCGGCTCGGGGCGGCGGCGGCAGAGGGTACGATCAAACGGCGGGTCTGTTGGACGTCCGCATAAATCCACAAGCCTCCCAGACAGCAGACCGCAAACACGGCCAGCAATATCTTACGCAGGGTGAGACGTTTCCGGCTGCCCCTCTTAAAGATAGATTTCATACACACACTATTCGTGAGATGCGCCGGAAATCCTGCTTGCCAAGCCACTGCCGTTTCGGGTAGAATAGGAATCAATGACGGGCTAAGTTTTTAGAAGGACGAATACGATTATGGCGGAAGAACAGAAGTCAACCTGGAAAACAAAGGTGGGACTGGCCGAAATGCTCAAGGGCGGCGTCATCATGGACGTCATCAACCCCGAGCAGGCGATTATCGCCGAAGAAGCGGGCGCAGTGGCGGTAATGGCACTGGAACGGGTCCCCGCCGACATCCGGCGCGACGGCGGCGTGGCCCGAATGTCCGACCCCAAGATGATCAAGGAAATCATCGATGTCGTGACCATCCCCGTCATGGCAAAAGCCCGGATTGGGCACAGGGTAGAAGCACAGATTTTGCAGGCGCTGGGCGTGGACTTCATCGACGAGTCCGAGGTGCTGACCCCTGCCGATGACGCCTATCATATCGACAAGCATGCGTTCAAGGTCCCCTTCGTTTGCGGCTGCCGCGATCTGGGCGAGGCCCTGCGCCGCATTGGCGAAGGCGCGGCCATGATCCGCACCAAAGGCGAGGCCGGGTCGGGCAATGTCGTGGAGGCGGTTCGGCACATGAGAACCGTGCTGGGCGGCGTGCGCCGCCTGCAGTCGCTGCCGTTTGAGGAGCTGATGACGGAAGCCAAGAACCTCGGCGCCCCGTATGAGCTGATCGTGGAAATCCATCGCACCGGCAAGCTGCCCGTGCCGAACTTCAGCGCGGGCGGCATTGCCACCCCCGCCGACGCGGCGCTGATGCGGCAGCTTGGGGCGGAGGCCGTCTTTGTCGGCTCCGGTATTTACAAGTCCGGCGACCCGCGCCGCCGCGCCAAAGCGATTGTGGATGCCTGCACGCACTTCGATAACCCGGAGATTTTGGCCGAGGTTTCCAATGACATCGGCGAGCCGATGGTCGGTATTAATATCAGCATTCTGCCTAAAGAAGAACTTATGGCGAATCGGGGCTGGTAATCCCCGGCCCGGCTCAGAACACAGGGGCGGCGAGATTGACTCGCCGCCCTTTTTTTATTTATTATGTCATCACAAAAATTAGAACCGAATACGTCAGCCGTACATTCAGGAACCGCCGCGCTTTTTATTGATTGGGAAAACTTTAAATACAGCCTCTATGAAGTCAGCCGACTGCCCGATATTGCGGCGCTTCTTCGCACAGTGAAGCAGCGGTATGGACGCCCCGTCATTGCCCGTGCTTTTGCGGATTGGCAGGATTATTATCATCGCCGCTCCTGGGATCAGATGAACTTGTACCATGCGGGCATCGAGCCGGTGTATGTGCCGACCCGCAAATCGCCGTTCGGGCAGGACCGGATTAAAAACAGTGTGGACGTTCGCATGAGTCTGGACTGTCTGGAAGTGGCGGTCGCACACCCGGAAATAGAAACATTTGTGCTGGTCGCAGGCGATGCCGACTTTCTGCATGTCGTCGCCGCCCTGCATCGCCGGGGCGTCAAAGTCGTCATGGTCAGCGTGTCCGGCAGCACGTCGGGGCGTCTCACCGAGGCTGTGGATGAGATGGTGTTTTACGATCAAGAGATTGACCGGGAAGGAGAGCCGGGGCCGGTGACGCCGCCCGAAGATACCCCTCTGCCTGCCGTGATTGCCGTTCCCCCACTTCCGGCACTGCCGGTGATTTCAGCCCCGCCGTCACCGCCCATGCGCTCTCAGCTGCCCGCGCTGACACCCCGCCCGGAGCCAACACTGGAAGCCGCGCAGCAGATGCTGGTGCGTCTGGTGCGCGAGCAGCGCGATTCGGAGGGCGGACGCAATTACCCACCGCTGCTGTCGTGGCTGGGCATTCAGATGAAGGACCGCCTGCCCCGATTTAATTTTGAGAAACACGGCTTCACGCGCCTGAAAGAGCTGACGCTGGCGATGCAGGCACAGGGAATGCTGCTGGTGGAAGCGCAGGGCATGGTGGACCGCGTCTGGCTGCCTGAAGATGAGGCGCTGGTCGCCAAGCCGCCGCCCGTGCCGCCCGCACTGGCCGCCGCACTGGCCGAGCCGGACGACATCCCTGATTATCAGCGCAATGACTTTGCAGACATTGTGCTGACGGCGATTGACATTCAGAACAGTCACCGCGAGTACATGGCGAAGGGACTGCTGGCACGGTTTTTGTATAACAAAGGCCACTGGGACCCCGCCGACCTGCCCCCGCAGGCCGCGCCGCTGCGCTCGGAAGAATGGCGCTACCGGGAGCAGCCGGAAATCCATAAAATCATTGAAGACACGCTGGACCGGGGGGTCCTGCGACGGATTGCGTATCTTGACCCGGACAGCGGCAGCGAAATCCCCGCGCTGGAGCTGGACGAAGAGCATGCGTTTGTCCGCAAGACGCTGGCCGAAGATCAGCTTCGGCGTTAGCCAAGCGAACGCGCCCGGCACACTTTGTGCCGGGCGCTTTGTGTTAGGCCGCCGCGAAGTCGCTCATCACGGTCGGCGCAGCCGTGTCGAATCCAACGACATCGAGGGTTCCCAGGTCATCGGGGTCAGAAATGCTGAACCCATTCGAGACCATGCCGCAAACGATGAGCTTGGCGGGAATGCCCATCGCGTCCCGGTATTGACGCAGTGCCTGCACCGGGTGAACAGCCCCGGCCCATGTTTCCGAGTCCGTATAGACCACGAAGACATCGGCTTCCACGCGGTTTTTCAGCGCCCACGTCATCGGCAGGGCGCAGTCGGTCCCGCCGAAAGGCAGACCGCTGACCGTCTTGACTACGTCGTCGAGCCGCTGCCGGGGCGAAATCGCCAGCGGGGTAAGAGCGGCCTCGCCGCCATACATCCCGCCGTAGCCGCCCGCCCCTGCCGTGAACGCGACAGCCTGGTAATCTGCCTCGGTGGCCGCCGTGATCAGCGCCATCGTGGCACTGGCGACACGCGGGGTCAGGCCGAGGACACCGGCGATTTGTCCCGCCTCCATTGATCCCGAAACATCCAGCGCCAGCAGCCACCGCTTGGCGGTGGGCGTGATGCTGCCGAACGAGGCATAAAATGCTGCGTCCAAAGCGTCCACCACCGAGGTCACGGGCGACCAGGTGTTCCCGCCGCGCTCGCCGTGGCCCTGCGCGTAGGTCTTCAGGGCAGACAGCACGGCAATCGGGTGAACCCGCGCCCGTCGCAGCCGGTCGGCGTCAGAAAGCTGCGCGACCACCTTCCGGGTCGCCTCGCTCCCCGCTGCCAGCAGTCCCACGCGGGTCAGGGTCGCCAGATTACGGATGAGTGCCATCGTCGGCATCTCTTCCAGCAGAGCGGCCCAGACCTCACGGTCAGATAGCCAGTGGGTCGGAACCACCTCTCGGGGCAGGCGATACTCGCGGATCAGCCCGGCGATTTCCCCTGCCGTGCCTGCCGCCTTTGCCCGTTCCGCCGCCCAGATCAGCCGCAGAACTGCGTCCGGGTGGGGATGCTCCCCGACCCCCGGCCAGCCCTGCGTGAGCCAGTAGTACAGCCCGCGCCGGGTGTCGTCTTCGGGTTTCGGATGCGACAGCCGCAGCAGGTCCCGGTGGCTCCAGCCGTCGCGCTGTCCATACTTGATAGCCTGATACGCCAGCTTGTCGGCGGGCATTCCCGCGTACCAGTTCCCCACCGCCTGCCGCAGTCCCCGGCCCCAGCCGCGCATTCCGTCCACAAACTGCGCGAAGTGGAACAGGTGGGTCCCCGTCCGGGCTACAGCGGGCAGCGCCGCCAGCGCCCGGCGGCGGGTGTCGTCATCGCCGAACGACGCCGCGACAGCCAGCGCAAACAGCGCGGGGTCGTTCTTCGGCGCACGTCCCGCTTCCGAGACGGCGACGATCTCCCGCACGACCCGCGCCCCATCGAGCGCAAGGCAGCGGCGCACCGCCTCGGCATTCTCGAGCGACAGCGTCCGCTCAGCCGCATAGTAGGAGCCGCCTTCGGAACCCAGCACCAGGAACCGCGCCAGCCGCGTCCAGTCGTTCACGACGAACGAGTACCCGCCCGCGCTGTTTTTGACCTGCGCCGTGCCAGGGATACGCTCGGTTTGCGGCGTCTCCTTCTTGCTGAACACCGTCTTCAAATACGTCATTGTTTTGTCTCCTTTCGGCCCGGAGTCCAGGCAAGTGCTGGGCAGACAAAACGGCCCGCCCGTATCACATCCTAATCACATCCTATCAAGATTCGTACCAAGTCTGCTGAAGAGCGGCAGGATTTGCACCTGCAGCCTCCTACTTAACAGGTAACCATTGCCCATCGGCCCGGAGGTCCCAGGCAAAGGTGAGGAAATGGAGGAAGCCTTGCGGCTTTCAGGCGCTCTGCTAATTGAGCTACGCTCTTCGTGTTAAGTTCAGGCAAGGGATACGCTGGGAATGTAGACAGATTTGCAATCTGTCCCCTTTGCAGGTTTACTTTTCAAGAGTAGATAACCCAGACGTTTCGGCCCGAACTCTATTCTTTTGTCTCTTACATTCACGGAGGCGGTCGGATTCGAACCGACGACCCGGTAACCATTCTCCTGCGGCCCAAAACGATCAGAAACTAGAATGGGCAAAAAACGGAAACGGCGTATATTCTGCTCTACCTCTGAGCTACGCCCCCTTTGAGCCGTTCGGGCAAATGGTGTGGCTGGAAGTTTATTTTGCAGACAACGCAGCCATGACGGCCCGAACTTCGTTTTGACAATTTTGCTATTCAGTTATGGTGGAAAGCGGGAGGATTCGAACCTCCGACCCGATCATTAAAGGTGATAACCATTTTTCAGCGGCCCGCGTCGCAGGCAAAGAGCGAAAAACGGGGTTCGCGCTCTGACCGCTGAGCTACGCTTCCCATCTCTGTTTTTGGTGGTAGACTGTTCAGGCAAAAAGTGCTCTGGGATTTAACCCGTTGCCGGGCTTTTGGAGTTGAACCAAATATACCGGTAACCCAGAACGACGGCCCGAACAGTCCCTGCGCCTTGTGTCTTTATGCTTCCTGAAGGAAGGACCCTGCCAAGCAAGGAGGCAGGTTCCTAACGAAAGGCTGCCGCACAGGCGATCAGGCTGGTCACAACCAGCAGCAGCGTCAGCACGTCCCAGACTTTGCGCGTGTCCCGTTGCGGAGGCTTGGACTTGGGCGCGGCGGCGAACTCCAATAAAATCAGGTTGCCGTCCCGCCCGGCCACGCGGCCCCGGAGTTTTGAGTCTGGCGCAGGCGGGTCAGGGCCATGCTCCGAAAAATAATGCACCAGGCATAGTGGCGGTGAAAGATGCTCTGCCGTCTCGTATTCTGCCGTCTCGTATTCTGTTGGCTCGTATTCTGTTGGCTCGTGTATCACAGGCTTGGTCTCCTCGGTGAGATAAAAAACAAAAAACGCCCTCCACACAGGCTGTCTGCCTGAGCGGGGGGCGTCTCGGTGATGACACGCGCCAGCAAAAAAGTGGGGCGAGAGTTACGAGTGTCCTCCGTCACAGGAAGCAGCCGGGCAGAATGAATTCTGACCAGAAGGCTGGAAGCGGAAATGTGGGTGCGCTATATCAACGGCAAGTGTCAGATAATCCATGCGGGCTGCTCCTTTCATAACGTGACTCGTTCTCTCGAATTGAGGGCTATCATACCCGCTGCCTGCTCGCTTGTCAAGCATTTGAGAAATTAATTTTCTACAAGCTGCTGCGGCGGAAGTTCTGCGAATACAGGCCGCCGCGCAGGGCGTCCGCCGCGAGGCGGGCCAGCGTTTCCGGGGTCGCGCCGGGGTGCAGGGCGGCATCAGCCGCCGTCATTGTGATAATCGGGCGGTCCGAGACAAGCACCTGCGGGCCGCTGGAGCTGATCTGATACAGCGATAGGCCGGTGTCCAGAAGCGTGTTGAACTGGGCAATGGCGGCTTTGGCGCGGACATCGTCCGGGTCAGACAGCGCGGGCAGGGTCTTTCCGGCATATTCAATTTCCTCGCCGCCGCCAGCCGCCTGATGGACGGTGGCACGGGGCGCACCCGTTGCCTCCCGGATAGCCTGCGGCGTCACGCTGACATGCAGATCTTTAAGCTGCGCGTTGATGGCGCTGACACGTTCCGGGGTCAGCGGGTGGTCCTGCAAAATGCCCAGCTCTACTTTCGGGCCGCGATCCCCGATCTGCTGCAAAAGCTGCATGAATGTCAGCATTCCCACCGGGTTATAGCCTGCCTTCTGCATAAAAATCGTCCCACCGTGGTCGGCATCACGCTCGGCGGCCTGGCTGTAGCGGGTGTTCAAAATGCCCATCTGCGTGTACTGCGTGCCGGCGGCGATATTTGCCATGTCACGCGGGTTCACATGGGCGACAATCGCAGCCAGCAGAATGCCCATCATTTCGGTGGTCATTTTGCTCTGCTCATGCGATAACGCCTGCAAATGGTGATGCTCAGCGTGCGTGATTTCGTGGGCCAAAACGCCCGCCAGCTCATCATCGGAGCGAACCATTTTCAGCAGCCCGGAGTTGATGTACACATAGCCGCCGGGCAGAGAGAACGCATTGACGTCTTTGTCCTCAATCACGAAAAAGTGCCACTGAAAGGGATACACTTTGTTGTTGCCGAACAGGGCCGGAATCTGGTCGCTGTTGGCAATCGCGGCAAGCTTCCGGCCGATGGTATTGACGCGCAGCAGAACCGCCGGGTCGGTGACCAGCTTGGCCTCTTTGTTGATGGCAGCCGAAGCAGCTTCTCCCTGCTTGGCCTCATCGTCGGCCTGCTTCTGGTCACGCGGTGCGAGCGGCGGAACGGCAGCCAGCGCGGGCACGCTGAGACAGAGCGAGAGGCTGAGAGAGGCGGCGGCAAGTTTAGTGTTCATAGTTCGGGTTCCAAAATACGGCGCGAGTATGATATAATGGCCCTATGGCTCGTTTGTACGTGTACGTTTTGCTGATGCTGTGTTTCGTGCGGCCTGCTCTGGCCGAAGCTTCTCTGGGTGACCTCGTGGCCGCGCACCGGGCCGGGCCAAATGCCGAGCAGGCGACGGGGCGGCTGGAAGCTTCGGTGAGCGCCGGTCTGCCCGCTGAACTGAAGTCCGATTGGCTGGACGCGCTGCCGGTGGACAGCACTTCTTTGTCTTACGACCTCGGCACTTTGATTGTTCCCCGTGCCTACCTGCCGACACACGCCGAAGAGCCGCAGCACCAGTGGAAATTTTCCAAAGTAGTCTATGTCTATCAGACGCAGGACAAGATGCTTAAAAAATTGTGCGCGGTGCATTACAACGGCGAAGGCAATCAAACGCTTGCTGTGCGTGTCGCCCGCCTGCTGTCGCTGGCGCATCATACGCTCGCCGCCAACACCGGGCACGAGGCCGTCAACGGCGCGGACCCGTTTGATGTCTGGCTGTGCGCGGGCGGGCAGAACGGCGGCGAACAGTGGCGCTCCAATTTGTATCTGTACACTGTGGATACCCCGCGCTCGTCGATTGAATGGATACGCGAGGTTGTCCACGAGTATTCGCACCTCGCCCTGCCCGCCGTCGGCGGCTACACGGCCCCGGAATACTGGGCGAACGGTTACCTGGGTGAGCGGCTGATTGTCCGCTGGCTTATCCGCAACACGAACGGCTCCAAAAAAGTGGAATATGCCTGGGGCGACTTCAGCGGTGCGCCAAATTTCACCCGGCTCCTCCTTACACCCGCGCTGGTCCTGTATAAGAAAATCGGCCCGAGCAAAGTCTGGCTGGCCCGCAAGGACGAACTGGGAATGCGCTATTTTATCGGGCAGGCCCTCACGTTTGACGACAAATACGGGGCGAAACGCCTCGGCGATGCGCTGGCCCGCCTGCCGCATTTCCGCACAGCCACGGCGACCGACTTTGCCGCCGCGCTGACCGAAACTCTCTCTGCTTCCAACAACGCCCCATGACTTCTGTTACCCGAAACGCATACGCCAAAATCAATTTAACGCTCGATGTCGGCCCGCGCCGCCCGGACGGCTATCACGACCTCCGCTCGGTGATGCAGACTCTCGCCCTGCATGACACGCTGACCGTCACCCGCACGCCAGAGCACCCCGGCGTGGTGCTGGAAGTCATCGGCGACGAAGCCGCTGGCGTTCCCGCCGATGCGTCTAATCTGGTGTTTCAAGCGGCAGTCAGACTGCAAAAGAGCGCCGCCGCACGCGGCACGCTGGCGGCAGACCAGAGCGGCCTGCATATTCTGCTGGAAAAGCGCCTTCCCGCGCAGGCCGGGCTGGGCGGAGGCAGCAGCGATGCGGCGGCGGCACTCCTCGCCGTGGCCTCTCTTTTGGATATTCCCCTGTCCCTGCGGCGTCTGACGGAGCTGGCGGCGACACTCGGCGCGGACGTACCGTTTTTCCTGGACGGCGGCACGGCGCTGGTGGAGGGCGTGGGCGAGCAGATTACGCTTCTGCCCCCCCTCGCGCCGTTTAATGTCGTTGTCGTCAAGCCTCCCGTCGGCGTCTCCACGGCGCTGGCTTACGGGGCGCTTGATGCGCTTGCAGACCGCGAAACTGGCACGGCCACCGAACGCTGGCTGGCTGGAAGCGATGATTTCGCCAACGATTTTGAGCGCGTGGTTATGCCCGCCTACCCGGAAGTTGCCCGTGCTCATTCTGTGCTGAGTTGGACAGATGAAACCGGGGAAAGTTTCAGGCCGCTGCTGTGCGGCAGCGGTGCGGCGCTGTTCTGCCGGGCATCGAGCGAGGCCGCCGCCCGGCGGCTGGCGGCGCGGGCCGAGGCATCTGACATTGGCAAAGTATGGGTAACGCGCACGCAGGAGGGGATGGAGTGACAACAGTGAATGCCGTCGTGCTGGCAGGCGGGAAGAACGGGCCGGAAATGCAGGCGGCGACCGGGGTGGAGAACCGGGCGCTGACACCGCTGGGCGAGACTACGATGCTGGGCTGCGTCGTCGCGGCCCTGAGTTCTGCGGCGTCCCTGGGCCGCGTGTTTGTGGTTGGCCCCGTGCCGCCGTCCGAGGGCTACGTCACTGTGTCCGGCGGCGAGACACTGCTGAACAACTTGATGGCCGGGCTGGCAGCGGCACAGGCGGACGGCGGCGAGGGGATGGTTCTGGTCAGCACATCGGACATCCCATTTTTGACCTCTGCCTCAGTGGAAGACTTCGTGCGGCAGGCGCTGGCCTCGCAGGCCGACCTGTGCTTTTCTTATGTGCCAGTAGAATTGTGCTACGCGAAGTACCCGCAGATGAAGCGCACGGCGATCAAAGTGCGCGAGGGCAAAGTGACGCTGGGCAATCTGTTTCTGATCAACCCACGCTTTTTGATGGCGCATCAGGAGACTATCATGCAGGCTTACGCCGCCCGCAAAAGCCCATTCAAGGTAGGGCGACTGCTCGGCTGGGGACTGCTGGCGCGGTTTCTCGGGGCGCAAATACTGTCTCCTGCCCTGCTGTCGGTGCCGCGTCTGGAAGCAGGTGTCGGGCGGCTCATCGGCGGCGACTGCCGGGCGGCGGGTATTCGCTCCGAGTTTGCAGAGATTGGCACAGACGTAGACAAGCCGGACGACGTGGCGGCGGCGCGGCAGATGCTAGGATAAGTGATGCTGGCTCTTCGGAGACCTACCTTCCTTGCTTCGCTCATTCTTCGCTTCGCAGGGTCCTCCCTAAAGGAAGATAGGTCTACACCGCCTGCCCCAATGCCGGGCGGCGCGTGGACTGATACTTCTCCGGGTGGTCTAAAGTCTCCGCATCCACCGTCACCTCGGCCACAGTCGGGTCGCCCGCCAGATCGTAGCGGGCCTGTCCGGTCATGCTTTTGACCAGCGAGCGCAGGGCGCGGACGCCAGTTTTCATGTTGGTGGCTTTATCCACAATGGCATCCAGGGCGGCCTCAGTGAAGGTCAAATCAATGCCGTCGCGCCGGAACAGCTCGATCTGCTGCTTGATCACCGAGTTCTTCGGCACGGTCAGCGCGAGGCGCATCTGCTCTTTGGTCAGGGGGGCAAGGGGAACAATAATCGGGAAGCGCCCGGCAAACTCCGGCACGAAGCCGTATTCGATGAGGCTCTCAATCAGCACCTCGGCGGGGGCCTCAGCCAGTATCTCGTAGTCGCGCTGCGGATCGCCCGAGATCGCCGACGGATTAGCCCGCAGGCCCATCGTCCGCTCGGTCTGCCGCTTCATCTTCTTGGCGACAATCTCCGGGAAGCCTTCGAACGCCCCGCCGCCGATAAACAAAATCTTGCTGGTGTCGATATACTCCGGCGGCGCGTCCGGGTGCTTGCGGCCAGACGCTCCGAGAGGAAGCTGCGCCATCGTGCCTTCGACGAGTTTCAGGAGCGCGTGCTGCACCGACTCGCCCGACACATCGCGGGTGATGCTCGGGTTAGACTGCGACTTGCGGGCGATTTTGTCGATTTCATCAATGAAGATAACCGACTTGCCCGCCCATTCCAAATCTTCCCCGGCATCAATATACGCGGCTGTCAGAATGCTTTCTACGTCGTTTCCTGTGTAGCCTGTCGGCGACAGGCTGGTGGCATCGGCGGACGCAAACGGCACGCCGAGGGACCGGGCAAGCGTCTTTGCCAGCAGTGTCTTGCCGCTCCCAGACGGCCCGACCAGCATGATGTTGGCTTTCTCGAGTTCCACATCCGCCGTCGTCCCGGCGTCTTTGTGCGCCAGATCGCCCTGATGAATGCGGTGGTGGTCGTACAAGCCGACCGCCACATCGCGCTTTGCCCGCTCCTGCCCGATCACATATTCATCCAGCCGGGCCACAATATCGCGGGGGGACTGGTTGAACTCGGCCAGCGATGCCCGCGCTTCGGCGCGTTTGGCTTCATTGCCCTCGCGCTGCACGCCTTCCTCGGCCTCCTGCACCTTCTTCTGCAAGTCGACGCCCGCCGTGAACCCCGGCCAGTCCCGGTGGCAGATGTAGTGTCCCTGCGCGTCAATCTCAATCACCTGGCCCCGGTCCCGCTCCACTTCAAACGTTTCGTGACAGACCATGCACTTTGCTTTCACGGCTCTCGATCTCCTTCACGTCCTGCACATAAAACGCGCATAAAAGAAGGGACGCATAACTTTATGCGTCCCTAGTTGTCTTAAATTATAATCGGGGTGACAGGATTCGAACCTGCGGCCTTCCGGTCCCAAACCGGACACTCCACCAAACTGAGCTACACCCCGGTTTCTTCCGGCAGGCTAATCAAGCCTGCATGATATGCCATGTGACAGTTGCTGCAAAGCAGAATGCAGTTGGCAATTTCTTTTTCGATCCGCGCCCAGGACCATCCGCGCACACAAGACCAGGAAGGGTCTTTTTGCGAGGGGTCCAAATGATGAACAGCTAAGGAGCAAATATAAGCAGCATAACCACAGCAGAGACATTTTCCGCCGAGTTCCGCAACTATTCTTTCTCTTTTCTCTCTGCCCTTTTCGATTGTATACGTATTGTGGCAGGCTCCGCAACAGCTCTTTTTGTGGCCGTAAAATCTGGCGTCAGCACGGTTGCATTTCGTACATCTGCCAACGGTTGCTTTACCAAAATTTTTGGTATTATGCCTGCCAAAAGGCGAGCACTCCAGGCAATAGCTTCTTTTACTAAGAGTATGGGTGACACCATCAATCTTCACCCGATTGGGAAATGGCAGACTGCATTTTCTGCAAACAGGCATCGTTCCATCCTTGAAATTGCTTTTCGTTGCCTTGCGTGTCTATTATACTCCATAAATCGTGTCCGCGTCAACCTGTGAGTTTTCTACTCCCACTGGGGCTTGAACCCAGATCGCACGCTTATAAGGCGTGGGCATTGACCAGTTATGCAATGGGAGCACAGCCTGCCCAGCACTTATTGTGCTGGGCAGAAGAAACCTAGTCCTTGAACGGGTCGTGTTCGTTCTCGCCCGCCATCGCCACGCCCAGCGGTGTCAGCGTGTGCAGGACGCGCACAGAACCCGCATGGTAGCCGAGAACGTCCGGCAGGCGCTTGTAGCAGTGCGGGGACTCATCCGTGCCTGCACCGCGCAGCTCTACGTTTTTCTCGCGCAGCCACTCCTGCATCATCGTCCGCGACACGCTGCCAGGCGAGATCACCTGCCCCGTTTTGCGGTTGATCTTGCCACGCGCCTGCGTCCGGCTCATCACGCGGCCCGCGCCGTGCACCGTAGAGTGCAGCGCCGCCGTCGCTTCCGGCGAGGCCAGGCCTTCCAGAATGACCGACTGATCGCCCATCGAGCCGCCGACAAAGCCTTTCTGGCCGGGGAAGGCCGGGGTAGCGCCTTTGCGGACAACCCACAAATCCCGCCCGCTGTGCGTTTCCAGCCAGGCGTAGTTGTGGTGGTTGTGGACTTCCTCTAGGATGTTTGCGCCGAGCAGGCGGGCGACTTCGCCGCAGACCCAGTCCCGCCCGGCATAGGCATAGCGGCCCGCCAGTGCCATACAGGCGAGGTAGTCGTCCCCAAGTGGCGTACCCACTTCCAGCACCAGCGGGTCCACATCCATGCCATCTTTGGCCCCGCCGGCGTTCAGGAAGAAGGTCGCCGTTTTGTGTCCGAGACCCCGCGAGCCAAAGTGCGCTCCGACCCAGACGCGGTCCAGTTCATCGGCAAACAGGTCCACGTAATGGTTCCCGGAGCCAATGGTTCCCAGTTGATTTCGAGCCATCTGCTTCAGCGGCTGCATCGGCTTCAGCTTCCAGGCCTCGTCGTCAAACAGCTCATGCTCGACCACGGTGTCGTTGCTGCGCCCGATGCCGAACTCCAGGTTGTTCCAGACGTCATCCATGATGCCCTTGATGTCCCGGCGCACGTCGGACGCAGCCACATCCAGCCGCACGGCTTTGTTGCCGCAGTTGTGAACAACAATCCCTTCCGCAAAGAAGCAATGGGCGCTATCTTCGGTGGCAATATCATACACGGGCGCGGTTCCCGTGTCTGTCAGAGACACAACCGGAACCCAGCAGATTTCACCTGCCGTATCAGGCACAAAGACTCGCCCGCGCTCACGCCGCAGGATGCCCCGGTTGCCGTACATCGCGTGATGGGCAAATCCGCGTGAGACGCCAAAATCGGCGGAAACCTGCGCCAGAATATCTTTCCAGTACAGGCCCTCCGCCCGAAGCCGGACGGCTTCCTGCCTTGCTGCTTCATGGTGCGCCTGATGGGCGGCCCGCTGCCACACAATGCTGGCAACTTCAGCGGCCTTGACGCGTTTTTTGTGAGCGTAGCAAAAGCCAATCTCCTCGAAGTAGCGAACCTGCTCCTGAGAGCCGCCGACAATTTGCAGCAGACTATCACGGCGCTCACCGCGAGATGGTCCGCTAGGAGCGATGGTCACCTCAAAACACAGCGATTCCAGAAGCCGTCCGATAAAACGCAAAGCATTGTCGTTCTCACCCGCCTGCTTGATTTGCAGGTTCGGGATGTCCTTCTTTTGCGGGTGCGGCGTCATACATTCTGCACTGCCAAAGGCAGACAGAAACTGAGCGCGAACCCAGGCGGGCATGGCAAACAGCCACGGCATCGGGTTCTCCGGCCAGGCTTTACGCCCACGGGGCGCTCCGAGCAGTGCAAGCAGAGCGGCGAGTTTCACGGAGCCGACCTTGATATGAATTTCATCCAGATAGCCCGGCTTGCGGGCGCGGGTGTAAACATGGGCAGTGTAGCCCAGCGCCGCAAAATCCCGCACCATCCCGGCGGCATCGGCGGCATTAGTGGTGTAAATACTGATGGCTCCTTTGTTTTTGGGAATGTGCCCATCGCCGCACACAACACCAAGCAAACGCGCCAATGCAGCGAGACGGGCCGTGTCACGGTACATCAGCAACGCGCCTTCAATCAGTTCGTCACTGACAGTTTCCGAGCGCGGCAGACGCGGCGCGGCCTGCTCATAGGGCAGACCAATCTGCACCGCGCAAGCGACTTTGTCGCCGACAGACATCTTCCCAGCAGGCGTCCAGCCTTCCGGGGTGCGAACCAGATGGTCGGCTGTCAGCGTCAGACGCCGCTTGTTGGCAAGCGTCAGGCATAGCACAGGCTTTGTGCCGGTGGGCAGACAACCGCCGTGAGACAGCACCGGGCGAACCACTGTGCCGTCCCAGCAGGAAATCTCCGTGCCGCGCCCCAGCGACTCAATGGGCAGCGTATACCCGTCGGTCGTTCCCACACGACTCCCAGCCGCGAGACAGGCAATGTCGTAGCCGACCCCGGAGGGGCTGATATGATTTTCATAGCCCAGCACGCCACCGATGGGAACGGCGTAGCCCTTGTGGCCGTCCGCACAGAGCACGGCGCCCTGCACGGACTCGTGCGTGGCCGAGCGGCGGATTTGGGTCAGCGTGCTTTCTTCATGCGGCCCGAATACTTTGATGTCTTCCCATTCCATTGTGTTTCTCCTGTGTCTTTGTTGGTCGTGAAAAAATTGGTCAAACAAAAAGGCTCCTGGCGGTATGCCAGGAGCCGATTGCGAAGGTGCAAGCTCTTCGTGAAGTCTAGGGACATCTCACAGGAAGCGGCATCAGTGCAATCGGCGGCGCGGGGTCTATTTGATTGTTATCTGGGGTTTGACCGAAGAGTGGCGACGTGACGGGGCTTGGGCGCAGAAGGCCGCGCCGGGATATGTTCCAAGTCAAATTGTAGTGCCGCTGTGTCATAGTCGTAGAGGCATCTTAGCATAGACAGGCAGCGGCTGTCAAGGGCCATCGCTGCTGTTCAAGCAAAAAAGAGGAGACACTGAATTACAGCGTCTCCTCTTCGGCGTCAATCAGACCGTCTTCCGTGCCGACTTTATGGATATACACGGGAACATAGCCCCAGGTGCGGTAGAAACGCAGGGCCAGCTCCGCTTCATCGGCGTCGGCATCGACAATGCTGCCGTTGTAGACTGCCACATACTGACCGTAGTATTGATCCACCATCGGGGCGGGCATCTGATTAAACGCCGCGACTTCTTTCCAGAATGGGGCTTCTTCCAGCGCGGCGCGGCGGCGGGCCTCGACTAAGA
This sequence comes from uncultured Armatimonadales bacterium, assembly GCA_964251675.1. Classification (GTDB taxonomy): domain Bacteria; phylum Armatimonadota; class Armatimonadia; order Armatimonadales; family Capsulimonadaceae; genus JANXMY01. Next base: position 35,825 of record CAXUKS010000001.1, read on the forward strand.
AGGCTTCCAGGGCGGCCTGGGGGCTGACGACGCCATTGTTATCGGGCGGGGGCGACATACGAGCTTCCTCCGCCCCCAGTATAACAAGGGCCTGCCTCTCTGTCAAGAGAGGCAGGCCGGAAGAGAACTACTAGAGGCCGCTGGCAAACGAAGTGGCTTCATCTTTGTAGGTCTGGAACGGGTTTTTCAGCTCCAGATGCATTCGTTTGTTGATGTAAATCAAATCCCAGTCAATGACGTAGTCCCGCGAGTTGGTTTGGAGCAGCTTATCCACGACAATGCCCCGGCCTTTGGCGCGGGTGTTCTGCGGCGGGGTCATCGTGGCCTCGAAAATGCGCCGGTCGGTGGTGGCCCGCACGATTTGACCGGACTGTTCCAGGCCGTAGTACAGGCTGGTTTCGGGGTTGACATTGTGGTACTCCAAATCCAGCGAGTGCAGGACGTCGTCGCCCCACTGCACAGCGCCGTCTTCGGACTCGATAAAGTCTTCCATCATCTTGCGCTTGGCGACCCAATCCAGCTTGTCGGCCAGCAGGTAGGGGTCCTTTTCCAGCGCGTTCAGGCACTTTTCCCACTCGCCGAGCACGTAGTCGGTCTGCTCATCACGGCCCGTAAAGTGCTCCTGCGCGGCTTTGAGGTACAGCCGCTGCAAGTCTACCGACCCGATGGTGCTGCCGTCTTTGCGCTTGACTTTCCATTTCCAGGTCGGGTCACGCGAGACGGACTTCAGGGCTTCCAAAGGGTCCCTAAGTTCTACGTCCGGGAGCAGGATGCCGTTTTCGATCAAATCCAGCACAATGCTGGTGGTGCCAATTTTCAGCAGTGTCGCGTACTCGCTCATGTTGCACTCGCCAAACAAAATATGCAGGCGGTGCAGGTTGGAGTAGTTATAATACGAGTCCCACTTGGGGTTGATAATCGCCCGGTTGAAGCGCACCCGCGAGGAGATCGTCTTGACGATATGGTCAGCCCGCTGCGAGAGCTGGAAGTCCACCGTGGGGTCCACTTCCACGCCATAGAAGTTGCCGACCCACTGATAATCCACCTCGTAATCCGAGATGGTCATAATGTTGTTTTTCAGGCTCTTGTAGTTCAGCCGATGTCCCCCAACCCGCCCGACGCCCGCGAAAATCTGGCGTGTCACCAGAAACGGCAGCAGGTACGACAGGGCTTCTAAAAAGAAGCGATCATCAATCGCCACCAGATAGTTCTCATGGCAGCCAAACGTATGCCCGCCGAAGTGGTCGACGGAGTTGGAATGAAACGAGACTTTATCCTGCAAATCCAGCTCCCGCAGGAGCCGCTGCAGGATCACCCGCCCGGCCTTGTCATAGGCCACCGCATCGGCAAAATCGGTGCATTCGGGAGTTGCATACTCCATGTGCGAGCCGACGGCGTCAATATACAGCCGCCCGCCGGAGCGCAGGAAGCCGCCGCAACGGGCCGGCTCAAACGCATAGTCGCGGGCGTGCAGGTCGATCAGGCCCAGCTTATCTTTCAGAAACGCATGGTCTTTGACCATCTCCACGACCTGCTCCGCCGTGCCGACCGAGTCGTCGTTGACGAGGCAGCCGAACTCAGTTTCAATGCCAAAAATGCGTTTGTCCATAAATCTTTCCTGAAAGGGGCAGCTGGTGCGCGTAGTTGAAAACTACGCGCTAGGTAAGGCGTCCTGCGGACGACAGAGAAGAGCAATACGGATTACGCTCGTATTTCTTCCGTCCGCAGGACGCCTCCCCTAGCGAGGGGTTTTCAACCCCTCGTAAACTCGGCTCGGCAAGTTTGCTGGTTTACTGGTACCGAGCCAGGGTCTCAGCCATGTCGGCATCGGACAGCAGGCGGAAGCGGCTCTCGCGGGTGGTGTTGCGCTCCAGAATGCCCGCTTCGATGATAAAGCCCTGCGCCAGATGGTCTTTGATATAGCTGGAAACGTCGGATTTAGCCTCTTCGGCTTCCGAGTAGTCGGCATCGGCACGGTCTTCCGCGTCGAGATGCTTGCGGCCCACGCCCCACGCATACAGAGCGGCGCTCAGGGCGGCGGCCAGCGTAGGCAAGCCGTTTTCTGTCTCAGTTTTCAGATGCTCGCGCATCCGGTCTTCAGCGTAGGCAGTGCCTGCGATGACTGCCGTACCGGGCGACGAGGCAAACTCGCCGTCGTAAGAGAGCGTCAAAATCTGGTCGCGGTCTGCGGTCTTGCCAAGCTCCGCAAAGATGCCTTTCAGCACAATCGGCTGGGCAAACGGATCACCGTAGATGCGCTTGATGGCGGGCGAAATCTGGAACGACACAAGGCGCTGCACGGTCACGTCGTCGGGCGACCGCTGGAAGCCTTCCTGATGGGCGGCATCAATCGCGCCGCGCCGGATTTGTTCCACATCGCTCTGGTTGCCGATGGCGCTAAACATCAGCTTGTCATAGATTTCGTAGACTTTGCGCTGGGTCATGCGGGCGGACAGTAGAAGCAGGCCGCCGTCATAAGTCAGGGCGACGACCGGGCTGCCATCTTTGAGCCGGTCTTCAATATATTCGTTGCGCTGCTGGATACTTTCGTTCCAGTCATAAGGGCTATAGGAAGGCAAGGGTTACTCCGAACGTTAAAAAAGTGTGTAAGCCGAGCCGTCAGGGCTTCGGCGCGGCTTTAGCCGGGCGGCTGTCGTGCCAGGCAATATAGCTCGGTTTAGCAAGGTCGCTCTCCCCGATGACTTTGCCGGATGTGTCCATGACCAGACCGCGACCAGAGGACACGACGGAGAACGCCGCGATGAGATGCGCGTTTGGCATCTGAGTCATGTTCGGCATCGCAGACCATGCTTTGCCAGGTTTCGGCTGGGACGGCTGAGGCGACGGCGTCAGCGGAGCGGCCTGCGGCTTCTGGGGCAGGGCAGGCTTCGGGGCGGCCAATGCAATGGCCGCCACGGAAACGAGCGCCGCAGGGACAATCATTAAGGGCAGTTTAGTCGGCATGATGTGTTCCTTTCGCAAAAGCCGGGCGTCACAGTTACGACCGCCCCAATGCGGTCTTAATCTCAGCCTCGGTGAAGTCCCGGATACCGTCCGCCGTGATATACTTGGCGGCGGGCAGGAACTTGGCCGAGCCGCCGGTGGCGGTGTCCAAGTCTGCGGCGATGTCCAGAAGCGTCAAGGTCTCTCGCAGGGCCGTGTCGCGGTCCATCTCGCGGAAGGGGCCTTTGGTTTTCAGGATATACTCAAAGGCACCCTTGATGGGGGCCGAGCCACTGCCCGCTGCGCCGTATTCAGCGGTCTCAAACTGGCCGCCCAGGACGTCGTAGAAGTAGATGCGGCCCTGATTGGTGTCGCGGTCGAATGTAGACAGCACCGGGATAAACGCGCCAATGCCCTGCAGGGCCGCCGGGACGTTGTTGGCGATGACGCGGGACAACTCCATCAGCTTGCCTTCCTGCGACATGGGCTGAAGCTGGGACCGCTCAAAGTACTTAAAAGCATGGCGCAGGTAGCGCACAACTTCGACGCTTTTGGCGAACGAACCGGAGATAGAAATCAGCGTATAGTCGTCCAAAGCCAGCACTTTTTCGGCCTGATCGTACATGACCGTGTAGCCCGCCGTAGCGCGGCGGTCGGCGACGTTGATCAGCCCATCTTTATACTTGACGGCAATGACCGTTGTGCCGTGCGTGTCGATGTCGGGGGCGCCGGGCACGTAGGGAACCGGTGTCGGCATGGGCAGCCGGTCGTGAGAGTTGGATTTTTCGGCGAATAGGTCGGCAAAGCCGCCCGCGCCTTCATGGAAGCGAAGCATAAAATACTACTTTTTTTGTCTGGTCACTGCCGGGGGCTGACGCCCCCGGCCTCGAAAATTATTCGCCGCTGCGCTGGCGGTACTTGCGGGCCTGGTCCGGGTCGACGCGCTTCATGCGCTTGAGCAGGTCGGAGCGGTCGGGGCGCTGCACATCGGGCTTGGAGGGGCCGGACTCATCGCCGTCTTTTCGCAGAGGCTCGGCGGGGCCGGACGGGCGGGTGGCGCGGTCATCATCTGTCACTGGCATAATTTTTGTCCTTTCAGTATCTGGTCTATTGAGTGTGCTGCTCTATTTCGGGAACTGGCGAGTCAGGGCGTCAAGAGAGCTGGCGGCCTGCAAATCAGTCAGCGCGGCGCGGACGGCGTCGGGGGTCAGATAATTGTCTAAATCCATCATCCATGAGTCAGTCTCGGTTCGCAGGACAACTTTGTTCCAGCCGATGCGGCCTACGGCGTCGCCATAATGCTCCACCAGATAGCCGCGCAGGGCGGCGCGGGTGTTAGCCGGGGCCACAGTCATAGCGTCGGCGATAATCTCGTCAGTGGTCAGGCGCACCATTTCGCCCGCCTGTTCCAGCGCATAGTACAGGCCCTCATCAGGGTCTACATTGCTGTAAGCCAGGTCATAGGATTGGAGGGCTTCGTCTTTCCAGTTCGTGCCTTCCGCTTCCACATAATCGGCCAGAAGGCTGCGCTTGGCGACCCAGTCGAGGCGGTCACCCAGTGCCAGCGGATCGGCTTCAAGGCCGTTCAGCGTGCGCTCCCACTCAGTCAGCGTCCAGTCCGTGTCGGCCCCGCGCCCGGCCAGCTTCTCTTTGGCGGCGGCCAAATAAATGCGCTGAATGTCCACCGCGCCCATCGTGCCAGACGATGTTTCGGCCAGCCATTTGTAGGTCTGGTCCCGCGAGATTTTCTTAATCGCGTCGGTCGGCGACTTCAAAGACACCGAAGGCTGCCAGCCTGTCTCCAAAAGCGACATGACCAGATACGTCGTGCCAATTTTGAGCGCCGTCGCGTACTCGCTCATGTTGGCATCGCCGCAGATCACGTGCAGTCGCCGCCAGTCACGCGGCCCGGCGTGCGGCTCATCGCGGGTGTTCACGAGAGGCCGCCGGTGCAGAGTGTCCACAGAGGCTTCCTCAGTGAAGAAATCCGCCCGCTGCGAAAGCTGATAGACGCCCGCATCGCCACGCGGTTCAATGCCCATTTTACCCGCCCCGGCATAAATAATGCGCGTGGCGAAAAATGGCAGGAGGCCGGACAGAAGCTTCGGAAAGGGCGTCTCACGCGGGATGAGATAGTTCTCGTGCGTGCCGTAGGACGAGCCGTGAAAGTCCGTATTGTTCTTGAAAATCTCCACGCGCCCCGCGCCGGACTGGGCCGACCTCGCCCGTGCCGCTTCCAGCACAATGCGCTCCCCGGCCTTGTCGTGGGCGACCAAGTCCAGCAGTGAGCCGCATTCGGGCGTGGCATACTCCGGGTGTCCGTGGTCATTGTAAAGCCGTGCGCCGTTTGTCAGCACCCGGTCGGCCCGCTCTTCTTCGACCGGCAGCATTCGCTCACCGGGAACATCGAGTTTGGCGTCTTCGGGGTCAACGTTCAGCTTGTCCACATGGAAGCCGCGCATATCGTTACGCGGGTCTTCGCCCCGGTAATACCACGGGCCAGCGGCTTTTCCGGCGTAGGCCCGCACCACAGATCGGGCTTCGACCACGAGGTCACCCGCGCCGCGCCCTTCGACCGCAATCCCGTATTCTGTTTCTGTGCCGAATAATGGCAAAAAATCTTCTCCTCAAATGGCAGGTAAAGGCCGGAGTGTGCCGGGGGTGTAAACCCCCCGGCAGTTTTTCCTAAATCACGTTCCGGCGGGTCACCTGCGTGCCCTTCTTGGGCGAGGTCGGGTTCAGGCGGACCACGTTGTCCTGATCGTAGTCCAGGAGCTTGAGCCAGTCTTCGATGTTGTCCGTCTTCGGGAAAATCTCGTTCTCCTTGTACTCCATCCGAACAGCCCGCTCCATGTCTTCCCAGGAAACGCCCTCTTTAGTGCTTTTCACATCAATGGAACGCTTGATGGCGAAGTCTTTCGCCCGCTCCACCACCGAAGTCAGCAGAGCGCCCGAGATCAGGTCTTTCCAGTAAAGCGTGTCCACGGAGCCGTTCTTCAGATAGACTTCCAGAAACTCGGTTTCATGCGTCTTGGACCACAGGAACTCGGTCGTCTTGTCGATCAGAAGCTGCCGGGCGGCTTCGTTCCCGCCCTGCTCCTCGACCGTTTTATAGTCCAGCGGCAGGTCTTTGTGCAGGTAGATACCCAGAATGTCCGACGTGCTTTTTTTGTCCGGGCGGACCACTTTCACCTTGCGGTCAATGCGCTCCGGGCGCAGGATCGCCGGGTCAATGTAGTCCGGGCGGTTCGAGGTCAGCATCACGACAACATTTTCCAGCGATACCAGCCCGTCCATCTCGGCGCAGAACTGCGGCACGATGGTATTCGAGATGTTCGTGAACCGGCCCGAGGACCGCGTCCGCAGGATGCTCTCGGCTTCGTCAATAAAGATAAACACCAGATACCCCTCGGCCGCCTTTTCGCGGGCCGTCGAGAAAATCTCGCGCACCTGCCGCTCGGACTCGCCCAGCCACATATTCAGGATTTTAGGGCCATTGATATACATGAAGTACTCTTTGACATCCCGCTTGGTGCGGGCCTTGTATTCCTGTGTGATATTGTAGGCAGTCGCCTTGCCGATCAGTGTCTTGCCGCAGCCGGGAGGGCCGTACAGCAAAATGCCCTTGAGCGGCTTCTTGCCGAACCGCTCGTACAGCTCGGGATAGAGCAGGGGCAGCTCAATCGCGTCTTTGATAACGCCAATTGCTTCCTGCTGACCACCGACCTTGTCCCACGGGATTTCGGTGATTTTGTCCAGGAAAAAGTCCGAGTTCTCTTTGGCCGCGAAGGCTTCGAGAGCGACCCGGAAGTTCGGCTCCATGCGGACTTCCGTGCCGTTTTTGATCTTGGCGTCTTTGAGGCTTTCGCCGCGCATGACGACGCGGGTGTTCTGCCCCTGCTGATCGCCGCCAATGCGAAGCCGTCCGTCTTCCAGCACTTCGCTGACTTTGACGACCGGGCCATTCGGGGCAATCCCGAGGTCACCGACTACGGCGTAGGCCTCGTTGACTTTGACACGAGTGCCCGCCTGAAGCGTGGAAAGCTCGACGTTGGGGTCGACGTTGGTGTAAAAGTCGTTGTCGCCCATCGCAATGTTGGCCGTGCCGTCTTCGTTGGGAGACAGGAATACCGCCACGCGGTTCGCGGGCGCGGTCAGCTTGTTGTAGGCTTCATCATACTTCTGAATCAGCTCCTGCGCTTCCGACGCCTGCTGCTCGTCCACTTCCAGCTGATGCCGTAGAAGCAGCAGATACTGATAGTTGGGGTCAATCGGGTCCGTGCTTTTGAGTATCTCATCCAGCACGAAAATGGCCCGAACAGCGGTTTCCTGATTACGCGGGATGCCGCCCTCGTTATTGCTCTCGCGGCGTCCGCCGCCGCGCTTGTTCTCGTTCCGGTCGCTGCGCTCGCTGGCCATGCGTTCTTTCCTCTCGTTCTGTCTCTTTTTCGCCATAAGTTGTTTCGTTATGCTTGTACCCAGATTGCTCCGTTTTGCTTCGGGGCGGCAGGGTCCAGTCACCGGTCAAAAGCTCCACCATGCGGGCCGTGTTGCCCTTTTCGAAAGCGTCCACCCACTGTGCCACAGTCGCCTGCGCCTCGGGATCGGAAGCGGCCAAATCGCGCACATCGGCAGGATCACCGCCGCTCGGGTGCTGCGCCAAGGTCTGCCGGGCACGGGCCAGGGCGTTTTTGACGGCGGGAACCGTCGTTTCCAGTATCCGTGCTGTCTCTTCTGCCGTCCAGCCCAGCACATCCCGGAGAACCAGCGCGGCCCGCTGCCGGGGCGGCAGGCTTTGCACCAGCGCGACAAAGCCGAGGCGGACGTTCTCCCGCTCCTGTCCGAACTGTGCGGCATCCGGGGCCATGTCCCCGACTTCATCCAGAGACTGCCAGAGCGGTGGGCGGCGCTGCACATGGTTGATACACAGATTGTGCGCGATGCGGTACAGCCAGGCTCGCAGGCTGGCGCGGCCTTCAAACGTTTCCAGTGCTTTGAAGGCCCGCAGAAGCGACTCCTGCACCATGTCCTCGGCTTCGGTCAGCGAGCCGGTCAGCCGGTAACAGTAGGCAATCAGCTCTCGTCGATACGGCTCGGTCAGGCGGCTGAATGCTTTGCGGTCGCCTCGGCGAGCACGCAGAATGGTTGCTGCTTCCCCGGTCTCGGCGGAGTCTGCCGGGAGGGGAGAAGAAACAGGCGGGTCAAGTGTCGTGGCCACGAACTAATCTCCTGCCTAACGTGATCTGTCTTTCAAGTGTCGCTGTGTACGGGGGTACTGTTTAAACGTGTCTTTTGCCGTGTTGGTTCCCTTATCTTCTTTTGCGTGCTCTCACCAGACAAGACACAGGGCCGTGCCGAAAAGAACCGGTATCGGGAGCGGACAAAAAAATAAGCCGCGCTCCGAGGCGCGGCGGCAGTCTTTCTTGGTTTGACTATGTCTGGGGGTTGATCTTTTTGACTAAATACACAGACGCGCCGCCTGCATAGGCATCAGCGCGGCAGACTACCAGGGCATCAGTTAAAGTTTCCATCAGCGGCAGTCCCCGTCCGCTGGTGGCCTCCCAGGCTTCTAAAGGCATCTGGTAGGGCGGGTTCGGCGGAGTGAAGCCCGGTCCGTGGTCTTCGATCTGTATGATAAGATGGTCGTCATAACGCCACAAACTTAAAAGTACGTGCGGATCATTTTTCTTCTGCGTGTCTAACGGCGCTCCGTGCACTACCGCGTTTGCCAGCGCCTCACCCAGCGCCAAATCCAGACGAAAGCAGTCTTCTTCCGTCAGGCTCGACTCGGTGCAGGCCTGCATCGCCTGACGGCGTGCGCCCGGCACTTCCTTCGGATCGGCGGTCAGCCACAGTTCCAGGAGCGGCGGCAATGGCAACGTTCTCATCGCATCTCTCCATTTCTCCGCGATTAAGCGGCTGTCTCTTTGGCGGACAGCTCTCAATACCCGCTGAACCAGACAAGTAAACGAAACGCAGGGCCATTCAGTGTTACTGATGCGGTAAGCGCCTTGTCTTGGAGTTGTGTCTTGGAGCCACGCGCACAGAAGCCACGGATTGAAATCCGTGGCTCTTGGGGGCGTGGCTGTTGCCGTGAGCAACCGAAGAAACTGAATGACCCTGAAGCGAAACGCACCAACGGAGGAACTTGACGCTTTGCCCGCGAATAGCCTTCTATGAGACCCCTTCCCGCGTTCTGGAGCCTGTCTGGCGTGCTGGCCGCCAGCGTCTGCCTGCCCCTGCCGGAGGCGGGTGGGCAGGTCGCAAGCCTGCCTCCTCTATGCCCCTTTTACCTCTTGACCGGACTCCCCTGCCCCGGCTGCGGGCTGACCCGGTGTTTTATCTGCCTCGGACACGGGCGCTTCTTCGAATCTCTGCACTGGAACCCACTCGGCTGGCTGCTGTTCGGCCTGTGTTTGGTACTCTGGCTCCGGGCGGGCCTGTTTGTGGCACGAGGCATCACTTTCTGGACACTGCCAACACGCACGCAGAGCCGCCTGAGCTGGAGCCTCGCCGCACTTTTATTCAGCGTTGGCATTTTTCGCATCGGCTGGCTGACCGCCCATCACCTGCGGTTTTAGCCGTCTTGACAGCGGGCACACTGACACCATGAAACCACACTCAATCCCCTTTATGCTTCTCGCAGGCGCTCTGGCCCTGGCGGGCTGCTCCCAGCAGACGCTGAAGAGCGCTCAACAGGACACACAGCGTAATATCAACCAGGTTAAGCCCCAGCTTACTAAACTGGACCTTGGAGCGCGAGTTACGGCGGCTCTGAAAGCCGCTGGGCTAAACGGCGTCCGCGTCGATGCCGCCACAAATGGCGTAACCCTGCGCGGCTCGGCCAAATCCGCGTCCGACAAGGCCCGTGCGGGGCGCATTGCGAAGGATACGCTCGGCCCGGACAAAACGGTCACGAACCAGTTGACAGTGCGCTGACGACCGGCAGTTTTGAGGTATCATAGAACGTCAGTTCGCCCATCAATTTATGTGAGGAGAAAGCCATGACGCATTTAGTGGAAACGGATGAAATGGGTCGCCTAGTGCTGCCGCCTGAGCTGTTTGGAGAAGTCAAACCTTACACGCCCTACACTGTGGAAGACTTAGGCAATGGTTTTTATGTGAAGGCGACAGAGACAGCAGAAAAAACAGCCGTAGCGCGTCAAAAAGTTCATGAAGAATGGAAGCGTAGCTGGGATGCTCTCACCGAAGAAATCAGCAAGGTGTGGCCGGAAGGGGTTTCTGCTGCTGACGTTGTGTCTGAAATGAGGCGCTAATGGTAAATATAGACGCCAACATTTTTGTGTCTGCGCGTGCCCGATCCGAACTTAACTATTCGGCGAGCGATCTTTTTCTAAACAAAATAGTCGTGTCGGCAATTGAAGTTCGCTGCCCTACGCTGGTGCTTCCAGAAACGGCAGCGGCAATTGCCAGACCCGGCGGCACTCTCGCGTTCGCGCAGGCAGCAGTGCTGCAGATTCAAATCTTTCCCTATCTTTCTCTCATAGAATTGACAGAAGATCGCGCTCGCCGATCTGTTGACGTTGCGCTGGCGTGCCGCCTGCGCGGCGCGGACGCGGTTTATGTCGCTGTGGCGCAGGAGTTTGGCACGACGCTGGTGACCTGGGATACCGAGGTGCTGGCGCGAGGCACGCAGGCCATTTCCGTAATGACGCCGACCGACTGGCTGGCGGCAAACTCAACAGTTTAGAAATCAGAAAATTATGGACTTCGAGGTTATCTCTAAATACAAACCGTCCGGCGATCAGCCGACGGCGATTGACAAGCTGGCACAGGGGCTGAAACAGGGCTATAAGTATCAGACTCTGCTGGGAGCGACAGGCACGGGCAAGACGTTTACAGCGGCCAACATTGTAGAAAAAGTGCAGCGGCCCACACTGGTCATTGCCCACAACAAAACGCTGGCGGCGCAGCTTTGCTCAGAGTTCCGGGACTTCTTTGGCAAGAATGCCGTGGAGTATTTTGTCTCCTATTATGACTACTACCAGCCCGAAGCCTATATTCCCAGCACGGACACGTTTATTGAAAAAGACTCCAGCATCAACGACGAGATCGACCGTCTCCGGCACTCGGCAACGCAGGCCGTTTTAGAACGGCGGGATGTAATTGTCGTTGCATCCGTGTCGTGCATCTACGGCCTCGGCTCGCCTGTGGAGTATGCCAGCATTGTCTTGAAATTTGAGCGCGGCAAAGAGTATGACCGCGACGATATGCTGCGGCGTCTGGTCGCCATGCAGTTTACGCGCAATGACATTGCCCTGACCCGCTCGACCTTCCGCGTCCGGGGCGACGTTTTAGAGCTTCAGCCTGCCGATGAAGAAATTGTCGTGCGCGTGGAGTTCTTCGGCGATGAAGTGGAGAAAATCACCACGGTGGACCCGCTCACGGGCGAGGTGCAGTCGTCCAAAGACGAAGTCACCATCTTCCCAGCCTCACACTTTGTCTCATCCCCCGAAAAGCAGGAGCGGGCTATGCTCGGCATTGAAGAGGAAATGCACACGCGGATTGCTCTCTTCAAGCAGCAGGGAAAGCTCCTGGAAGCGCAGCGCATTGAGCAGCGTACCCGCTTTGATTTAGAGATGATCCGCGAAGTCGGCTTTTGCTCAGGCATTGAAAACTATTCCCGCTGGTTTGATGGCCGCGCCCCCGGCACGGCCCCGTCTACGCTTTTGGACTACTTCCCAGATGACTATTTGCTGGTCATCGACGAGTCGCACCAGACCCTGCCCCAGCTTCGGGCCATGTACAACGGCGACAAGGCCCGCAAAGATACGCTGATCGAATACGGCTTCCGCCTGCCCTCAGCGGGCGACAACCGGCCCTTGAAGTTCGAGGAGTTTCAGGAGCGTGTCGGCCAGTGCATCTTTGTCTCGGCCACCCCCGCCGCCTACGAGCGCGAGCATTCCGAGCAGATTGCCCAGCAGATTATCCGCCCGACCGGCCTGATCGACCCGGAGATTATTATTCGTCCGACACGCGGGCAGGTGGACGACTTGCTGCACGAAATCCGGGAGCGGACCGCCCGAGAAGAGCGCGTGCTGGTGACGACCTTGACCAAGAAGATGGCCGAGGACCTGACCGAGTACCTGCTGGACCTCAACATCAAGGTCAACTACCTGCACTCGGACGTGCATACTCTGGAGCGCACCGAAATCCTGCGTGACCTGCGCCTCGGCATTTACGACGTGATTATCGGCATCAACCTTCTGCGCGAAGGTCTGGACTTGCCGGAGGTCTCGCTCGTCGCCATCTTGGACGCCGACAAAGAAGGCTTCTTGCGCTCGGAAACGTCCCTCATTCAGACCATTGGCCGCGCTGCCCGTAACGTCGGCGGGCAGGTGATTATGTACGCCGACCGCATCACCGGCTCGATGGAGCGGGCGATGGGCGAGACCGACCGCCGCCGCGTTATCCAAGTCGCCTACAATACCGAGCATAATATCACGCCTTACACGGTCAATAAAGCCGTGCGCGAAGTGATTGAGTCCAAGAAGATCGCCGAGCAGAAGTCCTACTACAACATCTCCCGCAACCGCAACCCGGAGACCCTGCCGCTGGACCAGCTCATGTCCGCGCTGGCCGACATCGAAAAAGAAATGAAACAGGCCGCCCGCGCCCTGGAGTTCGAGCGTGCCGCCGAGCTGCGCGATGAGTTCAGCCGCCTCAAAAAACTGCTTCCGGCGGGGTCCAAGAAGTAGGGCCGGCAACATTCAGGCAGATTATGAAATCCTCAGAAGTCGAACAAACCATCGTTTCTGCGTTCAAAGGCGTTCATTTGGGCAGCGGATGTAGCTTGTGTCAGGCGGAGGAAGCCGATCACTGGGGGCGGCTGGCGGCGGCAGAGCTCAGTGCATTTCCAGACGCGGATATTGCAGACAACTGGGCCGCTGTCTCTGTGGAAACACTCGACCAGTATCCGTACCTTGCCCATATGGATGCAGAGGGTTTCCGCTACTACGTTCCAGCATTTATGCTGAGCATTCTTGCCTGCTACGAGCGGTCTTCGATGCGCGTTATCTGCACACTTAGCGCACTTTACCCGAAGAGGAACGACCGGTGGGACTATCACCTAAATCTTTACTCACTTTTGAGCCGGGAGCAAAACGCAGCTATCGCTCGCTATTTGCATAGCCTGCCTATGCTGGTAGAACTTGATCCAGAGGACCAGAAAGTCTGCGATAGAGCCTTGCGAAACCATTGGCACGAGTTTTTATGACGGAATTGCAGAGCAGCGGCAAGCCACATCAACAAATCGCGCAGTGAGGGCGGATACAAGACGCAAGCGTCCAAAACAGCACTCGTTTTTGGCACAAAAATGGTCATTTGTATAGGCCAAGCCGTTCAGTCTCGGCCATGATTTTCCTGACAACTGCTTCGCTGCGCTTGATCTCTTCATCGGTCACTTCTTCCTGCGGTCTGGTGCATTTAGCCGCCTGAATAACAGCACGGACGGCGGCGATGCCCTCGGCGCTGCGGATTTGCTCCATGAGGCTTTCGTAATGCTCGGTGTCCAGAAGAACAATTTAGGCGCGTCCATTGACGGTCAGCAATTCCGGGGTGCGAGTTTCTTTGAGCCGGGCGACGTGCGCTTTGGGGTTGCGGACAAAGTCGCTCTGGGAATGTATCTGTCGTGTGTCCAGCATGGGTGGGCCTCATTTCGGTTTATTTACAGGCTATTTGCGCTTAATTCCATGATAGCATAGTGGCGGCCCACGATCAATACCTATCGCCATAGTTCAGGAGAAACCTATGCTCGGTCCGCCTTCTAATCTTCCCCTCATCCAGCCCGGCGTTCGCAGCAAGCGTATATCATCGTATGACCGCACCGGCGGCAACAATGACTTTATGCGTATTGAGGCGGGCGAAACAAAGACGCTGGCGGACATTTCCAGGGCGGGGATTATCAAGCACATTTGGATCACCGTGGCTTGTGACGATCCGCTCATTCGGCGCAATGCGGTTCTGCGAATGTTCTGGGATGGGGAAGAGACGCCTTCAGTGGAAGCGCCGTTGGGGGACTTTTTCGGGCAGGGCTGGGGCGAAAAGTACCTGTATGCCGCTTTGTCGCTGGCCGCCGCGCCTGCCGGGGGCAATGCGCTGAACTGCTATTTCCCCATGCCGTTCGGCGACGGGGCAAGGGTGGAGTTGGTCAATGAATCAGACAGCCCGATCAGCAGTTTCTACTACTACGTAGACTACGAGGAACACGCGGGCGGGATTGGGCCAGAGATGGGGCGCTTTCATGCCTGGTGGAACCGGCAGAGGCCGGGTCCCGAGGCCGGGCAGGGCGACCGGGAAAACGAATGGGAGACACTGGGCGTGCAGCCCGTGAACCCCTCGGATGCGCGGAACCATGTCCTGGTTCATGCTGAGGGCGCGGGGCATTATGTCGGGGTCAACTACTTCGTGGACTCTCCCACCCCGCTGTGGTACGGCGAGGGCGATGACATGTTTCTGATTGACGGCGAACCCTGGCCCGGCTCGCTGCATGGGACAGGAACCGAGGATTATTTCAACTCGTCCTGGTGTCCCAAAGAATTGTACGCGCATCCCTATTTCGGCTGCGCCCGCGTCAACGGCGAGACGGGCTTTTTGGGCCGGACGCACTGTTACCGCTTCCACCTCGAAGACCCGATCTACTTCCAAAAATCCCTGCGGGCGTCGATAGAACACGGTCACGCCAACTCGCTGACGCTGGATTTGGCGACGGTCGCCTACTGGTATCAAACCGAGCCGCACCGCCCGTTTCCGATGATTTTACCCCGCGAAAAGCGTCAGCCAATGCCGACGCTGCTGCCGACAGACATTCACAAGTGGCGCGATGCCTGGCGGCGCGAGTTGGGCGGCGGCCCTCTGTGGGGCAATGAGCCTTTGGGGGATGGGACGCGGATTTAGGCCGCTCCTATTCCGGCTCCCCATTATTGGGGCGGGGGGGCCACACGCCCGCTTCCGTTTCTGCCTTCGGCAGTTTGCGTCCTTCGTCCATCGCCAGCCGGGCGGCACGGCAGTTCCAAGCCCAGTGATACGGCAGGCAAAGTAGGAAAAACAGCGGAGGCAGTGCCAGCAGGAGGCCGATCAATGTCAGGCGCGTGCCGGGGTCGGCGGCCATCGCGTGCAGGGTTGCCAGTGTCTCTGACAGAGGCGGCGGCAGGGGCTGATAACGCGGGACGAGGCGGGGAAGCAGAACGACGGCCAGACTGACGAGGGCCACCAGGCCGAGGCCCAGTGCGGTGAAGATGAGAAACAGCCGCGCCCAGACCCAGACCTCAATCGGACGGTCACGGGGCGGGCGCAGGGACACGAACGGCCCCCACGTCCAGTCTTGATCGCTTTGGGCGTTAAAAAATCGTTCCCACAAGCTCACGAGGCAGCCTCTCCCGGCGGGGGCGGCCAAACTGTTCCCGGTTCCGCCTCGGGCGCGGGCAATGGCAGCATCGCCTCGCGCCGCCGCCATGCACTCACGCAAAGCCACCAGCCCAGCGCCAGCAGCACCGTTCCCACCACCGGCCCGCCAATCAGCTCCGCCCGGCTGACACCCATCTCGGGGAGCGCCGCCATCTGCAGCGTCGCCGCCAGCCCGTGTGCGTGGACATCCCACGCTGCCCCGCCCAGTGCGGCGGCATCATAAACGCCGTGCAGCATCATGGCCGGGAAGATGGACCGTCCGCGCAACACTAACACGCCCAGCAGGATGCCGAGTGCGGCACGAACCAGAAAGCCGGGCAGGTCCAGGTGCGCCGCTGCAAACAGCAGGCCGCCGACCGTGACAGCGAGGCCCGCCGACATCCGCCGCAGGAGTGCTTTCTGAATCGGCCCGCGAAACAGCAGCTCCTCGCTAAATGCCGCCGACAGCGGCAGAAGCGTCACCATCAGCCACGGGTGATGGGCCAGCAGCGGCAGCAGAAACGCGCTGCCGTCGTCCTGACTGTGCATCAGCTTGGGCCAGAGATAGTTCTGCCCCACCACCACCGTCTGCACCCAGGGCAGAAAGCCCAGCGCCATGAGTGCTGCCCCGACATACTCCCATCCGCTCGCCCGCCGCCAGGAGAACGCTTCGCGCAAGTCCTGTCTGCCCCCCCGCGCCCAGAGGAGCGTAGGCAGGGCCACCAGCAGCACCTCCGACAGCGCCATGCCGCCGATAATGACGTAATCCGCCCAGCCGGGCAATGAAGATAAGGGGGGCATAGGCATTCAAATTCGGGTCGGCGGCGGGGGCCACACGCCAGGCAAGGCAGTGGGCGCGGCCTGCGGCACAGCATCTTCGCGGTTCAGGCGGTCAGCCCGCCGGTTCCACGCCCACACCGAGGGGTACAAAGTAGCAATATACCAAAAAGTTGATAGCGGCACGACTGCAAGTATTACAAGTAAGTGCCAGCGCACTGCGGCAAAGGCCAAAGTTAATTCTACGCGCAAGTGCTTTAGCAGATATGCCAGAGCGTTGCGATCACTCCACAAGTAGAAGACATAAATTACCAAAGCTAGAAAGAAAACCAGCACCATCGCTGAAAATAAGAGCAATGTAGACTGGGTGTAAAGGCCAATTTTCAGCCTCTCATGCGGCGAGGTCGGGCCTGGTATCAGCATTAATTTTTGTAAAGGCTTGTTGTAAGGCTTGTCAAAGGATTTCTCCAACCCTTGATTAGGAATTCCTGTATTTTGTTGATCATATCCTTAGAAACGGTGCAGGCGTAAAAAGGGTTCGCCCTCCGCCCCCAATTCTGGGGGAGCCGGATGAGGAAAAGGAAAGGAGGGCGGGGAAACCCCGCCCCTTCTCTGATTCCCCCAGAATTGGGGGCTAGGGGGCCTTCTTCGCATAGTCCGCCAGCAGGCCGTAGCGGAGGCCGCGCACGCTGAGGAGAAAGTGGGAGGCGGCGAAGTAGGTGAGAACCTGGTCTAAAATCAAGGCTCCGCCGACGATGACATCGGCGCGTTTGGGTTCCAGGCCGGGCAGGGCGCGGCGCTCGGACAGGGGTAGGGCGGCGAACTGCGACAGCGCGGCGGCAACGGCGGCATGAGGCAAAGAGAGGCCATGCAGGGCGTCGGTGTCCGGGTGGGCCTGTCCCTGCGTGACGGCGGCGACATTCAAGGCCGTGCCGCCGATCCCGGCGACGAAGGGAACGCTTTCGGAAGCGCGGAAGGTTTCCAGGGCGGCGCGGGCGTAGTCAGTGGCCTCCTGCAATTCGTAAGCCGTCGGCGGGTCGGAGTGCAGGAAACGCTCGGTCAGGCGGACGGCTCCGATGTCTAAACTCTGGAAGCGCCCCACCCCAGCGGCGTCGCCTAAGATTAGCTCGGTGCTGCCGCCGCCGATGTCGAAAACGAGCAGGGACGCTTCTGCGGGGATGTTCAGCGAGGCGTCGGAGCGGACGGCGGCGTAGGCAAACTGCGCTTCGCGGTCGCCGGTGATGATTTGTATGTCTACCCCGGCACGATCTTTGACGGACAGGATAAAGTTCGGGCCATTTACGGCATCGCGCAGGGCACTGGTCCCGGCTCCCAGCACCGTTTCCGCGCCCTGTGCGCGGGCGGCGTCGGCGAACCGAATGACGGCGTCGAGCGTACGGGCCATCGGGGAGTCGCCGAGGCGGCCTGCGGCGTCCACGCCTTCGCCGAGGCGGGTTACATCCGAGTCTTCGGAAACAACCGACAGCGTGCCGTCTTCGGCGGCATCGGCCACGGTCATTTTGGTGGAGTTGGTTCCAATATCAATGGCGGCAAGGCGCATGGGTCTTATTTCGCAATCTTCAATGCCGCGCTCGGCGGCTGGCCTGCGTTCAGGGTCAGGATCGCATAATGGAGGCGATGGTCCAGGGCACGGCCCAGGCTGCCGGGGTTGACCCAGAGGATACCGCCGATGTCACGGACAAAATTGGTGTGCGTATGGCCGCAGACGACAATGCGGGCGGAA
Source organism: uncultured Armatimonadales bacterium (assembly GCA_964251675.1). GTDB lineage: Bacteria > Armatimonadota > Armatimonadia > Armatimonadales > Capsulimonadaceae > JANXMY01. The sequence goes on from CAXUKS010000001.1 coordinate 53,694, forward strand.
GTATTTTGAGCCATCTCAGCCATCTCAGCGTCCGAGGTCCATGTCCCGATGCCGGTTTTGGAGCCGGGCGAGTAGTGCGTCATCAGGAGCGGGAAACCTTCCAGCGTCAGCGCCTCTTCGGCAGACAGGGCAGACAGCCAGCGGCGCGTACCCTCAGAGATGGCCCCGCTGTCACGCTGAATGGCAGCGAACTTGTCCGGGCGCGTCTTGCCCCACTTTTTACGGTACTCCGACCCGCGCTCGGGAAACAGGGCTACGTTTTTGTCGTAGTTTCCTTTGACGCTGACCACGTTCGGGCACTCCCGCAGGAAGCGGACGCAGCCTTCGGGGTCGGAGCCATAGCCGACGGTGTCTCCGGCGTTCAGGACGAGGCTATCCGCTAATCCCTCAGCTTGCAGCGCGGCCCACACGGCTTGCAGGGCAGACAAGTTGCCGTGAATATCGCTAAAAATGCCGACGCGCACGCTATTCGCCCAGTGCCTTCTGGAGTTTTTTACGCCGCTCGCGCAGCTCATTGACCAAAGCCTCCTGCTTTTTGGGCGACGGCTTTTTTTCGCGGGCCATCTCTTCCAGGAGGGCCGCAACTTTGTTCAGCCGTGTCACGGCCTCGGCGACCTGCGCGGGCGTCAGCGTGTCCGGGCCTTCGGCCAGCTCCGAGGCCACGGTGTCGAGCTTATCAAGCTGCCGGTCAATGGCTTTGTCGCGAGTCTTATCGGGAATGGCGCTTTTGAGGGATTGGGAGGCGCTGCTGAACCGCTGGAACATATCCTGAACGTCCTGATTGGCGGCGGCCAGCGCGGAGGCTCCTGTGTCGTCAATCGCAGGCAGGGGCGTGGCGCCGGAGACGTTCGGCATCTCGGCCTGGACAGCCAGCCACTCTTTGACGCGCTTTGCATTGCCGGGGCCGATGCCTTTCACCACGCTGATTTCTTCTTCTGTAGCGGCTTTCAGATGGGTGCGAGTGGTCAGGCCCGCGCCAGCCAGCGCCTTGCGCCGGGCTTCGCCGAGATACGGAATGCCTTCCAGCGAGTCTTTGTCCGTGGGCACGTCGGCGCGTCGTGTCTCTGCGCCGTCTTCGGCAAATGCCTGTGTTACGCCGTCGTCAGCCGCCGGGGGCATCTGTGTTTCATCGCTCATGGGGTGGGCACGACCTCCTCAGTCGGCTGGGCTTCGGTGCCGACCAGCATCTGCAGGAACTGACGCCGGAAGCCCTGTTTTTGGATTTTATTCCAGTAGGCGATAAATGTGCGGTACTGCTTCGCACGCTCGGACTGCTGCGTGGCGATGAGACGCTCCAGCCCGGTGCGGATTTCGGCCCTGTCCCCGGCGTGATCGTCCAGAAATGCCTGCAGCAGCGGCCCGCGCACATCGCGGTCGTGGATTTCGCCGATCTGCTCCTGCACGTTTTTGACCTGGGTGTACAGCCGGTCAAACTCTTTGCTTTCGTCTTTGCTGGCAAAGCAGGGCTGGAAAATTTCCATCGTGTAGCGCAGGCGCTTGGCGGCAATCCGCATATTGTGCAGCTCTTCCACGCGGGCAGGGTCCGCAATAAAGGGCGCAAACTGGTACAATTCTTCCAGGCGGGTGTGCAGCATCAGCGGCGCATTGGAGCGCAGGGTCTCACGCGGGTTGACGGCATACAGGGGCAGTGCTTTAGCCACGGCTTTTTCCCTCCTTTGCTGCTGGCGCATCGTCGCCTAGCAGACGGCTGAAGTCTTTGACGAAGCTGCTTTTTTCCAGACGGTTCAATTCTTTGACCAGCAAAACACGCTCCTGGTCGCGCTCTTTTTTGAGATGGTCCACAAAGGCCCGCAGGCCGACTTTTTCACTTTCGGCGGCGTTCTCGATGGTTGCTTCCATGAACTCAATTTGAACGTCTGAGTCGCGGACGGCTCCGAGGGCATCCGTGGTTCTAGCGACTTCTTTTTCAATGACGCTGAAGGGTTTGGGAGGGAACGCTGCGTTAAACACGGACAGAGCCGCCCGCAGGCGGCGGGAAGCCACACGCATATCATGCAGGGCCTCAATGTCGTCCCCATGACGAGTGCCGTCCAGATTGGACATCATTTCGTGAAGCTGCTGGCGCAGCGATGTGTGTGCGGCCTCGACAAAGGTCGCGTCGGGAGCAATATCGTAAGCAGATTTAGCCATAGTTGCCTTTTATCTTAGCGTATCCCAAGTTGTTTGTCAATGTTCATACCCATGAAACCTTTTTTTTCTACCCTGCCGCTGGCGTTCAGTGAGCGGCCTTTTCGCCGTGAGCCGGGCACGGCAACCCCAGACAGCGATATTCACAGTGACATTTATGCCGCCCCCCCCGAAGAGCGAGCGGCGACCGTGAAAGCCGCGCTGGACGCTGGCATTACGCTCTTTCATGCCCACTACGAGCGCGAAGCGCAGTCGCTTGGCGAGTCGCTGCGGCGGCTGGGTATCCATGACGAAGTCACTATCAGCACCACTGACGGCGACGTGCTGGACCGCTGCCCGGACACCGAAGCCGGGGCGCGAGAGGCGGTTCTGGGCGCAGTGGCCCGCAAGCGTCAGCTTTTGGGTTTAGATGTGCTGGATGTCTTTTCCCTGTTTGATGTCCGGCCTGACGTTCACACGCCCGCCCGGCTGGCCGGGGCACGGTCGGCGCTCGGCGAAGCGCAGGCGGCGGGGCAGATTGTGCGCGTCGGCGCGACCTGCGACTCCGCATTTGACTTTCTGGTTGACACGATTGCCGCTGACACTCTGGCACTCGATGTGGTTATGGCACGGTTCTGCTTCCCCCATCAGGAAGCCGCCGCACGGCTGCTTCCGCTGTGCCGGACGAGGGGCATCACGACCGTGGCCGCGCACACGTTTTCGTGGTTCGGCGGCGTGCCGTTCGTGCGCTTCCCGAATACCTGGCGCTACCGCAACCTGACCAAGAACTTTTACGGCTTCACCGCCGCGCAGGCGCATCTGCACTGGGTTCTGCGTCAGCCAAACATTGACGGCGCATTGGTGTCCATGCAGACCCCGGCGATGGTCAGCGAAAACGCGGCGGCCACGCAGACTGTCAAGGAACCGGACGGGATTGAGTCGCTGTTCGAGTCTTTTGTGGACGCGATCACAAAAACCAAAGAAGGCTGGCGCGGCCTGCTCACCGATGAGATGTGGGAATACCGGGCCGCCGCCGAGTCGCGGCTGAGCCGGAAAGACAGAGCGAGGAGTTGAAAACTCCTCGCTAGGGGAGGCGTCCTGCGGACGAAAGAAGTTCAGAGCCTACGTCGGTTGGTTCTTCTCTTCCACCCAAAGGGTGCTTCTCCTAGCGAGGGGTTTTCACCCCCCCATCTCTGGCGGACTGCAGACAGAAAGCATGACCATGATAGACCTTTCCAGCGACACAGCTACCAAGCCCTCCGAAGGAATGCGGCGGGCGATGGCGAATGCGCTCGTCGGCGATGAGCAGAAGCGCGAGGACCCGACCACGAACGAACTTCAGGAGCGTGCGGCGGACCTGCTCGGCATGGACGCCGCAATGCTTCTGCCTTCGGCGACGATGGCAAATTTAGTTGCCCTGAAAATGCACCTCAAGCCGGGCGATGAGTTAATTGCCTCCCGCAACGCGCATATTCTAAACTGGCAAGGCGGCGGCTATGCCGCTGTCGCAGGCGCAACGGTCAGCGCCGTAGACACGGAAACCGGCATCTTCACGGCAGCCCAAGTCGAAGCCGCCATTCGGCCCATCGATCCCCACTTCCCGCAGACCCGCCTGGTCTGCCTGGAAAACACACACAACGCGGGCGGCGGCACAGTGTGGGCGCACGAGCAATTGGACGATGTCCGCACAGCCGCCCGGCGGCATGGGCTGGCCGTGCATCTGGACGGGGCGCGGCTGCTGAACGCGGCTGCCGCCTCGGGGCTGGCTCCGCGTGCGATCACGGCGTTTATGGATACGACGGCGCTGTGCCTGTCCAAAGGGCTGGGCTGCCCGGTGGGGGCCATTCTGGCCGGGCCGCGTGACTTCATCGAAGCCGCCTGGCGTGTCAAGCATCTGCTGGGCGGCGCGATGCGGCAGTCCGGTGTGCTGGCGGCGGCGGGGCTGTATGCATTAGAGCACAATCTGGCCCGTCTTCCTGAAGACCACGTCAACGCCAGGCGGCTGGCCGAGGGATTGGCAGGCATTCCCCGCGTGCAGATTAATACGGCGCGGGTGCAGTCCAACATTTTGTTCTTTTCGGTGAACGGCCTGACCGGCGACGAGGCACGGGCGCAGTTGGAAGAGCGCGGCGTTCGCCTAAGCGGCGGCTACGGTGCAATCCGAGCGGTGACGCATCTGGACGTGTCGGCAGGCGATATTGAGCGGGCGATTGACGCCGCGCAGGCGGCGTGGGATTAGGAGGCCCCCCGCCCCAATTCTGGGGAGCCGGATTAGGGACCGGAAAAAGTACGTCAAAAAGTGCGTCCGAGTCTGCTCTTATCTTAATTCTGGCTCCCCAGAATTGGGGCGGGAGGATCTCTTGGACCGAGCAATCAAGTCAACAGCCAAAGAGAAGAACACCTATGGACATCAGTGTGATCGGGGCGGGCGGCGCGATTGGGCGGGAGATCGTGGCGCAGCTTGTGGCGGGACGGGTGCTGAAGCCCACGGAGCGCCTGCAGCTTGTCGGCAAGCGCGGCAGCGCGTCGGAGCGGGCGCTGTACGGCCTGCGCTCGGATTTGACCGATGCCTATGTGGAAAACGCGCCGCTGATTGATATTGCGCTCTGCCCGGAAGAAGTGGTCGGGGATATTATCGTGATGACCGCCGGGCAGACGCCCGGTGCGGGGGCATCGGGCAGCATGACCCGCGATGATGTGGCACAAGCAAACCTGCCGGTGTTTCAGGAACACGCCCGCGCTCTTGCCCGGTACGGACAGGGGCATGAAGTGGTGCTGATGGTGACCAACCCCGTCGAGCTAGGCGTCGCGGTGATGGCCCGCGAGCTGGGAGCAAGGCGCGTGATCGGGATGGGGGCGTATTCGGACAGCCTGCGGTTCCGGCGCGAGATTGCGACGGATCTGGGCGTCCCGCGTCAGTTCATTTCGGGCTATGTGGCGGGCGAACATGGCATGAACCTGGTTCCGCTGTGGAGCAGTGTGCGCGTGTATGGCCGGGACGGCGGCGAGACGGAGGCGGCGGTGCGGGCGCTGCGGGGCAGCGGCACAAGCGGCGACTACCCGGCGCGGGTACAGGCGGCCCGCGAGTCGATCCAGCCGCTGTTTCAGACCGATATTCGCGCTGCGTATGAGGCGGTGGAGGCAATGCCGCCGGATGTGCGGGTGCAAATCCGCCCGGAGCTGACGCATCTGTCGGGGGCGCGGACGGTGATGGCGACGGCCAATGTGACCGTGGACATGGTGCGGCAGATGACAGAAGGCCGCGAAATGAGCGTGGCCGGACAGGTGATGCTGGAAGGGGACGGCGTCTACGGCATCCGGGGCGTGCTGGGAACGCCGCTGATTGTATCGCATCAGGGCGTGGTGCGCGTCCTGGCCCCGCCGGTCTGGCAGGAGGAGGCGCGGGCGCTGCATGAGGCCGCCGCCGCGATTGCTTCTAAAATTGCCCGCTGGACGGAGGCTGCCCGATGACCGCCGAACCAGAAAAATGGATATTTCAGCTTAAATTGCGAAACCGGGCGGGCGTGCTGTCCTCGCTGACGGCGCTGTTTTCAGATCGGGGCCTGTCACTGGAAAGCCTGAGCGCCCATGAAGGCAGCGGGCCGGGCATCACAGGCACGGCGATTTTGACATTCGCCGCGACGGCGGCCAAGAAAGATCATCTGACCCGCCTGCTGGGCCGTCTGGACACGGTGCAACTTGTGGCCGTGCTGCGCTATGACGATGCCGCGCACGCCCGCAAGTCCGCGCTGGCCCGTGTGTCTCTGCCCGCCGACGCTTTGCGGGCCGCCCTGCCCTCCGGCGTTCTGTGCGATGTGGTTTCCACGGCAGATACCGAAACAGTGGCCCTTCTGCTCGGCCCACCGGCACTCATTGATGCGGCGCTAGCTGCCCTGACCGCGCTGGAGGCATTGCAGGAAGTGGACGCGACGGTAATTGTGGTCTAGTATGGCGCTGTTGCATAATTACTGAACCATGCCATAAGAGCCATGCCATAAATGGCACGGCTCACCGGCCTATGGCCAGAAAGTACCGCTGCGCGGCACTCGATTATCTGTAAATTATCTGCCCCTATCCCCGCGAAGCGTGGGATTTCTGGCGGCCTCGCCGTCTAGCCGTGCGTTTCAACGCATGGTGGGAATTTATGCACTAACGCCGTCTAGTATCGTAATCCAGCGCCTATGCCTTGCTTTCCAAACCGTACACAAACGCCAGGACTTCGGCGACGGCGCGGCAGAGGTCGGGCGGGATTTGGGCGCCGACATCAAAAGACGCCAGCGCCCCGGCCAGCGCCGGGTCCGGGCGCAGAGGCACATCGTTGTCGCGGGCGATACGGAGGATGTCTTCGGCAATCGAGGGGGCTTGCATAGTGTATTCGCTTTCGGGGTTAAACGTGCTGATCTACGCGGGCACGCGGCGCTTGGAACGCCTCGCCGCCAGGCCACAGCGGGGGCCATTCGGTCTGCAGGCGGCAGGAAACTTCGCACTCCGACCAGCCCGCACCGCCGAGGGCGTGAACCAGCAGGGGGGCGTGCCGCGCCAAAAGCCGGGCCGTACCCGCCCGCTCCACGCCAAAGCGGCAGGTCAGCAGCGCGGCGCGGGTTCCGGCAAGCTCCGCCTGCACCCGGCCCAGGCGAGGGGGAGAGAGGCGCAGCGTGACACGCAAGGGGGCTTCATCGGCGTCGGACTCTGGCGGGCGCGGCAGGGACAGACGCACTTCGGCGACCGAGGGCTGACCGAGAAAGGCCAGCGGCAGGGCGAAATACAGGGGCGTGTCCGGCGCGTGGGCGTGGGACGTCAGCGAGGCTTGATTGAGGAGCTGCTGGCCTTCCAGAAGCGAGGCCAGCCCGTCGGCTTCCCCCCGCAGAGCGCGGTCACCGGAGGCCGCAGCCAGCCGCAGAAGCGATGTTCGCAGGTCGGCCACAGGCATATCTTTGAGTTCTGCAGTCAGCACCCGATGCTCCGTACTGCGTCCGATTTGCAGCAGCATCTCGCGCAGATGACGAGTCAGGGCTTCCGGCGGCATTCCGGCGTCCAGCGCCAGTCCTAGCCACGCACGGACCGTCTCCGGCACGGCCCCCGGTCCCGCCGCGCTCGTCCGCGTTGGGGCGTTCAGCACGGCGGCAATCGCCCGCAGGGAGTCGGGAGAGAGCGGCAGAGTCAGCGTTTTTGCCAGCGTGTAGGCTTCGGGGGGAACACCGGGCGCGGTCGCCAGAATAGCATGCGCCTGTGCCAGCGAGGCGGCAGTGAGCGGCAGACCGGCCTGCACCAGGGCGGAGGCCAGCGCGACATGGGCTTCGGAGGCGGCCAGCCCCATTTCCAGCAGCAGGGTTCGCACCGAGGCGGCAGTCGGCCCACCGGGTATTCCTGAGACTGGCACAGCAGGCGATGAAGCCATCAGCTTGCCCAGCAGAGCGAGTGCCGCCGCCGCTGGTCCCTGGGCGTTAGAAAAAATTGTGCTGGAAACTTGCATGGAAAAACGATAGAAAGACGGACCGAATGATGCTTTATTGTCGGCAATTTTGCCGCACATCTAAAGAGTGCCGCGCCAAAACTTCCTTTCTCTGGCTGACGCTTGCGGCTCTGCTCCTTTTCTGCCTGCGGCCCGCCGCATACGCCAAACCTACCATGACTATTTTGGATACCCGCACCGGCAAAGCCGTCACGCAGGCAGTGCTGTTAGACCGCCTTGCTGCCGCCGATGTCGTCTTTGTCGGCGAACAGCACACCGACCCTGCCGCGCACACGTTTGAATTGGAAGTGCTAACTGGCCTGCATACGCGGGTCGGCAAACGTCTGGCGGTTGGCCTGGAAATGTTCGAGCGCGACGTTCAGCCGACACTCAGCGATTACGTGCAGGGCAAAGTCACCGAGGCCGCTTTTCTGAAAACCACCCGCCCGTGGGCTAACTACGCCGCCGACTACCGGCCTCTGGTTGAGTTTGCCCGCGCCCATGCCGTCCCCGTGCTGGCCTCCAATGTCCCCCAGCCCATTGCCACAGAGGTCGGACGGCGCGGCCTGCCCGCGCTGTCCGCGTTCCCGTCCACTCAGTATGCCCCGGATGTGCAGACGCCCCGCGACGGCGCGTTCACCCGCTTTCAGACCGTCATGCAGGACATGGGTGGCCACGGCGGCATGGCGATGGACGCCGCCACCATCAGCCGCTTTTACGACGCCCAGTGCCTGCGCGACGCCACCATGGCGGACAGCATTGTCCAGCGACTGCAAATGGCCCAGAATGCTCTCATTCTGCATATCAACGGCCAGTTCCATTCCGACTACGGCGACGGCATCCCCCGCCGCATCTTGTGGCAGCGGCCTTTGACCAAGTGCGTGACTATCTCCGTACTGAGTGACGCCAAAGCTCCGCCGGACAGCAAAGAGCTGGCTGATTACGTGGTGCTGCCTACCCGCCCCTAGCGGCAGCCTGCGTGTCCCTTCCCTCGATTCAGACGCCAGCATTAACGTCCGCTGCCGTGCGTTATCCCACTTTTCCCGCCGCACACTTGTTGAGGTACAATAAGCAAAAGATGCCCTGGAGGTGTACCATCATACTAACTTTGTCCCCGGAGATGGAAGCGCAAATACAAGCAGAGCGTCAAAAACGAGACGCCACAAAGGACAAGCACTAATGGACCCGCAGATTTATCGTGAGATGGGCTTGAACGACTCCGAGTATGCCCAGATTTTAGAGACGCTGGGACGCGAGCCGAGCCTCACCGAGATTGGAATGTACGCCGTCATGTGGTCGGAGCATTGCGGCTACAAATATTCCCGGCCCGTGCTGCGGCTCTTTGCCAAGTACAAAGAAGCGCAGGACACCGGGGCCGTCGAGAACGCGGGCGTGATTGACATTGGCGGCAACATCGGGGTCGTGATGAAGATGGAGTCGCACAACCACCCCTCCGCCGTGGAGCCGTTCCAGGGCGCGGCCACCGGGGTCGGCGGCATCCTGCGCGACATCTTCACGATGGGCGCACGGCCTATCGCGGGCCTGAACTCCCTGCGCTTCGGGCCGATTGATGGGCCGGAAAACGCGCACACGCGGTACTTGTTTGAGCACGTTGTCGGCGGCATCAGCCATTATGGGAACTGTGTGGGAGTCCCCACTGTGGGCGGGGAGATTTACTTTCATCCGTCGTACACGGGCAACCCGCTGGTCAATGCGATGGCGGTGGGCGTTGTGCCGATGGACCAAATCGCGTCGGCAGGGGCGAAGGGGATTGGGAACCCGGTGCTGTATGTCGGGTCGGCGACGGGCAAGGACGGCATTCACGGGGCAACGTTTGCGTCGGTGGAGCTGGGGCCGGACTCGGAGAGCAAGCGGCCTAATGTGCAGATGGGGGACCCGTTTGCCGAGAAGCTGCTGATTGAAGCGACGCTGGAAGCCCTGGCGACAGGTCATATCGTCGGCATTCAGGACATGGGCGCGGCGGGGCTGACCTGCGCGACCTGCGAGATGTCCGCCAAAGGCGAAGTGGGTATGGACGTAGACGTCCGCAGAGTGCCCCAGCGCGAGGCGGGCATGACCCCCTATGAGATCATGCTGTCCGAGTCGCAGGAGCGGATGCTGGCGGTGATTGAACTTGGGCAGGAGGACACCGTGGCCGCCGTGTTCCACAAATGGGGCCTGAACGCCGTAGTGATCGGCCATGTCACGGACACGGGCCGCGTGGTGCTCAAAGACGGAGGCGTGATAGTCGCCGATGTCCCGGCCCGGTCGCTGGCCGACGACTGCCCGACGTACACGCTGGCGGCCTCGGAGCCTGCGTATATTAGCGAAGTGCAGTCGGCAGATTTGAGCGGCCTGTCTGAACCCGAAGACTACGGCGCGGTATTATTGAAGCTGCTGGCGTCGCCGTCGATTGCCTCCAAACGCTGGGTCTACGACCAGTATGACTCGATGGTGCAGACGCAGACGACCGTGCTGCCGGGAGCCGCCGATGCCGCCGTGCTGCGCCTGCGGGACTCGGGCGGCAAGGGCCTCGCGCTGACGGCGGACTGCAACCCGCGCTACTGCTACTTAGACCCTTACGAAGGGGCACGGCTGGCGGTGGCTGAAGCGGCCCGCAATCTGAGCTGCGTGGGGGCCACCCCGCTGGCGGTCACGGACTGCCTGAACTTCGCGTCGCCCGAGAAGCCGGAAGGCTTTTGGCAGTTTCAGCGGGCAGTCGCGGGCCTGGCCGACGCCTGCGAGGCATTCGGCACCCCCGTCATCTCCGGCAACGTGTCGTTCTACAACGAGACGCCGGAAGGGGCCATCCACCCCACCCCCACAGTCGGCATGGTGGGCCTCCTGCCTGATGCCGACAAGCGTGTGACGCAGGGGTTCAAAAACGAGGGCGATTATATTTACCTGCTCGGCGGCGGAGAGCCGACGCTGGGCGGCTCCGAATACCTGGCCCTGATCCACGGGCAGGAAGTCGGTAAGCCACCGACGCTGGACATTGAGGCCGAAAAGAAGCTGCAGGCGTTCCTGCGCGACGCCATCAAGCAGGGTCTGCTCCAATCCGCGCATGACGTGTCCGACGGTGGACTGGCTGTCTGCCTTGCCGAGTGCTGCCTTGCAGGCAGCATTGGAGCAGACTTCACCTTTACAGATGTGAATGTACTGACCCTGTTCGGGGAGGTGTCAGCACAGGTGGTTGTTTCCGTCGCCGAGCAGAACGCGAAGGCACTGCGTGAACTGGCTGTGTCCGCTGGAGTTGTGGCTTCCTGGTGTGGCTCCGTGAGGGGGGACGATCTGGTGCTGTACGGGGCGGTTCAGGAGGAGTACGAGACCAAAATTCAATTGGCGGTTTTGGATTTGCGGGCGGCCTACGAAGACGCAATCCCGAAGGCCATGCAGGGCGAGACGCCCAGCATTGTGCAGGAGATAATGTAGAGGTCGGCGGCGCTCGAGGGGCTGCCCCCCCCTCGCTGGGGGGCGCAGACGCCCTGCACCCGCCTGCGCGGGTACGGAGCAGAGCAGGAGAGAAGCCCACCCTCGTGCCTCGTCTTATCCTAATTTGTCTTTGTCTTCACCCGCGCAGGCGGGTTTTAGGCGTCTGCGCCCCCCAGCGAGGGGGGGGCAGCCCCTCAAAATAAACCGCCTCACACTCTCCGTAATGCCGTCCCCACAAACTGGTACACAAAAACTAGTAAAATGCGGGGGAGATTAGCAGCAAAAGCCTTTCCGCTTGGCACAGGCTATGCAAGAGTACCACTTGCTCCTCGCGGCGAGAACGCAAAGTCACGGAACGTTGGAAGTGCTTTCTGCGGCCTTCAAAGCCAGCAGCGGGGAGGAGCGAAAAGGTGTAGCGCGTCGGATGTCTCCTCTCCAAAGCAAAAATGCCGAGTTATTTGTCTATTTAAGCTGGAAAACGCACGCCGGGTACGCTTTCTTTGACTCGGATCAGGCGCAGCAGGCGGCGTTTCAGGCCATTGATGCCGGGACCCGGCTGCGATTCTGCCGCCTCCTGGCAATCGAATCAACCCCATGCCGCATTCATCTGGTGTGCCGCTTTCCGGCGTCCCTGTCGGTCAGCCATTTGATCGGGATTGCCCAAACACTCTGCGCTGACGCCGTTGCCAGGTTCTGGGAAATCATTGAGCCTGGTCGCTCCCTGCCACGAAAGCTGTGGGACCCTGCCTGCATCGCCCGGACGCTTGACCCGATGACCGACACCGAGGCGAAGGCGTACCTGCGTCAGCAGATGGCCGCTGCCACCTTAGAAGATTAACGATGACTGCTCTTCTCCTGCCCGTTCTGCTGGACACCAACATCGGCTCGGACATTGACGACGTCGTGGCATTGGCGTACCTGCTGGCCCAGCCCCGGTGCGAGCTTGTGGGAATCACTACGGTTTCGGGAGAGCCGCACCGCCGCGCCGCGCTGGCCCGCGCCCTCTGCCGCGCGGCGGGCCGCACGAGATCGCCACTGCTTCGCCCTCGAAACGCCTGTCAGCGCCAAGTGACGGGCCCAGTGACAGAAAAAGCTGCCCGGCGCATTTGCGCCGGGCGACCGTTTCGAACCCATTCATGCTAATTCAACATTGTTGACGTTGTAGTTGTTGGCTCAGCCGTAGACTCGTCAAGTCTTGCTGTGGCGGGTTTTGCTGTTTATGCGTCTCTTACTTCGCACGTTCCACAGACTTAATGAGACCTATAATACTATCTTTTATGTAGGGTGTTCTGGCTACCGGTAGCAGGCTGTTGAGCTGCGGGATGTCCTGCCTCTTCGCAAGCCGCGCTATTGGGCCGTAGAGAGGCATTTGTGACTTCTCATCAGCCTGGCGGAAAGCTTCAATGCAAACGGCAAGAACATTTATGTGTGTTACTTTGCCGTCTGATTTGATAGAGAGACCCTGAAAGAACGGGGCTTCTCCCGCTGCTTGATAAACCAGCGGATCGTTGTTGCTAACCAACATCTCTTTCACGATACTCCACCCTTGACTATCCCCCTGCCTTGCGAGTAAACCCGCTGCACGAGAACGGATGAAGAAGTCAGTGCTTTTGAGCAGATCAGTGCATATTGGCATCCAAGCATAACCGCTGTCGTGAAGCGATTGTAGTGCGTCGCAGACATCGAGCCGCAACGAATCGTTGGGCGACTTCAGCAGCAGACGCAGCGGGATAATTGCCTTATATCGCCGATCACGTTTCAGTAACCTTACTGCGGGGACTTGAATGGACGAATCACGTGACGTGAGCGCTTTGATCAACTCGTCTTCTGAATGCGGATTAATGCCCGCCGCGACTAAGGGGGACGTTAATCGCGAATACTCGTATTCGGCTTGAGTGGATGCGTTGGCGAAATCGTTAGCGTACGAAACACCGGAAGCAACGCTGAGAGCAATGCCCAGGGTGGTCATTGCCAACAGAGTGTTCCATTGTCTACGGCGTGTGTTCATCTGAGACTCCTCGTAATATTTCTCGGAACGGTTTCGGAAGAGCCGCCCGACCACAACCCGCCGCCCGCCGTAGACTTCCTGCGGGACACCATCCGCGCCCGGCCCGCTGAAATCATGCTGCTGGCGATTGGCCCGCTGACCAATCTGGGCGTGCTGTTCGCGCTGGACCCGGAGATGCCGTCACTGCTGAAACAACTGGTGCTGTAATGGGTGTATTGTTTGTCTTTAGGGGCGTACGGGTCACAGCGCCAGACGCCTTGATCTTCCGTGCCGATCCATACATGGCCGGATTGGTCGCGGCACAGGGAGGTGATGAACTGCCCCTGCGCGTTGCCGTCCCAAGTGAGCGGCGCGGCAGAAGAGGGCACGGCCAGCCAGAGGGCAGCCAGCAGAAGCCAGACAAGCAGGAGGCGGCTAGTCAGCGCGGTAAGGCGGGCGCGGCTAGTTGAGAGAGAACGCACAGCATACAGTGACTCCACGGGACTAGTGGCAATGAAACAGAAGGTCGTTAATGCGCGTCTGTGCGCCGGGAAGAGGCAGGAGAAAAGGCTAAGAGAAGTGCGGGACGGGGACAGTGTAGCAGAGGGACAACAGCAATGTCAAGTATTTCATAAATAAACCCGGAGTGTTTTTTTGGTGCGTGAATTAAATCTTGAAAACGAACAGCGGCAGAGGCAGGCAATGGGTTTTGCAGGTATACTAACGGCTGTATGTTCATTGAAGAAACACCGCTCCCGTCTTTTGACACGGACGATGACGCGCCCAAAGAAGAGTGCGGCGTCTTTGGCATCTTTGCGCCCGGCGAGGATGTCGCCCGGCTGACCTATTTTGGCCTGTTTGCCCTGCAGCACCGGGGGCAGGAGTCGGCAGGCATCATGGTCTCCGACGGTCAGCATATCAAATGGTACAAAGAGATGGGGCTGGTGACCCAAATCTTTGACGAGCGCACCCTATCCCAGCTCCAGGGACACATCGCCATCGGGCATACGCGGTACTCGACCACGGGGTCGAGCGTGCTTAGAAATGCCCAGCCGCTGCACTGCGCGTGGGGCGACGGCACGGTGGCGGTGGCGCACAACGGCAATTTGATCAACACGGAAGAGCTGCGGGTCGAGATGGAGGCCGAGGGCGTCCCCTTTGACACCACCAACGACAGCGAAGTGATTGCCCGGATGATTGCCACGCAGCAGGACCGAACGCTCGAAGACGCCGTGGCGCACACCATGACCCGCCTGCGCGGAGCGTACTCGGTGGCGGTGCTGACGGAAAACGCGCTGATTGGCATTCGGGACGCTTACGGCGTCCGCCCCCTCTGCCTCGGGCTGCTGGACAACAAACACTACGTGCTGGCCTCGGAAACGTGTGCATTAGAGACCATCGGCGCGGCCTATATCCGGGAAGTCGAGCCGGGCGAGATGGTGGTCATTGACGAGCACGGCCTGCGCTCCCGGCAGGCGATCCCCAAAGAAAAAAACGCGACCTGTCTGTTTGAGTTTATCTACTTCGCCCGCCCCGACTCGGCCATGTACGGGCGCGGCCTGCACGACTGCCGCCGCCGGATGGGGCAGGAGCTGGCCCGCGAGCACCCTGTCCTGGAGGCCGATCTGGTGATGCCCATCCCCGATGCCGCGACACCCGCCGCGATTGGCTTCGCCGAAGCCTCGGGCATCCCCTACGGCGAGGGCGTGGTCAAGAACCGCTACATTCAGCGCACCTTTATTCAGCCCGACCAAAGAATGCGCGAGGCGGGGGTCCGCATGAAGCTGATGCCGATTAAAGAGGCGCTGCAGGGCAAAAAAGTCGTCATGGTGGACGACAGCATCGTGCGCGGGACCACCACCGGGCAGGTTGTGCAGCGGCTGCTGGACGCCGGAGCCGCCGAGGTCCATGTGCGGATCACCGCCCCGCCCGTCGCCTATCCCTGCTTTTACGGCATAGACATGGCAAACCAGGAAGATTTAGTTGCCGCCCGGCTGTCCGTGGAAGAGATACGCAAACTCATCGGAGCCACGACACTGGGCTACCTGAGCCTGGCTGGCGTCGCCCGCGCCATTGATGTTCCCATGACCAAGTTCTGCCGCGCCTGCTTCGACGGCGAATACCCCATTGAAATTCCCCCTCATGTCCGCGTGTCCAAGTTTGCGTTAGAGATGCCGATCAACGCCAAATGATATCATGTCCCCTGCCTGCACCCATTGGGGGCAAATTCAAGACGTTGCGCCGCGCACGCCAAACGGCTGCGAGGAATGTTTGGCTCTCGGCGTCACCTGGGTGCATCTGAGATTGTGCTTAGAATACAGGCCTGGCTGGAACCGCCTCTTGTCATACAAAAATAATTAAAACGCTTAATCGTTAAGACGCTTAATGTGTTTTACAGGCTGTCTCACAGGGGTAAATAAAAGGGCATTGCTGTATTTCTATATGCCCAGAAAGCCCCTATGACTACCTCCGATGCTTCTTATGATTTAATTTGTTTCTCGCACCTGCGCTGGGATTTCGTGTATCAGCGTCCCCAGCATTTAATGCAGAGATGCGCCCGGACGCACCGCGTCTTCTTTGTGGAAGAGCCGATCTTTGACGTCCTTGAAGCGCGGCTGGAGGTGCGCCCACAAGACGGCGTAAATGTCACGGTGGTGGTCGCGCACCTGCCTTTGGGACCGACTGAGCACGAGCATGGCGAGATGTACCAGCAGCTTCTGCGCGTGTTTCTGGCAGAGAATGCTGTCGCTCGTTATGTGCTGTGGTATTACACGCCTATGATGGTGACATGGACGTCGGACCTGACGCCCCGCGCCGTGGTGTATGACTGCATGGATGAGCTGTCGGCATTTAAGGACGCCCACCCGGAACTGCAAGGGCGTGAATTGGTGTTGTTTCAAAAAGCCGATCTGGTGTTTACCGGTGGGCAGTCGCTTTACGAGGCAAAACAGGGGCAGCACCCGGCGGTGTATGCGTTTCCCAGCAGCGTGGATGTGCCGTTTTTTAAGACGGCGCGAACAATCACCGAAGAGCCTGCTGATCAGGCTAGTATCCCTCACCCCCGACTTGGCTTTTACGGTGTGGTCGATGAACGGCTGGATGTGGCCCTGCTCGGGCAGGCCGCCGCGCTCCGGCCTGACTGGTCGTGGGTGATTGTGGGGCCGACGGTCTCCAAAATTGATCCAGCGACGCTGCCGCAGGCGGACAACATCTACTATCTGGGCAGCAAGGATTATGGGGACCTGCCCGAGTATCTGGCCGGATGGGATGTCGCCCTGCTGCCGTTTGCCCGCAATGATTCCACGCGCTTTATCAGTCCGACCAAGACGCCGGAATACCTGGCGGCGGGCCGCCCGGTCGTGTCCACTTCCATTCGGGATGTGGTGCAGCCTTACGGGGATTTGGGCTTGGTGCGGATTGCTGACACAGGGGAAGAGTTTGCCGCCGCCTGCGCGGCGGCGCTGGCGGACAAAGCCGAAAAGCGTCTGCAGCAGGCGGATGCGTTCCTCGCGGATTTATCCTGGGACAAGACATGGTCCCAGATGGAAAACTTAATCGCTGAAACGATCACGGTGAAGACGGGCATCTAGCTGCCACACAGATTACTTTCTAGAAAGACTATTGCAGTGTTTGATTATTTGATTGTTGGCGCGGGATACGCAGGCAGTGTGCTGGCCGAGCGGCTGGCTTCACAGGCGAACAAGCGCGTTTTGATTATTGACAAGCGTTCCCATATCGGTGGCAATGCCTACGACCGCTACAACGAAGACGGGATTTTGATCCATCCTTATGGGCCGCATATTCTGCATTCCAATTCAGCCCGGATTTATGACTATCTGGGCAAATTTACCGAGTGGCTGCCCTATGAGCATCGGGTTCTGGCGCATGTTGACGATCAGCTTTTGCCCATTCCCATCAACCGCACGACGGTGAACAAGTACTACGGCCTGGATCTCAAAACGGAGGCCGAGTGCGAGACATTTCTGGCCTCGCTGGCCGAGCCGCGTGGGCACAACTATACGTCGGAAGATGTGGTCATCAGCAAAGTCGGGCGGGAGCTGTACGAGAAGTTCTTCCGGGGCTACACGCGCAAGCAGTGGGGGCTGGACCCGTCGGAGCTGGACGCGCAGGTGACGGCCCGCGTGCCGACCCGCACGTCTACCGATGACCGATACTTCACCGACACACATCAGTTCATGCCGAAGCACGGCTACACGCGGATGTTTGAGAAGATGCTGTCACACCCGAATATCAAGATCATGCTGAACACCGACTACCGGGAAATTAAAGCAATGATCCCCTACCGGGAGCTGATCTTTACGGGTCCTGTAGATGAATATTTCGATTACCGGTTCGGCAAGCTGCCATACCGTTCGCTGGAATTCAAGCATGAGACGCTGGACCAAGAGCAGCACCTGCCGGTGGCCGTGGTGAACTACCCGAACGACCATGCGTATACGCGCATCACTGAGTTCAAGCAGCTCACGGGCCAGCAGCACGCGAAAACAAGCATTGTGTATGAGTATCCGCAGGCCGAGGGGGACCCGTATTACCCGATTCCGAAGCCGGAATGCACGGCGCTGTATGCGAAGTACAAGGAGCTGGCCGACAACACCCGAAACGTTCACTTTGTGGGGCGGCTGGCGACCTACAAATACTATAATATGGACCAGGTGGTTGGGCAGGCGCTGGCAACGTTTGAAAAAATTGCTGGCGATAAAATCGCCGAGCAGCGCACCGAGCGGCTGGTGGTCCCGACCCGGCAGAGCATTCCGGCCAGTGTCGCTGCCGCACAGGCGGCATAGCGGTTATGAGCATTTCCCTCCTCACAGAGCGGCGGCCCGCGCCGCCGCTTCCGGCCCTGGCCCCCGCGCCGCCTGCCCTCTGGGGCGGCGTTGAATGCACGGTCAACCGCGTTGGCGACCGCTATTTAGATCAGCTTGAGCGAAGCGGGCACACACGCCGCTTGGACGATCTGGACCTGTTCGCGGGCCTCGGCCTGCATGGCCTGCGCTTTCCGGTGCTGTGGGAGCGGGTCGCACCGCACGGACTGGACACAGCAGACTGGGACTGGACCAATGCGGCGCTGGCCCGCCTGCAGCGCCTGGGCATGGAGCCGATCATCGGATTGGTGCATCATGGCAGCGGCCCGTCGCACACGAGCCTGCTGGACCCGGAGTTCCCGGCGCAGCTTGCCAACTATGCCCGTGCCGTCGCCCGCCGCTACCCCTGGGTGAGCCGCTATACCCCCATCAATGAGCCGCTGACGACGGCCCGGTTTTCCGGGCTGTACGGGCACTGGTATCCGCATGGCAAGGACAGCCTGCTGTTTGCGCGGATGCTCTTGACGCAGTGCCGGGCAGTGCAGGCGGCGATGGAAGCCATCCGGGAAGTCAACCCGGCGGCACGGCTGGTGCAGACCGAGGACATGGGCAAAACCTATAGCACGCCCGCGCTGTCCTATCAGGCTGATTTTGACAACGAGCGCCGCTGGCTGTCGTTTGACCTACTCTGCGGGCGCGTCGTCCCCGGCCACCCGATGCACCACTTCCTGCGCTGGCTGGGCGTCGAAGACCACGAGCTGCAGCCCTTCCTCGACTGTCCCTGCCCGCCGGATGTGCTCGGCATTAATTATTATGTAACCAGTGAGCGGTTCTTGGATGAGCGTCTGGAACGCTACCCCGGTATCCTGCCCGGCGGAAATGGCCGCAGTGAGTATGTGGATGTGGAAGCTGTCCGCGTCCGCGCTGAGGGCCTGGCCGGGCTGGCCGCGCTGCTCGGCGAAGCCTGGGCGCGTTACGGGCGGCCTGTGGCCGTGACCGAGGCACATTTGGGGGCAGATGTGGACGAGCAAATGCGCTGGTTTGCCGAAATCTGGAATGAAGCCCGGATGGCCCAGGCAAACGGTGTAAACGTCCGGTCCGTCACCGCCTGGTCCCTGCTCGGGGCCTACGACTGGAACAGCCTCGTCACCCGCCCTGAAGGCCATTACGAGCCGGGCGTCTTCGCGCTCGGCGAAGACGGCCCGCACCCGACCGCGCTGGCCCACCTCCTGCGGGACCTCGCAGCCACAGGCCACCCCGCCCCCCGCCCCGCCCTGCAAACGCCCGGCTGGTGGCGCACCCCCGAACGTCTGCTGTATCCGCCCGTCAGCAGTGGGTAGAACTGAAATCTGCCCGAATGGCCCCCTAGCCCCCAATAATGGGGGAACCGGACAGTGAGAACAAAGCCTCTGCTTTCCTCTGGCTCCCCCATTATTGGGGGCCAGGGGGCTACGTTCCGGGTATACTCTTCCCATTATGATGAAAGCAATCCGCGTACACGAGTTTGGCGGGCCGGAGGCGCTCCGGCTGGAAGAAACCAATGCGCCGAAGGCCGGGCCGGGGCAGGTGGTGGTGAAGATTGAAGCCATTGGGGTTAACCCGGTCGATACCTACATTCGCTCGGGCGGCTATGGCAAGCGGCCCCTGCCCTACACGCCCGGCTCAGACGCGGCGGGGACGGTGGAAGCGGTCGGCGCGGATGTGACCGGTTTCCAGCCGGGCAACCGGGTCTACACGGCGGGGACAATCACCGGAGCGTATGCGGAGAAATGCCTGTGTACAACGGCGCAGGTGCGGCCTTTGCCGGAGCGGGTGACGTTCGCCGAGGGCGCGGGGGTGTATGTTCCCTATTACACCGCCTGGTTCGGTCTGTTCTTTCGGGCCGATGCCCGCCCCGGCGAGACGGTGCTGGTGCATGGGGCGAGCGGCGGCGTGGGGCTGGCCGCCGTGCAGATTGCGCGGGCGGCGGGGCTGATGGTCATTGGCACGGCGAGCACGGAGCGCGGGCGGCAGCTTGTAGGGGCGCAGGGGGCGGATTTGGTGCTGGACCACACGCAGGACGGCTATCTGGATGCAGTCAAGTCGCAAAATGGCGGGCGCGGCGCGAATGTCGTGCTGGAAATGCTGGCGAACGTCAATCTAGGCAAAGACCTCGGGGCTGTGGCCCAAAATGGCCGCATAGTGGTTATCGGCAGCCGGGGACCGGTGGAGATTGACCCGCGCCAGACCATGCAGCGCAACAGCAGCATTTTGGGCATGAGCCTGTCCAATGCCACCGACACGCAGCTTTCGCAGATGCACGCGGCTATCGGCGCGGGCCTTGCCAATGGCACGCTGACCCCGTTGGTAGCCCAGCAGTTTCCGCTGGCCGATGCCCCCCGCGCCCATGACGCCGTGATGAACTCCGGGGCGCACGGCAAAATTGTTTTGATGCCCTGAACACGCAGCCCACTTTTCGCCCAATGAACACAGCTTTACTTGTGCTGCTCTTGTTTCCGCTCGTCCTATCGGCTGCTCCGACGGTTCGCGCCCAGCCGCCAGCCCTCAGCCCACCGGAGCGGGACTTTGAAGCATTCTGGACGGTGTTTCATGACCACTACGCATTTTTCCCGCAGAAGGAAGTGGACTGGAAGAGTGTCCACCGCCGGTTCCGGGGGCAGGTGTCAGCACAGACCACCGAAGCCGAACTGACCACTCTTCTGGGAGAAATGGTCGAACCCCTGCATGACGGTCATATCACGCTGGCACGCGAGGAAACGGTGTTTTATAAAGGGGAAAGCACGCGGAACACGTTCAAGCAGACTTTCAAGCCGGTCTTGAAAGAGTTCTGGAGCGTCGCTTACCAGCAGCTTCGGGACGCCGGTTTCACCCCGATTCGGCCTGCAGGACCGAAATTTAAAGGCGTTTCGCTGCTCTATACCGCCCGCACCAAAGACGTTGGCTACCTGCACCTGACGCGGTGTTTTGCAGAGCTGACGGGGGTGATGGGTACGCCCGCGCAGGAAGGGCAAGATCAGCGACTGCTGCTGACGCTGATGAGACAGGCGCTGGCTCAAATGGCAGGCTGCCAGACAATACTTATCGACGTCCGAGACAATGGCGGCGGACACAGCGGCTACGAGATGGCAGGTCTGTTCAGCGACCACCGCATCCTGTCCAACTACAAAGCAACTCGCCTGGTTGGGGACTATGATCATTTCACCACGCCAGAGCCATTTTACCTGGTTCCCGCACCGGGGCCGCGTTACACGCGCCCTCTGGTACTGCTGACCAGCGATCAAACAGCCAGCGCCGCTGAGGATTTCACGCTGGCTTTGTCCCGACGAGCGAACGTGGCTCGGGTGGGCACGGCTACGAAAGGAATGATGTCTGACATGTTCAACGCAGCTCTGCCCAGCGGCCTCCAAATCACTCTCTCAAACCAGCGTTACACCAGCGTCAGTGGGCAGGTGCTGGAAGATGTCGGCGTTGCACCCACAGTGCAGGTCGAAAACACGCGAGCCGCCCTCGATGGGCGGCAGGACCCGGTGATAACAAAGGCACTGGAGGTGGCGGCGCGGCAGCTCAAACCCCACCCCATCCCTATCCCTACAAGTACCACAAATAAGCTCTAACAGCATTGGAGGCCATTTGCATCCTGCAGAGATCATTGTCGGTCTGCTCACAGCCGTCGCAGTGCTGGTGACAGCGTCGCGGCGGCTGGGCCTGCCTTATCCCATCGTGCTGGTTCTGGGCGGTCTGGCGCTCGGCTTTGTGCCGAGATTGCCGGACGTGGCTCTGCCGCCGGACCTGGTGCTGATTGCGTTTCTTCCCCCACTGCTTTTCGCCGAATCAGTGACATTTTCCTGGCGCGATCTGGTGGCCAATGCCCGGCCTATCGGGCTGCTGGCTTTTGGGCTGGTGCTGGTGACAATGGCGGCGGTCGCGGCAGTCGCGCACGCTGTCGTTCCGGGCTTGCCCTGGGCCGCCGCCTTTGCACTGGGGGCGATTGTGGCTCCCACCGACCCCGTGGCCGCCGCCGCGATTGCGAAGCGGCTGAAGCTGCCGCAGAGGATGGTAGTGATTTTGACGGGGGAGAGCCTGATCAACGATGCCACGGCGCTGGTAGCGTACCGGCTGGCGGTGGTGGCGGCAGTGTCAGGAGTATTTTCGCCGGTGGCGGCGGCGGGGCAGTTTGTGCTGTCGAGCCTCGGAGGCGTGGCGATTGGGCTGGCCTTTGGCTTTGTGCTGGGGCAGATCCGGCAGCGGATGAGGCCGGACCCGCCGGTGGAGAACACGATTTCTCTGCTGTCGCCGTTTGCAGCGTATCTGCCCGCCGAGGCGCTTCACGTTTCCGGCGTGCTGGCGGTGGTGACGCTGGGGCTGTATCTGGGGCGGCAGGGGTCGCGCTATCTGTCGGCGACGACTCGGCTTCAGGGAACGGCCCTGTGGAGCATGATAGATTTTCTGCTGAACGGCCTGCTGTTTATTCTGGTGGGCCTTCAGCTTCGGCCTATTTTGGACGGCATTGCCGGGCATCATCCGCTGTATCTCATCAAACAGGGGGCAATCATCAGCCTGACGGTGATTGCGGCCCGGCTGATCTGGGTCTTCACGTCGGTATATCTGCCGCGCTTTCTCTTTCCGAGTAAATCTACGGAAGACCCGTACCCTTCGTGGCGTCCCATCTTGATTGTCGCCTGGACAGGAATGCGGGGCGGCATTTCCCTGGCGGCAGCACTGGCCCTGCCGCTGACGGTGGCGGGCGGGCAGCCGTTTCCAGGACGCGAGATGCTTCTCTTTTTGACGTTTGCCGTGATTTTATCCACGCTGGTCGTGCAGGGTTTTACCCTGCCACTGCTGATCAGCCGTCTGGCGCTGCCCGAAGATGAAACACAGGCACAGGAAGTCCACCAGACTCGGCGGCGCACCGCGCAGGCGGCTCTGGACTATCTGGCGACCGTCTCGGCGGACAGCACGGGCCTGCCGCAGAAATTTTTAGACAGTCAGCACGAATACTGGGCGCGCAAGACCGCGCAGTTTGCCGGGCGGGAACAGGGGCAGCCCGAGGAAGAAAGCGAAGCCAGGACGCTGGCGTTCCGAAAACTGCGGCGCGAACTGATTGACACGCAGCGCGGGGTCGCCATTGGCCTGCGCGACGACGGCACGATCAGCGACCCGGTGCTGCAAAGCGTCCAAAAAGGGCTGGACTTGGAAGAGCAGCGTCTGCTGCTGGAAGAAGACTCGTCTTGAAAAACTTGTGATATGAAGCGATTAGTGGGGCAGGCTCCCCTGCGCGGCCAGATGCGCGAACTCAGCCAGCGTCAGTGTTTCACCCCGGCGGCCTCCGTCAATCCCGGCGGCGTCGAGGGCCGCCTGCGCCTGTTCGCGGGACCAGCCTAATGCGGGATCGCCGCTGAGGGCGTTGAGAAGCGCCTTGCGGCGCTGACCGAAGGCGGCGCGGACGACGGCGAAGAATTGGGCCTCGCTGGACACAGAGACAGGGGGCGCGTCGTGGGGGGTGAGGCGCACCACGGCGCTGTCGACGTCGGGCGGGGGGAAGAAAACGCGGCGGGAGACGATGCCGATAGTCTCGACTCTGGCGTGGTACTGCACATAGACGGACAGCGCCCCGTAATCATCGGTCCCGGCTTTTGCGGCCATGCGGGCGGCGACTTCCTTCTGCACGAGAAGCACGATGCGGGAAAAGCGCCCGCGCTGCTCTAAGAACGTTGTCACGAGAGGCGTGGTGATATTGTAGGGAATATTGGCGATGACGGCAGGCCGAACGCCGGGGGAAAAGTGCGTGTCCAGAAACGCAGGCCAGTCCAGCGCCAGCGCGTCGCCGGGCACGACGGTCACCTGCGGCAAGTCGCCGACGGTCTCATCCAGGGCGGGCAGAAGCGTTTGGTCCACTTCCAGAGCCACCACACGGCCTTCGGGGCCGACGGCTTCGGCCAGCGCGTTTGTGAGAACGCCCAGCCCCGCGCCGATTTCCAGAACTGCCCCGCCCGGCGTCAGCTCCCCGGCGGCGACGATTTTGGCGAGCGTGTTGCCGTCCACCAGAAAGTTCTGGCCGAAGCGTTTCCGGGGGCGCAGGTCATGGCGTTTGAGCAGGGCCGATACGGCGGCAGGGCTGGAAAGGTTCATGCCGCTGATTATACCCGGCCTCTAGCGCGACGGAGACAGCACCCAGACGGTGACGCGGCGGCGGCCCACACTGTACGCCTCGCGGAACGTCGTGTGGCCGAGGTCGATGCGGTTGCCCTTGATGGCCCCGCCGGTATCTCCGGCCAGTGCGTAGCCGTAGCCCTCGATGTAAAGCTTGGAGCCGAGCGGGATGAGCCGGGGGTCCACAGCGACGACGCCGTAGCCCGCGTGCATTCCGTTGGCGCACAGGCCCTGAGCACTGCCTTCGTAGGGCGAGTACCCGGTGGCGACCATGCTGAACGAGCGCATCCGGCGGTAGGTCCCGGCGCGGGACGGCAGGGCGCGGGCTTCGCGGACACGGATGCCCGCCAGTGTTTCCTGATTGACCGGGGCGCGTGTAACACGAGTGGCAACAAGATCGTGATGCACGCGGGTTCCGTTGACAAAGCTGTCACGGTAGGTGGTGGTCAGCACGCCGGGGACGCCGCGAGAACCAGCACGGATTTGGCCGGGGGCCACATCGCGGCTCATCTTGAACTCGGTCTTAAAGGGGATGGACTTCGTTTCATCACTGGCAGCAAAGCGCACCCGCGTGATGACGATTTTCTGATGGGCCGACACGGCGCTGACCGGGCGGGGGGAGACGCGGTCGTTGTCGCCGCAGGTGATTCCAGCGGCGGCAAGCGCCTCGCCCACGGTCTGGGCGCGGGTTTCAAAATCACGCGGAGCGCGGTCGCCATCCACTACGGTCAGCGTGGTGGTCTGGGCCAGGACTGCGTCGGCGGTCGGTGTCGGAGAAGCGGGCGCGGTCTCGGCGGCGGGGACGGCGGTGTCCGGGGCGGCGAGAACACTAAAGGGGACGCAGAGCGCGGACGCGGAAAAGACGGCGGCGACGGACAGATAGCTGAGCGTGCGGGTCTTCTTGAGATTCAGCAAATGGGTTACTCCTGCCGGTACGCCTCTTGCGGCGTGCGGCTCTTTTCTTGCTTTCTTCGTACTGCTGACCGGGGGCCAGAGTGAAGTATGACGCAGATCAGGGCCGATGTCAACCACAGGCTGGGCTTAATTCACACTGCTGTTATTTGTTGGCGAAAAATCACAGAAAAAAGTGTCGTTTTGTCCTTGACAGAGGGCCGCTGATATGGTAAAATAGGCTGTTTCCGAACAAACGTTTGACAACTATTTTTATGGGCGGCTGAGAGAGGCAGGATACGATGGACAAAGAAAAAGCACTGGAAATGGCGCTGGCGCAGATCGACAAGCAGTTTGGCAAGGGCGCGATTATGCGTCTCGGACAGGCGGAAAAGCTGGTCACGGAGTCTATCCCCACCGGCTCGGTCGCACTGGACATCGCGCTGGGTGTGGGCGGCGTTCCCAAAGGGCGCATTATTGAAGTTTACGGGCCGGAGTCTTCGGGCAAGACCACGCTGTCCCTGCATCTGGTGGCCGAAGCGCAGAAGCTGGGCGGCATCTGTGCGTTTGTGGACGCCGAGCATGCACTGGACCCGGAATATGCCAAGAACCTGGGCGTTGACATTGACAGCCTGTTAGTCTCACAGCCGTCCACGGGCGAGGAAGCTCTGGAAATCACCGACGGCCTGGTGCGCTCCGGCGCGATTGCCATGATTGTCATCGACTCCGTCGCCGCCCTTGTGCCAAAGGCCGAGATCGAAGGCGAGATGGGCGACAGCCACATGGGCCTGCAGGCCCGCATGATGTCGCAGGCCATGCGGAAGCTGTCGGGCAGTGTCAGCAAAAGCGGCTGCGTGATTGTCTTTATCAATCAGCTCCGCGAGAAGATCGGCGTCATGTTCGGCAACCCGGAAACGACGCCAGGCGGCAAGGCGCTGAAGTTCTACGCCTCGGTGCGCCTCGATGTGCGCCGGGTGGAGACGCTGAAGCAGGGCACGGACATGGTCGGCAACCGAGTCAAAGTCAAGGTGGTCAAGAACAAAGTCGCGCCCCCCTTCCGGCAGGCTGAGTTCGATATCATGTTTGGCACGGGCATCAGCAAAAGCGGCGGCATTCTGGATATGGGCATTGAGCTTGGTATCGCCAACAAGTCCGGCTCGTGGTTTACCTACGGCGACACGCGCATCGGGCAGGGCCGCGAGAACGCCAAGTCCTATCTGGACGAGCATCCCGAAATCATGGCGGAGATGGAAGCCAAAATCCGCGACATCGCCGTTGGCCCCACCGCCCCGGTTCCCGCCGATATGCTGGCCGACGATGCCGACAAGCTGGCGCTGGCCGGCTAACTCTGCAAAGGCCCCCGCGCTTCGGGGGCCTTTTCTTTCACTGCAAGACTAGGTTTAAGGAGAACTGAACTGTGGCCTTTGATTTCAAGCGGCATCTGATTAAAGTGCAGGGCGGACGAACGTACCTGCCCGTTTCGGCGCGGATTGTCTGGTTCCGGCAGGAACACCCGGACTGGACCATCGAAACCGAGATGGTGGAGCTGAACCACGAAAAGCAGTACGCCATCTTTCGCGCCCGCATCTCGGACGGCGACGGCAGGCTGATGGCGACCGGGACCAAAAAGGAAGATGTCAAGGGCTTCGGGGATTATTTAGAAAAAGCCGAGTGCGTGCCGATGGACACACGTATTCTGACCGCAGAAGGCTGGAAGATGCATGATGAACTGCGTCTTGGAGAGCCGGTACTGGCCTACAACGTTGAAACCGAAAGCATGGGCTGGGTTCCCCTGCTGGCCGTGCGCCGATATCAGAACGCACCGGTCGTTCACGCTTTTAATGGAAAAGGCTTTGATGTCGTCTGCACGCCCGATCACAAATGGCCGGTGAAGTACATGGTTGTCAACAAAGGCAAAAACTATGTATACCGCAAGCTTCAGGAAACCGCGAAGTTGAGTACGGCGAGCGCGATCACTGTCGGCTCCCCCGCCCCCGCCGGACTGATGGCTGTTACGCCTCAGCAGGCATTTCTGATGGGAATGCTGATTACCGATGGCTGCGTTCGCTACACCGGCAAGCATATCAGTGGCTACATCTGTCAGTCCAAGCCAAAGGGAGTTACGGCAATCCGTGAGCAGCTTATGGGGGTGCCGCACCGTGAGGATGTGGTTGCCGCGCACACGCGCACTTTCCCAACTGGCAGAACATATGACTGTCAGATTGGCTACCGGTGGCACATTGCGGCGGGCTACCTGCATGAGCTGCATGAAGCATTTGGGATAGTCCACGAAACCGAGCTGCCTCATGTGATTGCTGGACTATCTCAAGAAGCACGGGCGGCTTTTATGGGAGCGATGATGCTGGCAGAAGGAGACGCGAAAGGTAATTTCGCGCAGATGCCAGGACGCAACGATTGGGTGATTGACCTCTGGACTGCTCTCTGTGCGCTGGAAGGCGACATGGTCTGCAAGGCGTCTGTGCGTGACGATTGCGGGGGTATCTGGGTTGCTCGCCGCAAGAAAACTCGCCGCGTTTGGGCAAGCAATGTCGTGGTAGAAGCGGCAGGCACGGCGAACGTTTGGTGTCCGCAGACACCGTTTGGAACTTGGGTAGCTCGGTTCAGTAATGACGTGGTTACTATTACTGGCAACACAGGCTCGGTAGGCCGCGCCCTCGCGCTGTGCGGCTTTGGCACGCAGTTCTCGCCGGAGCTGGACGAAACCGGGCCGGGCCGGTTCGCGGACAGCCCGCAGCCAATGGGCGGCGGACGCTTTGGCGGCGGGGGAGGCAGTGGGGGTGGAGGCGGCAGCTATGGCGGAGGCGGAGCCAGCCGCTACGGCTCTCCGCCGCCCGGCAGCGGGAACAGCGCAGGCAGCAATGGCGGGGGGAACGGTGGCCCGCCGCGTGAGATGAATGTCAGCGCCCCGCCCCAGGACCGTGCGCCTGCGCCGCGTGCGGAAGCCGCTCGTCCCAAGCCCGCCCCGGCCCCGCCGCCTGACGACGGGGAAGATGACTTTGAGGCCCTGGTGGGCGGAGCCGCCCTGCTGGATGCCACCGAAGACGACCCATTCGGCGATGACACGCCCGCCGCGAAGCCTGCCGCGCCGGTTCGCGCCGCCGCTGTAAAGGCCGATAGCGGCGGCAGTGCCGTTCCTGCTGGAATGCCTGCGTGCGTGGACTGCGGCAGGGCGCTCACGAAGTCGCAGCAGGAGCTGTCCATCCGCAACTTCGGTGAGGCCCTCTGTCCGGGCTGTCAGCGGGACAAGCCGCGCCGCGCCGTTGCCGCTTAAGCCAGACCTCCAAAACAACAGCCCCGCACTTTCTGCAAAGTGCGGGGCTGTTGGAGTTTTAAAGCGTTCAGCGCGAGGCAACTGCCTGATGTGCCCGCTCGATCTCCGCGATCACGGCGGGGCTGCTGACCGGGATACGGAGCTGCTGACCGGGGACAAGCGGAACTGCGCCGGAAAGGTGGTTGAGGCGAGCGATCTGCTCTTCGCGCACGGGAAGATAAATCTGCGAGTCGCCGTAGCGTTTGGCGAGGCTGCTGAGTGTGTCGCCGCGTGAGACTTTTTTGGAAATGACGATGACGGCGGGAGCAGACGGCCCGGCGTAGCTCTGGCGAACGGAATGCAGCAAAGAAGACGCGCTGCTGACGACGAAAAAGGCCGCGACGGCGGCGGCAGAGGTGCCGAGCAGAAAGGTTTCCATCTTTTGAAACGGGCTGCGGCGAACGCGGCGGCGCGGGGCGGTTGGCTGGCACACCGGCTCTTCCAGGGTCAAATCTTTCAGAACCAGTTGGGGACGATCCGCACGTGTGGACAGCGAAAGCCGCTCACGGGTTTTTGCCGCACGCGGCGCGTCCAGTCTCAAAGGAACCATATCAATTCTCCTCATATACACCATTTCAACCCTCAAAAAACAAGATGCAAACCGACGGGCAAACATTAGTTTGTCTACGTGTATTATACGCATTGTTCAGCAAGGAGTCAAGCAAATTATGCCCCTGTTAATAAAAAAACAAACAAAAGTTTGCTTGGGTTCCAATTTGGCTAAAAGAGAAGAACGTTGTTGTGGTATAATGCCTGTGACAGCGTTTATTCACATTTATTCAACCTATTTATACCCATTTATTCAAAGGACTCATTATGCCTACCCCTCAGACGCTTTCCGAGAAGCAGCAGCAAATCTGGGATTTTGTTCGCACTCATATCGAGCAGCGCGGCTTCGCGCCCACCGTCCGCGAGATTGGCAAAGAAGTCAGCCTTCGCTCCTCCTGCACGGTCAAGAAGCACCTGGACAGCCTGGAAAGCAAGGGATTCCTGCACCGGGACCGTTACAAGCGGACCCTGAGCCTGATGGACGGCGGCGAGCGCGTCTCGCTGGGCCGCTCGGTCTGCGTGCCGCTGATGGGGCGCGTTGCCGGGGGCATTCCGATTGTGGCGGAAGAAAATCAAAGTCCGGAGATGCTGCCAATCCCGGTCTCTTTACTCAGTCGAGGTGACCAGTCCGGGCGCGATCTGTTCGCTTTGGAAGTGTACGGGGATTCAATGCGCGATGCAGGCATCGGTAACGGTGACATTGTGGTGGCCCGCCGCCAGACCACGGCTGCTGACGGGCAGATTGTGGTCGCCCGCATCGGGGACGAGGCAACGGTCAAAAAGTTTTACCGCGAGGCCAAAGGCTTCCGACTGGAGCCAGCCAACCCGGACTTTGCGCCAATATACACAGACGAAGTCGCCATTATGGGCCATGTGGCAATGGCGATCAAGCGGTTCGTGTAGAGACAGGGCTTGCCCCTGCCTTCTCTTCTTTCCGCCCCAGCACTCCCAGCGCGGCGGCATAGGAAACAAAGCCGATCATAAAGTAAACCAGCGCGGTTCCTGCCCAGAGCGGCATCGTTCCGTACCCAGCCAGGCCAGTCAGGACGATATTTTGTGTCCCTGTTCCAGAGGCCGTGTCAAACGAAGTCGTCAACTGGGACATCGGCACAAAAGGACACAGGTAAAGCCAGTTGATGCCGACGCTGTTCCGTGCGTTGAGCGCGTCTGTGCCGCTCAGGGTCATGTAGGAAAAGAACGGCAGACTTACGGCCAGCACCAGAAAAAGATACAGCAGTGTCAGGGAGGCCCAGCGGTTGCGGAGCAGCACGGACAGCAGAAATCCCAGCCCGGCCATCCCGAACACCACCAGTATCAGCATCACTGAGGCTTGCCCGATCATACTGGCCCATTGCGCGGCCATATTCTGCGCCTGCATGGCCTGTGAAACTGTGAGGCCCTGTGAAGCGGCAATGCTTGGCAGGCGAAGCGGTATATTGACCGCAGACAATCCCCATCGTGCTGCCGCCCAGGTTCCGCCCAGCACCACCAGGCACAGCACAAGCGCCAGCGGCAAGCCGGACGGCAGCGTGGCATCGCCGAACACGCGGCGCGGGGCCAGCGAGCGGAAAAGGAAAGGAACCCGCCCGCCCCACCCTTCCCGGTCTCCCGTCACCAGCACCGGCACAAACAGCAGGATCAAAATTGTCGCCAGCGTCAGCAGCCACGAAACCAGCGAGAGGGAGAACACGCCAAGAGTACGCGAACCGGCCACAATCAGCCCGTCGCCGAAGAACACCAGCAAGGCGGCAAAAAGCAGCGTCACCAGCCGCAAAGGCGCAGCACGGCGCGTCGGGAAGTCTTCCAGACGGTTCACACAGGCCAGCACCAGCAAAGCCGTCAGCGTCCCATTGATCAGCAGTGCCGGAACCCACGCAGGCAGCGTCAGCCCATAGTAATGCTCGGCAAAGACCGCCCCGGTCACGGCTCCCAGCGGATTCAAGGCGCACAGGCCGTAGCTCTGCGGCCCGCCGTTGAAGCCGCCCCCCAGTGCGCTCGCAATGGCTGGCAGCGCCGGGGGAAGCGTAATCAGGAAAAACGCGATCAGTGTCGAATACGACAGCACCGTGGCCGTGGCCGTGGACGCGGCATAGGCCGACCAGCACAGGCCGATAGCCCCAAACAAAAACGCATCCCCCACCAGCAGAACATACGCAAAAAACACTTCACCGGGCGAGACGCCCCCCAGCAGAAAGCACAGCGACAGCAGCGGCAGCGACGACGTCAGCAGCAGCGCCACAAACGACACCGACGACAGCAGCTTGCCCAGTACAATCGAGCCGGGCCGAAGCGTGGTTCCGCGCAGCAGCTCAAAGGTCCGCTGCTCCCGCTCC
Organism: uncultured Armatimonadales bacterium; assembly: GCA_964251675.1. GTDB lineage: Bacteria > Armatimonadota > Armatimonadia > Armatimonadales > Capsulimonadaceae > JANXMY01. The sequence continues at coordinate 84,769 of CAXUKS010000001.1, forward strand.
ACCGAGATCGCCCCCGCTGTCAGTGCCGGTGTAATTAGCGCGATCATCACCGCCTGCGAATAAAAGATAATCCGAAAGAACAGCCGCCCGACCGTGTAGCCCGCCTCGCCGCCCCCGCCGTTCTGGACTGTCTGGGCGTTGCTGTTCCACCAGCCTAAGTAGGAGAAAAACAAAATCAGCGACAGCAAAAGCAGGTAGCCGAACAGCAGCCAGGGCGTGCGTGAGCCGCGCATCCGCCCGCGCAGCTCTTTGGTGACTACGGGATTGTCTAAAATCAGTTGCCGCATTATCTTTCCCTCCTCGAAAGGCTTGAAGCAGAGATACGACAGGCAGGCGGGAAAATCCTTCCGGGGCCGCTGTTCTATCAGGGCCGTTCAGTTTTACTGACGTGGCAAGCACCTTGTTTTGGAGTTGTGTCTTGGAGCCACGCCCCCAAGAGCCACGGATTTCAATCCGTGGCTGCAATCCGTGGTTCCTATGTGCGTGGCTCCTGTCCTGAGCAGCCGAAAAAACTCAATGACCCTGGGTGTTCTATTCCAGATCCGCCCGCAGGCCGGACTCTGCGCCGTCCGCCATGCCGCTGTTGGTTCCCACTGCCTCCCGCAAATGCAGGTCTTTCAAGGTCGGCAGATGCTCCGTGGAGTCGTCTTGGGGGGCATAGCCGACTCGCTCCCGCGCCTCGGAAATGTCCAGCCGCTTGAACCGGTTGTCGCTAAGGCCGTGGAAGAGCGCGAACTTCAAGCCCTCCGCATCAATGCTTCGGTGAATAAGCTGGTTTAAGTCGCGCTGCGAGACAAACGCATCCAGGAGACCCATCCCCTGCGCGTCCTGCACGGTTTCCAGTGGCTGAAAGGCCCCGATCCGCAGGGCCACGGCGCTGACACCTTCCTGCTCGGCCATGTACCGGCACAGAGCCTCCCCAAAGCATTTAGAAACGCCGTACAGGTCGCCGGGGTTGACCGGCTCATTTGTCTTGACCTGCACATCGGCGGGGTAGCCCGAGACAGCATGGATGGAAGACGCATAGACCACGCGCTTGACGCCCGCCGTCTTTGCCGCCGCGAAGACGTTGTAGGTTCCGATGATATTGGTTTGCAGCAAGTCCGCCCACAGCGACGACGGGCCGGGGTTGCCCGCCAGATGGACAATTGTATCCATCCCCGCGCAGACTTCTTTCAGCCGGGGCAGGTCCGCCAGATCCGCCTCCACCACATCCCCAAACGCCGTGATTTCCTCCCGTCGCGCCTCATCCCCGCGCACCATCAGCCGCAAATCATACTTGCCCCCGTTGTGCTTGGCAAAGTACGACCCGATATTTCCCGCCGCCCCCGTCACCAGCACCCGCCGCTTTGTGTCTGCCATCTCCGCCTCCCACCGCGATTGTACCTGCCTCCATCTGCAAATCAAATTCCGAGGAGTTGAAAACCCCTCGCTAGAAGAAGCACCCTTCGGGTGGAAGATGTAGGGGCGATGCTTGCAGCGCCCTCTTGTGGCCTACCTATCTGTTCCTCCGTCCGAAGGACGCCTTACCGAGCGAGGAGTTTTCAACTCCTCGGACTTCGGCTTGACTATCCCCCACCCCCCGCAGTATACTAGAGGCAGCGATTTAGAGCAAAGCACAACTAAGCAGACACGATTAGGCATAAACACAATATGGCGTTGGATGAGAAGTATCAGTTTCGGGAGATTGAAGAAAAGTGGCGGGCGCGGTGGGCGGACGCCGACCTGTACCGGGCGGAGACGGACACGGAGCGGCCCAAGTATTACGGGCTGGAAATGTTCCCCTACCCCTCCGGGTCCGGGCTGTCGGTCGGGCACTTCAAGAACTATGCACCGACGGATGCCTTCCTGCGGCTGAAGTCCATGCAGGGCTACAACGTCCTGCACCCGATGGGCTGGGATGCCTTCGGGCAGCCTGCCGAGAACGAAGCCATCAAGCGGCAGCGGAACCCCGGCCCGATGGTGCGGGAGTTTGCGGCCTCGTACAAGCGGCAGATGGATTTGATCGGTATGGGCTACGACTGGAGCCGCGAGATCAATTCCAGTGACCCGGCCTACTACAAATGGACGCAGTGGATTTTCCTGCTGCTGTACAAGCAGGGCCTCGCCTACCGCAAGAGCGCCCCGGTCAACTGGGACCCCGTGGACAAAACGGTGCTGGCGAACGAGGAAGTGGTCAACGGACGCGGCTGGCGCTCCGGGGCACTAGTGGAGAAGCGGTACATTCCGCAGTGGTACTTGAAGATCACGGCCTATGCCGAGCGGCTGCTGGGCGATCTGGACAAGGTGGACTGGCCGGACGGGGTCCGGCAGCAGCAGCGCAACTGGATTGGCCGCTCCGAAGGCGCGGAGGTGACGTTTCAGACTCAGGGGCATGACGACGCGATTACAGTCTTCACGACCCGGCCTGACACGCTCTGGGGGGCGACGTTTCTGGTGCTGGCCCCCGAGCATCCATTGGTGGCCGCACTGACGACGCCGGAGCAGAAAGAGGCGGTCAGCGCCTATGTCACCCGCGCCGGACGCGAGACGGAGATCGACCGGCAGGCGGAAGGGCGCGAAAAGACGGGTGTGTTCACCGGGGCTTACGCCGCGAACCCGGTCAACGGCGAGGCGGTCCCGATCTGGATTGCGGACTACGTTCTGATGGGCTACGGCACGGGCGCGATCATGGCGGTCCCGGCGCATGATGGGCGAGACTTCGACTTTGCCCGCAAGTTCGGCCTGCCCATCGTACCCGTTTATCAGGAGCCGGGGCAGGACATGCGCGGCGAGGACATGACGGCAGCGACGACTGACAGCGGCATTTTAGTAAACTCCGGGCAGTTCAATGGCCGCGCCTACAGCAAAGAAACGGTGGCGGAAGTCGCCGCGTGGCTGGAAGAAAACAGCTTTGGTAAGCCTGTGGTCACCTACCGCTTCCGGGACTGGCTGCTGTCGCGGCAGCGGTACTGGGGGGTTCCTATTCCCATCGTCCACTGCGAGACCTGCGGCGAGGTGCCTGTCCCCGAAGATCAGCTTCCGGTGCGCCTGCCCGATGTGGAAAATTATCAGCCCACCGGCACAGGCGAAGGGCCGCTGGCGGCCATTGAAGCGTTTGTGCAGACCCGCTGCCCCGTGTGCGATGAACCCGCCCGGCGCGAGACCGACACGATGGCGGGGACCGCCTGCTCGTCGTGGTACTTTCTGCGCTTCGCCGACCCGAACAATGCTGACGCCCCCTTCTCCCGCGAAGCGGTGGACTACTGGCTGCCCGTAGACACCTATGTCGGCGGCGCGGAGCACGCCGTCAGCCATCTGCTGTACTCGCGCTTCTGGACCAAAGTGCTTTACGATGCCGGGCTGATCGGCTTTGACGAGCCGTTCAAACGCTACCGCAATCAAGGCATGATGCTGGCCTGGACACCGGGCATCAAGCCGTCGCCCGACGAGACCGAGGGCGGCGAAGCCGACGAAAAGATTGAAGACTGGGTTGCCGTCAAGCCCGAGGAGGTGGGCCGCTTCCCGGAGAGCGAGATTGTGCATCGCTGGGCCAAGATGTCCAAATCGGCGGGCAATGTGGTCACGCCCGATGAGGCCGCCGAGCGGTTTGGCGCGGACAGCCTGCGCGTCTATGAGATGTTTGTCGCGCCCTTTGACGAAACCGTGCAGTGGAGCGAAGAAGGCATACGCGGCTCGTCCAAGTTCCTGGGCCGCGTCTACCGGATGGTCGCGCAGTTCGGCGCCGGCTGGACTCCGGGCTGGCGGCAGACCGTGGAGACAGCAGCCGGCAAAGACCGGGACCTGCGCCGCAAAACGCACTCTACCCTGACCCGCGTGGCCGACGATTTGGAGAACTTCCGCTTCAACACCGCCGTCGCGGGCCTGATGGAATGGGTCAACGCGGCCTACGATGTCGCCAACGCCCTGCCCGAAGGCACGCGCTCGGCGGCGCTCGACGAAGCTCTTGAATATCTGACACTTGCCCTCGCCCCCTTTGCGCCCCATCTGGCCGATGAGCTTTGGACCGAAGGCTTAGGGCAGTCCGGCTTCCTATACCGTCACCCGTGGCCTGCCGCTGACCCGGAAGTCGCCAAAAATGACGAAATCACGCTGGTCGTGCAGGTCAACGGCAAGGTCCGCGACAAGATGACCGCCCCCGCCGACGCCGACCAGGCCGCCTTGCAGGCGCTGGCCCTCGCCAGCCCCAAAGTGGTGGAGGCCCTGGCCGGAGCCGCCCCGAAGAAAGTCATCGTCGTGCCGGGCCGTCTGGTCAATGTGGTGGTTTAGAGAAAATATGGAGGGCCATTATGCGAGGGGTTAAAACCCCTCTCATAATAGCCCTCATTTCAACGTTCACGGAGGACACACGTTATGCAGGACATCCGCGTCCGCCTCGCGCTTCTGGGTATTTGCCTTGTTTGCTTCATCGGCAGCGGCTGGATGCTTTTACGCGGGTCCGGGCCATCGCGCCCGGAAGCTGCGCCCATTACGCTTTCGCCGCCGCCCGTGCCGACGGCTTTGACCACGCCTGCGCCCGAAGACGCCAAAGGGCATAAAACGGCGCTGACCGCCCCCACCCCGCCGACGCGGCTGTATGTGGATGTCAGCGGAGCCGTTCGGCGGCCTGCGCTGTACGTTCTGCCACCGGGCAGCCGCGTCATGCAGGCTCTGCGTGCGGCGGGCGGGCCGACGGGCGAGGCTGATCTGGACGCCGTCAATCTCGCTGAGAAAGTCACCGACGGCCAGAAGGTCTTTGTGCCCAAACGTACCGCTTCCGTGCCTGCGCCCACACTGCCAATGCCGATAGCGGGAATGCCCGCCGTGACAAAAAAGAGCGGCATGGCAAAGGCGGCCAGCAGCAAAATCAGTGCGGGCAGCAGCGAGACAGTCGCTCTGAACGCGGCCACGCAGGAACAGCTAGAGCGCCTGCCGGGGGTCGGCCCCAGCATGGCAAGCCGCATACTTGCCTACCGCGCCCAGGTTGGCGGCTTTGAGAAGCCCGAAGACTTGATGGAAGTGCAGGGCCTCGGTCCCAAAAAGTACGCCAAGATCGCGCCGTTCGTGACGCCTTGAACGTGGCAAAGGCTGAAAGTCTACTATCGGAGGCTGAGGCGATGAACATTTTTAGGATTCTGGCTGCCCGACGTAAGCGGAGCAACATTCGCAAGTATATCACCCTGCTTGGCCCGGCACTTGCCAGTCGCTACGGAAAGGCCACTTATTATTCACCGGAGCAAGTCTGGCAGACAATCCATCAGGAAAATCTTTCTGAAACAGAAAGTGAGTATGCCCTGGTGATTTACTGTTCCCCCAAAACATTTGCGGCTGACCAAATGGCGAATGGAAGGGTGGCGCAATACTGGCCGCTTCGTGTAGAAATCATGGAGTATGATTTTCGCCACGGGAGAACCTGGGAACAGGGAAGTGCCAGCGAAAACCTTTCCGCCGCCGACCAAGACGCACGCGCAGGCTATTTGCCTGGCTAAACAAGAGCCGCAAATCGAGGTTAATTATGTCCGTGACCAATATTTCGCCGATTGATGGGCGCTATGCCAGCCAGACCGAGGCGCTGGCGTCCGAGTTTTCCGAGTACGCGCTGATTAAGTCCCGCGTGCGCGTCGAAGTGGAATGGCTGCTGTTTCTGGCCGAGCGCCCTGAAATCTCCGCGCTGCGGTCCTTTGACGGCGACGAGCAGGAGTATCTGCGCGGCATCGCAGGCGGGTTTGAACCAAAGGACGCCGAGCGCGTCAAAGAGATTGAGGCCACAACGCGCCATGATGTCAAAGCCGTGGAATACTTCCTGCAGGAAAAGCTGCGCGTCACGACGCTGGAAGACGCGATCCCCTTTATTCACTTTTGCTGCACGTCGGAGGACATCAACAATTTAGCCTATGGCCTGATGCTGCGCGGGGGCATTCACGAAAAGTGGCTGCCGCTGGCGCATTCGATGGTGGATGATGTGGCCGCGCTGGCAGGGAAGACACAGGACACGGCGATTTTGTCCCGCACACACGGACAGCCCGCCAGCCCCACCACACTGGGCAAAGAGATGGCCGTCTTTGTGCATCGCTGGCGGCGGCAGCTCACGCAGATTGCCGCTGTGGAGTATCTGGGCAAGTTCAGCGGCACGGTCGGCAACTACCACACGCATTCCATCGCCTACCCGGAACTGGACTGGGAGGCGCTCTCCAAGACGTTTATCGAGCGGCTGGGGCTGACCTGGAACCCGCTGACGACGCAGATTGAGTCGCACGACTACATTGCCGAGCTGGCGCACGCGCTGGCCCGGTTCAACACGGTTTTGCTGGGCTTTGACCAAGATGTTTGGACGTACATCTCGCTCGGCTACTTCAAGCAGCGCGTGGTGGCCGGGGAAGTCGGGTCGTCCACGATGCCACACAAAGTCAACCCAATCAACTTTGAAAACTCCGAGGCCAACGTCGGCATTGCCAACGCCCTGCTCCTGCATCTGGCGTCCAAGCTGCCCGTGTCCCGCCTGCAGCGCGACC
>CAXUKS010000001.1:91269-219192 GCA_964251675.1 uncultured Armatimonadales bacterium
CTGCGAAATCTGGGAACCGCCGTGGCCCACTCCTTTGTCGCCCTGCACGCCACCCGGCGGGGCCTCGGCGTGCTGGAAGTCAACGCACAGGCCATCGGGCGCGATTTGGACGACGCCTGGGAAGTGCTGGCCGAGCCGATCCAGACCGTCATGCGCCGCGTCGGGATGGAGAACGCTTACGAGCGGCTCAAAGATTTAACTCGCGGCGCGGGCATCTCGCAGGAAGCCATTCAGGCATTTCTCAGTGAACTGGACCTGCCCGAAGACGACAAACAAAGGCTTCTCGCGCTCACCCCGGCGACATATACGGGTCTAGCGTCGCGGCTGGTGCGGCATATCGAATAAATTAGGTGACGGAACCGCCAAAACGGGTACTGGCGCAGTTCGCCGGGCAGTGGTATAATAGAAATCACAAAGCAAGGGAGGCGTGATGGGTTACACTCTTTTTGCCGTTATCACGCAACCCCATCTTCTTGAATCTGATCCACCGTGGATTTCAGACTCGAAGATTATCCAGCTTGAACAAGGGCTTCGGATGATACCAGTCACCGATACTCTATATGACAATCTGGTTGAGCAACATATATCCGCGCATGAGCAAAAGCGGGCAGAATTCATCAAGTGGCTTGGCCCTCTTTCTGGCCCGATCCAAAAACTGTCCGAGCGCGGCACAGTTGCCTGTGTCGAAGCGGAGTTCTTTGGAGGCGTAGGCGAGCAACGTTGCGTTGTCTGGCACAAAGAGAGTTTAGTTCTTGGGCCTTTAGATGAGCTGGATGCAATCAACAAAGCATTACGCTTTTTAGGTGTTAAGAAACGTATTTTTGGTGACGAGTTCGAGACGGTAGGTTTGGGCAAACACCGCAGCAATGAAGAATGGCTTGAAACTGCCCCTAATGCAGAAATGAAGGATCAGAAATAGTTATGGCGCAGGTGAAAGTGTATGTGACGCTCAAGCCGTCTCTCTTAGACGCGCAGGGCAGGGTGGTTCAGGGGGCCTTGCAATCGCTCGGCTACGAGGGCGTGGACGGGGTGCGAATTGGCAAATATGTGGAGATGAGCATGCCAGACGGCGCGGACATAGACACAAAGGTGCGCGAGATGTGCGACAAGCTGCTGGCAAACCCGGTGATTGAAGACTATCGCTATGAGGTGAGCGCGTGAAGTTTGGCGTCATCAAATTTCCCGGCGCGAACTGCGATCAGGATGCATTTTTCACGATCAAAGACGTGCTGGGCCAGCCTGTGGAGTACCTGTGGCATCAGGATGCCGATTTGAAGGGTGTGGACTGCGTAGTGGTCCCCGGCGGCTTTTCCTACGGCGACTACCTGCGCTGCGGGGCGATTGCCCGGTTTGCACCTGCAATGGCGGCGGCGCAGGAGTTCGCAGCCAAAGGCGGGCTGGTGCTGGGCGTCTGCAACGGCTTTCAGGTGCTGTGTGAGTCCCATCTGCTGCCCGGCGCTTTAGTCCGCAATGAAGGCCAGCGGTTTTTGTGCAAGCAAATCCATCTGCGAACGGAAAACTCGGCGACACCGTTCACCAACAAACTCGCGCCGGGGCAGGTGCTGGAAGTGCCCATCGCCCACGGCGAAGGCCGCTATATCTGCGATGACGACACGTTAGATGACCTGTTTTCGGAGAACCGCGTCATCTTTCGCTACTGCGACGCGCAGGGCGAGCTGACACCAGAGTCCAACCCCAACGGCTCGCGGGATGCCATCGCGGGTATTGCCTCTGCCGATTTCAATGTCCTGGGCCTCATGCCCCACCCCGAACGCGCCTGCGACCTGCGCCTCGGTTCTGCGGACGGCAAAGCCGTCTTCGAGTCGCTGCTCGCCTTCTGGAAATAACCCAACTTACTGCTGACACTGAAAGAAGAGGGATTTGCTATGAGGACCGTAGACGTACTGCTATATGATGGTGTGGACGAGCTGGACTTTTGCGGGCCTTACGAGGTGCTGGCCTCCTGCCGCCGGGTGCTGGAAGGGCGCTGGAGCGACAAGCCCGCGTTCCATGTGCAGACCGTGGCGGACCGGCGCTCGACCGTGCAGTGCGCCCACGGGCTGTGCGTCCTGCCGGACAAGTCGCTGGCGCAGGCCTTTGAGGCGGATATCATCATTGTTCCCGGCGGGCCGGGAGCGCGGCGCGAAACTCTGCCGCTCCATATCAGCGAGTTTTTAATTAGTGCCTCGGACACCGCCGAAGTCATTGCGTCAGTCTGCACCGGCGCATTTATTCTCGCCAAGACGGGGCTGGCGGACGGCAAGCAGATGACGACGCATTTTGCTCATCTGGAAGCTCTGGCAAAGCAGTATCCGAAAGTGCAGGTCGTCAAAGGCTCCCGCGTCGTGGCAAGCGGGTCCAAGCTGATGTCCTCGTCGGGCATCTCGGCGGGCATTGATCTGGCCCTGGCGATCATCGCCCGCTTTGAAGGCAAGGAAACCGCGCAGCTTGCCGCCAGGCGCCTGGAATGGTCCGGCAACTGGACCGCCGCCAGTGTCCATACGTCTGCCGGTCCTGCTGCGCCGACCAAACCTGTTGCCCCCGCCCGGCCTGCCGCCCCGGCGGCTGCCCGTCGGTAGCTTCTATGTCATCGGTAGCTTCTATGTCAAGAGTTTCTACCGCTCCATTTTGTCTGTTGCTGATTCTGCTTGCCATAGGCGCGAATGCACAGCCAGATCGCTATGTGCTTCGCGTCCATGGCAAGAAGTATGAGACGAACGTAGTTCAACTTTATGACCAACGCACGAAACGGACGGTCTGGACACGGACCTGTGTTCTGGCAAGCGCGATCTTAGACAAAAGGGATTTTTTCTGGTCTTCAGACCACCACGCCGTTGCATTCGCCATTCTGCCAAAGAATTTTCGTTTTCATGGTCAGTATGAAGGGTTTCAGCTTGTGATCTGGCGGGCCGGGGGACCAGCGCGGATTTTTGCCCATCAGCGTCTGACCGCAGACGAGGGCGTGGAAGAGATGGTGTGGTCGCCAAGCGGAAGGTGGGTACTTGTCCGAGCGGGCGGGAGCGGCGGGGCGATGTTAGACACCGGGCGAGTTTATTGCGCGAGCGCCACATCTTCCAAGCTTTTTTATGTTGATTTTACAATTGGCAAGCCTGCGTGGATTGGGCCGCGAACGGTGCGGTATTGGAAGCCGAGGCAAATTAAGTCCTATCTTCCGAGCGGCGAACGATACGGGTGGCAAGTAGTGCGAGCGCGGCGGGCCTCCCGGTGGCATTTGCCAAATAACTAAACGCTGATACTCATTGAAAGCGAGACCTGATAATGCGCTGGATCAGGTGTGTCGGCTGGGGTCTGGCCTTTATCTGCTGCCGGGTGGTCTGGCTCTTCGTCATCATGGGGATCATGGGCGCGACGCAACAGTCCGGGCCAGAGTATCCGCTCTGGGTGCAGCGCCTCGGTGATGTCTCATTCTTTGACATAGCAGAAATACAGTCATTCGCCGCCCGGTTTTTGCCTGAAAACGCCCCCAACTTTCTGACCATCTGGCTGATCTTCTGGGAGACGTTTGCGGTTGGCTTCCTGGGAGCGGCGGCGGTGCAGGCTGTGATAGGTCGGGTGAAATGGCGCGGTGCGGACGGTTCACGGCCCGTCACAATCACAGGCATCCCTTCGTCCGTTTATGAGCAGATCATCACGGACCTGGACGCCGACGGCTGGGAGTGCAGGACTGCCTATGCTGGCTTTGATGCCGGGATTGACTATGACTGCGTGACGCTCAAAAAGCAGGGGCAGACACTCAAGTTTGAGTGGGAACTCTACTTTGAGGGCAACATCACCGGCCCGGAGGGACTGCTGGCGGAGCTTAAAGAAGCGTATCTGGAAAGCGGCGTAGGAGAAAACAAGCAATGAAAATCTGGGGCGCAATTTTTCTGTTGTCTAGCGGGATGATGATTGGTTTCAACGCTGGTTTTAACGCCGGAGCCACGGGAGACAGCAAAGGATTGTTTTGGACAGCGTTGACATTGATGGGTGTCAGCGCCCTGGGCTGGCTCTGGTCTGCGCTGGCCGCCAGCGTCAAAACGCTATGGCAGCAGGCCTCTTATGTCCTGACAGGCCGCGCCCCGGCGCGGCCCACGACGGACCCGAAGGCGCTGGCCGCAGAAGTGGCCGCGCTGAACGCCCAGATCGCCCAGCTTCGGGACACGGCGACCTCATTTGATGTGTCGTTTGACCAGACGCTTCAGCGGATGGACGAGCGCCTGCGACGGGTGGAGCAACAGGCCCCCTTTGTGCAGCAGGGTGTGGGGACAAAGTATGGCGGATGACACACAGAACGCAGCAAAAAGACGCGGGAGAGGAACAATCCTCTCCCGCGTCTCTGTGTCGCATTTCTGCGGTGGTATCGGGATGACAGGATTCGAACCTGCGACCCCCGGGCCCCCAGCTCGGTGCGCTAACCAAACTGCGCTACATCCCGTTCCGATAGAGTTAGTATAGCATATATTCTCATTCATTTTCATCACAGGAGCTAGTGTGACACAGATTTTTTTTGCCCGACATGGAGAAACCGCCTGGAACGCCGTCCGGCGCGTCCAGGGCTGGACCGATATTCCGCTCAGCCCACGCGGCGAGGCGCAGGCGGAGGCACTGGGGCAGCGCATGGCAGGCATCCCCCTGACCGCCGTGTACAGCAGTGATCTCGGACGGGCGGTGCAGACGGCGACGCCCGCCGCGAAGGCCCACGGGCTGACTGTGCAGCCACTGCCCGGTCTGCGCGAAAAGGGCTTCGGGGACTGGGAAGGACTGACGGCGGAGGATTTGGAGCGGGACTACCCCGCCGAGTGGCATCGGTATCACAAGCAGCGCGTTCTGGAAGCGCACGTCCCCGGCGGTGAGCAATGGCCCGCCGTGCAGGAGCGTGTAGACGCCGCACTGGCGCAAGTTCTCGCCGCTCATCCTGGCCCTCAGGACTCGGTGCTGCTGGTCGGCCACGGCGGCTCCGGGCGGCTGCTGATTTTGAAAGCACTGCAGGCCCCACTGCCGACTTTGCTGAACCTGCATTTAGAGAACGCCTCGTTCTCCCATCTGGACTTCTCCGCCCATACTGATTTGGAAACGCCCAGCAAAAGCCGCGTCATGGTGCTGAATGACACCAGCCATCTGTCCGGGCTGGACGAGGCCGCCCGGTGAGTGATTTAGTGATCGGGCTGGACGGCGGCGGCACGCAGACTCGCGCCGCCGCCGCGTCTCTCACGGAGGCTGCTCTTGGGACCGGCCTGTCGGGTGCGTGCAATCTGGCCGCTGTGCCGCCCGCCGAGGCGCTGGCCGCCGCGCTGGCGGCCATTGACGCCGCGCTGTCCGAAGCCAGTGGAACACGCGGCGATATACGCGCTCTCTGTGCGGCTGTTGCGGGCGTCTCGTTCGGCGAGCGGCGGCAGCAGTTCAGGGCAAGTTTGCAGGCAGCATTCCCACAGGCCGCAGTTTCTGTCATCCCAGACTACGCGGCGGCGCTGACCGGGGCGACGGGCGGCAGGCCGGGCGTGATCGTGATTGCCGGAACCGGCTCGGCGGCGTATGGCGAAAACGCGGCAGGCGAAGCGCACCGGACAGGGGCTTATGGCTACCTGATTGACGACGCGGGCAGCGGCTACGGCCTGGGGCGGGCGGCTCTCGCCGCCGCTCTGCGTCAGCGTGACGGCACGGGGGAAGAGACCACGCTGGGGCCGCGCCTGTGCGCGGCTTTAAACTTGTCATCTCTGGATAGCATCGTGCCGGGTATTTATGGGGGCACGGTCAGCCGTGTGGCCGTGGCCGGATTGTCCCGCGTGGTCGTCGCCGCGTCGGAAGAGGGGGACTCTGTAGCGGAGGCGCTGCTGATGCGGGCCGGGGGCGCACTGGCTGTGCTGGTGCGCGGCGTCACCGAGCGGCTCTTTGCTGACGCCCCCTACCCCGTCTGCTGTGTCGGTGGTCTCTGGGAAGCAGGCGGCGTGCTGGAAGATGTGTTTACTCGCTCTGTGCGCCGCTTCGCCCCTGCCGCCGTCCTGTCGCCTTCGATGGAAACGCCCGTTTGGGGAGCGGTGCGCCGGGCGCGGGCATTGGCGGCGAAAATTCCGGCAAAATAAGTTGCCTTCCCACTTGACAGCAGCGACGCTTCCGGGGTATATTATTTTTGTTCCGATGGGGGTGTAGCTCAATTGGTTAGAGCGCTGCCCTGTCACGGCAGAGGCCGCGAGTTCAAGTCTCGTCATCCCCGCTTCGTGTGACTCGAAAGAAAAATGCCTTCGGCGACAGTTGAAACTGCCGCCGAAGGCATTTTTCTCTTTGAACCGAGTGGAGGACTCCGGCAAGTCGTAAGCAGCACTACGACTATCTGTTCGATTTTTGAGGTATACTGGTAGAAATACAGACCCTAAAACAGACAGGAATCAAGTGCGCCTATGCGTGTTCTCAGCCAGAGTTGTCCTCAGAACAAACCTTTTTCACTTCTCATTTTTGCCCCCCTTGCCGCTTTGCTTGTCACTGCTCCTCTGCCCGCGCAGGCGGCGCGGCAGAGACATCACCCGCACAGCGGCTCGACTGCCACCTATTACAACCGGGGCGACAGCAACCCGCATCTGGCGAACGGAGACTATTATGGCCGCTCCGGGCCATGGTTCTGCGCCGTGGACAGTTCGCGCCGTGAGCTGCTGAACCATCACATCCGGGTGGTCAACAAGCGCAATGGGCGCAGCCATGTGTTTCTGGTGGCCGATTTAGGACGGTTTGCGCGGGGCAATGTGGACATCTCACGCGGCGGCTCGTCCCGCCTGTCGGGCCGGGGTGCGCCGGACAACTTTCCGGTGGAGTGGCACGATCTGGGGCTGGCCCCTGGTCGTGCGAAGCACAAATCGCATCGCAAAGCAAAACACCGATAATACGAACAGACAATACGAACCGGCCCGGAGGCAGATGCCTCCGGGCCGGTTTTTGTTTAGCGCGACTTGACGGCGTAATCAAACGCCTGCACCGTGGGCGAGCCGCCGCCGGGCGGGGTCACGCTGATCGTCAGGCGCCAGGGTCCCGCCATCGAGAACTGCACCGGCCCCGTGTACCGGCCTGCACCGCTGTCGGTGAGTGCCGGGTGGGTGGTCCCCATGTCCATCGAGGTCATGGCGACACTGGCTCTCACGGTCGCGCCGGGGAGGGGCTGGCCGCTGGCCCCGGTCACGGTGACGGTCAGCGTGCTGTCCTGCCCCGCCTGCGGCGGGTCCGGGGCGAGCGCGGCGGCTACAGTCAGCCCCGTGCCCGGTGCTGGCTTCGCGGCGGGTTTGGCCGCCATCGTCATGTTCCGGCTCCGGGAGGGCCGGAAGCGCAGATACACCTGAAACGAAACCGGCGTGCCGCTGCCGTAATCGACGTTCAGCGCCGAGGGATATGTGTTCGCCGTGACGGCGAAGCCAAGTCCCGTGTCAATCCCCGTGCCGTGGGTCAAGTCGCGGACATAACCTGCTGTGTAGGCCCCAATCGTGAATTTGCGGTCGTGCAGGCTGTCTTCGGGCAGAGACAGCTCGTGGCCGGATTTCTGGATGTTTTCGATTCGTCCAAACACCGTGTCCCGCCCGCGCTGATAGTCGGCTTCGGCCAGATACGAGTTGGATTTGCCCTCGGTCGTGAGATTATTCTGCCCCCAGACCAGCGCCGTCGTAAAGTTGCTGTCTTCGCCGAGCGGTTTGTTGTACAGCCATGAGGCGGTGATTCGGTGCTGGTTGGCCCCATCGCCCTCGGCGTTTTTGATAAAACCCTGGGAGACCTGAAACGCACTGTTGGCGTCGGGGTTATACGACAGCCGGACGCTCTGGCTGTCAAAGCGGGGCTTGTCAAACGAATAGCGGTTTTCGTCGGGTTCGCGGCCTGTGAACACACTGCCTTCCACTTTGAATTTGCTCCCAAAGTTCAGCCCCGCCGTGGCGACGCCAAAGGTGATGTGGGTCGCATCCTGCCAGTGATGCCCGATAGGCGCATCCGCGAGGTCATAGGCCAGCAGGCGGTGCATATAAGTCGGCGGCCCCAGCGCCGGCTCGCCGGGATAGCCGCCGTACAGCGATACGGACCTGCCTCCGCCAATCAGCCGGGAATAGGACACGGCCAGCTCGTCCACCAGTTCGTGCGGGTGCTGATGGTCATGCAGTGCCTGTCCGTGCCAGCTTTCGCCGGTTTGAAACAGCAGCGGGTAGCCCGCGCCGCCTTCGGTGATCGGGTCCAGGCTGAACATTCCCCGGAAGCCGATCTGTGATTTGGCATCCAGCCGGTGTCCATACATCGCCATGCCCCAGTTCGGCGCATCAAAGCGGCGGTCGCCTCGCTTGCTGCCTGTGTCGGTGTAGCGGGGCATCATCGCGCCGTGGATCATCAGCATATCGCCATTGGGCCGCATGATCATCTTGCCGTACATGGGCGACGACGCAGGCAGCCAGGCCGTCCCGCTGGCTTCCTGGCTCATCGGGTCATTGAGGTCTACGGACGAGGACATACTCATTTGGCTCATGCCGGGCATAACCGTGTCCGCCGTCCGCAAGTGGCCGCCCGACGGCATTGCCATAGGCGCAGCCGGGTCGGCGGACGCGGGCACGAGGCACGCGAAAAACAGGGCCGACGCCGCGAAGCGTCCGGCACGGTGAAACGTGGCGTTCATAGGGGGTTCTTTCTGTCAAAGGTACGACCTTCCTTGCTTCGCTCATTCTTCGCTTCGCAGGGTCCTCCCTAAAGGGAGGATTAGGAGGTTAGGCGTAGGGGCAGTGGCTTGTCCCTGCCCTTCTTATCTGTATCCTCCCTTTAGGGAGGACCCCAGCGAAGCGGGGAAGGTAGGTCAAAAAGAGGTGAAAAGTGCTCTAAGGGGGGTGTCAGGCAGACGGGGGGCCACGGAGGCGGCGGGCAGAGGCGAAGCAGGCGTGAAGCAGACGTGCGCCGGGCGGTGGCCGCTGGCGCAGAGGCAGGGAACACAAGGCGGGGGCGAAGAACGCCGGGCCGCGTGGGGGCGCACCGTGAACTGCCGTCAGGAGCGGCAGAACCACCCGGCCCTGCTCTGTGACCGCCAGAGATACGGCAGCCAGCGGGATAAATGTCGGGTGACAGGACGGGGCGGCGAGGTGCGGCCCGTGTGCCGAAAGGCTGTGCCGGGCGCAGCAGGCCATCCGGCTGTTCTCCGGCATTGGCATCGAGTGGCAGGGCATCGCGGCGGGGACAGCGGCGGCAGCCGAAACCACGCGGGAAGCATACCGGCACTGCCAGACCCCGGCGGCGGGCAGAGCCGGAGCGGCCCCGACCAGCACGGTCAGCAGGAAAGCCAGCCACAGGAAAATTGTTGGTTGCCGCTGCACACTGCGATTGTACCCGCTTACTCCTGCGTTTTGGCCTGCCACTCGCTGTACGGGATACGCGGCATCTCAAACAGGTCGGTGGTGCGGGCGTACCAGCCGCCGCCGTGCATCCGGCCAATCAGACCCAGTGCTTCGGCATGGATGCGCTTTTGTTCCGGGTCTACAAACTCGTCGCGGACGTGCAGAAAGACTACTTCGCCCAGCACGATTCGATTGCCACCCATCTCAATCACCTGATGCAGTCGGCACTCAAGCTGCACCGGCGATGCGGCCAGGCGCGGGGCGGCGACGCATGCTGACGGCAGCAGGGCCAGCCCCGCTTCGTTCGGCTCGCTGACACCCGGCGGGAAGTCAATCGCGCAGACATTCATCGCCGGAGCCAGCGCCTCGCTGACCAGGTTCACCACGAACTCCCCGGACGCCTCAATGTTAGCGAGGCTGTCTTTCTGCACCCCGGCCTCCCGCGCCGCAATGCTGATCGCCACGGCGGGCGGGTCGCTGCCCACCAGATTGAAGTAAGAAAACGGGGCGGCATTGACGAGTCCGTTTTCCCCGAGCGTCGTCACCAGTGCAATCGGGCGCGGGACGACGACGCCTGCCAGAAGCTGATAAGCGCGGGACTTGTCAGCGCCCTGAAGGTCAAACTCCATCGTTAAACTCCATGCACAGCCTCCGCCAGAAGCGTGTACGAGCGCAGCCGGGCGGCGTGGTCATGAACCATCGTCGTCACCATGATTTCGGGCACGTCCAGCTCGCCCGACAGGGCGCACAGGCGGGCGCGGACGGTTTCGGGGCTGCCGCTGACCATCTTTTGACGCGACTCGCGCACGGCTATCTGTTCGCGGAAGGTGTACGGGTGCGCCTGCGCCTCGGCGACGCTCGGAAACGGGCCGAACTTGCCCGCCGCCAGCCGCAGCCAGGCCAGCTCCATCGAAGTCGCCAGCGTGTTCGCCTCGGCGTCCGTGTCCGCGACAATGGCTGAGACCGTCACCAGAGGACGCGGCGCAGCGGCGTGACCGGCGTGTGCCCATTCGACGCGGTAGGCGTCTAGCGCCTCCTGAGCGCCGTAGGGATTGATATGCTGCGCGAACGCGAAGCCCAGCCCCAGACGGCCTGCGACGCGGGCGCTGAAATCACTCGACCCCAGCAGCCAGACCGGCGGCAGGTCTACCCCCAGCGGTGCGGCGGACACCGAGGCGAAGGGATGACCTTCGGGAAAGCCGCCACCCGCAAAGGCAAACAGGTCCGAAAGCTGCTCCGTCAAGCTTTCGCTGCCCACGCCCCGGCGCAAGGCCATCGCCGTGCGCTGGTCGCTGCCCGGCGCACGCCCGATGCCGAGATCAATCCGGCCCGGAAACAACGCTTCCAGCGTCCGAAACGACTCCGCGACTTTGAGCGGAGCCTGATTGGGCAGCATGATGCCGCCGGAGCCGACGCGCAGGGCTTTTGTCTCACGAGCCACCTGCCCGATGAGTATTTCCGGAGACGAGCCAGCCAGCCCGCCCATATTGTGATGCTCGGCCAGCCAGTAGCGATGATAGCCCAGCCTCTCGGCGTGCCGGGCAAGTTCCAGTGTGTTATTGAGCGCCTGAGAGGCCGTCGCGCCCGAGGGGATCGGCGACAGGTCCAGAACGGAAAGTGCGAGTGTCATACTCCTAGAATGCTTTAGGCAGGCGGGTTGGTTCCGCAGGCGCACTCATCACACCCGGCGCACCGGAATATCCCGCTCGGACAGATAGTCTTTGATCTCGCCAATCGTGTGCGTACCGAAATGCACGATGCTGGAAACGAGCGCCGCCTGCGCCCCGCCGACCGTCACGGCGTCATAGATATGAGCGAGGCTGCCCGCGCCGCCGCTGGCGATGACGGGTATGGAAACCATCTCAGTGACCGCGTGGGTCAGAGGAATATCGTAACCCGCCAGCGTGCCGTCGGCGTCCATCGAGGTCAGCATGATCTCGCCCGCGCCCCGGTCCTCCATCTCCCGCACCCAGTCCAGGGCGTCCAGCCCGGTCGGCGTCCGGCCTCCGTGGATATGCACTTCCCAGCCGGAAGGCGTCCGGCCCGTCTTTTTGGGGTCCACGGCCACGACGACGCACTGCGCCCCGAAGTGCTTGGAGCAGTCCGTGATCAGCTCCGGGCTGGTCACAGCGGCAGTGTTAATGCTCGCTTTATCCGCGCCGGTCTTCAGGATGCGCCGGAAGTCTTCCACGGTCTTGATGCCGCCCCCGACGCAGAACGGGATGAACACTTCTTCGGCGACACGGCGGGCGTAATCAAACATCAGGTCGCGGCGCTCATGCGAGGCCGTAATATCCAAAAACACCAGCTCATCCGCGCCCTGCGCGTCATACAGCGCGGCCCGTTCGACGGGGTCTCCGGCATCGCGCAGATTGAGAAAGTTCGTGCCCTTGACGACGCGGCCATTCTGGACATCCAGGCAGGGAATAATTCGGGTGGCAAGCATGAAACGATTATACCCTAGACCTACCACCTTGTTCCCTCATTCTTCGGTCACAGGGTCCTTCCTAAAGGAAGGATTAGGACAAAGCACGTAAGCCCTCTGCATCGGTATCCTAATCCTTCCTTTAGGAAGGACTTCAGCGAAGCGGGGAAGGTAGGTCGTCAGCGCATTGCCTCCGAAAACTCTTCTTGACAAATGGCACTAAATTTTGTATATTAAAGTCAGTGTCAAACCTATCCCCCCACACAAAACTAGCCGCTGGCTTCTTTCTGTATGCCTGCCTACTCTTCTCGTGTTTGGCCGCCGCCTCCGCGCAGGAGCGGGTCGTCGTGCGGGTCGGCGGCGCGGGCGGCTTCAAGCTGCCGGACAAGAACGCGACAGACCCCCAATCCCGCGCAAACCGGGCGATTGTGGATGCATTTGAGCGGGCACACCCCGATATTCAGCTCCAAAGTGCCCAGGGACTGCAAATCCAGGGGCAGGGGGCAGAATCGAATATCCTGCTGGCATTTGCGGGCGGTACGGCCCCGGATGTCGTGTATGTCAACTTTCGGTCGTCGGCATCGTATATTCAGCAGGGCTTTCTGCGGCCACTGGATGACTACCTGGCAAAAGACCCCGAGGTGCTCAAAAACATTGAGCCGAGCCTGCTGCCCATTCTGCGCGACGCCGGACACGGGCACATTTACAGCATCCCGTTTTTGGCCGCCGTACAGGCGCTGTACTACCGCAAAGACTTGTTTCAGGCAGCGGGGCTGAACCCGAACCGACCGCCGACCAACTGGGAGGAGTTTTATGCGGACGCGCAGAAGCTCACCAACCAGAAAAAAGGGGTGTGGGGCTTTGAGTTCGGGGCCGAATCGGATGCGTCGGCGTACTGGTGGATCAATTTTCTGTGGCAGGCCGGGGGCGAGGTAATCCAGCGCGGACCGGATGGGCGCTGGCGGGCGGCGTTCAACACGCCTGCCGGGGCGGAGGCGCTGGTGTTTTATCGCAAGCTGGTCGCCGACCCGTGGACCGGACCGGACGGCAAGACCTATTACGGCGTGGCAACCCACAGCATTGACATGGGGCAGGACCGCGCCACCGGCAAAGTCGCCATGTGGTTCCAGTACCAGAGCAATGTGATCGCCAACCAGGCCGATGCGACGCTGATTAACCCCAGTGTGGTCGGCATCGCGCCGATGCCCAAAGGCCCGACGGGCATCACGGCCAACGAAGTCAATGCCTATATGTGGGGCATCTCGACACAGATTAAAGACCAGCGCGTCCGCGATGCCGCGTGGCAGTTTGTCAAATTCATGGGCAGTGACGAAGCAGAGCGCATCCGCACGCAGGCGTATGTGGAGTCGGGACTCGGCAATACAGTCAACCCGGTGGCACTGGAAAAATACGGGTATGACGATTATACGTCGCCCCAGTCCCGCATCTGGCTTGAAACCAACAAGACTCTGTTCGCCCACGGCAAGCCGGAGCCGTATGGCGAAAACATGAGCCAGATTTATAACCTGCTCGGCGTCCCCCTCGGCGAAATCCAGCAGAACCCCCGCGCCAATCCGAAAGCATTGCTGGACAAGGCCGCACGGGAGGTAGATGCCAAGCTGACCGGGTTTGTCCCGCCCGAAGTTCAGCACCGGCGGCGGGTCTGGGCCTGGTCGATTTTTGCGACCCTGCTGCTGGGCACCGGCGCGTATCTGGCAAACCTGGCAGCGCGCTGGCGGCGGGAGCGGTCCGCAGAGCGGGCAGAGCGGGTGTATTCCGAGAAGTCAGGCGGCCTGCCTCTGGCGGTGCATTTGACCGTCTGGCTTTTTCTCGTGCCCGCCGTACTGTCGGCAGTGGTCTGGCAGTATTATCCGCTGGGGCGCGGGCTGGTGATGGCCTTTCAGGATTTTCGGATTTTGGGCGGCGGCGGCTTTGTGGGAATGGACAACTTCATTGATTTGTTTCTGGCTGACACGTTCTGGTATGCCGTTCGCAACTCGTTCCTGTACACGCTTATCGCGCTGGGGCTGGGCTTTTTTCTGCCGCTGATCGTTGCTATCGGGCTGACCGAAGTGCCGCATGGCAAAGTGTTCTTTCGGACGATGTACTATCTGCCCGCCGTGACGGCATCTATTGCGATCACGTTCATGTGGAAATGGTTTGAGGAAGGCACGCCGAACGGGCTGTTCAACTCGCTGATTTACTCGGCGGCGAGCTTGTTTGGGCAGCACCCGGACCCGGTGAAGTGGCTGGAAAACCCGAATCTGGCCCTGCTCTCAGTCGTTCTGCCCTGGGTCTGGGCAACAGCGGGGCCAGGCAGCCTGATTTATCAGGCCGCCCTGCGCTCGATCCCCGACGAGATGTATGAAGCAGCGGATTTGGACGGCGCGAGCGTGTGGACCAAAATCTGGCGGATCACCCTGCCGACCCTGCGGCCTCTGCTGATTATTCAGCTTGTCGGCGCGGTCATCGGCACGTTCCAGGCCACGGAAAACATTCTGGTGATGACCGGCGGCGGGCCGCCGCCCTACGCGACGCAAACGCTGGGACTGGAAATCTGGTACAACGCCTTCCTGTTTTTGAAGTTCGGCTATGCCACAGCCGCCGCCTGGGTGATGGGCGCACTCCTGATTGGCTTCACGATTTACCAGCTTCGGATCATGAAAGATTTGCGCTTTGCGGCGGCTCGCTGAGACGCTCTTACAGAATCTAGTAACATTGCGTGTGTATCAACAAGCACAGTTGGCACGCTCTATGCTTATTAAGTGACAGAGACAAGATCATTATTTTGAGTACACCAACCATCGATCATCTCACAGGAAGTACCCGACGGATGCCACGGAGCGAAAGCAGCGAAGAAGTCCGGGAAGTCCCGGCGACCGGCGAAGACAGCAGCCTGGAAGTCTGGGGCGGGCGCGTCTTCATCTTTGACGCGGCAGGCGGGTTTTACAGCCTCCGCGAACAGATGATGCGCGAGATCGGTCCGGAACACGCCGCTGAAATTTTTTCCCGTGCAGGAGCAGCGGCGGCGGAGCGGCTGATGGGCTATGTCTCCTCCCGCAGCCCTGCCGACGGGCGCGAGGCGCTCCACCTGGCCCTTGCCCTGCTGACGCAGTCGGGCTATGGCCGGATCAGCGTGGACGAAACGCGGCCACGCTCGGGGGAAATTGTCATTCGGGCGGAGCGCAGCGTGGAAGGAGAAATGGCGCGGGAACACGGCTCGCGCGCGGCCAGCGCCTGCGACTACCTGCGCGGCCTCCTGCGCGGCATTGCCGAGAGCCTGCCGCCGACGGAAGGCTACCCGGAAGGCACGCTGCAATGCGTCGAAACCCGGTGCATTGCCGATGAGGGCAGCGAATGCCGATTTTTGATTGCGTCTCCAGAGATCCTGTCTCAGCAGGGCTTCCGCATGGGTGACGACGGCCATTCCTCGGTACGTGAAACGCTGATGCGGCTGAACCGGCAGCTTGAGCGGGTGCTGGAAGCAGCGCAGCGCGACGCACTGACCGGGCTGTACAACCGCGCTCACTTCGAGTCGGCATTACGCCAGCGGATTGAGTACGCCAGCCGCCGCACAGACACCGTGGCAGTCGCCATGATTGATGTCGACGGCTTCAAGGAAATCAACGACACGCAGGGGCATGGGCTGGGCGATCTGGCGCTGCGTCAGGTCGGTGAACTGCTGGCCGCGCAGGCCCGTGACTCCGATGTCGTGTCCCGCTATGGCGGCGATGAGTTTGCCTGGCTGATGCCGGGAACCACCGTGGAAACCGCGCTGGCGGTCGCCGACCGTATTCGCAAGCAGGTTCAGGAAAAGCTGCGGGAGATGGACCTGCCGGTCAGCCTGTCCGTCGGCATCGCCCTCTGCCCGGACGACGCGGACACCGTGGCGGGGCTGATTGACTTTGCCGATGCCGCCATGTACTTCGCCAAAGGCTCCGGGGGCAATCAGGTTCGCCGGTATTCCGCCGAGCAGGATTATGTCAGCGCCTCCCAGCGCCGGGTCCGCAAGCCCCGCCCGCGTGGCGGCGGCGGCCCGCCCGTTCGCCCCGTGCCCGGCGAAGAAGGCGTCCTGCGGATGGAGTTTGATTAGGTGTTTGAGGGAGTCTGATTAGGTGTTTGAGGGCCGCTTGATCCAGCTTCCCTGCCGCACTTCGCGCTCGGTCAGCACATACGCCAGCAGCAGCACCGATGCCAGGGAGGGCAGAAGCGCAACGCGGGGCAGCGGCTCTATGTAATACACATCGGGCGGGTCGCCGTCGCCGCGCAGCAGCAGCGTCCGCTCTTTCGTGTCCCGGCGCAGGACAACGCCCCCACGCCAGCCGTTCCCCAGCACGTCAAAGCCCCCCACCCGCGCTTCGCCATCGTTGATACGGAAAAACTCGCCCCCCACGCCGGAGCCGCCCGGATAGTAGCTTGCGACGGCTTCGGTGGCCCCGCCCGGCAGAGGCCGCAGCAGGATGCGCGTCCGGTCCCGGCGCATGATGCGCCAGGGCGTGGCCTCTCCGGCAGGCACAATCCCTTCCCCCAGATGCAGCGAGGCCGCAGGCGTGCCGTCCGGCCACGACGCCACGTAGTACCAGAGGTAGCGGCGGGCGGGCAACACGACGCCGGGCAGAGACGCGCCAGCCGCTTTGATGGGGCGAGAGCGGATAGTCAGAAGGCGGCTGAAAGGGTCGGTCAGAGGCATGGGTAGAAACTACTTGGCAGGTTCTGCGTACTTGGCCGGGTCTTTGTCAAACATCGGCTTGCAGCCCGCGCAGCAGAAGTAGTACGTTTTGCCTTTGTAGGTGCTTGACCCGGAGGCGTCTTTGACCGAGGCGATCTTCTCCTGAGTCACAGGGCAAATGAGCGCGGCGGCTTTAACGGCAGCGGGCTTGACTTTGGCCGGAACCGGGGCGGCAGAGGCGCTTGCGGCCAATGTCATAAGGATGGCGGCGGCGAAAATGGAACGGGTCATTGGGATACTCCTTGACTTTGAGAGAACAGATACAGCATAATAAGCGGGCGCGGGGGGCACAAAGTTCCCCGCCCTACTTTTGACGGACTTTTCACAGGAGAAATCACACCTTGGAACAAACTTTTTTAATGGTCAAGCCCGACGGGGTCCAGCGTCGGCTTGTCGGCGAGATCATCCGGCGTCTGGAAAACAAAGGCTACACGCTGGCCCAGATGAAGATGCTGACCCCCACCCGCGAGCTGGCCGAAGCACACTACGCCGTGCATAAAGATAAGCCGTTCTTCGCGGGCGTCGTAGACTTCATCTCCTCCGGCCCCGTCGTGGCAATGGTCTGGGAAGGCGACGACGTCGTCACCATCTCCCGCAAGCTCATCGGAGCCACCAAGCCTGCCGACTCGATGCCCGGAACCATTCGCGGCGATTACGCCAATTCCGTCGCCGAAAACTTGATCCACGGCTCTGACTCCGTCGAGAACGCCCAGACTGAAATCAGCCTGTGGTTCGGGTAGCTCTCAGCAAGATCAAGTGCCAAGAGTGACGCTGACTGCTTGCTCCACTTGAAGAAGAGTTGTGTCCGAGACTTGACCAAGGTGCCGGATGAGACGGCTTTTGTCAGCGGCACGAAGCTGATGACAAAGCGCCACCGAATCAGCCGTCAAACCGCCTTCCGGGGCCGGAATGAAAACGCAAAAATCATACTGGCCCCACTTCAAGTTAGTAGTAAGCGGGACTGCCACGACTGTTCTGAGAAACACGTTGAGCGGGTCGGTTTGCAGGACAAGCACAGGCCGCGTCCCCGCCTGCTCCGACCCACGGATAGGGTCAAGCGATGCCATCCAAACTGCGCCGCGTGTCATGCTTTATCCGCCTGTTCCAGCCCCCGCTGATAGTCTGCCATACCTTCCTCTGCCAGCGCGACATCTTCCATTGCAAGCTCTTGGTAGAGAGCAACCAGAAAAGGATTTTGAAGCGACTGCCGGAGCCGCTCGGCACGGACGTATTTACTCAGAACGTCCGCTGCCAAATCTATTTTCAACCGCCCCAACCCTGATGAAACAGCTTCCAAAGCGTCATCCACATCATCTTCCAGAACAATTGGCAATGTCTTCATGGCCTTCTCCCTGCGCTACAATTTTACCGCCGCTCCGCTCCCGCCCGTGCGGCCAGCAGCGAGGCGGCTTCGGCCACCTGGGCCTCGATTTCGGCATCGGTCAGCGTCCGGTCCGGGGCGCGGAAGGTCAGGCGCAGGGCGACGCTCTTTTTGCCCTCGGGAATGCGCTCGCCGGTGTAGACACTTTGCAGGCTGATCGCCTCGGTCAGCCCGGAGTCCACGGCCTCGCGCACCGTGCTTTCCAGCAGGGCGTAAGGCGTCGGCAGGTCTACCACCACGGCGAGGTCTCGGCTGACAGCGGGGAAGCGCGGCAAGGCGTGGTAGCGCAGGGCGGGGTCAAGATACGGCAGCAGGGCGTCGGCATTCAGCTCAAAGACGGCCACGCGGCCCACGCCCGCAGGCACGTCCAGCGCGGACTGCACGGCATCGGGGTCCACTTCCGCGACGAAGCCCAGCGCCTGACCGGGCAGAGACACCGACGCACACCGGCCCGGATGCATTGCAGGCCGCGTCTCAGCGGCGAACGCCAGCGGCGGCAGGTGCAGGGCGGCGGCCAGGCTTTCCACCAGCCCTTTGGCTGTGAAGAAGTCTGCGTTTGGCCCGGTCAGCACGGCGGCGACCCGGCGCGGCTCGGTATACTCACCCTCCCCTCCCCCTTTCGCAAAGACTTTGCCGACTTCAAATAGCCGAATATCGGGCTGACGCTGACGGACGTTCCGGGCCAGCACGTCCAGCAGATTGGGCACGAGCGACTGCCGCAGGCCGGACAGCTCCTCGGACAATGCCTGCCGGATGCTCACCCGCGCTGCCGCCTCACGGGGGTCATCCAGCGGCGACGGCGCAGCCAGCGAGTGCGTCATGGCTTCGGACAGGCCCGCGCCGACCAGCAGCGTCCGCAGACGCGCCGCCAGCCGTCCGTGCGGGGCATCACTCCCGCCGTCGCCCGCCGCCGGGGGCAGGGTTTCGGGCAAAGTCGCGTAGCCGACCATGCGGCCCACTTCTTCAATCAAGTCAATCTCGCGCACCAGATCAGGCCGGAACAGCGGGACCGTCACCGATAGCGGCTCCTGCGTGGCATCCACCGCCAGCCCCAGCCGCCGCAGGCTGCCCGCCACCGCCGCTTCGTCGAGCTGTGTACCCAGAATAGCATTCGTGCGGGCGGGCCGCAGGGCAATCGTGCGCGGGCGCGTCGGCTGCGGGTACAGGTCCACGCGCCCCAACACCACCTCGCCATCGGCCAGCTCCGCCAGAAGGTCACAGGCGCGTTCCAAAGCTTGCGGGGCCAGATCGGGGTCCACAAACCGCTCAAACCGGTACGAGGCTTCCGTAGACAATCCCAGCAGCTTGGACGTGCGCCGAATGCTGCCCGCGTCAAAGTGGGCCGACTCCAGAAAGACGTGCTTTGTTGTCTCCGACACTTCCGTGTCCGCCCCGCCCATGATGCCCGCCAGTCCAATCGCCTTCTGCGTGTCCGCGATCACCAGCATTTCGGGGGTCAGCGTCCGCTCCACGCCATCCAGCGTCTTCAGCACTTCGCCGTCCCGCGCCGGGCGCACGACAATTTTGCCGTTTGGGAGTGTGGCGTAATCATACGCATGAAGCGGCTGCCCCATTTCCAGCATGACATAATTGGTCACATCCACCACGACATTGATAGGCCGCATCCCCACGGCCAGAAGCCGCGCCTGCATCCAGTCCGGGGAGGGCCGGAAGACGACGTTCCGAACCAGCTTGCCGGTAAAGCGCGGGCACAGCGACGGGTTCTCGACGCGGACACCCACCCAGCGTGTGATCTCTTCTTTTTCTTCCGGCAGAGGCTGAGCGGTCCAGCGCAGGGGCCGGTCCAGCGCGGCGGCGGCCTCGCGGGCCGTGCCGACCACGGACAGCCAGTCGCCCCGGTTTGGCGTGATTTTGGTGTGGAAGACCGGCCCGTCGTCCGACGCCGTCGTTTCCTCCACTTCCAGCCCCGCCATCGTCAGCGCATCCGCCAAAGCGTCATCGCCCAGCGGCGTCTCCACATACTCGCGCAGCCATTCCACAGGTAATTTCATGCGTCTTTGTTATTCCGTCTCTTCGTTCTTCGGGGCAGGCAGTCGGTTCATCTTTAGGAGCGTATTTTCGAGCCGCAGTGCCATTTTCTCCCGCTCGCTGTTCTCACTCTCTTTGAAGTGATTCATTTCGTCGTTCAATCGCTGGATTTCATAAGCCATCCGAGTTATGGTATCAGCCAATTTCTGCACTTTGTCTCGATATCCTCGATTTTGCGTGCGTTCTTTTTTGTGTCTTCTCCATAGTCATAGACTAACTTCATGAGGCCAAAGAATTTGTTCCACATGGCTAAGAAGCCTCGAGTCGAGTCAGCAGTCTTTCGAGGTGAGCCATCTTTTCCCGTGTCTCTGCCTGAAGTTTGTCCGAGCGCCGGTGACTTTCGGCGATGTCAGTGTGCGTCTGCCGCATCTGTATCATCATCTGGTCAATCGCCGCCTCATACTCGGCGTCCGTTGTCGGTGTTTTCTCAAAAGTAATCGTTTCCATGACACTGCCTCCGCAAATTATTTCAGTATTTCCAGGCCGCTTGGCAGGGCTTCCAGAACCCGAAGCAAATTAGAAATTGCTTTTGAGGGCAGCACTTGCCCTTTTTCATATTTGTTGAATGCGCTGGGGCCACCCCCAAGCAACTGCCCGGCGCTCTGCTGATTAAGGCCGAGTTTTTTGCGAATGCGGCGAACATCGCCCGGCAGCACCAAGTTTTCTGCCTGCGCTTTCAGCCTATTCAGATGCCGGTCCGAGACATCCATATCTTTAGCTGTGACAATCCCCTCGCCGCAGACGCAGTACCACCCCGGCATCTCAAACGTTGCGGAGTGTCCTTTGTAAGTAATTGTCATCGGCTTGACGCCGCGTGCCATAGCCGCACCGCAGTCCGGGCAGATTTGTTCCACAAAAGTAGTATTAGCCATTGTCTTTCTCCTTGAAAGAAAGCAGCTTGTAAAGCGTGACAGTATCGGCGGTAAACTTGACGTATAGGACGCCGACTACCGACGGAACATGGTAGACATCCTGCCAGACTTTGTAATCCGTTTGGGCTGTCATGGACTTATAGAAATGCGTAGGCCGCATCGTCTGCAATACTGCCACAACCTCTGCTTTTCCAAATCCAAGATTGGCGGCATCATTGGCGGCAGTAAACGTTATCCTGAGAGAATTGGCTGTAGAAAAAGCGGCTTAAAATGCTTCCAAATCGTAGGTCGGCTTTTTCTTCTCCATAACTTCATTATTCCTCCTTGATTATACCACCATTAAGGTAGTATTTTGCATATTCTCTTTTATTGATCAAATGAGAGTATGCTTTCGTCGCCCGCGATGCTGCGGATTTTCAGGCGCAGGGGCTTTTGGGCGCTTTGGAGATGGGCGTCCCAGAAAGTCTTTGTCTTGACACCGTCTTTGAGGACGAAGCCTTTTTTGTCGATTTTGATCTCCGCGTCGGACTGCCAGGCTCCCTGGGCATGGGTGCAGTCGACGCTGACCCACTCAATCAATTCCAGGCCGGTGTCGCTGATTTGGATGGGCTTGAACGGCGTCTTGGTCGGGGCGGCTTCCGAGTCGCCGCCTTCCAGGTCGAGCTTGGGGGCGGTCGCTTTTCCGGTCAGCCCTTTCTTCTGGTTATACTCGCTGATTTTCTGCTGCAAGCGGTCGGACGTGAAGCGCGTGATTTCGACATCGTAGCCGCCGCCCTCGGTCCTCGCAACCTGGTATTCTACGTCGTCGTTGAGGACGACTTCATCCAGCAGTTCTTTGAGGTCGCGCAGCTCCACCGACACGCCGGTCATATTTTCGTCTTTGAGGAACTTCTCGACGGCGGGCCGGTCGTAGATGTCCACATAGTAGACGATGGCATGGGAGACGCTGTCGGGCAGCTCCGGCAGGGCTTCCTGAATGACCCGGTTGATCTGCGGCACGTCCAGCACTTTGGTCTGGTGGTCCAGCAGGTTCGGCAGGTAGACGGGGACGGTGCCGCGCTTGGAGTCGGTGATGGCCCCTTCCCAGAACGTATCCAGCCCGTCCTCGTTTTTGAGGCCGGTGATGAGCGTTTTGAGCTTGTCCATCGTCTGAATGGGGTTGCGGAACAGGGAAACGCCGTCCTGAATATCCAGCACCGTGAAGGCGGCCCCGGCAGCTTTGAGCCTATCGCGTGTCGTTTGCAGGCTGTTGACTCCGACATCCACATGGACAAAGCGCCGTCCGAGGTCATGGGCGACTTTAGCCGTGACCCCGCTCCCCCCAAAGAAGTCCCCCACAATCATGCCTTCGTTTGATGAGGCTTTAATAACGCGCTCAAGCAACGCCTCTGGCTTTTGCGTGGCATAATCTGAACGCTCCGTGGCAGCCTTGTTTACAATCGAAGTCACCCACCAATCCCTCGGCAGAGTTCCGTCCTGTTTGTATTGCCGATAGGTCATTCCAGGATATTTTTCTTCATGTTCGGGTCGCAAACCATCTGCTCTATCAACAGGGCTGCCTGGTATGCCCTTTCCTCTAATTTGGTACCAACCTTTATCGTCCTGATATTTGAACTTTTTCTTAGTTTCTTCTGAGTATGTTTCGAGAACATCTCGATAGTTGAACGTCACATTGTCTGTGTCTCTTACATAATAAAAAAGAACATCGTGTTTTGTATTCCACTTGTCTTTGGACATCTCGCGTTCTTTGTAACACCAAATGATCTCGTTCCTGAACATATCTTCGCCAAACACTTCATCCATAATGATTTTCACATAATGGCCGATGTGCCAGTCCAAGTGAACATAGATGCTGGCGGTTTCGCTCATCACGGACTTAATCGCCGTCAGGTTCTCGAACATCCAGTTCAGGTAATCTTCCTTGTTCCAGATGTCCCCGTACATCTTCTCCTCAAACGCCCGCAGCTCGTCAATCTCTAGTTCCTGCTCGGCCTCCGCCATCTCCGCCGCCTTGTGCGGGTGACGGCGCAGGTAGACGCTTTTGGCGTAGTCCGCGCCGGACGCAAAGGGCGGGTCAATGTAGACAAGGTCAAGCGCGATGTTGTTGTCTTTGAGGTAGGCGCAGGCGGACAGACACTCGCCCCGGAGGAGCAGGTTCGACGCAGGGAGGCCCCCCCCGCCCCCAATAATGGGGGAGCCAGAGGCAGACGAAGTCTGCTCCGCAGCTTGTCCAGTTCCCCCATTATTGGGGGTTAGGGGGAGGGGGCGGACAATCTCGGTTTCCTGTGTCTCGTAGAGGGGCAGACCGCGCCGCAGGTGGTCGTAGACGCTGGTGTTGCCCCCGTAGCGCAGGACGCGCCGGGTGCGGGTGATGGTATCGAGAATGGCCTGGCCGGAAATGGTGTCGGGGACGTAGGGAATGTATTTGACGGGCATAAGGGCGATCCTTCGGAACCCCTCCCGCTCCCTTCCTCAACAGCGGAGGGAACGAGCGGGAGGGGTTCTTTACTCGGTGAAAAAGGCTTGAGTCGCTTCGCAGAGCTTGTGCAGGTTGACGCTTTTCAAGTCGTCGGCGTCGGAGAGGTACAGGTAGTCGAAGCGTTTGTAGCCGAACTTGGCGTTATTGAGCGGCAGGAACTCCTCCTGAACGAACTTTCGCCGGGCAACAAACTCGCGCTGGTCGGCGAAGCCCTTGCCTTTGGTCTCGACAATCAGCGCCCGGTGAATCTGGCCCTCTTTGCGCTCAATCAAAAGGAAGTCGGGCGTATAAAGGCCAACTTTCGTCCAGCCGTGCGGGCGACGCGCAAAGCACTTGATTTGGAACTCGGTCAGCTCGCCCGCGCCGTTGAAGTAAAGCTCCAGGCCCCGGTCTTTGAGTTCTTTCTGCTTCAAAGCTTCTTCCAGAAACTCCCGCTCAAAGCTGCTGTCAAAATTGTAGGGAACCACATGAAACGAGCGGTCTTTGTTTTCCAGGGCCGTCGTCGGATCGGCGGCAGGCAGAGTAAACAAATTGGGGTCAAGCCCCTGCGCTCGCATCGTCTCGCGGACGGCCTCAATCTTGGCTTTCTGCGCCTGCGCGTACTGGAACGGGGTCAGGCCACCGGCGTCCATCTCCTGCATCTGAGTCGTTTCAGGCTCGCTCGGGTACAAGTTCTTCGTCGTGACGGCAACCGGAGCCACTTTCGCGGCAAGGAGCAGGCTGGCCGTCTGATGGATCAATTCCTCGGTAGAAGTGAGGGTCCGGCGGCAGCAGAACGCAAGGCGGATGTCTGCCGCCACGTTGTCCACTGCGTACCGGGCATCAAAGAAGCGCACACCGCCGCTCTCGTAAGTGATGGCGTCGAAGACAGACTGCAAAACCGGCGCGAAAGCGCGGAGGTCACGGACAGACAGGACATTGAAGCTGCCTTTGGCAATCTGGAGAAGCCAGGCCGAAAAGTCAGCGACCTCACCCTGTTCTTCCCCGTGAAACCAGCGTGTTTCCGCCCCGCCGGGGGCAAGGCTGCGGGTCACGCTGGCGGCGTTGGTCTTGAACCGGTCGGCCTCAAAAGCGGTCAGAGCCGCTTGGGGCGCGGCCTCTTCGCTCGTCACGGTCTGGTACTGGACTTGAAGCTGATAAAAGTCTACTGGCGGCAGTGTCAGGTGGTCCATGCGGCTAAAGCGCGGGCGGGTTTCAACCGGAGCGCCCTTGCCGAGTGCATTCAATTCTTCAATGCTGGTATTCTGTTCTTCGGCAAGCTGCTTGTCCAGAACTTTCGCGTTCTCCGCGTTCAGCCAGATGCCTGCCGTTTCCGGGTTTTCTAACGTGCCGTCCATCTGACGCAGACAGCGGCAGCTGGTTTGCAGAACCATGTTTGTCGGGCAGTCGCCTTTTTGGGACAAAATCACGCCGGTCAGGCTCCGGCAGTCCCAACCTTCTTTGCCGATCTGGACAAGCAAAACAATCCGCTTTTTTGAGACGGACGTATCCAATGCTTTAAACTCCGCCTCGGCGTTAGTCGGCGGCTTGAACCGGGGATTGCCCCGATGATACTTCAAAATGTCGTCGGGCGCAATTCCCAGTTCCCCAATCAGCAGCGGGTAGACTTCGTCTTCCAGACGCTCAATGCTGCCGCAGTAGATCGCCAGCTTGGCCGTGGCACCGTTGGCGTAAAACTTGGTTCCGTACTGTTCCCGAAAATCTTGGACGCCGTGCCGAACAATCCGGCTTGAGTCAAGCTCCGTGATCGTTCGCACCTTCGGTTTCTTCAGGAAGTTCTGAATAGCCGTCGTCAGCGGATAATAAAAGACGGTATTCGTAATCTGAGAGAACTTGACGGAGATACCGTCGGCGACTTTCAGCGGGTCCGGCGACGACAAATATGGAGTCCCGGAGAAGCCAAGCACGCCGTTGATACTGCCGCCTCGGTTCCAGCCGTTGACGACTTGCCGCAGCTTCACGTCATCGGTAGCGGCATGATGGACTTCATCAATCAGGATTTGCAGGTTCGGCACTTTGCCGATGAGATTACGCAGCTCATTGGCTTCCTTGTCTTTTTCGTCCTCCGTCTGGGCCGCGAGAAGGCCGAGCGGGTCCAGCTTGACTTTGTCCAGGATTACCTTCTCGGCGTTGGTGACGATGACAAGCCCCATAAGGTCTTCAAACGGCTGGTACTGACTGATTTTCTGCGCGTTCGGGTTCTGCGCCTTGTTGCTTTTCTTCGCCGCTTTCGGCTGATCCAAAATCTCGAACTTGATCAGCTTGCGAATACTGCTCGCCGCCGGTTCCGGCAGAACCCAGGCCGGGTCAAAGTTCTCAATCGTTTTGAGGCTTGGAATGATCGAGGATTTGAGGCCGGATGGGACCAGCAGAATAAAGTTATGGGCGAACGCTTTGTTGTCCGGCTCGTTTTGAGCGAAGTATAAATCTAGATAGATAAACGCCGCCATGAGAAATGTTTTCCCGGCACCCATCGGCAGGCTGAACAGGTAATCGGGATATTCGACCCCGTAGAACATCTCCTGAGCCACACGGCAGCAATCCACTTCCGACGCATGGGCTGCAAGATACTTTTCCAGTTCGGGGAGCGCCGTCTTGGACCCTTGCGGCTTCATCCGCGAGAAGGAGAAAAGCGCCCGCGCTGCGGCGTCCGCCTCCAAATGAGCGCGGGTCGCGGCGCTGATCGGCAGAGGCGACAAATCTTCGTTCTGTGTCATCAGTCCCTCGCAGAACAGCGCGGCGAGAGGCCGGTTGTTCCAGGACATTTTCAGAAACAGGTACGTTTTAATGGCTTCAATCTGTGCATCGCGCAAATGGCCCGCGCTTACCATGTAAGCAACGATGTCCGCCGCAGGGCAATCCTCTCGCTGAAACCACGCCCTGACTTTTTCGGAAATGAATGTGTTAAGCATAATGAATTCAGAGTGCAGCCAGTGTCAAGAACGGCGCTTGCAGGAAGAGCAGCCGTCAGAACTGCCGGAGGAAGCGGAGGTCGTTTTCGGTGAACAGGCGGATGTCGTCGATGCCGTACTTTGCCATCGGCATTCGGTCAATGCCGAGGCCCCAGGCAAAGCCGGTGTACCGCTCGGAATCAATGCCCATCGCTTCTAAGATGTTGGGGTGGACCATGCCCGCGCCGCCCAGTTCCAGCCAGCCGGTTCCCCAGCGGATCGCCACTTCGACACCCGGCTCCACGAAGGGGAAGAAGTCAGGGCGGAAGCGGATTTCGACGTCGCCAAACAGGCGGCGGACCAGCGCGGCGAACGTGCCTTTGAGGTCGGCCAGCGTTAGGCCCTCGTCCACGGCGAGAATGTCGACCTGGTGGAACGTGTGCGAGTGCGTGGCGTCCACAGCCTCGTAGCGGTAGCATTTGCCGATAGTCGCAGCGCGGATGGGCGGCTTTTGCCCACCATTGCCCATGATGTGCGCTTGGAACGCCGTGGTCTGGGTGCGGAGCAGGTGGGTTTTGTCCACATAGAACGACATCTGCTCGTCAAAGGCCGGGTGGTCGGGGGGATAGTTCAGGGTTTCAAAGTTATAGTGATAGTCTTCAATGTCCGGCCACTCTTCGAACGCATAGCCCATGCCAATCAGCGCGTCTTTGACCGCCTGCATCTGCCGCGTGATCGGGTGCTGCGTCCCGGCGGGGAAGGCCGTGCCGGGCAGGGTGACATCTACCGCATCGGAAGCCAGCCGTGCCGCCCGCTCGCCGGACGCCAGATGTTCGCGGCGCTCGGTCAGCAGAGCGGTTAAATCGTCCTTGCGGGCGTTGACGGCAGCTCCAAAGGCGGGCTTCTCATCGGGGGGCAGCGTGCCGACAAGGCGCAGCAGGCCGGTCAAACGGCCTTTGCGGCCCAGATACAGCGTTTCCGCCGCGTCCAGTTCGGCTACCGAGACGGCGGCGTCCAGAGCCATTCGGGCTTCGTCGGCCACTTGATTGAGCTGTTCTGTCGGAGTCATAAGCGTCAAAAACCCACAAATGCCGGGGGTATAAAACCCCCGGCAAGTAAGCACCCTGCGGGTGAAGAATAGAGCAGGCGATTAGGCGGCTGCGAAATTGTGCGTCGGCGCGACCACGGTGATGTTCAGCGAGGCGACCAGCGCGTTGAAGGCGGTGATGTCGTGAATTGCCATGTCGGACAGCACTTTGCGATCCAGCTCAACACCGCTCACGGTCAGGGCCGCCATGAAGCGGCTGTACTGGACGCCCTGGGCGCGGCAGGCGGCATTGATTCGGGCGATCCAGAGCTGCCGGAACTCGCGCTTGCGGTTGCGGCGGTCCCGGTAGGCATACTGCCCGGACTTCATGAGCTGCTCATTAGCGCTCTTGAAGAGACGGGACTTGCCGCCCCAGTAGCCGGAGGCTTCTTTGAGAATTTTATGGTGGCGCTTGTGCTTCATTACGCCGCGCTTGACACGAGCCATTGTCTGTTATCCTTTACGTTCGGTGCGAGAGTGGTTGGGGTTTACTTGGGCAGGCCGTTCGGCAGCAGTCGACGAATGGACTTTCGCTTGCCGGGGTACAGCTCGGCGTCCGAGGCTAATACCCGCAGGTTGGATTTGCCCTTATGGATATTCAAATGGTTATGATGCGCGTGGCCGTGCATCAGTTTGCCGGTTCCGGTCATTTTGAAGCGCTTGGCCGCCGTCTTGCGGGTTTTAATCTTGGGCATAGTCTTCTCCTATTTTTATAATTGCTCAGTGATACGTGGTTATACGTGCGCGAACCCGGCGCACGGGTGTGTCCGGGTTCGCTGACGGGTCCCGAAAGCATTTTATTCCGCTGCGGGCGGTTCCAGCGCAGCAGGCTCTGGCGCGGCAGTCACCGGGACAACAGCTTCTGGCGCAGCAACAGCTGGTGCAACAGGCTGGGCCGCCGGGGCGGCAGGCTCCGGCTTTTTAGCGGCAGGCGGCTTCGGTGCAGTGGGCTTGGACGCGCCGCCGGATTTGCTCGGCGTCAGAACGGCGTACATTGATCGGCCTTCCATCGAGGGGGCCTTCTCAATTTGCGCCACATCCATCACACGCTGAATGAACGTGTCAAGCTGTCCGCGTCCGACTTCCGGGTGACGAATCTGGCCGCCGATGAACCGGAACGTGACTTTGACCTTGTCGCCGTCTTCCAGGAACTTGCGGGCATGGTTCACTTTGGTCATCAGGTCATGCTCGGACAGCGTACCGTAGCGCGGATCCAGCCGGATGTCCTTCAGCTCGCTCTGCTTGTGCTTCTTCGCGGACTCTTTTTCTTTTTTCGCCTGCTCGTACTTGAATTTGCCGTAGTCCATGATCTTGCACACGGGCGGCTGTGCCTGCGGGGCCACTTCGATGAGATCGATGCCGCGCTCGCGGGCGATCAGAAGGGCCTCACGCGGCGTCATAATGCCGAGCTGGCCTCCGTCGTCGTCAATGACGCGGATTTCACGGGCGCGGATGCGCTCGTTCATATTGACTCGCGGTTCACGCGGGTCCCTGCGAAAGTCTCTGCTGTTGATTTTTAGGTTCCTTACCCACGAAAAACTACCGGTGTGCGTGGGCCGACACCGACCGGTCTCTAGTATAGCGTATTGTTGGGCCGGATGTCAACTGACTCATTCCAAGAAATTACGCAGAACCGGAAAAAATCCTTCCGGGGCGGCGTCTACTTTGTCATAAATATCCGCCAGACGCAGGCGGCAGCCGACTGAGGCCAGCACAATTTCTCCGTCCGGCCCCGAAAGATCTGTCAGCACCCAGGTTCCATCGGCCTGCCGCGCATAATGCTCGACGCGCATCGCGTTTTGAGACACCAGCAGGTAGTCGGTGAGCGACGGCAGCAGGCGGTAGTGCAGAAACTTCTCGCCCCGGTCATACGCCGCCGTAGACGGCGACAGCACTTCAATAATCACCTGCGGGTTCAGCAGCGTGTCCTGCCGCCCGTCTGTGAACTCCGGCTCCCCGCAAATCAGCACCACATCCGGGTACGCATACAGCCCGCTGGCATCAATGCGGACTTTCATGTCCGTGGCATACGTCTTGCAGGGCCGCCGCCGGAACTGAGACACAAATTCAAACGTCAGGTTAGAGACAATCAAGACGTGCGCCTCGGTCGCCCCGGCCATCGCGTACATCTCCCCGGCGTAGTATTCGCTTTTGAACTCGGCTTGGCGTTCCAGTTCCAGATACTGCTCCGGGCTGAGAAATGTCTTTTGCAGAGCGGACATTCCCCTACTCCTTCGTCTCTTCGCGCAGGCGGGCAAGGAAATCTTCCTGAGACAGCGCCCCTAAATCCGTGCCGCCGCGCTGGCGGACCGACACCGTGCCATTGGTGGCGTCGCGGTCGCCGACGACCAGCATATACGGGATTTTCTGCGACTCGGCTTCGGCGATCTTCTTGCCGACTTTTTCATTGCGCCCGTCCACTTCGGCCCGGAAGCCTGCTTTGACCAGCATCTCTTTGACCGATTCGGCGTACTCTTTGTGACGGTCTGCAATGGATAGGACAATGGCCTGCACGGGGGCAAGCCACGTTGGGAACGCCCCGGCGTAATGCTCAATCAAGAAAGAAACCATGCGCTCCATTGTGCTGATGTAACCCCGGTGGATCATCACCGGCTGATGCGTCTGCCCATCCTCGCCGATATATTCCAGCCCGAACTGCTTCGGCAGATGCCGGTCCACCTGCACGGTCGAGACAGTCTCCTCGCGGCCCAGCACGTTTTTAAGCTGGATGTCTACTTTCGGGCCGTAGAACGCCGCTTCGCCGACCGCCTCATAGTAGGGCAGGCCCAGCCCCTCGAACACTTCGCGCAGCTCGCCCTCGGCCTGTTCCCACAGGGCCGGATTATCCACATACTTATCGGTGTTCTTCGGGTCGTGCAGGCTCAGGCGATAGAAATACTCTGTGATGCCCAGCTTCCGGTACGCTTCCTCAATCAGCAGAATGCACTTTTTGACTTCCTCCACCACCTGTGCTTCGGTGCAGAAGATATGGGCATCGCTGAGAGTCATGGCACGAACGCGGGACAGGCCGCTGAGTTCGCCGGACTTCTCGAAGCGATACATTTTGCCCAGCTCCGCCAGGCGGATTGGGAGGTCACGATAAGAATGCAGCTCGTTTTTGTAAACTTGAATATGGTGCGGGCAGTTCATAGGCCGCAGCACAAATTCTTCGTTCTCAATCTTCATCACCGGGAACATTCCATCTTTGTAATGCTCCCAGTGACCCGATTGCTTGTACAGCTCTACTTTTGCCATATCCGGCGTGTAAACGTGCTGGTAGCCGTTCGCAAGCTCCACATCCTGCACATGACGCTCCAGAACGCGCCGCACGGTCGCGCCTTTGGGCAGCCAGAGGGGCAGGCCCGCGCCGACCACTGCCGAGTTCATAAACAGGCCAAGCTGCTTGCCCAGCACTTTATGGTCGCGTTTTTTGGCCTCTTCCAGGCGCACATAGTAGGCATCCAGCTCTTCTTTGGTGTCAAACAAAACGCCGTAGACACGCTGCAGCTGCTCGCGCTTTTCGTCGCCGCGCCAATAGGCCCCGGCGAGGCGGTCGATCCTGAAGACGCCAATCTCGCCCGTGGACGCGGCGTGCGGCCCCCGGCACAGGTCTGTGAAATTGCCCTGCGTGTAGAACGAAATCGCTTCGCCTTCGGGCAGGTCATGGATCAGCTCGGCTTTGTAGGGCTGCCCCTGCTCTTGTTCATAGGCCAGCGCCTCGGCGCGGGGCTTTTCCGAGCGGACGAGCGGATGGTTTTCGCGCTTCAGCCGCTTCATGCGCGACTCAATCTGCGTGAGATCTTCCGGGGTTAGATTACGGGGCAGGTCAAAGTCATAATAAAAGCCGTCTTCAATCGGCGGACCGATAGCGAATTTGGCGTCCGGGAACATTTCCAGCACCGCCTGCGCCAGGACGTGGGCCGCCGTATGCCGCTTTTTCCAGAGGTCGCTGACTTCAGATGTGTTGTTTTCGAGAGTGTTTGCCACAGTGCGTCTCCATACCAAAGAGTACACAGAGTATAGCCGCCGGGCAGGATGTTTGTCAAACGGCACGTACTGACAAGGAACGTTTCAGCACTAAATTGGGTATATAGACTGACAAGCGGCACAAAAATCTCGCCGCAGGCAAGGACCCTGCTTTTGGTATACTCTTTTCTCTGGGAGGCCCTGGCCTTCGCGGTCTACTTTGTTTACGCCAGTTTTTTTGAGTGGGCGTTCCACCGTTATCTGTTTCATTCTCCCAAATATGTCTACCGGACGTTCCGGGAGCATACGCTGGTTCACCATCAGATTTACAAGAGCGATGAGACGTATCACACGCACGACGACCACCCCGACAAAGTGCCGATGGACTGGTGGGCGCTGCCGCTGATGGTGCTGGGCCACCTCCCTCTGCTGTTTTTCGTGCAGTGGGCGACGGGCATTCCAAGCGTCTGGGGCGGCGTGGCGGCGATCACGGTGTATTTCACGCTGTATGAGAGCTTCCACTGGGCAATGCACGTTCCCCGCGCCTCCAAGTTCCTGAGCCGCTTCCGCGTCTGGCGGTACTTAGATGCCCACCACCGGGTTCATCACAAGTATATGCTGAGCAATTTGAACGTCATTATGCCGCTGGCCGATTTGACGTTCGGCACGCTGCGAAATGGCAAGGGCGTCAAAGTGAGTTTTGCAGACCTTGAGCCTCGCCGGGTGGCTCAAAGAAATCAAGCCCGCCGCAAACGGGCCGCCGAGGTGGCAAAAATGCGAGCGGAGCGGCTGTAAATAGTGAGAGATGGTACTGCCCTCGCCTCTGTTTTGGAGGCGAGGGCTTTTTCAGCACAGCCGAGTCCGCAGACTCCGCCTTTGGGGTGTATAATGGACTCTCATGTGCGCTGAATTATATGCTGAAGTTGTTGTTCAAATTGAAGTCGCCGGGCTGCCGCAGCCGCTGACCTATTTTATTCCCCCCACCCTCACGGTCAGCGTTGGCGAGGCCGTCGTCGTCCCGTTTGGCTCGCAGCAGGCGGCTGGCTACGTTGTTGGCCTGTCTGATACCTGCCCCCCCGACATGGCCGCGAAGATCAAGCCCATTGCGGCGAAAATTGAGAACGCCCCCCGTTTTGACGCCGAGCTGAGGGCACTGGCGCAGTGGGTCACGGAGCAGACGCTTTGCGACTGGCGCGATGCCCTGCGGCTGATTGTGCCGGATGTGCTGTCGTCATCGATTAAAACCACCCTGCGGCTTGCCGAAGACTGGGAAGAAAAGCTGGCCGGGTCGCGGGCCGCCTCGCAGAAGGATTTGGCCGCCGCACTGGCCGCCCTCGGGGGCGCTGCCGAGCCGGGGAAGCTTGCTAAATCGCTGGGACAGGCGAAGCCCGGCCCGGCACTGGCGGAGCTTCGCAAGAAAGGCATTGTCACCGAAGAGCGGGCGATTAAGCTGCCCCCGGCACGGCGCAAGCTGGTCCGGCTGCTGTCTCTGGCCGTGGAAGCCGATGTGGCCGGAGAGGAAGCCGCCCGGCTCGAGCGTTCCGGCGCGGCGCGGCAGGCGCGTCTTCTGCGGGCGCTGATTGAGACGCAGGGCGGGGCACACACCGCCAAGCTGCCCTCGGCAGGGCTGGCCGTCGGGGCAAGCGCCGGCGCGGCAGGAAAAGCACTGGCCGAAAAGGGGCTGGCGCGGTATACCGAAGTGCCGAGCCGCCGGGACCCGTTCCAGTTTTTCGGCTTTGTGGCCGGGGACGCCCCGCCGCTGACCGACGCGCAGGCCGAGGCGGCGGCGGCCATCGGAAAGTCTCTGTCTGCCCGCGACGGGCAGACGCTGCTGCTGTTTGGCGTCACCGGGTCCGGCAAAACGGAAGTCTATTTAGATGCCGTGGCCCGGACGCTGCATCAGAACCGCAGTGCGCTGATACTGCTGCCCGAAATCGGGCTGACGGCACAAGTCTTAGATTTATTCAAGGCTCGGTTTGGCGAGGACGAAGTGGCCGTGCTGCATTCGGCGCTGTCTCTTGGGGAGCGGCACGATGAGTGGC
This sequence comes from uncultured Armatimonadales bacterium, assembly GCA_964251675.1. Taxonomy (GTDB): domain Bacteria; phylum Armatimonadota; class Armatimonadia; order Armatimonadales; family Capsulimonadaceae; genus JANXMY01. The sequence goes on from CAXUKS010000001.1 coordinate 124,526, forward strand.
GGCGCATCAGCGAAGGACAGGCGCGGGTCGTGGTCGGCGCACGCTCAGCAGTCTTCGCCCCGGTGCCCTGCCTCGGGCTGATTATTCTGGACGAGGAACACGACGGCTCGTACAAGCAGGATTCGACGCCCCGCTACCACGCCCGCGACGCCGCCCAATACCGCGCCTCGCTGACCGGCGCGACGGTGGTGCTGGGCAGTGCGACGCCGTCTCTGGAAAGTTTTTACAAAGCGCAGACCGGCGAGTATGGCCTGATTGAGCTGCCGGAGCGCATCAGCCGCCGCCCCCTGCCGCCCGTCTCGGTGGTGGACCTGCGCGACGAAATGAAACCGAAGCCGGTTCCAAAAGTGTCAGGGGAGCCAAAGCCGGAGCCGCCGCCCCGGTCAGTCTTCGGGGCCGACTTATCGCTGGCACTGGAACAGACTCTGGAGCGGCGCGAGCAGGCCATTTTGTTCCTGAACCGCCGGGGCTTTGCGTCGTTCCTGCTGTGCCGGGACTGCGGCTTTACGTTTACGTGCCCGAACTGCGACGTCTCGCTGACTTACCACCACGCCGGGCGGTATTTGCAGTGTCACCACTGCGACTTTCAGCGCCGCGTGCCCGATGTCTGCCCGAAATGCCAGGGGCTGCGCCTGCGCCCGTTCGGGCTGGGCACGGAGAAAGTCGAAGACGCCGTCCGGCAGCAGTTCCCGACGGCACGGACGCTTCGCATGGACCGGGATACCATGTCCCGCAAGGGGGCGCACGCCGATACTTTGCGGGCCTTCAAGCGCGGCGAGGCGGATTTTCTCATCGGCACGCAGATGGTCGCCAAAGGCTTGGACTTCCCCAATGTGACTTTAGTGGGCGTGGTCAGCGCGGACACGGCGCTGAACGTCCCGGACTTCCGGGCGGGCGAGCGGGCCTTTCAGCTTCTCACACAGGTCGCGGGCCGGGCCGGGCGCGGGGCAGTCAGCGGAAACGTCATCGTGCAGACGTTCTCGCCGGAGCATGACAGCGTGCAGTTTGCGTCTACGCACGATTATCTAGGCTTTTATGCCCATGCCATTGAACAGCGGCAGGAGGTCGGCTACCCGCCGTTTGCCCACATGGCAAACTGCGTGTTCACCGATGAGTCCGAGGACGAAGCCCGGAAGCGGTCGTACCGACTGGCGAATGTCCTGCGGGCGGCTCTTGGCGATGACCCTGCCGTGCAGGTGCTTGGCCCGGTGGCCTGCCCGCTGTCTCGCCTGCGGGGCCGCTACCGCTGGCATTTGGCCCTGCGGGTGCCGGACAAGTCCCGCCTGCTGGCCCTGCTTCGTCTGGCCGTAGCCGCGCTGACCGATACCGACCGGGCGGGCCTGACTTTAGATATTGACCCGCTGACCATGCTCTAAGTTGTGCTATAATAGAAGGCAATGAGTGATAGGAGTAGCAACGAGATGGCGCGATCCACGGGCAAGCTGACTGATTTGATCCGCAAAGATGATCCGATTGTCAAGTATGATGAAGCAGAAGGCGTCAATTTGCTGCGTCAGCGGTCCAAGCCGGTGCTGACGGTCAACGAGGATGTGGTCGCGCTGGTCGCACACATGGAGCAGATCATGCGGGCCGCGAACGGCGTAGGTCTGGCCGCGCCGCAGCTTGGCATCCTGCAGCGGATTTTTGTGTATGACGCCGGGGATGGCTTTCAGGCGATTATTAACCCGAAGATTCTGGGCCGCAAGGGCGAACAGGTCGGCGTGGAAGGCTGTCTGTCGATCCCCGGCCTGCAGGGCGATGTCGTCCGGGCCAACGAAGTCGTGGTCAAGGGCGTGGACCAGTTTGGCAAGCCCGTTCGCATTCGCGGCGATGGCCTGACCGCCCGCGTCATTCAGCACGAGAATGATCACCTGGACGGCATTTTGTTTATTGACCGCAACCCAACGGACCTGCACTGGGTGACGACGGAGGAAGAAGAAGACGAGGAAGAAAGTGGCCTCGGCCCGCAGACACGGGAATAGACACACGCTCACACCATGCGACTTATTTTTATTGGAACCTCCCCGTTTGCCGTGCCCTGCCTGAACCGACTGGCGGCGTCGCCGGAACACGAAATACTGGCCGTGGTCACCCAGCCGGATCGTCCGCAGGGGCGCGGCGGCAAGCTCAGCACGTCGCCCGTTAAAGACGCGGCCCTCGCGCTTGGCCTGCCCCTGCACCAGCCGGAAAAGGTGCGGGCGAAAGAGTTTGTGGCCGTCGTCCGCGAAATGGCCCCGGACATCATTGTCGTGGCGGCGTTCGGCCAGATCATCCCGCAGCGCGTTTTAGATATTCCCCTGCACGGCTGCCTCAATGTCCACGGCTCCCTCCTGCCCCGGTGGCGCGGCGCGGCCCCCATGCAGTACGCCCTGATGGCGGGCGATACCGAAACCGGCGTCACCACGATGCTGATGGATGCCGGGCTGGACACCGGCGATATTTTGCAGCAGGCTGTCCTGCCACTGGACGCCATTGAAAACTTGGGCGAGCTGGAAACGACGCTGGCACTGCTGGGCGCGGATTTGCTGGTGCAGACCTTAGAGGCCCTCGGACGCAGCGACTGCCCACGCCTTCCGCAGGACCCCGCCGAAGTCACGCTGTCGCCGTCGCTGCCCCCGGACACCGGAGAGCTGGACTGGACCCGACCCGCCCGCGACCTGCACAACCTCGTGCGCGGGGTGACGCCGAAGCCCGGTGCATACACATTCTGGGCAGGCAAGCGCCTCAAAGTCTGGAAAACGGAAATCGTGGAAGAAAGCAGCGTCGAGGCAGGCATGGTTGAAACCGTCGGCGCAAGTGGTATAACAATAGGGACAAGCAAGGGTGCTTTACGTCTGCTTGAAGTGCAGCCGGAAAGCAAGGGCCGGATGGACGCTGGCTCCTGGGCACGCGGCGCACGGCTGGCCTCCGGTCAGAACTTCAAGTAATTCAAGCAAGGAACGGAATGAGCAATGGGAATGCAGGAGGACCGGCTGGAGCGCGGCATCGCGTACAAAATTGAAGGGCGCTACGGGGAAGCAGCGGTTGAGCTGGAGGCGCTGCTGGCGGAAGATGCCAGTTACGGTGAAGCACATCATCAGCTCGGCCTAGTGCTGGGGTTTGTGGGGCAGTTCGACGATTCGCTGGCCGCCTTGGAGCGGGCGGTGGCTCTGGACGGCAGCAACACTTTGGCCCGCAACGATCTAGCCCTGACTTATACCATGCTGGGAATGTACGACGAGGCCAAAGCCGAGTTCGCCCGCGTACTCACGCAGGATGTCGGCAACGACGTCGCCCGCCGTAATTTGACCTATCTGCAATAGCAAGCATCTCGCTCTGGATGCTGAAAGGAAACAGGCCAGAGTGATAAAAAAATCTTCAGCCCTGCTTTTTTACAGTGGGCACTTGTCATAAACCTTGTGACGATGGTTCCTATCAGCCTCTCTATGCTCTATCGTTATCACCATCTACCACATTGGAGCGCGTTCGCCGCAAGCATAGTTTGTTCACTGGCCGGGGCACTGTTTTGACCCAGAAGAAGCGGACGATTCACCGCTGACGCGCCAGAACCGGACCCCATTTGCCGATGCCCCACTTGCTACAGTTTCAGCCGCTCCGTAAATTGCTGCCGGGCGATAAAGTTGCCATCCTCTCTCCTTCGTTCGCCGCCCCCGCCCAGTGGCCGCACATCCACGCGCTTGGGCTGGCTCGCCTGCGGGAGAAGTTTGTCTTGACCCCGGTGGAGTTTTCGGCGACCGCAAAGCGCGGAGCCACGCGGGAGGAGCGGGCGGCGGATTTAATTGCGGCGTTTGCAGACCCGGACATCAAAGCCGTCATCAGCACGCTTGGCGGGGACGACCAGGTGACTTTTATCAAGAACCTGCCGGAAGAGCCGTTTCACAGCCACCCCAAACCCTATTTTGGCTACAGCGACAACACGCATTTTATGAACCATCTGTGGCTCAATGGCGTGCCCTCGTTTTATGGCGGGGCATTATTTACTCAGTTTGCCCAGACCCCCGAAATGGACCCGTTCACGGAGAAGTACCTGCGGCGGGCGTTGTTTGAAAGTGGTGACGTCGAGATTGAAGCCAGCCCCGCTTTGAATGATATTGGCGTAAGCTGGGACGACCCCGATAATTTCACAACCCCCAAGGTCTTTGAGCCGAACCCTGGCTGGCAGTGGGACGGCGCGGCAGACGCGGCGGGCGTGACCTGGGGCGGCTGCCTAGAATCACTGGACGAAATACTGCGGCACGGCGTCCGAATGCCAAGCCTCGACCAATTTGAGGACATCGTTTTGATCACCGAAACCTCGGAGGAAATCCCGGAGCATGATTATGTCCGTCGGGTCTACCGGGCGTTCGGTGAGCGCGGCATTCTGGAACGAGTGCGGGCCGTTCTGGTAGGCCGCCCCAAAGCGTGGGAGTTTAACAAGCCGCGTTCGCTGACCGAGAAGCAGGACTACCGTAAGCAGCAGGCAGAGACAACGCTTGCCACTGTGCGTCAATACAACGCGAGTATCCCGGTGGTGCAGAATCTGGATTTTGGTCATACCCACCCACAGATTTGCCTGCCCTACGGCGCGGCGGTTAGCATTCGCAGCAGCAGCCAGAGCATACGAGTGAGTTTCTAACGAAAGAGGAGCGCGGCTTGAAAACGAGACCGGGATGGCGGCAGATTGTGCCGCTGTGCGTGCTTTTGCTTTTGCCTTGCCTGCTGCTCTGGCCGGTGGTCTTTGGTGGTGCGGTATTTCTCCCCGCTGACCTGCTGCATGACATCGCGCCGTGGCGGACGGCGGACCCAAAAACCCTGGTTCCGTGGAACCCTCTGCACTGGGACGGCATCGCCGAGTTCTACCCGTGGCGTCTTTTTGCCGCGCAGACCCTCCGCACCGGCTTCCTTCCCCTCTGGAACCCGCATCAGTTTTGCGGGACGCCCTTTGTGGCAAACTCGCAGTCTGCTGTTTTCTATCCCCTCAACCTACTCTTTTGTGTCATGCCCGTCGCCCGTGCGTTTGGGGTTAGCGTTTTGCTGCACCTCTGGCTGACTGGCTTTTTTCAGTACCGCTTTCTGCGCTCGCCTGCGCTGGGCTTAGGCCGCGCCGCCGCGCTGCTGGGAGCAGTCGCATGGCAGCTCTGTCACTGGCAGGTGGCGTGGCTGGAGCTGCCGACGTTTCTGTGCGTCTCGGCGTGGCTGCCACTGGCGCTGCTGCTGGTAGACCGGGCGGCGGACCGCCCTACCTCGGCACGGGCCGTGCCGCTTGGCCTGGTGCTGGGACTGATGCTGCTGGCGGGGCATCTTCAAATCGCGCTGTACTGCTTTGGTCTCGTGGGCGCGTATGCCCTGTTCCGTCTCCGGGCGCTCTGGTGGGCGAAGTGGCCCGTGCTAATAGGATGCGCGGCACTCGCGCTGGCACTGGCGTTCGGACTGGCCGCACCGCAGCTTCTGCCTGCCGTGGAGCTGTCCCGGTTTTCGCACCGGGCAGGCGGGGCAGTGACGGGGGCGGCCTACGCAGGCTATGTGCGCCTGGCCCTGCCGCCTGCCGATTTAGTCACACTGTTCCTGCCGGGCTTTTACGGCAATCCGACACGGGGGACCTTCTGGGGCATCGGCACGAACGGTGGGCCGGGCGCGTACCTGGAAAATGCCTGCTATGGAGGCGTCCTGCCGTTGCTGCTGGCGCTTATGGCTGTGATGGAAACATGGCGGGCGCGGGCAGAAACCCGCTTTTTCGCGTGGGCGGCGCTGGCCGCGCTGCTGCTGGCGCTGGGGACGCCGCTGAACGCTCTGCCCTTCTTTGGCCTGCCGGGCTTTGCACAGACCGGCTCACCGGGGCGGATTTTAGTGCTGTGGTCGTTCTACGTGTCGGTGCTGGCGGCAGTGGGAGCGCAGCGCCTGCTTGCGCCTGCTCCGTGGGCGGCGCTGGCACGGGCGGCGGGGACATACGCTTTGCTGGCACTTGGCACGGCGGGGTTTGCAGTCTGGTGGATAGGCGCAAACGCCCCGGCAGGGACGCTGGCAGCACACAGTGGGGACTTCGGCGACGGCCTGCGCGTGCTTCTTGGCCTTTTGCTGGCCTTCGGCGCGGGCCTGTGGTTCTGGCAACGGGGCAGCTTGAAAACGCCTGCGCTGGGCGGCCTAATGGCGGCTCTGGCCGCACTGGATTTGCTGGGGGCGGGGCTGGGCTTCAATCGCACGGCGCGGCCCGAGGAAGTCTATCCGGTGACGCCGGTGGTTGCCTGGCTTCAGGCCCGTAAAGACGAAGGCCGCATCATGCCGATCAACACCCTCTGGCCGCTCGGCGAGCCGCCCCCTGCCGTGCTGCCGCCGAATGCCGCGATGGTCTATGGGCTGTATGACACACAGGGCTACGATTCGCTCTTGACGAAGCAGTATTTCGAGTTCGCCGGGCAAATGGACGGCGGCTCACCCGCGCCGCCGGAAAACGGCAATATGGTGTTCGCCAGTGGCTTCGGGACGCCTGAAGCGCGGGCCGCGTCGGCGCGGTTTATTATCTCGCAACAGCCGCTGACAGACACGCGGCTGGCTGTGCGGTTTCAAGATAGCGGGGTGTTTGTGTACGAAGATGCCGGGGCCACACCGCGTGTGCTGCCTGCTGGGTCAACGCTGACGCCGGACGGGCCAAATCTGCTGCGGCTGACCGGGACGGGGCCATTGACAGTGTCTGACCAATGGTATCCCGGTTGGCACGCCTACGCCGGAGCACAGGCTGTGCCGGTCACCAAAGGGCCATACGTATTTCGCACGGTGGCCGCGCCGGGAGGCGTAGTCGAGATGCGCTATGAGCCGACGGCGTTTCGGGTGGGGCTGTATTTGCTGTGCTTGACACTGGGAGCGGCAGCGGCTTTTGGGGCCGCCGCCGCAATGAAGTCGCTACGCCGCCGGGGCTGATGTGCCGGACTTAGCAGCGGTCAAGGCTTCATCTTCGGACGCGTAGACGCCAAAAATGGTGTTCAGGCGCGTAATTTGCAGCATCCGCTGAATGGAATCGTTGCAATTTGCCAGATATAGCGCCCCATCCACAGACCGCAGACGCTTGGTGGCCGACAGAAGCGTGCCAAAGCCGCTGCTGTCCATGTAGGTCACGTTTGCCATGTTGATAACAATTGAGGGCCTGTTTTCGTCAATCGCTGCGCTGACGGCCTCTTTGAATTGCGGGGTCGTGTAAATGTCGATTTCGCCGGTCACGTCCAGAATGGGGACGCCGTCGCGGTTCCGAAGGCTCGTTTCAATCCGCATGGTCTCCATAAGTACAAGTTCTCCTGACGGGGTGAGGCGTAAAAATAGGCTGTTGTTATTTACCCAGCGTGACGAAAAATAAACGGAGCCAGCAGAATAATATCCAAAGTGACCGAAATTGCCCAATGTGCGAGAAAGCCGTAGGCAAATGAGCGGGTCCGCAGGGCAAGAATGCCCAGCACAATGCCGCCGGGAAGGGCGCTCAATACTTCCGCTGTCGGCTTGGACGCGCTTGGGTCCAGCGACCAGTGCAGCAGCATAAACATCAGTGCCTGCACGATGACCGCGCCCCAGGTTCTGAGTATGCTTTTTTGCAGCCCGAACAGCAGAAAGCCTCGAAAAAAGAACTCCCAGCAGAACATATAAAACCCGGTGTACAGCTCAAAATAGAGCAGCGCCTTCGGGTTGACGCGCCCGTCCTGAAACACGACGCCGACGCCCGACAGATACCAGTGCGACAGCCGCCCGTCTAAGTACTGCGCCTGAAACTGCGCGTGCAGGGCCGGGATACTCAGCACCACCGCCAGCACCAGCACCATCACGACCCAGGAAATCAAAGTCCATTTCAGCCCCAGCCGCTGGTCTCCGCGTGTCATCCCAAACTGGCTCGGCTCGGCTTTCAGCACCAGCAAAATGGTGACTAAGGGGACCCACAGGCACAGCGCCGTGTTGATCATCCAGTACGCTTCGGGAGATTTGGCGTTGGGGTTTGTCAGAAACAGGTAGGCGGCCACGCATGCGCCGACGAGGAAGGTCACCCACCCCGTCACGCGGTCGCCGCCGCCCTCACCTTTGCTGCCTTTGCCTTGCCCCTCAGCCGCAGCCAGGGTTTTCGATTTGGTGGTCATACAGGCGTACTATTCACCGCCCGCCCCCGACTCCCCTGCCCTGTTTTCGGCGAAAGAGCAAATAGACCGCCAGTTCAGCGCCCTATACTCAGCGACGTCGTCCCGCTCTCTTCATCCATTGCCAAGCCAGGGGGACTATCTAGCTGGGCTTCCAGCAGAAAGCTTTTTCCCGTCTTGAGCTGATCCAGCGTCAGCGGCACAGCCGCGTGAATTCTGTAGACAGTCCCCTGAGCGGGACGGACCTGATGGCTGCCGCCTGGTAGGATCAGGACATACAGGCGGCCCGCCTCGCGCAGCGAAAACTGGAAGTCGGTGATATCGTAAGGCCCATGATTATGGACTGAGGCGGAGCCGTCCAGAACCGAGCCTCCTGCACCGTTCGACTTTATTTGGAACTGATAGTCATCCAGCGACACTTGGCCCTGCGCGATTGGAGTTGCAGCCCCCGGCTGGGCTGGCAGGTTTTGATTTGGCAGAGGAGTAGTGTTGTCGCCTGGAGTCAGGCTGCTGAGTGGGAAGGCTTTGGTCTGCTGCCCTGCAGACAGTGGCCGGTACGAGGGATAGCTTGTCATCACAACGGGAGTGGGTGCGACCGCTGGCAACGAATTCAGGGCGGGTGCTACGGGTCCGGATGCCGGAGAACTTGCTGGAGAACTTGCGGGATGAGCACAGCCCGGAAGCAGTGGCAGCAGCAGTATTGGAATCGGCAATGCAGAGAGAGACCGGCGTGCAGAACATAACATCATGGATAGTCCCTTCCCCCTTAAACCACCGAGCGCACGACGCCGCCGTCGACCCGCAGGGCCGCGCCGTTGATGCCAGAGGACACTGTGCCACAGACAAAAGCAATCAGCGCGGCGATCTCGTCCACGTCTTCAAACCGCTTCAGGAGCGACGACGGGCGGACGTGCTCAAAAAACTCCTCCGTCACTGCTGCCTCGTCCTTGCCGCCCGCCTGGGCCATCTGGGAGATAAATGTGCCGACACCTTCGGATTTGGTCGGGCCGGGCAGCACCGAATTGACCGTCACCGCCGTCCCCGCCGTTGTTTCTGCCAGCCCGCGTGCCACCGCAAGCTGGGCGGTTTTGGTCATGCCGTAATGGATCATCTCCGCCGGGATATTGATGGCCGACTCGCTGGACACAAACACAATCCGGCCCCAATTTTTGTCTTTCATCAGTGGCAGATACTGCCGCGACAGGCGAACCCCGCTCAGCACATTGGTCTCAAAAAAGCGCATCCAGTCGTCGTCCGTGATGTCTCCAAAGTCCTTCGGCTCAAAGATGCCGACATTGTTGACCAGCACATCCAGCATCGGCACCCGCTTGATTACCTCGGCCACCCCTGCCGCCGTCCCCAGATCCGCCGCCACGCCCGTGACCGTTTCGCTGCCGCTTTCCTTCTTCAACTTCTGCACTGCTTCGTCCACCCGCGCCTGCGTCCGCCCATTGACCACTACCACCGCCCCCTCACGCGCCAGTGCGAGTGCCGCCGCGTAGCCGATGCCCGCCGTCGAGCCAGTTACCAGGGCTGTTTTGCCCTTTAATCCTAAATCCATGTGTGTTCTCCCATCTTCACCTCACGCAGAGTCAGGCGACGGCAAATTCTGTGTCTCTGCGTGCCGCTTCGGACTTGAACCCCAGCACGATGTCTTCTTTGGGCACACCCGCCGCCACAAGCTCCGTTGCAATGCCGTCTTCGGTGCTGTCGCACCGTATCCACAGTTTACCGCCAACAATATCAATATGGGCAATCGCAAAGTAAACGCGCTTTCCCAGATCGCGTCCGAAGGTCACAAGCTGATACCGGTCATGGGCACGGTCAAAAATAACCTCACAAGTGAGTTCCCCTAGCGCATAGGGAATAGAAGCATAAGCGTTGAAAATCTCCTCAATTGCCTGCCGGTAATGCTCTAACTTATCCATTGAACGATTTTCTCCTCCACAGGATCAAAGCCAATAATCCGGGCCAGACCGTTTTCAATCAGCAGCCGCCCAATCGGCTCCTCAAAAACATCTTTCACGATTTCTTCCGGCACAGCCAGATACAGCACATAATCCGGCTCACGCTTTGCTAAAACCAGCCGGTAGATAGTGAGTTGGCCCACCGCTTTTTCCAGCTCCGTCATTTCCGAGGGTCCACCAAAGCCTTTGATTTCGACCGCAATTTTTCGGTCCGCTTTTTCGGCGGCGACAAGCTGCTCTGCTCCTAAATCTACATACATATTGCTGCCGCCCCATTGCAGATGAAGCGGGTCATGGGTGATAGTCCAGCCATCTTTAATCAGCGCGTTTCGGACGGCAGTATGGTATTTGTCTCGTGCAGGCATAGTCTATTATAGCACGCTTGACGGTCAATCCAAAACAGAAAAGCCGGGGGCCAAATGGCCCCCGGCTCTGTCTGCGTCGGTTTTAGTGCGAACGACTTAGAAGCCGCCCATGCCGCCCATGCCGGGCATTCCGCCGCCCATGCCACCGCCGCCGCCGCCCGCAGGGGCAGAGGAAGCTTTCTCAGGGCGCTCGGCCACGAGGGCTTCGGTGGACAGGATCAGGCCCGCGATGGAGGCCGCGTTCTGCAGGGCAGAACGGGTGACTTTCGCCGGGTCCACGATGCCCTGCGCCACGAGGTCGCCGAACTCGCCGGTCGCGGCGTTGTAGCCGAGGCCGGTCTGCTTGATCTTCTCAACGATGACCGAGCCTTCGACGCCCGCGTTGTTGGCGATCTGGCGAGCTGGCTCTTCCAGAGCGCGGCGGATGATGTTGACACCCACCTGCTCATCGCCTTCCAGCTTCAGCGCGTCCAACGCGGTGATGATCTTGATGAGGGTCGTGCCGCCGCCGGGGACGATGCCCTCTTCGACCGCCGCACGGGTGGCCGACAGAGCATCCTCGATGCGGTGCTTCTTTTCTTTCAGCTCGGTCTCGGTGGCCGCGCCGACCTGGATGACGGCGACGCCGCCGGAGAGCTTGGCGAGCCGCTCCTGAAGCTTCTCTTTGTCGTAGTCGGAGTCGGACTTGTCAATCTGGGCTTTGATCTGGGCGATCCGGCCCTGAATGGAGGCCGCGCTGCCCTTGCCCTCCACGATGGTGGTGTCATCTTTGGTGATGGTGACACGCTTGGCGGAGCCTAAGAAGGTCTCGTCCACGTTCTTGAGCTGAATGCCCAGGTCCTCGGTGACGAACTTGCCGTCCGTCAGGACCGCGATGTCTTCCATCATGGCCTTACGGCGGTCGCCAAAGCCGGGGGCCTTGACGGCAACGACGTTGAACGTGCCGCGCAGCTTGTTGACCACCAGAGTTGCCAGGGCTTCCCCGTCCACGTCCTCCGCAATAATCAGCAGGGGGCGGGTGGAGCGCACGACGGCTTCCAGCACGGGCAGGAAGTCCTGCACGCTGGAAATCTTCTTCTCAAAGAGCAGAATATACGGGTCTTCCAGCACGGCTTCCAGACGCTCGGCATCAGTGACGAAGTACGGGGAGATGTAGCCCTTGTCGAACTGCATTCCCTCGACCAGCTCCAGCGTGGTCTGCGTGCCTTTGCTCTCTTCCACGGTGATGACGCCGTCTTTGCCGACTTTGTCCATCGCATCGGCGATCAGCTCGCCAATCAGCGTGATTTTCGCGGAGTTGGTGGCAACCTGGGTGATCGACTCTTTGCCCTGCACCTGCACAGCGAGGTTTTTGATTTCGGCGACGGCATACTCGACGGCCTTGTCAATGCCGCGCTTGACGGCCAGCGGGTTCGAGCCAGCGGCGACGTTCTTCAGGCCCTCGCGGACAATCGCCTGCGCCAGCACCGTGGCCGTGGTGGTACCGTCACCGGCCACGTCGTTGGTCTTGGAGGCGACTTCGCGCACAAGCTGGGCGCCCATGTTCTCAAACTTGTCTTCGACTTCAATCTCTTTGGCAATGGTGACGCCGTCGTCCACCAGCGAGGGGGAGCCGAACTTCTTTTCCAGCACTACATAGCGCCCGCGTGGTCCCAGGGTCACTTTGACCGCATCGGCCAGCGTGTTGACACCGCGCTCCAGCGCACGGCGAGCGGCTTCATCAAACAGCAATTCTTTGGCTGCCATAATTTGTGTTTCTCCTGTTAAAAATCTTAACTGTTGAGGACGCCCAGAATGTCGTCGGCCCGCAGGATAATCAAATCCTCGCCGTCGACCTTCACTTCGGTTCCGCCGTACTTGGAATAAACGACTTTGTCGCCGACCTGTACGTCCACGGCGCTCAGCTTGCCGTTATCGAGCAGCTTGCCCGGCCCGACGGCCAGCACTTCGGCCTTCTGCGGCTTCTCTTTGGCATTCTCCGGCAGGAAAATACCGCCAGCGGACTGCGATTCGGCTTCCAGAGCCTTGACGACGATGCGGTCGCCCAATGGTTTCAACATGAAATGACCTCCTTCAGTGGGTGTCTTTAATTTTGTGTGACGCCGATGAGTATACTCCAGAATTGGCACTCGTGTCAAGCGAGTGCTAACGCGAAAAACACAAAAAAAGCCCCACCCGGTTTTACCGGGTGGGGCTTTTTTTGTGTGTCGCCTTAGACGACCAGCGCGGCTTTCCTTTTGCGAGCAGCCACAACCGTGCCGCCCATACCGAGCGCCAGCATCAGGCCCAGCGAGACCAGCGTGGACGCTTCGGGGACTGGAGCCACACCGGGGGTTACAATCGTCTGGAAGTTCTGGGTCGCAAGGTCAATCGGATCGCCGCTCGGGTCAGTGCTGCCCTGAATGGTAAAGAAGCCCTGATAGGTCCCCGTCGTCGCGGCAGTCCCGGCAGCGACATTGAACAGGGTGAACGTCTGCGACTGCCCTGCGCCCAGCGAGGTTCCAACGAAGTTAAAGTAAGGCGTGTCGTCCAGAACCACCGTGTTGTTGGAGGAAGCCGGGGCAAACTCGGTCGGGCCGGGGGCAAATGTGAAGTCCGTGTTGTCGCCCAGGAAGTAAACGGCGCTGGTGAAGTCGTTTCGCAGCGTGGCACTATAAGACGTGAAGCCGCCCAGGGTGATGGACTGCGTCACAGTCGGCGCGGACGTAATCACAAGCTGCGCGTGGGCAGGAGCCACGGCAAGACCGAGAGCGAGCGTACCGGCAAGAGCAAGCGCGGAGGGCAGAAACAGTTTCATTATTTAAAAATCCTTTTTGGTGAGTTTCCAGTCCCTCGCTCCTGCCGCTCAGAAGCAGCGGGAGCGAGGAACCGAACTAAATGTGTACTAGAACGTCGTTGCGGCAGGCAGCTTCACAGCCAAAGAGCCGCTGAACGAGCCGCCGGTGTTGTTTCCCGAATCGCGCAGCACCACGGTGGTTCCCGCCGCGCCCGCAGAGAGCGGGAAGTGCAGCACGACTGATGAAGAGCCATTCGCCGGGATTGTTCCGACAGTAACCGGAAGTGCAGGCGAGGTGGGCAGAGCCGACCCGAGGCTGGCTTTAGTCAGCACGACATTGGAAGCAGGCACCCCGGCGCTGGACAGGTTCAGCGTGACGGTGTAGTCATTTGCCCCCCGCGTGACCGTGGCCGCAGAGCGCACGCCCGCCGGAGCCAGCGTGAAGTTTTGGATAGCGTCCGGGCCGATGGTGACGCTGCTTGTGGCGGGGACAAACCCGAAGCCAGCAGAGGCGTTCAGCGTATAGGTCGCCGCCGCAAAGTTATTGAAGGCATACGCGCCGGTGGAGTCCGCCGTGGCAGCGGCAGGTGTCAGGTTCAGGCTGAACGAGTTCAGCGTGCCGACATCGCCCGCGCCGCCGTCCTGCACGTACAGGGTCCAGGTTCCTTTCAGCGGCTTGCCGAACAGAACAGACAGGGGCGTGTCTGTGGGAGTAGGAACCGGGAAGGTCGTATTGTAGTCGGGCGTCTCGTCGCCGCTGACATTCTTCAGAATGGCGTAGGTGCCATCTGGGGCGAAGAGAGCAATCAGCAGGTCCCCGCGAAAGGTGTGCGTGATATTCAGGCCGACGCTGATATTGCTGACGAGGCCGCTGGCTCCGAAGGTAATCGGCAGCCTTACTGCTGCGCCCGAGCCAGCGGGGCGAGCATCCGGGATAGCAATCGGGGTGGCTGGCGTGTTGGTCAGGCTTGTGGGCGACGTGTCGCCGAATGTCTGTGTGCTGACCAGAGCGCCGGGAATGCCGAAGCCGCTTTGGGACAGAACGCGCCCGCTGATATTATACAGCGCCTGCACAGTCAGCAGGCTTCCCCGTACCTGCGTCTGGTAGGTTGCCGTAATATTCGTGGTCTGCGGCGTGCTGACCAGCGTTCCAGTGATCGAGAACGTGGCGCTTGTCTGGCCCTGCGGGATTGTGACCGTGGCAGGCACGGTGGCCGCCCCGGTATTGGAGGAAGCCAGAGCGAAGGTCGCACCGCCAGCGGGAGCGGGGTCTTTAATTGTCACCGTGCCGGTTGTCGTCTGGCTGCCGCGAATGGTGGCAGAGGCCAAAGTCAGATCAAGGAACTCGGCGGGGATTGCGGTCGTTGCCGCAAGGGCATTGACCGCGTCTACAATACCATAACCCGAAGTCACATCATAACCGGGGCCGTCAATATCAATCGCTGCCGGGCCGGTGAAGATCGTGCGGACCTGCGGGGGCGTCAGAGTGACATTGTAAGATTTCAGCAGCGCGGCAATGGCCCCGGCATGGGGAGCCGCCGCCGACGTGCCGTAGAACGGGTTCAGGCCGCTGTCACCGGGCAATGTGGTGGAAACGCCATCAGCAGCCGTGATATCTGGCTTTAGGCGGACAAAGCCGCCTGTGGCGGACAGGTCACCCGGCGTGATCGGCGAACCGTCTACGTTGTAGAAGACACGGCGCGGGCCGTCCGAGCTGAAGCCTTCGGTCGTGTTCGCTCCGGTAAACGGGCCGGGGAACGGGCCGGGCAGGGCGGGGATGCGTCCTGAGGACGCACCCGGATCGGCGGGTGCGCTTGCGGGCGTCGCCGCTGTGCTGAAGGCAGCAGGAACAGCGGAGTGGCCGCGTGTGACGCCATTGGTCGCAATGGTGATATAGCCGCGCCCGGTGTCAAAGTGCAGGAAGCGCGGAGCCGCTGAAGTGGCTTTAACAATGACGAACCGGCGGTTGGTGAAAGCGTTGCCGGGAACCGCGAATACTTCATAGGGGTCCTGGGAGCCGTTCTGGGTGGTTGTGGAGCTTGCCAGAATGCTTGTGCCGGTGGGGTCCAGGTAGAACAGATCATAGTCGTTGGTAGACGCACCAAGCGGGTCGGACCAGAAAATCTCGCCGTAGCGGGTGCCGCCTGCTGTGGGGACCGTAGCAGGAAACGCATTGAAGGTCTGCGCGAGTGCTGCCCCTGAAATCTGGTCAGTTCCGGTGAACAGGTGCAGGCGGTAGCCTTTGCTGCCGGTCGCGCTGCCAGCAATCGCGCCGGTAGCCGGGCCGCCGTCGTTGAAGTTACCTTCCCAGGTACCTGCGGTTTTGGCGCGGATGCTGCCGGAGTTGGAGGACGAGGAGAAGTACAGGGCGCCGCTGGCGGTCACGGCAGCGACGGACTGGGAAATGAGATCGTCCTGGAACGGAGACTCGTTGAAGTAGCCGACGTCGTCAATGATGACATCGCAGCCCGCCGCCCGCAGATCGCGGATGTTCTGGGCAAACGACGCCGGGCCATTGAACGCAGTGGCGAAGTAAAGACTGGAGCCAGGCGCGAGGTCATGGATGATTTCCAGCATCGCCAGACCCTCGCCCTCGCCGGTTCCGGCCTGGCCCGGCAGCACAGTCACAGGAGACACATCGCCGGAGGCCACAGCGGCGGCATAGGAGCCGCTGGAATCGTCAATGCTGTCCGACAGGACACCCACCCGAATGGCAGTTCCGTCCGCGCCGAACTGGGCACGGGCGATGTTAGCGCGGTGCGTCGCATCGCCTTCGCTGGTCGCCGCGCCTGTCGCCACAACCACATTGGCTTCAAATGGCTTCAGCGCGAACCGCTCCATCAGACCGTCGCGCATCTGAAACAGGGCGGAAGTGCCCAGCATCGTGTCCATCGGCGAGAACCCGGTAAGCGATGACGCCGAGCGGGCGGCTGCGCGGCTGGCCCGGACCTGCTTCAGAATACCGGGCAGCATCGCCCGCAGGCGGGATTCGCGGCTGGCACGGGAAACGGTGGGAACCATCGGGACCGGATGCAGAGCGCCAGACCCGGCGGGACGGCCCTGCAGTTCCGCCTGCACAGCGGGCTTGATAAAGCGCACGGCGGAATTGGCGGCTAGAGTTTCTACCGACGCCAGCGGCAGACGGGCACGGAGGGTGTTGTACTGGGGAAAGCTGCTGACCACCTGGCCGCCCAGCTTGTTGATCTGCTTCAGCAGGGACAGCGAGATCGTGCCGTCCACGTCAACAAGAACGCCGCCTTCGCTGTCCAGGCCAACATTTACTTGGAGGCTGCGAACGGCGTTTGCCTTGAGCTTACCCGTCATCTGCTGTTTGGCATAGATAAGCTGTGAGTCCAGCTTGTTCTGCGCGGGTGTCCGGGAGGCTTTTTCGGTTTCCAGCTCCGTGATCTGGCTGGCCGCGCTCTGGCTGAGACCTTCCGGCAGAACAATCTGCTGGCCGGCCTGAGCATGGCCGAGAGTGCTGGATCCGAGCGTCAGAAGACTAACAAGAGCGGTCTGGATCAGCCTCAGCCGCCGCTGTCGGGATTGAATAAAATCGTCGCGCATAATAAAGTGTTCCTTTTTCTGGCTGCTCTGCAGGGGAGCAATGAAGCCGTGTCTCTAAACAAAAGAAAGCCGTCGAATGGTTACCCTTGCAGGATAACACAGATTCTCTCAAATTTCACATACATTTTTACCTGTTTTTTGCGCGGTAGTCATAATCTTTCGTTTTATCGAAAATTGACTCAGCGGGCCACAAGTTTGCACAGCAAAATCCTAAAACAGGTCGCCAAAAATTTAAAACGGGCAGAAAAACAGAAAAAAATAGAGAAAATTTTGGGTGTCACGCCATCATTGGCAGTGTCGAGGTCAGGATGTGGAAGGTCGCTTCGTTGCGGGGTGCATTATCATAGCATGTTCGCAGGCAAAAGTGAACCATTTTGTCAGAAAATTTTACATATGTGGCACAGCACACAAATTCACAGAAAGAAGTATTGCCTTGTTTGCCAAACGGCTGCCCGCATGCGATAAAACCGTATGAAGACCAACACCCTGCTCCGCCCCTGGAAGGGCGACCCGCGCTGGACCGAGATGTCGGGCCGGGCGGCGGCCTGGAAGAAATCCGGGCGCAGCACCGACGAGATTTTGGCCGCACTGGAAGCCGACTACGGCCCGGCGGCATCTCTGGACGGCCTGCGTGCGTCCCCCGCTCCGGCGTTTGTCTGCGGCGAAGTCGGCCTCGATGGCGACATTGCCCCCGCCGCGCTGGCACAGCTTCAGCTTGCCCTGCGCCTGCCGGTGGCCGAAGCTGGGGCGCTGATGCCGGACGCCCACGTCGGGCAATCCCTGCCCATCGGCGGCGTTCTGGCCCTGCACCGGGCCGTGTCGCCATCGCTGGTGGGCGTGGACATCGGCTGCCGAATGCACCTCAGTATCTACGCCCTGCCCCCCGCCGGGATGGCTGCCCGCCGGGACACGCTGTTTGACGACCTGCGGGCCGTGACGGCCTTCGGCCTCGGCGCGGAAACGGCAGGCCGCCCGGAGCATCCCCTCTTAGACGACCGCGAACGCTGGGCGCTGACGGCACAGACAAAGACGCTGCACGCCAAAGCGCGGCGGCAGCTTGGCACGAGCGGCAGCGGCAACCATTTCGCGGAGATTGTGACCGGGGAGCGATTGGACGAGAACAGCGGCCTGCCGGAAGCCTTCTGCGGCCTTTTGACCCACAGTGGCTCACGCGGGGTCGGCTACGCTTTGGCCGAACACTATATGCGCCTCGCAGCCTCCGAAACGGCCCGAAGGGCGCGGGTCCCGAAGCGGTATGAATGGCTGGATTTGGACGGGGACGCCGGGCGGGAATACTGGCAGGCGATGATACTGGCCGGGGACTATGCGCGGGCCTGCCATGAAGTGCTGCACACCGCGTTTGCCCGCCGCACCGGACTGACGCCCCTGCTGACCGTGGACAGCCCGCACAACTTCGCCTGGCGGGACGACGAAGACCGGGTGGTTCACCGCAAAGGAGCGACACTGGCCGCGCCGGGGGTGTGGGGCATTATCCCCGGCAGCATGGCCTCCGCGTCGTATCTGGTGCGCGGCCTCGGCAGTGCCGGAGCTTTGCACAGCGCCTCGCACGGCGCGGGCCGGGTGGGCAGCCGGGCCGAAGCGCGAAGCCAGATCAGCCTGTCCGATGCCCGGCGGCAAATGGCCCGGCGGGACATTCTGGCAGACGGTCTGAGCGCCGACGAGTCCCCGGCGGCCTACAAAGATATTGAGCGCGTCCTGCGTCTTCAGGTGGAAGCGGGGATGCTGGCGCCGCTCGCCCGGATGCGCCCGGTGGCGGTGATTATGGCGGGAGAATGAGAAACACACGGGGCTGAACCCCCGTGCTTTAAAAGGGCAAGCCCCCGCCTTCGCGGGCGAAGATAAACTAGGCTGCCTTATGCCCGCGAAGGCGGGGAATTGCCCTTCAAAGCACGGGGGTTCAGCCCCGTGAAAACTTATTACACCACCGCCCCGCGCTTGGCCGCCGCTCGCTCCCGCACCCGTGTGATGGTTTCCTCGGTCACAGACTTCTCAAATGACCGATACCCGGCCAGCCGGAAGCCGTGCTTCTCGGCGAGGCGAGACGTTTCCTCGGCCTGCGCCACGGTCACGTCCTTGCCCAGCGTGAACGATTCGTAGCGGCCCTCTAACGCCAGCATCATGGTCTCGGACATACAGGCATACGCCGTCTGCGGCGGAAAGCCGAACGTGAAGTGAAAGTCAGCGTTGGGACCGGGCACGGCCACAACGCCGCCTTCAATCACCAGCACGTCATCGCGCTCTTTTGCCACCCGCACGGACACATCACGCGGGCGGGCGACATCGCAGACCACGCTGCCGGGCTTGAGGTCTTCGGGATGGATCACGGCATCGGTGGCGCTCGTGACCGTCAAAATCAAGTCCGCGTCGCGCAGGCCCAGATGCACGTCGTCATAGAACTTCACGCAGGCCCCCGAAAGCGATTCGGCCACCGGTTGTAAGCGGCTCACGTCGCGCCCGACGAGCGCGATTTCCGCGCACTGCGGGGCCAGCATCTGAGCGCACGTCTTGCCGATAGAGCCGGTCGCGCCGACCACGGCCACTTTGGCATGGCGAATATCAATGCCCATACGCCGGGCCGCATCCAGACCACCCTCTACTGCTGTCGCCGTGGTGTACGAGTTGCCCGTAGTCACCGCAATATCCAGATTCTTCGCCACCGTGATGCCGCCATCGCCGACAATGGACGTGAACGCCCCCAGCCCGATAATGCCCGCCCCCAGCGATTCGGCCAGCCGACCGCACTGAATGAGCCGCTTGTACACAAACTCCTGCGGCAGTGTCAGAAGCTGCGTCGGCGTCAGCGGGCAGCCGATAAACCAGCCTTCCGCCTCCGCCCCTGTTGGCGACTGAATGCCCGTGATATGAGACATCACCATCGGCGATTTAAACTTAATCCCCCACTCCACAGCGGGTTCCGGCAGGTACTTGGCGACAGAATACACCCCGCCCTTTTTGGCGACGTCCCGCCGGACATCAAACGGATGAATAATAAACGCAAACTTTTCCAAGAGATCTCCTTCAATCGTTGGCAGGGGGCCAGGATTTCGAGGGGCTGAACCCCCTCGCTGGGAGGCGCGGACGCCCTGAACCCGCCTGCGCGGGTACGGATACAGAATGGGAGAGGTGGCTGCTCCCGTGTGTCTGGTCTTATCCCAACTCTTCACCCGCGCAGGCGGGTTCAAGGCGCTTCGCCCCCCAGCGAGGGGGTTCAGCCCCTCGAAATCCTGGCCCCGGCACGCCGCTTTTGTCCATTTCGTCGCCCTCAGCGCGGTTTCAGCACGAAGCCGCGCCGAATGCCGTTGTGAATGCCGTTGCCCACAATCCAGCCCCGGTCATTGATCCCGAGCGCGTTCTGCAATTTCCAGCCGGACCCCGCCGGGATAAGCGTGTTCAGTTCGTAGACTTTGCCCCCTTGCCACAGCAGCGCCGCTTCATCGCTTTTGTAGTAGGCATTGCCCACAATCTGGCCTTTGACGTTAATCGCCGCCGCCTTGCTGTCTTTGATTCTTGGGATAGACCCGAGGCCGCGCATTCGGCCCTTCTCCCAGACAAACGCCTGATAGCGGAACGAAAATTTGTTCACTCCCGTTCCCGCCGCACTGACCCAGCCGACCACCTGCCCCCGGTTGTTCATAGCCCGCCCGACGCTGTCCGTGTAGCCGGGCAGGACGCCCAAATCGGTCACTTTGCCATTCGCCGCCCAGAACAGGGCACGAGTGCGGGTGGCCGTCGCTGGTCCCCGGTCCGCCTTGCCCGCCGCCTGCCCGCTGTCATTGACGGCCCGCGCTTCCGACGTCCGAAACCCCGGCGGCGGCAGGAGCTTTTTGATCTTTGCCCCGTCCCAGAAGAACGCCTGATTGTTGGAGACGCCCGCCATCTGCCCTTTGGCGTTGATTGCGTCCGCCTGGGACAGCGAGTAGCCGCGCTGCTTGACGGGAAAGCTGCCCACCAGACGCGCCGTGCCATTCGGCTCAAACCGGGCGGCGGCAAACTTGGATTTCAGCGGGTTCGCGCTATACGCCCCTGCCATCTGCCCCCGCGCATTGACGGCGACCACATAGGCATGGATTCCGTCGAGGCCCGGCACGGCTTTCATGCGCCCGTTCTGCCACACAAACACGTGGGTGACAAACTCCGGCCCCTTGCCCTTCTTCGCCGTATCCGCCCCGCCCACCACCTGCCCTTGATTGTTGATTGCCGCCGCCGCCGACTCTGTGCCCCCCAGCGTGCCGAGGTCCGTGACAGAGTAGCGCGGCGTGGTTTGGGCATGGGCAGAGACGGCCAGCAGAGTGAAACCCGCAAACAGCACACTTATTTTGGAAGATGATTTCATAGAGTTGGCGTCAGCAAGAAAGCGCGGGTTTGGCCGTGATGCGTGCCATATCCAACAATTTGGCTTTTGTTGTTGATAGCATTTGCCCGTACTAAATGCCAGTCGGCTTCGCGGGGTACAAGCGTGTTGAGGTCTGTGGAACGCCCTTCCTGCCAGAGAAAAGCGTGTGCTTTTTGTCCTTGTACAAGACCAGTCCAGCCCACGACTTGATTCAGGTCATTGAGGGCGAGTGCCATTCCGTCAATCTGATTGAGCGAAGGCTCTGACCCGCGCTGGTATAGAAAAGAAGCTTGCTGGTAAGTGAGTGTGTCGAAAGCGTGTGCCTCTAACTTTTCAGATGCCAGCATTTCTTGTGTCAGCGCCGCCAGATTGGACTGAATGGCCCGAAGCAAAATACTGCCAGCATTGTTGATGGCAACGGCAGCACTTTGATTGAAACCGGGCGGCTTTTCCAGAAGAATGACTTCATCCCCCTCCCACAAAACGGCGTGACTATCAGCGCAAGTGTCATTCCAGACTTCCCCGACACTATGCCCATAGTCATTAAGAGAAACTGCACGTCCGCCCCGGCAGCCGTCGGGCAGCCGCAGCGGACGCGATTCGGCGTTGTCCCAGAGCGTAGGAATGCGTCCGACCTCCAAAGGAACCTCACCCAAAGCAGGCTGCTGAAACCCGACGAATTGCCCGTTCTCGTTGACCGCCTCCGCCATGCTGAGAATGCCAGAGTGCAACGGCAACGGTTTCAAGCGGCCATTGTGGCCGACAGCAACATTTATCTGTGGGGATTTCTGAAGGTTTTGATAAACGGCTCCGACAATCCGCCCTCGGCGGCTGATGCTCTTGGGCAGACACTTTCCCAAGCTCAACATCTCGTTTTCCTGCCAAAGAAACCCATAGAAATCAAGTTCGGAAAGTCCGCCCTTGTCAGCATCGCTCTGCAAAGTGCCAACAACCTGACCGGCGTCATTCAGAGCCGTAGCCCGGCTTTTACTAAAGCCAGGCAGTCCGTCCAAGTCTGTAACTGTATAAGAAACTGCGTTTGTCACGGGTTCAATGTTTCCACGCGGGGCTGCCAGTTGAGCTGGGTGAGCAGCTTCAGGTAGTCGTCAGGGGTCAACTCGGAGGGCTTGCGGCCTGAAACGGTCACCAAAACGCCTTCCATGACGTTGGTTCCAAAGGAGCGGCCATCAATCTCGGGCGTGGTAGTGATGAGGGTTTTGACGCCGCGCTGCTTTAATTGCTCCACGTCGTCCGTGGTGATGGTGTTGGTCAGGATGGTCTTGCCCTTCAAATCATCGGGCATATAGCGGCGGATGTACGGGAAGTCCCCGGCGATGATGTCGGCGGCGGCGTAGTAGGGGCCGAACTTGGGCGTGATGGTGTTCTGCTTTTCGCCGGTCGGATAGAGCATCTTGAACGGCATCCGGGTCACCACCGGGGCCAATAGACGGGCGGCGGTGGACAGGGCCTTCAGAGAGCGCAGGGGAATGGGCAGGTCCAGGGCAAACAGCAGGTCGCCGTAGACGACATTTGCGCCGAGGGCGTCCAGTGCCTCGGCCATGCCGAAGCGGTCTACGCCGCTGACGAGCAGGACGTTTGCGCCGTGGAAGTTGACGATGCCGTCCGCTTGCAGGCGGTTGACGGTCTCGCGCTCCAGCGTGTTTTTCAGGCCGCTGCCGTCCACCACGGGCGTTTTGACGGCGGCGGAGGCCAGCTTTTCAATCTCTCGAAACACATAGCGCCGACCGGCAGCATAGATATACATATCCGTGCCGCCGAGGCCGAACGCATCCGAGACGCCGTCGAGTTCAATCAGCCTGCGCCGGAACTCGGCCATGTCGCCGTTGGTTCCGATGCGCTCCACTCGAAAGTCCTGCCCCGCAAACGTGGTGGTGACAGCTTTATCCCGCTGGGATGAGCCGAGGCTGATCGAGGTGATACGTTTCATGGAGAGGAGTCTTCCCCGCGCCCCGGCTTGCTTTTTGGCGCGAAATTTGCTATGATAGAAGCAGACAAAGAATTGCAAAGAGAAATTTAGTATTAGTATAGCAGATAACGCCGCACTGAACGCGGCGTCAAAAGAAGGACTGGAAACTTAATGGAACCGAAGGCACTAGAATCACTGCGGATTGTGATCGCGGACGACGAGCCGATTATTCGGCTGGACCTCCGCAAGACACTGGAAAATATGGGCCATCAGGTCGTAGGCGAAGCGGGCGATGGGGCGAAAGCCGTGGAAATCGCACGGGAGCTAAAGCCAGACATTATCATTCTGGACATCAAGATGCCGGAACTGGACGGCATTGAAGCTGCCAAAATGCTGACCACCGAAGGCGTTGCCCCGGTGCTCCTGCTCACGGCCTACTCCCAGAAAGACCTGGTAGACCGGGCCAAAGACGCAGGCGTTTTTGCGTATCTGGTCAAGCCGTTCAAAGAAGCGGACCTTCTGCCCGCGATGGAAATCGCCATCTCGCGCTACGAAGAGTTCGTGGAGCTGGAAAACGAGGTATCTGACCTCGAAAACAAGCTGGACACGCGCAAATCTGTAGACCGCGCCAAAGGCATTTTGATGGACCAGTACGGCCTCAAAGAGCAGGAAGCCTTCCGGCGCATCCAGATTCAGAGCATGAACACCCGGAAGTCCATGCGCGAGATCGCCGAAGCCATTATCATCGCGCACAATGTCTGAGTTTGCGTGAAAAGAGTAAACGGCGATGGAGCCGCCGAGCCGCCTGCACAGGCTGTTCGGCGGCTTTTTGTCTGCCGACCCTAAGAGACCAAAGCGTTTATGAAACGACCAAAACTGACTTCCCGCATTCCCGCCCGCATCGGCTACGGGCGGCGGGCGCTGTTTGCGCGGCAGCAAACGCAGCGGCAGGACACCCACGAAGCCCATGTCGCCCGGCTGGCGCGTGCCCTGGATGTGCGGGGGCGCGAGTTGAAAGAGGCACAGCGGCGCATTGCCAGAATGGAGCGTGCCCACGACGACCGCAACGCCGAAGGCGAGGCCCTGCGGCGCATCGGCGAGGCCATGGGGTCGCTGTTTGATCTGGAAGAAATGCTGCAAGCCGTGGCGGGGGTCGCCGTGCAGGTGACCGGTACGGATTCGTCGCAGGTGTATCTGTTCAACGACGCCCATGACACGCTGGTGCTGCGTGCCGTGACGGACGGCTCCGGGGAGGTCATCGGCAAGCTGCGGCTGAAAGTGGGCGAAGGGCTGACCGGCTGGGTGGCACAGCACAAAGAGGCCGTGATGCTGGGGAAAGATGCCCGGCAGGACGCTCGTTTCAAGTTCGTGCCGGAGCTTCAGGAAGACAAATACCAGAGCATTTTGAGCGTGCCGCTGATTTACCGGGGCGAGGTGCTGGGCGTCATCAATGTCCGCACCGAAAAGCCGCACGGCTACACGCAGACACAGGTGCGGCTGCTGCAGTCTATCGCGTCGCAGATTTCCGGGGCCGTGGAAAACTCGCGGCAGTACCGCAAGCTCGAAAAGCGGACCTCGCAGCTTTCCGCGCTGTCCGAAGTCAGCAAAACCATCACCAGTGATTTATATTTGGAGGAAATCCTGCAGCTCATCGTCGCTGCCACCGCCGACTCGATGTCGTTTAAAGTCTGCTCACTGATGCTCTTAGACGAGGACAAGCAGGAGCTTGTCGTGAAGGCCACGCAGAGTCGCAGCCGCGAGGATTCCAAAAAAACAAGTCTCAAGCTGGACGGCGGTGTCGCCAGCCAGGCGCTGGAAGAAGGCCGGACCATCACGGTCTATGACCTGAAAACCTCAGACAAATACGCGACCCCTGACCTTGCCCGGCGGGAGGGTCTGGCTTCGCTGGCGTCGGTGCCGCTGCGGGTCAAAAACAAAAAAATCGGCGTCTTGAACTGCTACACCGAAAAGCCGCATCGGTTCAGCGAGGAAGAAATCTCAGTGCTGACGGCC
Source organism: uncultured Armatimonadales bacterium (assembly GCA_964251675.1). Taxonomy (GTDB): domain Bacteria; phylum Armatimonadota; class Armatimonadia; order Armatimonadales; family Capsulimonadaceae; genus JANXMY01. The sequence goes on from CAXUKS010000001.1 coordinate 149,582, forward strand.
CTCGGCAGCCATGCGGCGATTGCGATAGAACACGCCAAGCTGCTGGTCAAATCGGCAATTATTCAGGAAATGCATCACCGGGTCAAGAACAACTTGCAGCAGGTCGCGTCCCTGCTGCGGCTTCAGATGCACTATATTGGCGAGCGCAGCGTAGAGCAGGTGCTGTCCGAGAGCCTGAACCGCATCCTTGCGATTGCCTCCGTGCATGAGCTGCTGGCCCGCGAAGATTTGGACATCATCAGCGTCAAGAAAATCGCCGAGCAGATTGTTCTCGCCACCGCACAGAGCATTATCTCTCCGGCCAAGCAGATTTTGATCAACATTGAAGGCCCGGATATTCTGCTCCCGTCCGCACAGGCCACCTCCGTCTCGCTGATTTTAAACGAGCTGGTCCAAAACGCCGTGGAGCATGGGTTCGGCGCAGGCATGGACACCGGCGAAATCAAAATCACGCTGGGCGAGGATGCCAAATTTGTCACCCTGCATGTCGCCAATGACGGCACGCCGCTCCCGGACGGCTTTGACCTCAAGCGCACCGATTCGCTGGGTCTTCAGATCGTCGAGTCTCTGGTGCGAAGCGACTTGCAGGGCCGCTTTACGCTGACCAATGAGATGACCGACAAAGGCAGCCAGACCGTCAGCAGCGTGGTGTTTGCGAAGTGACCCCTCCCGCTCGTTCCTATGCCGCCGTGTCCGCACCGTGGCCCAAATTCACCGGCAGCGGGATACCCGTTTTCAGCAGCAGTATTTCCAGGTTCTGCGCCGGCATCACCCCCATCAGTGACCTGACGTAAGCCACCTCCGTGGGCGAAAACGGCGCACGCACGGGCGGCGGCCCGGAGGGGGACGCCGCCGCAGAGGGTTCGACGGCTTTTGGCGTCTGCGAAGCTGCCGCCGGAACCGGCCCGGTGGTCGGAAGAAAAATAACTGGATTTGACATGGCTTATTTCCTGGTAAGCAGATTGAGTAAAAGCAGGCGTGTTAAGCGAACGTATTGACGTTCTGGCCGAGATGATGCGTCAGACTTGCCAGAAGCTGGCTGGCTTCGAGCGCCCGCCCGCTGATGGCACCCAGCAGGGACGCCGTCTGCGTGTCTCCGGTTTGCAGCCCGGCCAGAATGGCGCTTTTCGTATTTTGCGTGGCAACCGCCACGCCGACAACCGGGTTTGTAGCGGCGACCTGACCGATGGTATCTGTGATAGACATAGAAATTCTCCCATTTTTTATTTTCGGCGGCGGCGGCAGCAAGCATACCCGTCAAAACACTGATTTTTCTTGACTTGACGGCCCCCAATGTGCTAAACTCTCTGCCATAACCCCGCCCGCTTTTTTGGTGGCGCGGGCTTTTTTATCGCTGATTTTTGTTTTGGACTTAGGGGAGAATGAGATTATGCTGCTGGGCAGCCAGCGCGTCAACGCGCAGGGACATTTGGAGATTGCCGGGTGCGACACGGTGGCGCTGGCACAGGAGTTCGGCACACCGCTGTATGTGATGGATGAAGGGCAGATCCGGGACAACTGCCGCCGCTACAAGGCGGCGTTTGAGGCACGCTACCCGAAAAACGAAATCTCGTTTGCCTCTAAAGCGTTTCTGACGACCGCGATCTGCAAAGTCATCGCGCAGGAAGGCTTAAGTCTGGACGTGGCCTCGGCGGGCGAATTGTACACGGCTATCAAAGCGGATTATCCGATGAAGCAGGTGCTGCTGCATGGCAATAACAAGACGGCTGCAGAGCTGGAAATGGCGCTGGACTATGGCATCGGCCATGTCGTCGTAGACAGCCTGCCGGAGCTGCGGGCGCTGGCGGCGCGGGCAAAGGCGAAGGGCAAAGTGCAGCCGATTTTGATCCGCGTGACACCGGGCATCGACCCGCACACGCACCGGCGTATCCGCACCGGGCAGGAAGACAGCAAGTTTGGCCTGAGCGTCGCCTCCGGCGCGGCGCTGGAAGCCGTGACCGAGGCATTGGGCACGGCGCCGCATCTCAAAATCACTGGTCTGCACTGCCATATCGGCTCGCAGCTTCTGGACGCCCACACGCACGAGCAGGCGATTGACATCATGGTCGGCTTTATGCGAAAAGTCGCGGACACCACCGGCTGGATGCCGGAAGATCTGGACATCGGCGGCGGCCTCGGCATCCGCTACTTAGAGAGTCAGTCGCCGCCGTCCTACGAAGAGTTTGCGGACACGATTGTTTCGGCGCTGACGGCGGCCCTGGAAAAATATGCTGTCCCCCAGCCCAATCTGCTGCAGGAGCCGGGCCGGTCACTGGTCGGCGAGGCGGGCACGACGCTGTACACGGTCGGCGTGATCAAAAAAGTGCTGATCCCGGAAGCGCCGGGCGAGCGCACCTATGTCTCGATTGATGGCGGCCTGTCGGATAACCCGCGCCCGCAGCTTTACGACGCCGTCTATGAAGTGCTATCGGCAAACCAGGCGGGTCAGCCCAAGACGCAGACCGTGCGCGTGGCCGGGCGTCACTGCGAGACCGATATTCTGATCCAAGAAACGCAGACGCAGCCCTTAGAGACCGGCGACATCCTGGCCGTGCAGTCCACCGGTGCGTACAACTATGTGATGGCCTCCAATTACAACCGCTTCACCAAACCGGCCTGCGTGTTCGTGCAGGACGGCCACGCCGATCTGGTGTCCCGCCGCGAAACGCTGGACGATGTGGTGCGGCTGGACGTTGTGCCGGAGCGGCTGCGGTAGGGCTGCCCCCCCGCCCCCAATACTGGGGGCGGGGGCGACCTGCAAGCACCTTAAAGGAACAACACTACCAATGCCCGACAACTGGGATTTCTCGCAGAAGCCGCAGCGCCCCCGGCGATTAGTGGATACCGGGCCACAGACGCCCCTGCTGACCTATCTTCTGGTCGCCCTCAGCACAATCATCACGGTGGCGTTTTTGCAGCCAGATTTGGTTAACAGCCCGGCCTGGGACAAGCTGGGCCATTTTGGCCTCACCGCGCCCTGGCCGTGGGCGATGATCACCACAATTCTTGTTCATGGAAGCTGGCTGCACCTGCTGTTCAACATGATCTGGCTGGTGCAGCTTGGGCGCATTCTGGAAAACACGCTGCACCCGCTGGCGTATCTGGGACTGGTCCTTGCGGCGGCGGCGGTCGGCTCCGGGTGCGAGATTTTAGTCTCAGGGGAAACGGGCATTGGAATGTCCGGCGTGGTGTATGCTATGTTCGGGCTGATGTGGGCGGGCCGCACTGCCTTCGCAAGCTGGGCTGCTGTGGCAACGCCGGACAACCTCCGATTATTTGTGCTGTGGGGCCTGTTCTGCGTGGTCGGGACCTACTTCCACTTTTTAAATGTTGCCAACGGTGCACACGGCGGCGGCTTTCTGCTGGGTCTGAGCGTGGGCTTTCTGTTCTTCACAATGCGCCGCCACTGGGTCTGGGCCATGCCGCTGGTGCTGCTGGTGGGTGTGACGGTGTTTTCAGCGGTGCGGCTGGCGTGAAGGGAAGAGGAACACAGGGCTGAACCCCCGTGCTTCGAAAAAGCAATTCCCCGCCTTCGCGGGCATCAGAAGTTAGCTTTCTTTGTCGTTAAATCTTCGCCCGCGAAGGCGGGGGCTTGCCCTTTTAAAGCATGGGGGTTCAGCCCCGTGGTCCTGTTAAACCTATGATTAAAAAACGGCTACTTTCAGGCATGCAGCCGACCGGCGGCGGGCGGTTGCATCTGGGCAACCTGGAGGGCGCTCTGCGGCCCTGGGTGCGCCTGCAGGACGAGTACGAAATGTTCTGCTTTATCGCGGACTGGCACGCGCTGACCACGGTGGGCGAAAAGCGCCTGGACATCGCGGAAGCCTCGCGGCAGACGGCGATGGACTACCTGGCCGCCGGGCTGGACCCGGACCGCTGCGCGATCTTCCGGCAGTCGGATGTGCCGGAACACGCCGAGCTGCACCTGCTGCTGTCGATGGTCACGCCGGTGGGCTGGCTGGAGCGCGTCCCGACCTACAAAGAGAAGCGGGACCTGGTTAAAGAAAACGACACGCAGGTTTCTTACGGCCTGCTGGGCTACCCGGTGCTTCAGACCGCTGATATTATTATTTACCGCGCCCATGCCGTCCCGGTCGGGCGGGACCAGGCCGCGCACATCGAGATTTCGCGGGAGATCGCCCGGCGGTTCAATCATATTGTCGAGCAGGAGGTGTTCCCGGAACCCGAGGCCGTGATCAGCGAAGGCAGCGGCGAGATCCCCGGCATGGACGGACGCAAGATGAGCAAGTCGTATGACAATGCCATCTATGTCTCAGACACGCCCAAACAGACCGCGAAAAAGCTGAATTCGGCGTTCACGACGCCCACCAAAATCCACATTACTGATGCGGGCGTTCCCGAAGGCTGCGTCGCCTGCAAGCTGCGCCGCGTTTACGATCCTGAAAACTACGCGACTCAGTGGGACGAATGCCGGGCCGGAGAGCGCGGCTGCGGGCAGTCCAAAAAAGAGCTGGCCGAGATTATCAATGCTGACTTCGCCCCCGTCCGCGAGCGCCGCGCCACTTTGGAAGCCGACCCCGCCTATGTGGACGCCGTGCTGAAAGCAGGCGCTGAGAAAGCCCGTGCAGCGGCCTCGGAGACGATGGCGATTGTCCGCAGAGCATTGAAACTTACGGCCTGAGGCCGCCGGGCCGCTTATTCTAAGGCTGATATTATCACCTGCTGAACTCTGGTTCGGCAGGTGACGTTTTGTTTCACCGGGTTCTGGAAACATGGATCAGAAGAACAGAAAAGGGGCAGGCAAAACGTTATGGCCGTGACTATGAACACTCATCCGGAAGAAGAGACAGTCGGGATTTCTCCGCGAACACTGGCGGTATCGGAAGAGCTGCGTTCCAGGCATGGAAGGCGCTGGAAAACAGAAAAAATCGGTGGGGCCACCCTGGAAACTCGTTTGAGCCATGACTCGCTCTGGGCTATCGTGCGCCGCCCCGAGGCGGGCGGATTTGCCCTGCGGACAGCCTGTTCTCCCGGCTCGGCTTTGTCGATGGAGCGGCGGTCGGACAGGGATGGCTGCTGGGAGTTTGATGGCGCGGGCGCGGTCGGTGCCTTCCGCGTCCGGTTGGAAACACCAGCCCCCGGCCAGCCCCTGCTGCGCTGCCGGGTCTGGCTGACGCCCGCCTCAAACCTGACCCTGGACCACTGGCCGCGTGATCTTTATCCACTAGGCGCAGGGGATAACCCGGTGCAGGCAGGCGGCAGGGTCCACGCGGCGCAGCGGGGGCTGAACTGCGGCATTGTCTACCTCACTCTGTCGGAGCCAGCCTTCGGCAGCGTTCTTTACTTTCAGAACTTGACGGCGCTCAACCCCTACTTCCTGGCGACAGGAACCATTCCTGATGGCTGCGTCGGCGGGCGCTGGCCAGAACTGGGGTGTCAGCTTCCCGTCTCCCCGGACCATCCCCTGCCCGCAGGGCAGGAAATGCTTCTTTCTGATGTGTTCCTGCACTGGTCAGAGCAAATTCCCCAGACTTCGCAGCAATCGTCGCGCCTGTTTTTAGACTTGCTGGCTGGCGTTTATGCCCAGATCGACCGCCCGGACAGCCTTTACCATGACTGGCCCCGCCGGGCCAAAGAGACCCTGCGTGACCTGGAACATTCCCCGAAGGCAACACTTCATCATTACGGCCATCGGTATCTGCATCCCTACACCGATGCGGAATACCCGGACAGCATGGTGCAACTGACCACGCTGATGCCGATCCGCGAATATGCAAATTGGATGGGCACCCCGATCCCACTGGCGGACGAGCTGCGGGCCGGGGTGGGCCGCTTTTTTGATGCCGATCTAGGCACGGTGCGCCGCTACCTGCCGAACGTCGGCACGGACAAGGACGCAGACGAAGTGGATTCCTGGTATCTGTATCATCCTCTGGCTAATTTGGGCCGCCTGGCTCTGGAGGGGGATGCTGAAGCGCGGGAAATGTTCCTGGCGGGGCTGGAGTTTGGAATCAAAGTCGCGCATCGTTTCCATTACCAGTGGCCGGTCCAGTTCAATGTCCGCACACTGGACGTGATTACCGGGCCACGCTCCCCCGGCGAGCCGGGCCAGTCCGACGCGGGCGGACTCTTTGCCTATGCGGCAATTCAGGCATTCGAGCTGACTGGCAAAAATCGGTACCTCACAGAAGCAAAAAAAGCGATTGACGTAGTCCGCAATCAGGGCTTCGAGATTGGCTATCAGACAAATATCACGGCCTGGGCTGCCAACGCCTGCCTGCGCTTGTGGCGGCTGACCGGAGATGAGTTTTTTCGTGACGAGAGCCTGGTGTTTCTAGCCAGTTTCTTCCATAACTCGCTGATCTGGGAATCCGAGATTGGCAACGCGAAACATTATCCGATTTTCCTGGGTGCCACCTGCCTGCACGACGGGCCGTATATGGCGATGTATGAATGCTTTGAGTCGTTCGCCTCCTTCCATGAGTATCTTTGTGTGGGCGGAGAAGACCTGCCGGACTCAGTTCGGCTGCTGTTGAGCGAATATTGCCGGTATGCCCTGAGCCGCGCCTGGTTCTACTATCCGCAGGAGCTTCCGAAAGAAGCTTTGGCAACCGAGGTTCGCAACGGCCATATTGAACGCGCACTGGCGTTTCCGTTGGAAGACCTCTACGGAGACGGGCAGCCAGCGGGCCAGGTGGGTCAGGAGATTTATGGCAGCGGCGCGGCTTTTGCCTTTACAACACGCGCTTATCACCGCTTGAAGCACGCTGCCGTGACCTTGTATTGCGAGTATCCGGTCTTTGCGCTGGAAGAGCGGGAAGGTTTCGTGACATTTCAGGTGCGCGGGCGCGGCGGCTATTCCTGCCATGCTCGCCTGATGCCGACCGGGCGGACGCCCCTGCCGCCGGTAAAGATGATTGCTGACGACGGGACAGAACTCACAGGCGAGATTACAGCAGAAGGGCACTGTGCATTTGTTGTACCGGCAGGCCGCCGGATTGAGCTTCACTTTGGGGTACAATAGCCGCAAAAATCAAAGGATACTTTCTGCCTTGCCGGAGCGGTTCATGCGCTGGCGGGGGCGCGGCCTGCGGCGCTGATGCAGGCACTTTTATGAACCCACACTCACAACCCCTGCTCATGCTCGCGCTGACCCTGCTGCTGGTCGCGCTAAACGGTTTTTTTGTTGCGGCTGAATTCGCCATGATCCGCGTTCGGCAGACGCGCATTGCAGAGCTGGCCGAGGGCGGCAGTGCGCCTGCGGCGGCGGTGCTGACCCTGCTCAAGCGTCTGGACACCTACCTGTCCGCCACGCAGCTTGGCGTCACGCTGGCGTCGCTCGCTCTCGGCGCGGTTGGCGAAGAGACGCTGACACATCTGATGAGCGGCGCGTTCCAGGCGGCGGGCATCCGCCCGGACTCCGGGCTGGCGCATGGCCTCGCCGTCGCGCTGGGCTTCATCGTCATTACGTTCTTCCATATCGTCTTCGGCGAGCTGTTGCCGAAGTGGTGGGTGATCGCCAACACAGAGCAAACGGCGCTGGCCGTGTCCCGCCCGATGCGGCTCTTTCTGACAGTCGGCTACCCGCTGATCTTCGTGCTGGAACACGCGGCCAAAGCCATTGCACGGCCCCTGCGTATCGATCCGGGCGACGGTGAGGAACAGGCACACTCCCAGGACGAGATTTTAGCGATCATGGCCCACTCGCAGCGGCAGGGGGAGCTGCGGCCGTCTGAGATCGAGATTGCGGGGAACGTCTTTGACTTCGCCCACACGCAGGCCAAAGAGATCATGGTGCCCCGCGTAGACATGATTTACCTGTCTACGACCTGGACGGTGGGGCAGAACGTACAAGTGGCTGTAGACAGCGGCTTCACCCGCTACCCACTCTGCGAGGGCGACCGGGACCATGTCATCGGCATGGTGCATATCAAAGACCTGCTGGCAATCGCAGGCGACCCTGCGGCGGATGTCCTCACGATCAAGCGTGAGATTATCGGCGTGCCGGAAACCAAGCCGATTGACGAGCTGCTGAAAGAACTGCAAAAAAGCCACACGCATCAGGCGGTCGTCGTGGACGAATACGGCGGCACGGCGGGGCTGGTGACGCTGGAAGATATTATTGAAGAGCTGATCGGTGAAATTCAGGACGAGCACGACCAGCCCCCGCCCCTGCTGTCTCTGGACAAGACAGGCCGTTCCTATTCGGTGGCCGGGACCGTGGCGCTGGACGAAGTTTCCGAGAGACTGGGCGTTCCGATTGACAACCCCGCCGACTACGACACCATCGGCGGCTATGCCCTGCACGCACTGCACCTGCCCCCGCGCCACGGGGCCACGGCGCGGCTGGACGGCTTTGATGTGTCCGTCATGGAAGTGACCGGGCGGCGCATCCGGCGGCTGCTGTTCACGCGGCACGACGCCGAGGCTGCCCCGGAACCTGTCCCCGTATCTGCTTTGTAAGTAATAGCAGGAAAGTTGCTCCATGCTGAAGCATCAAGAAGACGTCGAGACTGGCCCTCCTGTTTTCGCCTCGCAGGCACGGGTGACGCCTGCCGAGCTGTCCGAAGCCCTGGCCGCGATTGAGTCTCGTAAACAAGCAGAAGCCAGCCGCCTTGCTGGGACTATCCCCATTGAGCAGGCCGTTTCCGAACTGCATCTGGACTCATCGCCCGAAGAAATCTGGGCCGAAGTGCAGACGCAGCGCGAGAAGATGCGGACAGAGGAGAGGCGGACAGAGGAGAGGCGGACAGAGGAGGTCCGCGCCGCCGAAGCCGCCCGGCAGCAGCAGTTTCGGCAGCCACAGGCCGCGTCGTGGGTCGCCGCGCCTTCGCGTCAGAAGCGGCGGCGCGGGTTTCGGATTTTCCTGCCTCTGGTGGGGATTTGGACCCTGTTCCACTTCGGTATCCTCCCGAACATTCTTACTCACCCCACTCCGACGGTCCGTGTCGTGCATACCGCACAGGTGACGACGCTGGCCCAAATCCCCGACGGCACCGAAGTCTATGCCGACAGTGCTGCGCTGGTGCAGCTTTCCGAAGGCAAGCCTCTGGCAACCGTCTCTGTGGATAAGACGCAGGGCGACAACACCTGGACCGTCTTCAAGCGCAGCGGACACGTTTACCTGCGTGGCTATATTCTCCAAACGGACAGTCTGCAGTCTCTGGCTGGCAAGCCGGCGAACGTCTACAACAGCGACAATTCCGGCGAATTGGAAGGGGAGAAAACCTCTGCTATTACGCTGCGTGCGGACAGCGTCCCCCTGCAAAAATCTGGCGGCGATGACGACTACTCCGCAGTCACGCTGCCCAATTTCCAGCCTGACCCGGTGACCACGCTCACCCCCTGGCGCTGACACTATGCTCAAACACGAACAGCCCGAAGAACGAATGGCGGGGCAAGCGGCAGCGCAGGTGCGTGTCACCCCAGAAGAGCTGGCGGCAGCCATCGCCCGTCTGGAAGCCCGACGGACGGGGGCGGACGGCAAAATCGCCATTGGCGACGCCGTCAGCGAGCTGTCTTTGGACGCCACGCCGGAAGAAGTGCTGGCCGAGGTACGAGCAGGCCAGAGCCAGCCGCAGGCGGTGAAGCCCCGGCGCCCCCTTTCTCTAGGTCAGCGCCTCAGCATTTGTTTTGCTGCCGGTGTCGTCCTTCTCAGCATTATGCAGCTAATCCGCGCTCGAAGCGGGGTTTCCTACACGCCTCAGCATATTTTTCTGGCCCCGGATATTCTGGTTGGGAACCCCAGCGGAAGGATGGTTCTGTTATCGGAAGTGGGCGACGGTCAGCCCGTGCGCTGCCGCTATGGCGGTATCAGTTTTCAACAGTTCAATCCCGGTCAGCAAACGCGATGGACTTTGATCAAGCATGATGGCAGGCCCTATGTGCGCGGATGGATACTCAGGATGTCGCCTGCAGTGCTCGCCCAAAATGGCGCAGAGGTGAACGCTGTGCGCGACAGCAACTACACCGTTCCAATTACTCTGCCGGTGAGCGGCTTTGATGTCACAGTCCCCATCGGCGGCAACGGTGCTAATTGGGATGATTCCCCCATCTTTGCTCAAAACATTCATTTGGACAAGCACGCCTACGAAAGGTGGTAGAATACAGCTTCAGTCACCGTCCCTTATCAATTCTCTCCTGCCGGTAGGATGCCATGCTAGAAAACAGCCACCCCGCACAAATCCCCGCCGCCGAGACCCGTGTTTCCACGCATGAGCTGACCGAGGCGCTGGCGTCCATTGACGCCCGCCGAGCGCAGGAAGCGTTTGCGCGGGTGGGCACAGTCACGCTGGCCGAGGGCCTCCGAGACAGCGAGGTGAACGCCACGCCCCAGGAACTGTACGCGGAGATTGAGGCGCTCCGCGAGGCTGACGCCGCGCAGGAAGAAGTCAAGCAGCGTCAGCAGCGGCTAAAGTTAGTTCTCAAGGCCGAGGTCGTTTCGGCAGCCCTCTGTTTTCTGGTGCTGTTCGGCTTTCAGCAAACTCTCTACAATCCAGCCTGGCAGCAGGCGCGGCAAACACAGCAGGCCGCGAGAGCGGTGGCGGATCAAACGCAGGAATTCAAGCGGCTCCTCGCACTGTCAACCGGACCGCAGCCGCAGTATCAGATTTTTGTGGTGTCGCCTTTTGGTATCGATGCGCGAGATACGCAGACGGAGTTCCCGATAAGTTGGCTGCCGGATGGCTGCAATATCCATTCGGCGGACGGATTCGGGATTTCGGATACAATGCCAATGCCACGATACTCGCCAAAAACAGGCACTCCGTTGACTGGTTATCAGGTTGAATTTCAAGAAACGGGACCGCTCTCTTCCAAAGACACGGTCACGGTCTACTACGACGGCATCTCCTACTGGCGTGCTTGGATCAGGAAAAACGAGATCACAAATATCCTGAACGGCCATACTTGCCGGCTGTATCCGTCTCAGGCGGCGGGACGAACGGATGGGGCGGGCGAGATGGTTCCCATCACCATCCCGACACAAAGTGTCGTCAACGCTTACGGGCAGGAAGAATGGACCACCGGAGCAACATCTCTGTGCGTGTTCCCCGAGGGTCAGCAGGTTTCTCTCGACGAACACGCCTGGGAACAGAACCAAAACGTGCCGGGAGGCATCTAATGTTATGCTGAAGCATGAGGAAACCCAGCAGTCGGCAGGCGAAGTGCGGGTCAAAAAAGAAGAGCTGGCTCGTGCTATTAGTATCCTGGAAGCCCGTCGGCAGGCAGAAGCGCAGGCGCAGGAAGGCACGGTCGTTATCGGCGATGTCCTTCAGGTACTTCAAATTAACGTGCCCGCCGAAGACGTTTTGCACGAGATTGAAGCCATGCGGGACGGGCAGCCGCAGGAAGAAGTCCTGGAGCGCCCGGTTGATCCGCTGAGAACAGCCGATGCCAAGCTGGTTGCGGGTATTGTTCTGGTTCCACTGGCGGCAGTGGTTCTGGGGGGCCTGATCTTTCACCCCGCCCCACCGACGCAGTCTGGGTTCACAAATTATTCGCCTTCTTCCGTCGTGAGCAAGCCTAGTCCCACCTCATTTGTAATGTCTTCCCCAATTGATCCAAGTTCGGGGGCAACGGGCCAGGAAATGGATGAAGGAGGCTTCAATGCCAGCTCGGTGCTAAAGATGCTGTCCGCCGTGCCAGACAATCAGGCGGTGCATTGCAGCAGCAACAGCCTGTGGCAGCTTGTGAGCGCTAACGCGCAGCAGCGGCAGACCGCCCCGCTTACCCCGCGCCGCTTCAATCGAGGTTTTTGGCATTACACGCACTCCCCACTGGATGCGGCGGCGCTGGCGAAGTCCAACCAGAAATTTGATGTCCGTCCGGGACTGAAAAAGCCCTGGGAGATTATCAAGCACGACGGCAATCTCTATTTTCGCGGGTGGGTCGCGGCAAAGTTCACCAAAGCGCAGGCCGCGAAGCGTCCTGTCATTGTTCATGCGTATCCTCGTTCTTTTGATGCGGGTATCACTCCACAGCAGATCACGCTGAAAGCAGATTTCACTTTGTCTCCTAATTTTGAATGGCAGCTGAAAGCAAAGGAAGATGCAAGTGAAATGGTAGTGGATGACGTGACCCCGGACAGCCACATGTGGGAGAAATGGTGACATCATGCTGAAGCAAACGGAACACGCAGACGCCCCTGCCCCAAGCGCCGCGCAGGTGCGGGTCACGCCGGAAGAACTGGCGGCGGCGATTTCGCATTTGGATGCGGGGCGAGCGGGGCAGGACGGCAAAATAGCGATAGGCCGAGCGGTCGAGGAGCTTTCGCTGGACGCCGCGCCGGAGGACATCTTGCGGGCGGTGGAAGCGACCCGTCAGCAGACTGCTCGCCGCCGCCGAAACAGACGAGGCGGGGTGGTGGCTCTGTTTGCCGGACTGGCGGCGGTCGGCGGGCTGGGAGTGTGGGGGTTTGAGCGTCTGCCCCGCCCGGCTCCTGCTATACCTGTTGTGCCTCAGACATTGTCTGCGCTTGGAGAGGGGCAGTCGGCGTATGTAGACACACGCGGGCTAAAGCAGATTATTGACCGGATTTATCCAACACAAATACAGACTTATCCGAACAGCAAAGGGATTCGCTGGGGAATTATCAAGCACGGCGGCAGGATTTATGTGCAGGCATACACGCTGGAAACCACCGAGAAGGGCATCAACGGCAAAACATTTGATCTTCGCAACGCGGAAGAAGCAGACCTGAACGGCAGATACAAGGGAAACTTTATTACCTCAGGTAAATATTCTTCGAAAATGCACCCGGACGTGAAAGTAACCCTGCCCCTGGAAGAGCGGCTTCAGTACCGAGACTCGCAGCAGTTGGAAGACCAAGCCGTTCTGATGAATGTTAGCGTCCGCTCTGACGACCACCTTTGGGATAATTTTGAACACAACCACTAATATCAGTAATGACATCATAGTCATTGGCGGCGGAGCGGCGGGGATGCTGGCGGCGCGGCGGGCGGCGGAATTGGGAGCATCGGTGACGCTGCTGGAAAAGAATGAGCGGCTGGGGATGAAGATACTGATCTCCGGCGGGGGCAAGTGCAACCTGACCCATGACGGGCCGATGGAGGACGTGCGGGCGAAGTTTCGGCCCAATGAAGCGCGGTTCCTGAAGCCGTCGTTCTACAAGTTCACCAACGCGCAGTTTTTGGACATCCTGCACACGCGGGGCATGCAAACCTACGTGCGGCCCGATGGGCGCGTCTTCCCGGTGGAACCCGCCAATGCCAAAGACGTGGCCGCGCTCCTGACAGGCTATGTGGAGGAAACAGGCGTCACGGTGCGCTACTCGTCGCCCGTGACCGGGCTGGTGGCAGAAAACGGGCGCATGGTGGGCGTGCGGGTGGGCGGCGAGACGCTGACCGCCTCAAAGGTGATTGTGTCTACCGGCGGGTCCTCGTACCCGGCGACGGGAACGACAGGCGACGGCTGGCCCTGGCTGTCGGCGCTGGGGCACTCGCTGGTGACACTCCGGGCGGCGCTGGCCCCGCTGTATTTCCACGCGGCGGCGTCCGACTGGTCGGGCGTGGCCCTGCGCGACTGCGCCCTGCGGGCACGGGCAGGCACGGGCGGCAAGGAGTTTATGCGCTGGCAGGGCGACTTGCTGTTCACCCACAAAGGCGTCTCCGGGCCAACCGCGCTGGGGGTCTCCCGCGAGGTGGCCGAGCGGCACGGGCACGAGAAAGAGAACGTCGTCGAGGCGGACCTCGCGCCGGGTCTGTCCTGGGAAGAGCTGCAAGCCGAGCTGCGCCGTCAGGCGACGGAAGCCCCGCGTAAGACCGTGTCGGCCCTCGCCGCGCCGTTCGTGCCATCCCGGCTGCTGGAGCCGCTGTTGGTCGCGGCAAATGTGCCGGGCGAGACGCGCGGATCAGCCTTGAAGGCCAAAGACTTGAACCGGCTGGTGACGACGCTGAAAGGCTGGCCGCTCGGCACGGTGCGCCATGTGCCTTTGGAGCGCGGCGAGGTAGTCGCAGGCGGCGTCTCTTTGGACGAAGTGGACCCGCAGACGATGCGCTCCAAAATTGTAGAGGGGCTGTCTCTGTGCGGCGAGGTGCTGGACATCGCCGGGCCGGTGGGCGGCTACAACTTGCAGGCGGCATGGAGCACCGGTTGGGTCGCAGGCGAGGCGGCGGCGAAGTGACCTAAATGCCCCCCGCCCCCATTCTGGCAGCCGGAACCTAACCCCCTGGCCCCCTTCCCTAAGAAGGAAGGGGGAGCAGGAAATTCAGAGTATGGGCAGTAGGTTGTCTCTGCCCTCTTCTCGGGTCTGTATCTGTCTGGCTCCCCCTTCCTTCTTAGGGAAGGGGGCCGGGGGGTTAGGTTCCGGCTCCCCAGAATGGGGGCGGGGCAAATGCCCCGCCCTTCTCTATTGAGCCGCTCAGGACTGTGCGCCGGGGATGCCGTCCAGCACCGTAAATGACTTGGCGGTGGAGACATTGGCCGTGGCCGAGACGACTTTGCCGGTGACGGGGTCGCTGTCCACCAGGCGGTAGTCAGTCTGGAACTGTGCGGGCGTTACCGTGCAAAGCACGTAGCCTTTCTTGCGCGGGTTGACGTACTTGACCCAGGGCTGATCGTTCTTCTGGAATCCCAGTTCCACCGGACCCCAGAAGGCGGGCGGAAAGTCCGCCGTGACCGAGCTGGTGACAAACTCAGTGGCGACGGTGCTGCTGAGATTGCCCCAGTCCGCAGGGTTCGGAGCGCTTTGCAGGTTGTGGACCCAGGACGAATGAATGTCGCCGGTGATGACGACTACGTTGCGCTCTTCGCCGCTCTTTCGCAGGGCGGCCACTGTGCCGAGCAGCGCGGCGCGTTCGGAGGAATAGCCGTCCCAGGAGTCAATATCAAAGACGGGCACCGGGACCCCGACTGTGGGGCTGAGGAAGAGCTTATTGCCGTGGATATAGTCGGCGTTGAAGTCGGTGACGCCCATCATGGTCTGGTTGCCTAGCGTGTTCCATTTCGTGGTTGACTTCGTGATGCCGTCCAGCAGCCAGCCGAACTGCGTTTTGCCCAGCAGTGTGTTTGGCAGACCGGCATCCGCCGAGTCGGCAGAATCGTTCACGCCGGTGTAGGGAGACAGGCCAAAGTCGTTGACAGCCAGCCCGCTTTTGACCGGGGCCAGCGGACCGTCGGCAGCAGTTCCAAAGGAGCGCGGCTGATCGGTGCGGTACTGGCGATCATCCAGCATATGCAGCGTCAGCAGATCGCCAAATTGCAGGCGGCGGTACAGGTGGGCGTTTTTCCAGTCAATCGTCCCGTCGGAATTAGCAATCAGATGCGTGCGGCGCAGCGGCATATTTTCATAGTAGGCTTGGTAGGCGGATGCCCGCTGCAGAAGGAACTGCATCGGCGCCTGGTAGGGGGCGCTGCTGCCATTGGCGGCGGCGACGCGGTCGCCAATTTCGTCATGGGTGTTGGAATAGTTGTTTTCCGTCTCGTGGTCATCCCAGACGGCGATCAGCGGATGGGTTGCGTGCAGGGTTTGCAGGGACGGCTCCTGATGGTACTGGGTGTAGCGGCGGCGGTAGTCGGCCAGTGTGGAAAGCTGATCAATACCGGTTCCGTTGTGGGCCGCCTGGTAGTCAGTCACGGAATGCTGGCGCCCACCGACGGCGTTCGTCTCGGCATCGTATTCGTAGATGTAATCGCCCAGATGCACCCAGAAGTCCAGGTCCTGCTTCGCCATGTCGGCATAGGCCACGAAGTAGCCGTTCTGGAAGTCGGAGCAGGAGCAGAACGCGAACTTCACCAGATTAGTCGGAGCATCAGTCATCGGCGCGGTTTTCAGCCGTCCGGTGCGCGACACGTAACCGTCAATCAGGAAGCGGTAGTAGTAGAACGCCGCAGGCCGCAGGCCGCTCAGCTCGATATGGACCGAGTGAGCAAGCTGCGGCAGGGCAAGCGCGGAGCCGCGCTGCACGATGTTTGTGAAGCGGCTGTCGGTGGCGACCTGCCAGAGCACATCCCGCGACCGGGTGGAGTCCCAGGTCACGCCGCCGGGGGCCAGCCGTGTCCAGAGGACCACGCCGTCGGGCGCGGGGTCGCCGGAGGCCACCCCGAGGGTGAAGGGGTCGCTCGGCAGCTTCGCTGAGTTGTTCGCGGTCACAGAAGATGCCTGCCGTCCTGCCAGCAGCAGGGCGGTGGTCATGCCCGCCGCTCCGAGAAACTGGCGGCGCGTCAATGGCGAGCGCATCAGGCGGCGAAATGTCTGATCATCCATCTCATTATCCATTGGTGTGACCTTTCAGAGTGCGGCGGCGGCGCGTAGAGAGGCTGCCTGCCAGAAACAGTGCGCCGGGAATGAAAATCAGCCCGGAGTTGAGCTCGGGAACGGGAACGGCATTCGCCGTGACCTGCCAGCTGCCGGTGCGAGTATTGCCGTCAAAATCGGTGAACGGCCCGCCGGTATACAGCGGGTCCGAGAAATCAGAGTTATTAAATGCAAATCCATTGCTGAGAAACTGCCCCAGCGCGGCGTTGTCATGCTGGGTCAGAGCAATGAAATAGGAGCCTTGCGCGAGTGTCGCATTGAGGGAAGCGTCGCTGACACCGTTGTCGTCAATGCTTTGTCCGATCAGCAGGCTGGTCTCCGGGCTGCCGGTATTGGTGAACAGGGACAGCGTGGTCGGAAAGCCGTTCAGGATCGCGTCCGCATAGGAATGCGTGGAAATCGAAACGCTGCTGGCCGGGCCGGTGAGCGTGAACGCCAGAAGCTGCACGTCGTTGTCATTGACAAACGGATGATAGCCGGGGGCGCTGCTGCTGAAGGAGAAGGACTGAGCACGGGCAGTGTGCGGGGCGGCCAGCAGAAACGCCGCTCCCCCCGCTGCGGCCAGCAGAGGCATGAAAAAACGAGGCAGGGTAAGACGCATAAGATAGCTCCTTTGAAATCGCTTAACAACAGTGCCGCCATTGTAACGCGCTTGTATTAAGGCGGCATTAAGCGGCTGTTAAAACGACGTTAAGAAATACGCCCACAGCCACGACCGTGCCTCCCCTTGACTTCGCCCGCCCCCTTCGGCTATACTAACCGCACAATTCATCGTGCCCAACACGTTCGGTGCTGCGTGGTCAACACGCGGCTTAAATGGGGAAGTCCGGTGCGTCCTGCTTAACACGCAGGGCAATTCCGGCGCTGTCCCGCAACTGTGACAGCGGCCTTCAGGCCGTTCAGCCAGATTACCAGCCAAACGTGCCCGAAAAATAAGCTCTTCAAGACGGGCCTATCTTTCGGAACTTTTTTGCCTGCGTGCGACAGGCGAAAGGAACTTGCCTATGTCCGGCCCGGCCCCGCCCCCACGCGGCTCCGTTCAGGCGTTTACCCTGATTGAGCTGCTCGTCGTGATCGCCATTATCGCGATTCTTGCGGCGATTTTATTTCCCGTCTTCTCCAAAGTCCGCGAAAATGCCCGGCGCACCGTCTGTCAGTCCAACCTCAAACAGCTTGGCCTGGCCTGGCTAATGTATGCCAACGATTATGACGAGCAGGTCTGCCCGTCGTACAACGCCACGCGCTTTGGCGGCGACGCCGACGATGCCTGGGATTTTCGACTCAACCGTACCACCCACGTCTGGGGCCTCGGGATGCTCGGCCCGTACACCACGACGGGCCAGATTCACGGCTGCCCTGACAACCCGGCACTCGCCAGTGCCACCACCCGGCCTTATAATGGCTACGGCTACAACGCCACTTACCTCGGCGGCGATCTGGGCTTGTCGGCGGGCGGCAACTATCCCGCCTGTCACCTGAGCCAGATTGTTATGCCCGCCCAGACTGCCGCCTTCGCGGATGGCGGCTACGGCGGCGCTTATCCGCAGCCGGAGAACTTCCTGCGTGCCCCCGGCGATGCCGTCTTCGCAGGCAGCTACGGGGCAGGGCTGGTGGACTTTCGCCACAACGGCACGGCGACAGTCTGCTATGCCGATGGGCACGTCAAGTCTGTCCGGGGCAGCTTTCCCTACGATCCCCAGTATCCCCGGTTTGGCGGCCTGTCTGCCGACGATTCGGCCTATGGGCCAGGAATGCAGCCCGCCAGCGCCTACGCTTACTAACACTATTGGCGCGTAGCTGAAAACTACGCGCTGGGAGAGGCGTCCTGCGGACGGAGGCGTTAAGACAGAAGAACCGCATTCTTTGTCCGTATGTCTTCCGTCCGAAGGACGCCTCACCTAGCGAGGGATTTTCAATCCCTCGTTCTGTCCTTCGAGCCACACAAAGGAACATTTATGAAACACTTCACACTCAAACCCGCCCTCGGCCTGCTGTCTCTGACGGCATTTTTCAGCCTCGCCCCCGGTGCTCATGCCCAGCAGTTTGCGTCCAGCGTCGCAGCCTACAGCAATCTCAGCACGAATGGACTGTTTAGCAACGCCGCCGCCGCGCTGGGGCAGCCGACCACGCTGGCCGATGACGGCTTTGGCGACCTGTATCACACGTCGGCAGCCTACGCGGCTTACGGCGTCAACCCTGCCGGAAATAATCTGCTGGTGTCGCTCGGCGGCAGCGGGCAGGGCAGCCTGACAGTTAAGTTTGACCTGGCCCCCATTATCCACAGCAACCAGCACTGGTTCGGGCAGGACTTCATCGTTTACAGCAACTCGTTTTTTGTCGGCACGAACTACGCGACCGGCGAAGGGTACGTTCTGCCCGATACGGACATGACCCAGTACCACGCCACCGACGGCAGCATATTCGGCACGAGGCCGTCCGTCAGCGTCAGTGCCAACGGCACGGACTTTGTCACGCTCACCTCAGCGAACACAATGCTGTTCCCGGAGAATCCGTACAAGTGGGTCGGCATCTCCGCGCAGAACCCGAGCGGCTGGGATGACACGCCCGGCAATTTGCAGGACTTCTCCAAGCCCGTGGACCCAACGTTGACGGGAGCGGATTTCGCGGGCAAAAGCATCGCCGAGGTTGCTAACACGGTCTACAATGGCTCGGCGGGCGGCTTCTCCTTTTCGCTGGCGGACACGCCATTTGCGACCACCGGCATTCAGTACGTGCGCTTCACTGGCTTTGGCAACATTGACGGCGTTTCGCGTGTCAGCGACGCCCCGCAGTCCGCCCCCGTGCCGGAAGCCAGCACGAGTCTGATCCTGGCCGTCGGCCTGCTCGTTATTGGCGGCGTGTGTCCGCGCCGCAAAGCGCGTGTGGCCGCCTGATCTTGCCCCTGTCCACAAAGCCGCTGCCCTTTCGAGGGCAGCGGCTTTTTTGCGTTTGTTGTTGCCCAAGACGCGGAGCGCGTTTAAGACCGGCGGCAGGCGGCAAAACTACAGCAATGCCTTATGAAAATTGTTTCCCTGCTGCCGAGCGCCACTGAAATTGTCTGCGCCCTCGGGCTGGAAGACAGCCTTGTGGCTGTCACCCACGAATGCGACTACCCGCCGTCCGTCAAAAACAAGCCCGTGATCACGCGCAGCATTCTCCCGGAAGGGCTGACCAGCGCGGAAATTGACGCGGCGGTGCGGGAACAATTAAGCGAGGCGCATTCGTTGTATACGATTGACCAGACTCTGCTGGTAGAACTTGCGCCCGATTTGATTTTGACGCAGCAGCTTTGCGATGTCTGCGCGGTCTCTTATAAAGACGTACAAGCCGCTGTCCGCCTCCTGCCCAACCCGCCGCGAGTGCTGAATTTGGAGCCGACGACGCTGGCTGGCGTGCTGGGAACAATCACGCAGGTCGGGCAGTCCACAGGACGCGAGGACGAAGCGGCGGCCCTCACAGCGAATTTGTGGGCGCGAGTAGAGCGTGTGCGGGCATTAGCCGAAGCAGCAGAGCACCGGCCCCGAACGGTGCTGTTAGAGTGGATTGAGCCGCTGTTTGGCGGCGGGCACTGGGACCCGGAACTGGTGCAGATTGCGGGCGGCTGCGATTTAGTCGGCAGCCTGCATCAGCCCTCCACGCAGATTTCGTGGGACGCCGTGCGTCAGTTCGCCCCGGAAGTGCTGGTAATCGCGCAGTGCGGGTTCGGCGCAGTGCGGACGCTGGAAGATATGCCGATTTTGGAAGCCCTGCCCGGATACGCCGATCTGCCTGCTGTGCGCTCGGGCCGCGTGTTTGTCGTCAACGGCTCGGACTATTTCAGCCGCCCTGGCCCGCGCCTTGTGGACAGCCTGGAGCTTCTTGCCTCACTCCTGCACCCGGAGACTTTTGGGGAGCCGCTTTATTCCGAAGACCGCGTTCTGCGCCGCAGCGGCAGACAGGTATAACGCTGGGAACCGAATAAACCGAAAACCCGGTAACAGTTAGTTCCCTCTTAAACTTTATTTCTTGAAAAGAAGGTCCGCCGCGTGAGTATTGCTGTATTGGATTTGCCGACAACATCTTTAATTGATCTTCCGATCATCCCGCATACCGTTCATGAGTTCGGCATCGAGGCCCGCTATCCCGGTGCCTCCTGGGAGGCCGCGTTCAACGGACCCATTCAGGTCTGGACCGACGCCGCAGGGCAGCGCACGCACGCTGTCACCGTCCGTCTGGCCCGGATGAAGGACCCGGTGACCCGCGAGCTGTACTCGGAAATCCGGCTGTTTTATGTTCCCGACGCTGAGATGCACGGGATGCATAATGTCTATGACATGACCGAGCGGTTTCCCTGCACCCATATCAGCGGCCCGCGCAAGCCCGCCCCGACCTGCCCGCCCCGGCACGGCGACTTGTGGTACGATGCCAACTCCGAGGGTATCATCATGGAAGATGTGCGCCTCGCCCCGGTGATGCTTCCCGACGGCGCCCCCGGCTTTTTCGTGACCGGACAGGGCTACCGGGGTAAGCTGGTCATGCCCGATGACGAGTTCATCCACGATGTCGGCGTCTACGGCGGCTACCTGGACCCCCGTGAGCGGCCTGAGACTTTAGAGCTAGCACACTTATTCGGCGGCCTGGAGTTTATGACGCAGAAGCCCGGCACGCAGGAAGATATGTTCCTGACGGAGCTTGGCTGCGATATCTGGGTACGAGGAATCATCGGCAGCCTGCCCTCCGAGCTGCACGTCGAGTCCTACAAAAACTCGGTGCGCCTGCCGGAGCGGGACCACGGGCGCACACGTATCGGGGCACGCTCCATGAGTGAGACCAAGTTGCTTCCCTATTTTGAGAGCCGTCAGGAAGACGCGATGCACGGCTATACTCTGTGCGGCTTTATCGACGGCCTGCCGAACGCCATTGGCGGCGACGTCTGGCCCTACGTTCACCGGGTTGGCCTCGGCAGCAATTTTGTTCACTGCCCCGAAAAGGGTGGCTATCTGGGCCTCATCCACGTTGTTTTAGACCGCAATAACCCGGAGTATCCCGAGACGCGGGACTCCAAATACCCGGACATTGAAGAGCAGTACGAAGGCTGGTTCGTCTGGCTGACCTACGAGGGCGACGAAGGCCTGCCGACGATTCAGTCCTGCGTGCGGGCGCTGACCCCGGACGATGTACCGCGCTGCTACCAGGGTCTCGGGGAGCTGTTCGACACCAAGCGCGTCGCGTTCCCCATCTCCCTCTACCGCGAGGGCGACACCTTGCAAGTCGGCTACGGCTGGGGCGACCGGGCCGACTTTCTGGCCGAGTTTGACTACCGCACCGTGGTAGACGCGCTTTCCACCTGAGCGGTCCGCATAGCAAGGGGCATCTCCGCGACGATGGAATGGCCTCGCTCCCGGAAGGTAACTTCCACCTTGCCCGCCGTCGGCGCGTCCGGCTCGCACACCCGGAACTCGGCTGTTTGTCCCGGCGGCAGGGGGCTGACGGTCAAGTACCCGTGCCCCCGAAATACTTCCTGGCCGCCGCTGTCCGTCAAACTGGAAGTGACCTGTGTGTACGTCAGCGGCTTACGCCCGATATTTCGGAGCCGCCCCTGAATGATCAGTCCCCCCACCCCGCGCTTGACGCTCTGGCTGAGAACGCGCACCGAATAGTCCGGCACAGCGGCTGCCGTCTCGGCGTGCGCCGTGGGGGCGAGCACCTGCGCGGCGGCAAGGGCGGCAAGGCAGGGTAAAACAACGGCGGCGAGTGGAAAACGTGTCATAGAAAAAAGCCTTTCAGTTTCTTTCTTCGGCAGTTTCCGTCGTAATCTTCAATTTCGTGCCTCCAAAGCCGCCGAGGGCTTGACAGCAGGGGCCGGAATCGGCTATCATAACTGCGCCCGCCGGTCTGCTATCCAGTTGGACACGGCGTTGCACAACGGGGTGTAGCTCAGTTTGGTAGAGTGTCCGGTTCGGGACTGGAAGGCCGCAGGTTCAAGTCCTGTCACCCCGATTTTCAAACTGCTTAAATTATGTTGACTGCGCCAATCAGGGACGATTGCTTTGAAGCTCTGCAAATACTGTTTGACCGAGCAGTCGGAAGAAGCTTTTGAGGTTTGCAAGGTCGTCGGCGAGAGAGTGTACCGGCGGCTCAAGTGCCGTCAATGCAAGCTTTCAAGCAGCCGGTTACGCAAACATCGCCTGCGCTTATGGCTTGATGGCTACAAAGGTGCGCTGGTTTGCTGTCGGTGCGGCTTCCCCGATCCGCGTGCTCTTCAATTTCACCACAAAGAAACCCATACCAAGTTAGGTAATGTTGCTGATATGGCCGGACGCGGTCTATCCATAGCAACAATGTTGCGCTAGATAGAAAAGTGTATAGTTCTCTGCTCTAACTGCCACCAAATTGAGCATTACGAGCAAAGACATTGAGTTTTTCAGCCCAGGCAAATGCCTGGGCTGTTGCTTTTTGGGGCGAAGTGGGTTAAGATAGAGCCTGATGAGTGCCGTGAGGATTTGGAGGGATTGAAAATCCCTCGTCGAGTCGGCTCGGCATCGACGTAATCTTGTGACGCCAACAACATATTTCAGGAGAAACTATGCGCTTGATGCCCGCCCCCCTCTTTCTGCTCCCTCTGCTGCTGACCGTGCCAGCGGCGCAGGCCGCACCTGCGACGCCCGCTCCCCTGCGAATTGGGCTGGACCGTTCGTTTCGGCACTCCACCTCGGTGCTGGTAGGCAGCGAGCGGCCTTTTGTGCTGCTGGACCCGCTCACCAACAAAACCCTGTTCAGCGCGGCAGGGGGAACGGATTACAAGGTGACGGTGTCGGCGGCGGGTATCACGCTGGCGCGGCGCGTGGGGGCGTTGGAAACGCCGGTTCCGGGCAAGTTCGCCGCCGTGCTGCTGGTTCCCGGCGCGGGCGGCTTTTGCCGGATTGCGCGGATCGGAAGCCGGACGGAAGAGACGCGCCACTACCGGGGCACGCTGACCGTGCGGCGGGACCCGGAGGGGGACCTGCGGGTGATCAACACCGTGGCGCTGGAGCCATACCTGTACGGCGTCATTCCGGCAGAGATCGGCACGAAAGTCCCTGCCGAGGCGATGAAAGCGCAGGCCGTGGCCGCACGGACGTATGCGCTGAAAAACCGGGGCAAGTGTGCTAAAGAAGGCTTTGACCTGGACGACACGACGCGGTGCGAAGGGTATCTGGGGGTGGACGGCGAAACGGCAGCCTCCAATGCCGCCGTGGACGCCACACGCGGGCAGGTGCTGACGTGGCAGGGAACGCTGATTGACGCCCCCTACTCCACCGACAGCGGCGGCATGACGGCGTGCGACACCAACGGCGACTGCCCTTACTTGCAGGCAGTTAAAGACTGCGATGTCCGGGGAGAAGAGTATGCCGTAGGCGGCAAATATCACACTTGGAGCAAGACGTTCACGCCGACACAAATTGCGGGGCTGCTGGGCCGCGACCCGCGCTCTGCCGTGGCCGGGTTTGCCTCGCTGACGGTGGACGGGCTGGATGCTTCCGGGCGCGTGACCACGGCGACCGTCTGGGGGGCGGGGGGAGCTTCCAAAACCATCACCGGGCCGCAGATGCGGCAGATTTTGGGGTATGACGTCCTGCGCTCCACGCGGCTGACGCTGACCCGGACGGCAGCAGGCGCGTACAGGTTTGACGGGCGCGGCTGGGGGCACGGGCTAGGAATGTCGCAGGACGGCGCGGTTTCAATGGCCGGGGCGCCGTACCGCAAGACCTATCAGCAGATATTGAAACACTATTATGTGGGCACGCAGCTTGCCGCGCTCGACACGGTGAGCGCGTCCCTGCCTCAGACTAAGCCTCAGCGCGGGTTTTGATGGCCTCTAAAATCTTCTGCGTGTTGTCGCGCATCAGCCGGGCGACAACGGCTTTCAGCAGCGCCCCAATCAGCGGGATTTCCAGGTCATAGTCAATCGCGGAGTCGAATCGAGTCACTCCGGGCGATTCCTCGGTCCACGTCCACGTCCCCCCGTAGGCCGTGTAGTCCCCTTTGAGCTGCTGAAAGCGCAGGGTGTGCGCGGCCTCGTCCCACAGGTCTTCCTCAGTCCAGCGCACTTTCAGCTTAAAGTCCGAGGCCACGGCCACCCAGTCCGAGACGGTGCGGCTGCCGTCGCCGCTCCGCTCGGAGATCGCCACGCTTTCCACGTCCGGCATGAACTGTGGAAACGTCTCTTGGTCGCGGGCCAGCGCAAAGACTTTTTCCAGCGGAGCGTTGATGACCACGGTGTTTTCAATATGGGGCATGGTTGTTCTTAGTCCAGAGTACCGAGCAGGGATGCAATGCAGTTGACCTGCCCCAGATGATAGGTCAGGTTCCAGTAGGGATAGGCAAGCATCTCCGCCACACTTTGCTTTCCCCAGGGCAGTGCTATCTCGTCGGCCAGATCGCTGTCGGGAACAGCGGCAATCGCGGCGGCGACGCGACGGGCGTTTTCTAGGAGGCGCGGATGGATTTCTTCCCACCGCCGGGTGTGAAGGAGGTTCGCTGTGTAGCCGGTCAGCAAGGTACACTCAGCGACCTGATCCATCGCCGGGCGGGCGGACGCGGCAGGCTGCCAGAGGCGCTTGTTTTCAGGCTGTCACTCAGGCCATGCGGCGGACGACGCCGACGACTTTGCCGGCGATCTGAATGTCATCAAAGTACATCGGCTTCATGCGCTTGTTGGCAGGCTGAAGGCGGATGCGCTGCTTTTCTTTATAGAACCGCTTCACGGTCGCTTCCGTGACTTCTTCGTGGGTAATCATCGCCACCACAGTTTCGCCGTTGTCGGCGGTCTGCTGGCGGCGCACGACCACGTAATCGCCGTCGTGGATGCCGTCGTCGATCATGCTGTCCCCGCGCACTTCCAAGATGAACCCGTCGCCGGAGATAAAGTCCGTGGGCAGGGGGAACACGTCTTCGATGTCTTCCTGCGCGAGCCGGGGCTTCCCAGCGGCCACAGTGCCAATAATCGGAACGTTGATGACAGGTTTGGTGCGAGTGTAGTCTTCGCCCCGGCTGCCCGGCACAAGCTTGATGGCGCGGGTCAGCACGGCATCGCGCTGGATATGGCCGGCCTCCTCGAGGCTCTTTAAGTGAGCATGAACGGTGGAAGACGACGACAAGCTGACGGCGGACCCGATTTCGCGGACGGTCGGCGGGTAGCCGTGAACGCTCATATGCTGCTCAATGCAGTTTAAAATTTGTTTCTGGCGGCTGGATAACGGCTTCGGCATCAAAGGCTCCTTCCCGAATGAGGCACAAACGTTCGGCAACAGATGTTCGGCCTATACCACCAGTATAGCGTGAAATGGGCACAAGTGTCAACCCACCTTGACAATGAGGCGGACACATAGGTACACTCATCGGTACTTTTTGAAGATTATTAGGAAATGAGTAAGGGGCTTTTATGATTATCATAGTCTCGTCAGAGGCGACGAAGGAGAATTTGCAGCACGTGACACAAATGCTGGAAGAGCGCGGCTACGGCGTTCACCTGTCGGAAGGCATCGAGACCACCATTGTCGGGGCCGTCGGCGTCCCCAGCGACCCGTCCGGCAAGGCCGAGGTCATGGAGCAGTTTGCCGCGCTGCCCTATGTGGCGAAAGTCGTGCCAGTCACGAAGCCCTACAAGATCGTATCCAAGCAGTTCCACCCGGAGCCGACCATCATTGACGTGCGCGGCATCCGCATCGGTGACCCCGAGTTTGTCGCCGTCATGGCCGGTCCCTGCACCGTCGAAACCGAAGCCCAGCTCATGGAAGCCGCCCGCGCCGTCAAGGCCGCCGGAGCGCACATCCTGCGCGGTGGGGCCTACAAGCCCTCCACGTCCCCCTACTCGTTCCACGGCCACGGTGAACCCGCGCTGAAAATGCTGGCCGCCGCCCGCGACGAGCTGGACATGGCGATTATCACCGAAGTGCTGGACGTCCGCGATGTGGAGCTGGTGTGCAGCTACGCTGACATTTTGCAGGTCGGCACGCGCAATATGCAGAACTACCCGCTGCTGACCGAGATCGGCAAAACGCAGACCCCCGTGATGCTGAAGCGCGGTATGTCCGCCACCATTGAAGAGTGGCTGCAGGCCGCCGAATACATTGCCAGCCGGGGCAACAAAAACGTCATGCTCTGCGAGCGCGGCATCCGCACGTTTGAGACCTACACCCGCAACACGTTTGACGTCAACGCCATCCCCGCCGTCAAAGAACTGTCGCACCTGCCGATTATCGCCGACCCGTCCCACGCTACCGGCAAAGCCAGCCTCGTCAACGCCGTCACCCGCGCCGCCATCGCCGCCGGAGCCGACGGCATCATTATCGAGGTCCACCCGAACCCGGAGAAAGCCCTGAAAGACGGCGCTCAGTCCCTGCTGCCCGACGCCTTCGAAAAGCTGATGCACGACATCGCCCCCATCGCCCAGGCCGTCGGCAAGCATCTGTAACAAACACCTCTAAGGAGACAGAGTATGGCTGTTCTGGAATCAGAAATTGCAGGAAACTCGGTTGCTCGTGCCTGGCAGCTTTATTATCAAATTCGCTCGAAGATTGAGATACCGGAAAACATTGGGAGATTGATTCTGCTGGATGTTGACAGCGGCGACTATGAAATTGCTCAGGACAAACTTGGCTTCGCCGCATCTGCTTTACTGCGTCAGCGCCACCCGGATGCCGATCCCCTGGCTCTGCGGATTGGCTATGAAGCAGTGGAAGTACTAGGCGGTGTAATGGAACGGATAAGCAGCGAATGATTGGTGCTGTCTCAAATCGGCACGCGCTGCTTGCAGTTACTTTCCGCCTGCCCGACAAGCCGACGCTGTCTATTGAGTTTGTTATTGACACCGGGTTCACCGGCGAACTGACACTTCCGCCCGCCGCCGTTGCCTCACTAGGCTTGCCCTATAGCCACGGCGATGTGGTCCGCCTTGCAGACAACAGCCCACTGAAAGTTCCTGTCCACAGCGCAGTGCTGCTTTGGAATGGTCAACCCCGCGAGGTCAGCGTTCTGGCGACAGGTCGCCGCCCGCTCTTGGGAACGGCATTGCTGGATGATCACGATTTGTACGTCCGGTTCCGCGAAGGCGGCCCCTTAACAGTGACCGCGATTGATGACGCGGTTTAGCCTGTCAAACAGGCAGGAAAATAAGAAGGCCGCAGAGAATAAGCGTATCAGAAACGCGGCTCTGCGGCCTCTTGTTTTGCCGCTATATAGGAAGTAAGCTATGGCACTAGCCCGACAGTTTGTAGAAAAAACACGCTATACCGAAGCCGACTATTTCGAGTTCGAACGCACATCGTTCGGGCGCTGGGAGTATGTCAACGGCGAGATACGCCAAATGGCAGGCGGCAAGGACGACCACAACGCGATTATTGCAAACACAATACGGGCGCTGGGCAATCTGCTGGCTACGCGAGACTGCCGGGTGTATGGCTCGGATATGAAAATCCATACTGGTGACGGCGTGAATACATTCCCGGATGTGGCGGTGGTTTGTGGCGAGCGGCAATATTACCTCGGCAAAGAAGATGTGATTATCAACCCCCTGCTGGTAGTCGAAGTGCTGTCTCCCTCCACACGCGGCTATGACCGGGGGGACAAATTTGATCACTACAAAACAATCCACGCCCTCGAAGAGTACCTGCTGGTAGACCAGGACAGCCCCCGTGTCCTGCTCTACACGCGCCGGGAAGACCACTGGGAACTGCGTGAGGCGGAGGGGCGGGACGGCAGCATTTATCTGTCATCATTGCAGGAGACGCTGACGCTGGCAGATGTGTACGCAAAAATTGAGTGTGGCAATGAAGGAGCAGCGCGGCAGGAAAAGTGAAAGGAAACCTTTATGGCACTTGCACATCGGTATACGACGGCAGAGAAAGCAAAAACCCATTATACCGAAGCCGAATACTTTGAGTTTGAGCGAACTTCGGTCGGGCGCTGGGAATATGTCGACGGCGAAATCCGCGCTATGAGTGGCGGCACACTTGACCACAGCGCAATCAGCATGAACATTGGCAGGGCACTGGGAAACGTGCTGGTTCCGCGTGGCTGTCGCATCTACGGCTCGGATGCCAAGATACACACTGGGAACGGTGTTAACACGTTCCCTGATATGTTCGTCATCTGCGGCCAAAGTCAGCTATATATGGGGAAAACTGACGTGGCGATTAATCCCCTGCTCATCGTTGAAGTGCTGTCACCATCCACAGAAGGCTACGACCGGGGCGAGAAGTTTGAGCATTACAAGACGATAGCCTCACTGCAAGATTATCTGCTTGTGAACCAAAACGAGGCGCGGGTAGAACTATTTTTCCGCCGCGACGGAACCTGGGAGAAGCAGAGTATGACGGGGCTTGAAAGCCGTATCTACCTGCCATCTGTCGGCGTGGATTTGGCCCTGTCGGACGTATACGCAACTATTGAGTTCCAGTGAAAGCCCAGCGATATTACCATGAGCTATGACCGCGCCGATTACGATCCCACTCAGTTTAGTGTCCGTATCGCCTTCTTCGTGACGTGGGCCATGCTCACTGGGCTTGAAGGGCAATTGCATAAGGAAGACGATCAGGAACTTCTGACGCTGTTGCGTCAGCGTGAGATCACCCCCCGTGAATTTCTTGAAACCGCCTGCGATTACAAATTTTGGGAAGAGGATTTGAACGACGAAGGCAACTCCTTTGCGCGTGACTACTATTGGGGCCAACCAGGGCAGGCCAACTACTTCGAGGACTATAATTGGGTTTTGCTGACAGAGAATGCCGACCTCCAAGCGGTAGTCGATAGCTGGAGTAATTATGACAGGATCGCAGTGCTGATCAATCGGCGGTATCAGACGTGGAAGGGCAGCAGGCATGATGGATGAAGCACAGTTTGCAACAGGGGGCGGGCCAACTCGGTTTGGGAGCGTGGCAATTGTCGGGGTCGGGCTGATTGGTGGGTCGCTCGGCATGGCGCTGAAGACGCGGCGGCTGGCGCGGCGCGTGGTTGGCATTGGACGGGATGCGGCGCGGCTGGACACGGCGGTGTCGCTGGGGGCCATTGACGCAGGAGTGACGCGGCTGGACGAGGGGCTGGCGGACGCCGATGTGGTTGTGCTGTGTACCACGGTGGGGCATATCGTGGGGGCACTGCCGGGCGTTCTGGCGGCGGTCAGCCCCGGCGCGGTGGTGACGGACGTGGGCAGCACGAAGGGCGCGATTGTGCGGGCGGCGGGCGGCGCGGGGCGGTTTGTCGGCGGGCATCCGATGGCGGGGTCCGAGCAGACCGGCGTGGAGGCGGCGACGCCGCTGCTGTTTGAGGAAGCGACCTGGGCGCTGACGCCGACGGAGACGACGGACCCGGAGGCCCTGGCGCTGGTAACCGCGCTGGCCCGCGAGGTGGGGGCCACGACTCTGACACTGACGCCGGAGGCGCACGATGCCATGCTGGCGGTCACGAGCCATCTGCCGCACGTTCTGGCCTCGGCGCTGATGCGTCAGGCGGCGCAGATGCAGACCGCGCACCCGCAGACGCAAAGCCTGACGGCGGGCAGCTTCGCGGACGCCACGCGGGTCGCGGCCTCGTCGCCGGAGTTGTGGCGGGATGTGTGCCTGACAAACCGCGAGGCGCTGCTGGCAAGCCTGCGCGGGTTCCGGGCGGAGCTGGATATTCTGGAAGCGGCGGTGGTGGCGGAGGATGCGGCGGCAATTGAGGCGTTCTTTGCGGCCGGTGCAGAGGCCAAGCGCGGCTGGGGGACATTGTAGGGGCAGGGCTTACCCCTGCCCTTCCTGGCTACAGCACGTTTAGGAAGTCGCGGGACTCGTCGAACTTTTGGCACGCTTCGGTCTCTACGGCCTCCCACATCGCGGGAGTGAAGGCCAGCCACTGCTCCGTTTCGGGGGACAGGTGCGGAACCAGAGGATCGCCGCCGCTGCCGAGCGCCAGACGGCGGGCCACCCGGTCGGCGGCCTGAATCGTCGCCGTGATCTCGAAATACTCTTTGGCATACGCGGGCTGATGGTGCAGAGTAATCATGGCTGTCAGCGACGGCGGCAGGTTCCACTTTTCGGCGATCCGCTTGCCCACCAGCGCGTGCCCCACCCCGAGCGCCGTTTTTTCCGCTTCCCAGATCGAAATTTTGGCCGCTCCGGCCAGTTTCATGGCAATCGCGTACTGGTCGGGGAAATACTGGTCCAGAAACAGTTTGCCGATGTCGTGCAGCAGGCCGCCGATAAACACTTCCTCCACCGACTTCGTCCCAATCCCCTTGCGCTTTGCGAGGGCGCTCGCCGCCACGGCGACGGCCATGGAATGCGCCCAAAAGGCTTCCCGATCCAGCGCGGTTTTCTGGCCGTGCGCGTCAAAGGCATTGAAAACGCCCAGCGAGGTTGTGAGATTGCGGACGGTGTTAAAGCCCAAAATAACCACGGCATTGGTAATGGTGGCAATCTTGCGCGGGAAGCCGTAGTAAGACGAGTTGACAAGACGCAGCACTTTGGAGGCCAGCGCCTGATCAGTCGAAATCAGCCGGTTCAAGTCGGATGCAGAAGTCGTGGGGTCATTGACGGTCTGCATGACGCGCATAATTACCGCCGGCAGCGGCGGCAAATCCTGCAGTTCGTCTTCAATAATTCGAAGCAGGCGCTCCTGCTTCAACTTGGTTTCCATGAGGGTCGGCACGGCCTGTCACCATTTTCCTGTGTCTATAGTCAAGCGGAGATTTGGGTGGTTCTTCTGCATTTAATATCGGCAGAAACACAGGGGAGCAAGAGGGTTATTTGACCAGCGGGAGAATAGCTTTAAACGTGGACGTCCCCGCCTCGCGCAGCCATTCGTAGACGGCGGCTTCGGCGGCACAGGGCAGAACGCCGCAGTCGCGCATCCGCTCCATGCCCAGCTTGTGCGTTTCCAGCGACCGGGACGAGACGGCATCAGCGGCGACATGAACCTGATAGCCCAGATGCACCAAATCCAGCGCTGTCTGCGACACGCAAATATGCGTTTCCAGCCCGCAGAGCACGATTTGATGCCGCCCGAGCGCCGTCAAGCCTTTCAGAAAGCCGTCGGCTTCGGCGCAGGAAAACGCCATTTTGTCTGCCAGCACAGGCATGGTTCCTTCGGGAAAAGCGCCACTAATTTCGGCGGCCACGCCGCCCAGACGCACGGCGTTCTGCGTGGTCGGCACGACTGGGATATGCATCACAATTGCCGATTGGACCAGCAAACGAACATTAGCAGCAAGCCGCTCCCGGTCGTACATGACATTTAGGAAAGGCTCCTGCATATCAATGACAACCAGAGCCGTATCTTCACGGCGCAGGAGATTTGGATGGCGCTCAGGCATAGAAATTGCAGGATTGATAGAAGTTAGTGGAGCGGCGGGGCACAGGACCCGCGCACCATCAGACGGCCCGGCAGGGCCACATCCGTCTCGCGGGCCACTTCGGGCGTGTCGTGAATCGCGTACAGCGCGGCAACTGCCCGGCGGGCCAGCTCCGGGGCGGGAGGGCGAATCGTTGTCAGCGGCGGGGTCAGAGCCTCTGCCAGCCGGGGCGTGTCGCCGAACCCGGCCAGCGAAACAGCCTGCGGCACGGCTAGACCCATTTCTGCCAGCGTCTGCGCGGCCACGGCGGCAATGTTTTCGTTGTGACAGACCAGCACGGTCGGCTTTTCAGCGGCGTCAGCCGCGAACAGACCCTGCACGGCGCGGCGAACGCCTTCGCGCTCCCCCAGCGTCTTAAATGTGTCGCTTGCCGCCAGTGTCACAGCAGCAGGGTCAGCCTCGCGCTCGGCCCAAACGCCGCGCAGACCGTCCAGACGCTCCTGCGTCACCCGTGCCGGGGCGGCGGGAGCCAGTAAAGCCAGCCGCTGGTGTCCGAGGTCCCAGAGATATTCGCCCATCTGCCGCCCGGCATCCCTACCATCCAGATGCACCTGCACCAGATCGCGGCTGGGGTGCTGCGTCTCGCCAATCATCACACAGGGAATGCTCGCCATCGCCGCCTCACGCGGCGGGAGGCTGTCCGACAGCAGCACCAGACCCATGATACCGAGGGCATCTAATTTAGGTAGGTCTTCCGCCGTCAGCAGGCGCAGGCCAAAGTCGTCCTCCGCCTCCGCCCCGTTCGCTAGAGAATGATCCCGCAGCGCCACCTGCAGGTTCTGCACCAGAAACGCCGTGTGCGGGCTGTATTCCGGGTCCCAAACGCCGATAAACTGTTCGGTATGCTGACGGCGCAGGCGGCGGCTGCCCCGAGGCCGCCCCGCCCGCACCGGCGTGTAGTTGAGCGTCTCGGCAACGGCAAGAACTTTGCGCCGCGTGTTTTCGCTGACAAATGTGCCGTTGTCGCGCCCACTCAGCACCGTCGAAACGACGCTGGGCGATACACCCGTCTGCTGTGCAATGTCTTTGAGTGTTACTGGCATAGAAGTTGCTTTAGTATACTTTCATTTAGCGCAGTTTGTGCCCACTTTTCCAAAGCAGCGATACTATCTCCTCCTGTTGACCGTCTCGCAGACGCACTTCGACGGTCATTTGATCAGGCTCTGCGCCCGCAGCGTAAGTATTTTGCCATAGTAACTTTGTTTCCCAGGGCAGCAGCTCGATCCATTTCACTTCGAACAATGCCAAATCGCAGAGCGGCAGATCAGACGTGCCCCAGCACCGATACCCAGTCATCTGCGCCCCTGCGTCATTGGGATGGCAAGGCAGCCAAAGGCTTCGTCCGGCAATATTATTAATGAACCAAAGATAGACTGGGTCTTTACGCCCTCGGCGCACTCTGGCACTCAGAGCTAAAAGAGAAGAGGACATAATCTGCGTACCTACAGCTTGCCCAAATCTTTCAAGCTGTCCACAGTTCCCTGCACTTTAGCCGCCGACTCTTTGATCCCGGCCAGCTCGACGTCGGTGAGTGGGGCCAGCGCCGAGAGGTCATAAATGGCCTCTACGCCGGAGGCGCCGAGCAGAGCAGGAGCGCCAAAGTACAGGTCGGAGACGCCGTACTGGCCGCTCAAAAGAACGGTAGTCGCCAGAATGCGCTTGCGGTCCAGAAGAACGGCTTCCACCATCTCTGCCGTCGCCACGCCCGGTGCATACCACGCGCTTGTGCCGATCAGACCCGTCAGGATGCCCCCACCCTGCCGGGTGTCGTCTTCAATCTTTTGAAGCTGCTCGCCCGTCAGTTTCCCCAAGTTCACCCACTTCTGGACGGGGATGCCGCCCACGGTGGTCAGGCTGCGAACCGGAACCATCTGGTCGCCGTGTCCGCCCAGCACATACGCCTGCACGTCCTCCACCGAGACGCCTACGGCGGCGGCAATGTAGTTGCGGTAGCGCGTGCTGTCCAAAACGCCCGCCTGCCCGATGACTTTCTCCGACGGCAGCCCGGTGGCTTTCAGGGCCACATGGCACATGGCGTCCAGGGGGTTGGACACAATGATATACACGGCGTCCGGGCTTGCCTGCACCGCCTGCGCGGCCACACTCTGCACGATGTCGGCGTTGACCGCCAGCAGGTCCTCGCGGGACATCCCCGGTGTCCGGGGGCGGCCCGAGGTGATCACCACCACATCACTGTCTTTGGTATCCGCATAGTCCGAAGTTCCAAGTACGCGCCCATCATAGCCCACAATCGGCGAAACTTGGTTCAAATCGAGCGCTTTGCCCTGGGCCATTGACCCAGTTTTACGGGGTCGCTCCAGTGTCAGGTCATCCGGCAGGTCCAGCAGGACCACATCCGAATACCCCTGCTGCGCGACATGAAACGCCACCGTTGCGCCGACATTTCCCGCGCCGATGACGCTGACTTTCTTCTTTCCCGAAGCCATAAGTTGTGTTCTCTCTCTTTAATGTAATTTAAAATGTAATTTAAGTCGTTACGGCAGCAGTGCCGCAACTGCCACCGGGCGCGGTGCAGATGGAGGCTGTAACACCGCCTCCGACCCAT
This sequence comes from uncultured Armatimonadales bacterium, assembly GCA_964251675.1. Lineage (GTDB taxonomy): Bacteria > Armatimonadota > Armatimonadia > Armatimonadales > Capsulimonadaceae > JANXMY01. Next base: position 183,734 of record CAXUKS010000001.1, read on the forward strand.
AAGCCGTCACTTCGGCATAGCCGAAACCAAATGGCTGGGCGGCATCTTCCGCAGGCTGCCGATATACTTCTACCTGCCGCACTTTGACGTTGATAATCCAATAGTCGGCCACACCGGCTTTGGCATACAAACTCGCCTTTTGCAGACGATCATAAGTCAGCGTTGCATCCGAGACCTCTACAATCAGCGCCGCTTGACGAGGATGCCTGCCCGCGAAATCCCGAATTGCACCGGCAATAACAGCCACATCCGGCTCTGGGTCCGTGACTTCGCCAATATCAAACGGCCCCTGTTCGCGCACAAAGAATCCCATGCCGAAGGCCACGCGGATCGCCTCCGCTGCCAAGCTTACCGCTGTCTGGTGCGGCGCTTTCATGGGCGGCATGGCAATTATTTCCCCTTCCATGAGAATAACGTGCTGACCCTCAAATAGCCCAGCATCCCCGATGGCGTAGAACTGCTCGCGGGTCCAGCGGTAGGGCTGTGGCGTGAAATCTTCCAGGGTTTCCGGCTGTGCATTTGCGCTGTTTTCGTGGAAAGGTATAGTCAGCTCACGCTCGGCAACGGCCATAGGATTAACTTCCTTTCAACGCACTTGTTGTGGCTGCTCTAATCCCCATTTTCTCACGAACGTTTGAGGACTTGAGCGAGCAGAAATGCATCTAGGCACAGGACAAGAGGAACAAATGCTTCCCACGGGTGAATCTGCATTGCCTGGATAAAAAAGTTTGACTGGCTGGGACTTGCCCCTCCCTGCGGCAGAGCAATGCCAACTGGAGCGAACCAGGACACTCCCCAAGCTGCCAGAGCAGCCATGTTCGCCGCGAACAGCCATCTTTGTGCCACGCGATCCTCCTGCCAACTGTTTCAAGGCACGCAATTCACTGTTATAGCCCTAATCTCAGAGAGCACCCACGCCGCATCGCGTACCGCTGGCTTGATCCAGCGCCACCAGTGCTGGCGTGGGCTGCTCGTCTTTACTTTAAGTACAGTGAGGCAGAGGCCATCAGCGGCCCTACCCCGCCTGCATTTTGGCGATGATGGCGTCGGCCATTTCTGCGGTGCCGACGGCGGTGGGGTCGTTGCGGTCGGGCTTCATGTCGTAGGTGACATCTTTGCCTTCGGCGATGACATCCGAGACGGCTTTTTCCAGTCTGGCAGCGGCGGCGTCTTCTTTCAGGTACTTCAGCATCAGCATTCCCGACAGAATCAGCGCGGTCGGGTTGACCTTGTTCTGGTTTTTGTACTTGGGAGCCGAGCCGTGCGTGGCCTCAAAGAGGGCCGTGTCCACACCGATATTTGCGCCGGGGGCGACGCCGAGGCCGCCCACGAGGCCCGCGCAGAGGTCGGAAAGGATGTCGCCGTACAAGTTCTCCATGACCATGATGTCATAGTTTTCGGGCTTCTGGACAAGCTGCATGCACATCGCATCCACCAGCCACTCATCGTACTCCACGCGGCCCTCGTACTCTTTGGCGACTTCACGGGCGACTTCGTAAAAGAGACCGTCGGTGTACTTCATGATATTCGCTTTGGCAACAGCGGTGACTTTTTTGCGCCCGTTTTCGATGGCATAGTCAAATGCGGCTTTGACGATCTGGCGGCTGCCGGTGCGGGAGATCGGCTTGATGGAAATGGCTGAGTCCTGCCGGATTTTGCCGCCCGCCATGCCGATAATCTGCGCGGCTTCGGCGCTGTCTACCGGATACTCGACGCCGGCGTAGAGGTCTTCCGTGTTTTCACGGACAATCACCAGGTCGACGTTCTCGTAGCGCGAGCGGACTCCGACATAAGACTTGCAGGGGCGAATGCACGCATACAGGTCCAGCTCTTTTCGCAGGGCCACATTGACCGAGCGGAAGCCGGTCCCAATCGGCGTCGTGATCGGGCCTTTCAGCGCGACTTTGTTTTTGCGAATGGAGGCCAGGACGTTGTCCGGCAGCGGCGTCCCCGCCGTTTCCATGATGTCCACGCCCGCTTCCACCACGTCCCATTCAAACGCCACGCCGGTGCCTTCCAGCACCCGCCGCGTCGCTTCCACCAGCTCCGGCCCGGTTCCGTCACCCCGAATCAAGGTCACTTGATGCGCCAAATCGTCATCCTCCATCACTTCGCAAATTTGAGATGCCTTTAGTATAAGCGTTCAGGCCACGCTTTGTCAAGCAATGTGACGCAGACAAAAGACGCAAAAAGCGCCCGCTCCGTCGAAACGAAGCGGGCGCCGGACCGAGCTATTTCGTGCGGCCCTGATTGGTTATGGCATCACCGAGAGTGTCGAGGCTCTCAGCTTCGGGCGCGGCGGAGGCGGCCCGGTTTTCCTGCTGAATCTGCAGGTAGACTTCTTTGCGATGCACGGAAACGTCGCGGGGTGCATTGACGCCGAGACGCACCTGATCGCCACGGACTTCCACCACGGTGATTTCAATATCGTCACCAATTTTGATGCTCTGGTTTAATCGTCGAGTTAAAACTAACATTTGGCCCTCCCTGGCACGGCGCTGGGGATTTGGGAAAGCGCGTGCAAGATGCGTTTATTTTACGCCCCTTTCATTCCCAAAGTCAAGCCTTTTTAACCCTAGTTGTATTTGAAATTACTTTTTATGTTTTATTCGGCGGGCAAAAGCCGGTGGCGCAGGCCATATTGGTCAGTATTGAGCACAATCTGTTTGCCGAGCCGGGCACGGGTGTTGACCACGACTGGGGCCATCAAATTGGCCGTAATACCCTGCGGCTCGCCCGGCGGAACGGTCAGCAGCGTATACAGCCGGGGCCGGGCGTTTGGCTCGCTCAGCCCCAGCTCGTCCATCTCGCCGCGAGGCACACGCGGGGCATAGTCCGGGAACGATTGGTGCGGCTCCATCGCCAGGAAGGCCAGCGCCCCGTCTTCCAGCGATTGCAGCCAGACAAACGGACTGCCTTTTGCGCCGTCCGCCGTGTGATGCGGAACCAGCGTGAACTGACGCAGATGCTCAAAGCCGGGCATCCCCTCCGGGAAGGTCAGGGTCTTGCGCTCCTCCACGTCGAGGTCGCCGAAACGGGTTGTGGTAATAGTCATAAAGACAAATGCTCCGAAAAACTTTAATGCAGAAAGTCGGCCAAACTGTACTGGAACGCTTTGGCGGTTGTAGACAGCGACGCCTGGTAAACATTGGTCGCGCTTTGAAGCTGGACATACGCCGTTGCCAGGTCAACATCCTCTATTCCCGAAATGGTGTTGCCGTAATCACCCTCCGCTCGCTTCAGCCGGGACTGAACCCCGCTGACCTCATTGAGCTTTGCCCCCACGCCAGACCGCTGGGCGCTGATGTTAGAAATGCCTGCGTCCAGTTTGACAATATCTGCCGAAATCGCGGCGGCATCTCCGGCCGCCAGATCGGTCTTGAGTGATTTGAGCGCATCGAAGGCCGGGCCGAATGCTGCGGACCCCGATGAGTTCAGCGTAATTTGGTAGCTCGGTCCGAGCGTGGCCGTGACGGCCCCGGTGTTCCCGGAATAGTTCTGCGAAGCATCAAACGGCGGCGTTTTTGTGGCCGTGCCGCCAAACAGATATTTGCCGTGAATATCACTGTTCGCCACCTGCGTCAGCTGCTGCACCACGCCGTCCACCTGGCTGCCAAGCGCAGCGTAGTCATCGGGCGTCAGCTGCGAATTTGCTCCCTGCAGAGCGGCCTGACGGGCCGAGCGCAGCAGGTCCGAGGCGCTGCTGAGGGCGCTGTCGCTGGCGGACAGAAACGCAGTGGCCTGAGTCACATCGCGCTGATACTGTTTGTTGTCGTCAAGCGCCGCCCGAACAACCAGCGAGTGCGAGGCTCCGGCGGCATCGTCGGAGAATTGTGTCAGCGTTTTGCCGGTAGAGATTTGTCCCTGCACCGTGTTCAGCGCATCCAGACTGTTTGCGATGTTGTTTTGCAGGCCGCCGTAGCGCAGGCTCTCTGTAATACGCATTGTTCCCTACTTTCTCAGTTATCTATCTCAGTTATCTATCTCAGTTATCTACCGGAGAATAAATTGTTGATCAGCGTTCCGATCATGTCGTCCATCGTCTGCACCACGCGGGCCGAGGCTTGATAGGCCCGCTGATACTTCAGCATATTGACCATTTCGTCGTCGGTAGAGACGCCGGTGACGGAGCTGCGCTGCTGGGTCAGCTGCGTCAGCACCGCCCCGGAGCTGGCAGAGGCGGCTTTCGCGCTGGCCGCCCGGCCCCCGGTGTCGGTGACAAGCTGCTGGTAAAAGCCCTGAATGCTGCTGTTATACAGCGGGTCACCGGGCGTGCTATTGGTCTGGCTTTTCAGGTTTGCCAGCAAAACGGCGTTGGACGCATCGCTTTGAGGCGGCACGGCGGACGCGGGCGGCACGGGCAGGGCCGCCGCCGCGAGATGCTCCGGGTGCGCTTCCAGATCAGGATTGACGGTCAGCGTTGCGGCTTCTTTGCCCGGCGTCACAGTGAAAAAGTCTTCCCCGGTGGTGCCGTCGAGGCCCGCCCCGGCGCGGTGAACGGCGTTGACCTGCGCGGCCACTGATCCGGCCAGCGTGTTCAGGCTGCTCTGCACGGCGCTTACCCGGCTCTGGCTGTCTACCAGCCCCGCCAGTTCTCCCTGCTTCAAGTCACCTTTTGCGGTGAGGCTGGTGAGCGTGACGGCGTAGGCATCCGTCCCCACCACGAGTCCCTGAGTGCCTATCGAAACGTTGACCGTGCCGTCGGCATTGTTCTGGGTGGTGATGTTTGCCAGGCCGGACAATTTATCCAGCAGCAAATCGCGCTGGTCGAGGACGCCGCTGACCGGGTTTCCCGCCGCCACTTCCTGCTTGATCGTGATGTTCAGCGCAGCAATCTGCGCGGCGCTGTCGTTCAGGGTTTTGATATCCAAATCTACGTTCTGGCTCAGGGTGCTGCCGAGCGACGTCAGCCGGGACTGTACGCCCTGAAAGATGCGGCCCAGCGCGGCCCCCTTCTGGATGGTCGTGGCCCGCGAGCCGATGTCTTCGGCGTTGTTGGCGAGGTCATGAAAGCCGTTAAAGAAAGCACTGAGGGCGGAGTTCAGCCCAGTGGTGCCCGGCTCGCCGAAGGCGCTGCTGATTTGGTTGAGCGTGTCGGTCAGCCCGGTCTGATAGCTGTGAGTAGCCGACGCATCCCGCACCTGCGTGTCCAGAAACTGGTCGTTGGCTCGCACAATACGGCTGATGGCGACGCCGGACCCCAGGGCCTGTCCGGGCAGCGGGCTCTCATGGCCCGCCCCGCCAATCAAATCGGTAGCCACCTGATTGACCGACTGCACCGAATAACCGGGCGTTCCGGCATTAGCGATGTTGTGCCCCGTCACATCCTGTCCGACCTGCGCGGCGGCGAGGCCGCTGCGCCCGATTTCTATTCCAAAAAATGTTCCTGGCATAACTCTTCCCTCCGTGTTTCAGGCGCGGCGGTCCATCAGCATTCGGCCTGCTGCGATACCCGCGCCGCCGTAACCATCCCCGGCTGTGCGTCCCGCCTCCACAAAGAGGTCCAGCGAGAACGCAATATAATCCAGCTCATTTTGAATGAGCGAGCGGTTGCGGCGTGTGAGCACCTGCACCTGATCCAGAATGTGCTTGAGGCCGTCTTCGAGGCCCTCCAGGCCGCGCAGGCTGCCTTCGGGGGCGATCTCTTTCAGGCCGGACAGCGTGATCGGCGAGCCGTCGTCGTCCACAAGAGCGGCGCGGCGGGCGGTGTCCTGCACTTCGAGTTTGGCGACCATCGCCGCGTGCTGCTCCTGCGTCTGCGCGAACAGGGCGCGGTTGCAGGTCAAAAGCGCCAGTTCCTGGGCTTCCAGCACTTTGCAGTGGCGCGTTTGCAAGGCGAGGTCGTCGCGCAGGATTTTGAGTATTCGTTTGGTATCGGGCATATTTTTAGCCTTTCTTGTCTGTTTTTGTGGCGGCGTCCGTGCCGAGGCCAGGGGCAAGCTGGTTGTACATCATCCGGGCCATGCCGAGGTCGCCCCGGCTTGCCATCTTTTCGGACAGTGTCTGGTCTATCATGTCCCGGAAAATCTGCTGCCCGTTGCTGCTGTCGCCCAGCAGCTTGTCATCGGGCACGGTTTTTCGCATTTCTTTCAGCAGCTCGTTCAGAAAGTAGCCTTCAAACTGCTGGGTGGCTTTTTGCAGGTCCAGATGCTTTTTGTCGATTGGCGGCGGCGCGGGCGTTTCTAAACGATTTAATGGGAAGATCACTGTATTTCAATCTCCGCGTGCAGAGCGCCCGCCTCTTTCATGGCCTGCAGAATGGCGATCAAATCGCGGGGCGTCACGCCGAGGGCGTTCAGCGAGCGGACGACTTTGTCCAGCGATGCGCTGGCCGGGAGCGGGATCAATCTCATGTCGCCTTCCGTGGCCGTGATCACTTTGCGCGGGACTGTCACGGTGACGCCGCCCCGGCTCAGCGGCGCGGGCTGGGAAATCACCGGCGCATTGGCGATAGAGACAGTCAAATTGCCGTGGGCGACCGCGCAGGCGGTCACATCCACATTGCCGCCCATGACCACAGTTCCCGTGCGCTCATTGATGACGACTTTGGCAATCTGATCGGTTTCCACCGGCACGCTTTCCAGCGCGGCAATCAGCGCGACCGGCTCCGTGCCGGGCGTGAAGGCGACGCGGATGGTCCCGGCGTCCTCGGCGGAGGCTCCGGTCGCGCCGGGCGGGCGGTGGGCATTGATGGCGTTGACCAGACGCGCCGCCGTGGTGAAGTCAGGCCGGTTCAGGGTCACTTCCAGAGCGCCGGAAGCGCGGCCAGAGAACGTCGTTGGCACGTCCTGCTCCACCAGCGCCCCGCCTGGGATGCGTCCGACGGTAACAAAGTTTTTGGTGACGCCGCCCCCCGCCCCGCCGCCTGCGAGGAAGCCGCCCACAGAGAGGGGTCCCTGGGCGACGGCATACACGCTATTATTGGCAGCCTGCAGCGGCGTCTGCAGCAGCGTTCCGCCCTGAAGCGAGGTGGCATCGCCGAGGCTGCTGACGGTGACATCAATCGCACTGCCGTTTTTGACAAACGGCGGCAGGGTAGCCGTGACCATGACGGCGGCGACGTTCTTCAATTTGAGCGCCCCCGGCGGCACGGTGACGCCGAACTTTTGCAGCATGGCGGCAACGGACTGCGGCGTAAACGCAGCCCCGGTCCCGTCCCCGGTCCCGTTCAGGCCGACAATCAGGCCATAGCCAACCAGTTGGTTGCCGCGCACGCCCTGCACGCTGGCAATGTCTTTGAGCCGTGCCTGTGCGCGTACTGTAGGCGCAAGGGCGCACAGGCCGCAGACGGCGAGAACTCCGAGGATCGCAGTTTTGTTAATCATACTGGTATTTGTATCGGGCATCAGTGCGGGAAACTTTAGGGCGGGAAACATAAAGGGCGTTGGAGCGAGGGGTTTTAACCCCTCGTCTTAACGCCCTTCGTTTACTTGCTCCCCTGACGACTTTAGAACAGCACCCTGAAGATGCGCGAGATGATGCCGTCGTGCTGCTTGTCGCCGACCGGGCCGCGCCCGCCGTATTTGATCTGGGCATCAGCCACGAGCGGCGAGAGGATGGTGTTGTTGGCGGCGATGTCCTGCGGGCGCACCACGCCGGTCAGCGTGATCTCCTGCGTTTCGGCGTTCATGCCGACTTTGCGATTGCCCTGCACTTCCAGATTGCCATTCGGCAGCACTTTGGTGACAGTGACGCCGATAGACGCCGTCAGGGCATCCGTGCGGTTCGTGTTACCGCTGGCCGTGCTGTTGATGCCGCCGCCGACGCCGAAGGCTTTGATGTTAAAAAGCAGCGGCCCAAAGCCCGGCCCGTAGCTCAGGCTTTCGTTTTTGGAGGTCTTGGTCGCCGCCTGCGAATTGGCCGCGCCGGTTTCGTTGATAAGCACAGTCAGCGTGTCACCGACCTGCCGGGCCTTATTGTCTGAAAACAGCGAGCGGGCGGCAGAATTGTTCCGGTTGACATCGGTGGAGCTGCCCGGAAACAGCGAGTCGGCCTGCACGGAGGCAGCGAGGGCAGAAGCAATCGCCAGCAGGGCGAGCGCCTGCACAATGGATTTGCGGTGGGACATGGGGTTAAAGCTCCATTTGAACGGTCTGCGCGTCCACGACGCGCACGGTCAGGTCGGTCATCACGCCGTCGCGGTGGACCCGGATCGTGTCCCCCACCCCGCCGTTGTCGCGGGCCACGCCGCCGGCGGTAATCGCCAGCGCCCCGTCCTGGATTTGGATGGTGACGGCATCGCCGCGATGAACCATGCTGACCGGAATAAGAGGCACAGAGGGCCGGGCGGCTTCCATAGAGGGCGGCGCGACGGCGAGAGAAGCCGCAGAGACTGGGGCGGCTTCCGGCAGGCGGCCAGCCGTGCTGACCTCCGACGCCGCCGCCCCTTCCAGCACGGCGGCGTGGTCCGGGTCGCACCCGGCCTGCCGCAGCTTCAGGCACAGATCGCCGCGTGTCAGCAGGCGCACATCGCCGGGCAGGGGGGCGCGGGCGACCACCACCGCAGACAGACGGGCGCGGGCTGAGGCCCCACCGCCGGACAGGTCGGCGACGGACCCCAGGGTCACAAAGCCGTCGGCGGTGGCCGTCACCGTGGCGGCGGGCCGCAGCGCGACATGAACCGGCGACGCGGAAAGCGCGGCCAGGAGCAGCAGGGCATGGATCATGGCAAGTCCCCTAACGCTTCAGGCCGTTGGCCGTTTGCAGCATCTCATCGGAGGTCTGAATGGCTTTGGAGTTGACTTCATAGGCCCGCTGCGCGGTGATCATGTTGACCATTTCCTGCACAATCTGGACATTGGACATCTCCAAGATGCCCTGCGACAGACTGCCAAAGCCTGCCTGGCCGGGCGTGCCGTCGGTGGGAGAGCCGGACGCGGCAGTTTCGCGGAAGTTGTTGCCGCCCAGATGCTCCAGCCCGGCGGGGTTGGAGAAGCGGGTCAGCGTCAGCTTGCCGATGCTTTCCGGAGTGTTGGAGCTGCCGCGTGTGATGCTGACCGTGCCGTCCTTGCCGACGCTGAAATCGGTGGCATCGGCAGGGATGGTGATTTCGGGCTGAATGGCGAAGCCGTCGGAGTTGACCAGCTTGCCCTGGACGTCGCGTTTGAACGCGCCGTCGCGGGTGTAGCCGCTGGAGCCGTCCGGCAGCAGGACTTTGTAGAAGCCTTCGCCTTCCACGGCCACATCGTACTTGTTGCCGGTGTTCTGGAAGGTCCCCTGCTCAAACATGGTCTGGGTGGCAGCGGCTTTGACGCCGAGGCCGACTTCGAGGCCGGTGGGCGAGGTCGCGCCCTGGGCCACGGTCGCGCCAGCGGGGCGCATTTCCTGGTACAGCAGGTCCTGGAAGTCCGCCCGGCTCTTTTTGAAGCCAGCGGTGTTGACATTGGCGAGGTTGTTGGCGATCACGTCCATGTTGAGCTGCTGGGCCATCATGCCGGTCGCCGAGGTGTACAGGGCACGCATCATAGTGCGGGTTCTCCTTGGGGTCAAATCGGCTTCCGTCAGCAGCCCCCGCATAAGCGGGAACGAGTCAGACAGTCCAGCCGGGTCAGTGTGTTAAATAAAGCTACAATTTGGCGACGTCGTTGACAGATTTGCCGGTCGCGTCGTCTTCGGCCTGCATCATTTTCTGGTTGGTCTCGTAGGCCCGCATGACCGAGATCATGGAAACCATTTCTTTGACGATGTTGACATTGGACTGCTCCAGGTAGCCCTGCCGCACCGAAGCGGTGGCCGAAGCGGGCCGGAGCGTGGCGACGGCAAACTGGTTGTCGCCGACTTTAACAGGCTTGTCGGCGGCGGACAATCCGGCGAGCCGCAGGCGGCCCACGCGCACGCCGTCCGCCAGGACTTCCCCGCTGGGATTGATCACGATGTCTTTGGTCTTCGCGGGGATGGTCAGCGAACTGTTGGTGTCACTCAGAATCGGCAGGCTGCCGTTGGTGGTGACAACTCTGCCCTGGGCATCCAGCGTCAGCGAGCCGTCGCGGGTCAGCCGGGGGCCGCCCGGCGTCTGCACGACCAGCGCCGCATCGCCGGTCAGGGCAACGTCCAGGGCATTGCCGGAGCGCACCGCGCCGCCGTCGGCAAAGTTCGTGGTCGTGTCCCGCAGCCCCGCGCCGCTGCCAAGCTCGCCAATCACACTGCCGCCTTCCGGCGTCAGGCGGGAGGCGAGAGCTTCCTGGAACGATTCAAAGCGCGGGATGTCTTCTTTGTAGCCGGTCGTCCCGGCATTGGCGAGGTTCTGAGCGATTGTGTCCTGCGCGGCCTGGTTTGCCAGCATTCCGGCGGCGGCGGTATAAACTCCACGGGTCATAAGGGGCAGCTCCAATGCGCGTCCGTGCAGATGGCGTCCTGCTCTTATTATCGGCGGGAGTGTGTGGTTTCTTCAGGGGATAATTGCGGGTTTTTGGGGGACTTAGGAACTAATCCAGTACGCGCAGGCGCATTTCGGACGCGGAGCCGATCTCGCGGCGGGCGGCTTCCAGATAGCGCAGGTTGTACACGGCGCTCAGGGCGGCGTAGGCGGGACCTGCGCGGTGCAGGCGGTAGGCGGCTTGAGAGGCGAAGCGGAGGAGGCCGCGCACAGGGGAACTCAGCACGGGGGCGGACAGCACGAGGCGGGCCAGGAAGCGTGTCAGGCCGTTGCGGGCGTGGTAGCCATGCCGCACCGTCTCCCAGGGAGTATCGCCCCGGCGGGCGCGGACCACATCAAGCTGCCCGTAGGCATCCGGCACGGCCAGCCACGACTGCCAGCGGCGCAGAGGCCGGTGGATGCCCCGTGCTTCCGGGTCGTACACAAAGCGCACCGCCCGCTCCCGCTCCAGACGGACGGCCAGCTCCACATCTTCCTGCCGGGGAAACTGCTCGTCAAAGCCGCCGACTTCCTGCAAATGCTCCCGGCGCACAGAAGCATTGCCGGAATAAAAGTGATGCGGCCCGCAGCCTTCCCATTCCCCGGTGCGCCAGGCCGTGTATTGCTTTTCCAGCATGGCGTGCTCCCAGGCAATCCAGACCGGCTCCTGCCAGCGCAGAGCCGGGTCGGGCAGCATGGGGGCGATCACGACGGTTTGACCGTCGGTATGGTGGTGCGCGGCATGGCGGGCCAGAAACTCAGGGGCGGGTTCGACGTCGTCATCGAGAAAGACAACAACTTCGCCCCGCGCTTCGTCGATGCCCCGGTTGCGGGCGCGGGCGGGGCCAGCATTGGCCTGTGTGAACGGACGCAGGGGATAGGGGGAAGCGGCGGCGTATTCGGCCAAAAGCGCGTCGGTGCCGTCGGTGCTGCCGTCAGATACTACCAGAGCCTCAAAGCACTCGGCGGGATAGGTCTGCCGCGCCAATCCGTCCAGCGTCCGGCGCAGGCTGTCTTTGCGGTTGAATGTGGGGATGACGACCGACAGAAACGGCGTGGATGTGTTCAAGGCAGCTTCTCAAGCTCGCGGATAAGGCGGGCAGGGATTCCGCCAACCAGCGTGTGCGGGGGCACGTCGCAGGTCACCACCGCGCCCGCCGCCACGACCGCCCCTGCGCCGACCGTCACGCCCGGTAAAAGCGTCACGCCCGCCGCGATCCAGGCCCCGTCGCCGACGCTGACAGGCCGCGATGAAAGCGCCCCTGCCCGGAACTGTGCCGTGCCGACCGCATGGTCCGTGGTCACAATGACGACATGATGCCCCAGCGAAACTCCGTCGCCGAGCGTCACTGGAGCCGTGGTGTCTATAAATAGCGGGCTGTTGAGGTAGCAGTGCGCTCCCGTTGTCAGATGGCTCGGGCGGGTTTCCACCCCGTCTATCGGTCCGACCAGAATGGTCCCCGACCCGAGGCGGCAGCCCGCCCGCCGGTAGAGCAGCGCCCGGACGCGCCCAAAGGCGCGGGGCGGCAGCACGGCATTGATCCAGCCCAGCAGCGCCCGGCGCGGGGACAGGCTGCCCAATTCTTCCGCAATCACGCGCCGCAAACGGCTCACAAAGTCTCCACTTCCAGCTTGGGCAGCTTGATACGTGCGGGAATGCCCACGGCAGTCGCGCCGGGGGGCACATCGGCCAGCACCACGGCGTTTGCGCCAATGCTTGCCCCGTCGCCAATGGTGACTGCCCCTAGAATCCGCGCCCCCGCCCCAACAAACACATCATCGCCTAAAAGGGGAAACTCGTGGGTCTGACGCATCCCGATAGTAATTCCGCTAATCAGGCTCACCCGTGCCCCGAGACGCCGCGCCATGACCACCGTGCCGACGGGGTGCGGCAGGTACAGCCCCGGCCCGATCTCTACGGACGGCGGCACATCCAGTCCGTGCCTGCTCAAATTGTACCGGGCCACCATGCCGGGCAGCGCGGGAACATGCGCCCGCCAGAGGGCATGCGCGAGGCGCAGCAGCAGCGTCGCCCGCAGCCCCGGCTGGTTCCAGACCAGCCCGGCGGCATCCTGCCAGCGCAGGCCGTTCTGCAGGGCGTTCGGCCCGCGCCACAGCGTCACCCAGCCTTCCAGGTCCGCCCGTGCCAGCGCCCGCGCTCCGAGCGGGGGCGAGTCAGCGGGGAGGCTCTGGGCCGCGAGATCGGGGGCATCAGGGGTGGCTGTGTCAGTTGTGGTTGCAAGTATGGTCATAATGTGCTGCGAATTGACATTCCAATCACTATCGTTCGGTCTTACGTGCCCGGCACGGTGGGCTTTTGGCAGCCTCGGGTTTTAACCCGTGGCTTCCGGGAAGGCACACCCTTCACGCCCCCCGCCGGGACAGCGCCTGCCGGGCCAGAGCGACATCTTTGAGGCCAAAGCAGCCCAGCATCCAGCCGCAGGCGGCATACGCCAGCAGTGCCGGGGCGAGGCTCCAGAGGCCCCAGCCGTGCGGCGCGAGCAGAACGATCAGCACGGCCAGCGGCACGGCGGCCAGCACGCACCGGCCCAGATCGGCCCATGCCGCCGTGCCCAAAGTCTCTTTGGGCAGCAAACGCACATACGCCCAGATCAGAAAGGCTTCCAGCAGCACGTCACTGGCAATCGCCCCCACCGCACCGTTGTGCAGGAAACGGTTGCTCAGAAACGCAAACAGAAAACAGGACGGGACGCCCAGCAGCGCCGCCGCCACCGACGTATGAAACATTCGAGCCTGCCCGTCCGAGGCGAAAATCAAGGTTCCCAGCGCATTGCCCGCGAACCACAGCAGCACCCCCACCCCGCCAACACGCAGCACCGGAACCGCGTGCTGAAAGCCCGCCGGGTAATGCAGCAGAGCAATCAGCGCCTCCGGCAGCAAAATCAAGGTCAGCGCAACCGGCAGGGCGCAGGCTGTCACGAGGCTGAGCATGCGGCGGGCGAGATGCTGAAATTGCGCCTGGCTTTCCCCGTGCAGCCGCGACAGCGTCGGCAGCAGCGCCATTGTCAGGGCGGTGGGAAAGAAAAAGGTCGTTCCCACCAGCCGGAACGCCGCCGCGTACCAGCCCACCGTGGCATCGTTGCTGACCAGACTCAGCACAATCGGGTCCGTCTGCCCGTAGAGCGTTTGAAACACGGTATACCCCAAAAACGGCAGCCCGGCCTTCGCCACATTCCGCACCGTCAGCCAGTCCGGCCAGCACAGCGTCGGCAGCAGCGGACGGAACGCGGAAGCGTTGACCAGCAGTGAGACCAGCCCGGTCCAGATGCCTACCGACGCAATAGCCCAGAGCGGGGCATGGCGCAGGATCAAAAAGATGGTCAGACCTGAGGCCAGAAACTTGTCCGCCAGCAGCCCCAGACTCTGCCGGGGCATATTTTCCTGCCCCTGCAAAGCCGCCGAAAAGGCATTATTGATCGTGAATACAACCATGCCCAGCGCGGCCACCGTCACCAGCAGGCGCGTCTGCGGCGGATAGCCCAGCAGCGCGACCAATCCGATTGCCGCGCCGGTCATCAGCAGGGCCAGCGGCAGGCGCAGGCAGAGTGCCGACAGCAGCAGTTTACCGGTCTGCGTTCCGTCGCGGGCGATTTCTTTGACCAGCAGTGTGGACGTTCCCAGCGGGACCACCACCCCCAGCACGGTCACAAACGAGGCCGCAAACGCCAGCTTGCCCAGACCCACATCGCCGACATAGCGCGGCAGAAAGAGCGTCACGGCGAAGGTCAGTCCCCATGACAGGATCTGCGTTGCCAGCGTCGCCAGCACGTTGCGAGCGACCCGTGCGCCCTGGCTCATGGAGACCTCGTTTCGGTGTCCAGGGTCGGCAGCCCAGCCAGAACCCCCACCCAGAGACCTGTGAAAAGCACGTCCCGGAAGTTGGTGAGCTGCAAGTCCAGCATTCCAAAGATGACCAGCAGCAGGGTACACAGCATTGCAAAGAGACTGATGACCTTGTGAAAGTCAGGGGACGACGCGGCGCGAAGCTGCTGCCCGGCAAAGATAAAAATTGCGGCGATCATCATCCAGAAGGCCAGAAAGCCAAACGTCCCCACCCGCTCCCAGACCCACAGTACCTGATTGTGGGGGATGTAATCTTCGAACGCATAGGCCCCACTGATGTCGGCCATTGGGACAACGTGCAGGTAAGGCCGCCCGTAGCCGGTTCCCTGCAAAGGAGCACTGCGAATTGTCGCCATCAAATTGTAGTTCTCGGCATCACGCCACTGATTGGAAGACGCATCGCGGGCATCCGGCTGAAAGCTGGAGCGAATGGCCCGTGCGGGCTGTGCGATCAGGCTGTCACTGTTTTTAAACGCCGGGTAATAAATGGAAAAGCCGCCAGCCAGCACCAGTGCCACGATGCCCGCCAGACGCCGCCGCTGCGGCAGGCCTTGAAAGGCCGCCGCCAGCAGCACCGGAACCGCCAGCAGCATCGCCGCCGTCGCTGCCCGGCGGTTGCAGGCCAGATTGCCTGTGATCACCAGTGGCAGCAGCGTCAGCATCAGCCACTGCATTTTGGGCAGGATGCGGCACAAAGACAGCGTGGCGAGAAGCAGGGCAAACAGGTCAAACAAAAAAACTTCTTCGTGCGCCCCCACCCCCTGATCCGGCAGGGGCAGGCCGTGCAGCGTCACATAGCGGCGGAACGTGTACAAGATGCCTTTGAAACCGACACACACGACGAAAATCCACAGCATTGTCAGAATGTGCCGCCGCGTTCGCACCATGTTGACCGCCATCAGGTAGGCCAGCAGCAGGTACACCTGCGAGCGCATCTCCTGCAAAGAGATTTTAAAGTCGCCGCCATTCAAAACGCCATTGACTTCGGCCATCCCGACAAAGGCCATGTAGATCAGGATCGGAACAAAGAGCGGCCCCGCCCGCAGGCGCGTCGTCCCTGTGTAGACCGCCCGCAGCGTGGAACAGACGCCAGCGGTCAGCACGAAGACCTCCATCAAGTTCAGCGGAAAGGCTTTGAAGTTGACATGAGCGTACTGCTGAAAAATCGTGTTGACATTCCAGAAAAACGGGACTTTATCGGTCAGCGAATCTTTGTAGGGCATTCCATTGGCATCGCCCAGCGTGTTCAGCTCAAACAGGCAGACAGCGGCAAGAATGGCATACAGCGACAGGCGGGGAAAGCGCCACAGCAGCACCGGAACCATGACGCCTGCCAGCAGCACCAGCGGCAGGAGGATTGTATCCGCGCCTGCGAACAGCAGTGCGGCAGCGGCCGCCAGCAAAGTTCCGCCCGCGCCCAGCCAGACAGAGCGTCGCCGAGCGGCCGCCTCATATTCGTCCGCTGTCGGCGGCGCGTGCAGAGGGGCGGCCTCCTCGGCGGGAGGCACAGGCTCAGAAGGTTTTTGCAGAAGTGAAGGCATACGGTTTAACGGGCCAGCGGCACGCGCAGCAGGGTGACCGAATAGGGCGGCAGGGTCAGGGCCTTGGGCAGGGCGCGGGGCGGAAACGCCGTCAGCGCCCCCGTCTTGCCGTCTTTGCTCGCTTTGAAAGTATCGGCACTGAAGCGCCACATCTTTACCGGGCCGCCTGCTTTGGCGCCCGTGAGTGTCAGCGGCGCGGTGAGCGTGGCTTTGGGCATTTTATTGATCAAGACCAGAGTCAATTCCCCCGTGCGGCTGTCTGTGGCCGCATACACCGAAAGCTTGTCGGGATTGGGTGAGGACGCCGCGCAGGTCACATCGCCGAAGCCGTGCCCGGCCCCGTCGGCGTTGCGAAACAGCTTAAAGGCCAGATACGGGGGCGAGTTTTTCGGCGGGTACGCCCAGTAGTTCGCCAGGTACACGTTTTCGCGGCCCCAGATGCCCAGCACATCGGCAGTCGCCAGGCCGCCGCTCATGTCATTGTCTCCGCCAAAGTTCCATTCCGTGATGCCGATCCGTGTGCCGGGATAATTCTGAGCCACCCACTCTTTCAGACGCGGCACGAGCCGAATCTGGGTGCTAATCCACGATTCATCGGTATAGGCCGGGTCCCACAGCGAGCGCGTAGAGCGCAGGCGCAGGGCGCGGGTCGGAGTGTCCGCCCGCCCGCTGTAGACGCCGTTTTCCTGCGGGTAGTAGTGAACGTCCAGAACGTCCAGCGTCCGCCGTCCGGCTTTGGCGTCGTGAGCATGAACCTGTGCCAGAAACCACGGCAGAAACGGCGTCTCGCCGTGCCGGGAGCGGTCCGTGTGGGCTTTGAAGTTGTCCTCGCCCCGGTCCAGCGCCGAATACAGATAGCCCGGCCAGCCCCACGAGACGGGGCCGGTCACAAGAACTGCGGGGTCCACGTCTTTGACCGCCGTGCTGTAGTCTAAAAAGTTTCGCAGCACGTCGTCATAGCCCATCCGGGCCGGGTGAACATCGGTCTGCGTGGCATCCCACAGATCCGGCTCGTTGTCCATCGCCAGAAACTGCACGCCGCCATGCGCCCCGTCCCCGAACTTGTTTTTAAGGTGGGCCACCCATTCGTCCTGTGAGACAGCCCCGGTAGACACCGGCGGGTCGGCGAATGGTGCGCCCTTTTTGGCCCGTGACGGGACCGAGGTGCGGGCGCGGTTTGCCGCCGGGTCGTAGCCTTTGATCGCGCTGTCTGCCCCATTCAGTCCCGCGCCGCCTGCGGAGGGGACGCCCTCCGATTTGTGATTATTGTCGGAGTCAGCGGCCACCCAGCCCAGAGTGGGCACGGTCAGGATCGTGGCGGCATTTCTGGCTTTGTTGCCTTCCACAAAGCGATCAGCGGCAGATGATGGACCAGGCGGCACGCTGCCGTCGGTAGCCCAGCGGTTCCGCCAATCCCAGTCCCGCGCCGCATTGTCGGCATTGCCGTGGACCCAGTTATAGCGGGATTTGTCGTTGCCGCCCCAGCGGTTGACGCCCAGCTTCAAGTCGGCCAGGTAGTCATCCGGGGCGAAAGCCATGCCGTAGATAAATGGCGAAATCGGATGCCGCCCGCCGCTGACGTTCACTGTGACCGCGACCGTCGCCTGCGTCGGCGCGGGCGGCAGAGACGAGTCGGGCAGCAAAGAAATCTGGTCGATATTGAGGGGCTGCGCGGCGCCTGTGTCGGGCTGAAAGACAATGCCGGTGAAGCTCTCCCCTTCGCGGGGTGCGCCGAACACGGACAGTGGGATTTGAACCAGATGCCAGCCGGGCCGCCGGTCCGGGTCGGGCTTGAGGTATTTGGACAGCGGCGCATAGGGGCTGAACTTCAGGTCATCCCCGGCCAGCGCGGCGCGGGCGGTGGTGTCTCCGGCCATCCAGAATTGCAGGGTTCCATAGCCACCGGTTCCGAGGCTGTCATGGTGCAGGTACAGGCCACGGTTGCCGCCGGGCGACAGCAGCATCGCCGCCGTTCCCGCGTGAACCGTGGCCGGGCTGACGATCTTATGTGTCCCCCAGGACCAGTCCTGCCAGCCCTCGCCCAGGCTGTCATCGTAGACAACGAGCGGCGCATCAGCGCGTTCGGCAGGCACGGCGGCCTGCACGGCCTCGCCTTTGATCGCCTGTTTCGCTTCTTTTTTGGCGCTGACATAGACGCTTTTTGCCAGTGCGTGCAGCCGCCCCTGTCCGCGCCAGGCTTTCAGGACCACAGCGGCGAGCAGAAGCACAACGACCGCCGCTGCCAGAAGCAGGCGCGGTTTCAAAGACGCGGATTTCGCAGGTTGCGGTGAAGAGGGTTCAGACACAGTTTTATCATACCATGAGTTTGGCGGCGGCTTCTGAAAGATTAGCGGGAATTGTGTGCTGTTCTCTTGATTTTGAGCGCAGTTTGTGGGAAAATAGCACATCCGCTCCCAAGAAAGACCTCGCCATGCAGTTTATGCCCCGCCCCGCGTCCGCCACTGTCTGTTGTGCGCTTGCCGCCCTGCCCCTTTGCGCTCTTCCTGCACGGCCCGTGCCTGCCACCGTGACGGGGACAGCGGACGCCATCCGGGCCATGTACAGCCAGATCAACGCGGAGCTGCCGCGGCGGGACCTGGACGGCGCGATGTCGCTGTTCACACCGGATTACGCGCTGATTGACGAAAAAGGCAAAAAGCTGACCCGCGCTCAGGCTATTCAGGACTACCGGGACACGATGCGTGATGTTCGGTCCATGCAGACCACCTTTAATTTAGTCAGCCTGACCCCCGTCAGCGGCGGCGCGTGGGCGGACATGAAGATGTACTCGCAGGGGACAGGCCAGAAGCGGGTTTTGTTCACCCGCATTCGCGGCACCTTCACCAACGACCTCCATGTACGCGATTTTTGGGTCCCCACCCCGCAGGGCTGGCGCTTGAAGTACCGGCAGACCCTTCAGGACGAGACCCGCACGCATCCGGGATAGACCGCGCTACTTCACCAGTAGATACGCCCGCAAAATCTCCCCGATGCTCCATGCCTGCGCCGGGCAGCCGTTCGGAACGTAAGGGTCTTCGGCATCGTAAATCTCCCCCACACTGCCGACGCCGTACCGGGCCATTCCTTCCGTCAGCAGCGTATTCAGCAGAGAGCGCGTTCTGGCTTTGTCGCCATAGACCTTCAGATGCGCCTCGGCGAACGCCCCCAGCGGCCAGGGCCAGACAGTGCCCTGATGGTACGCGCCGTCGCGGGTCGCCTGATCCCCCGGCCCGTAGTGGGCGTGGTAGTCCGGCGAGCCGGGAGCCAGCGTCCGCAGGCCCCACGGGGTCAGCAGGGCGCTTTCCACAAGAGCAACGACTTCCAGAGCCTGCGCTCCTTCCACCACGGGGAAGGGCAGCGAGACCGCAAAAATCTGGTTGGGGCGCAGGGAGCCGTCAGGCGTGCCGTCCGGGGCGATCACATCGTACAGGCAGTGCGCGTCTTCATTCCAGAATGCCTTGCCAAACGACTCTTTCACCTGCGCGGCTCGTGCGCGGCAGTCCGCCGCCAGTGCGTCCCGCCCCGCCCGTGTCGCCAGCGCCTCCGTGATACACAGGGCATTGTACCAGAGCGCATTGATTTCCACCGGCTTGCCCGTGCGCGGCGTCACCACCCAGTCCCCCACTTTGGCATCCATCCAGGTCAGCTGCACGCCCGGCTCGCCCGCCGACAGCAGGCCGTCCGCAGGGTCTGCACCGATGCCGTAATGCGTGCCGCTGATATGGGCCTGCAGGATCGTTTCCAGGACAGGCAGCATCGTGTCCACGGCAAAGGCCCAGTCGCCGGACGCCCCGGCGCAGGCATAGACGGCCTGAAAGAACCACAGGCTGGCATCGACCGTGTTGTATTCGGCCCCGTCGCCGTCATCCGTGAAGCGGTTCGGCAGCAGGCCGTCTTTGACGGCGGCGGCAAAGGAGGTCAAAATCTCGCGGGCGACGTCATGCCGCCCGGTGGACAGGCACAGGCCGGGCAGGGCAATCATCGTGTCCCGGCCCCAGTCAGTGAACCAGGGATAGCCCGCCAGAATTGTGGCGCGGGCCACGGTGTCTGATTTTTCCACCACAAACTGATCGGCGGCCAGCACCAGTGCCGCGTGTGCTTCGTCGCCTGCCGCCACATCCGCCCGGCGCAGGAGCGTTCGCTGCCGCTCGGTTTCGGCCTGGAGCGCGGCCTCGGGCGCGGCAGGCCGCTCGGTCTCCACCGTGGCGGTCAGCGTCACCGTCTGCCCCGGTGTCAGCACGCCAGCGAAGCGACCGGGGCAGTACAGGTCTTCCGTGAAGTCCAGCCCGCGCTCCTGCTCGCGGGGATGCTCAAAGTTATAAAACCAGCCGCTATGGTCGTCAAAAGCCAGCGGCGGCTGCGTTTCCAGAAACAACGGATGGGCGGTCGGATAGGCGGTGAACTGAAGCCGGCCTGTCGGCTCTGCCACTAAATCCGCCGTGAAACCGTCCCAGCGGTGCTGCTCGGTATGGTAATCTTTGTAGGCCAGCAGGGGAACCAGGGCCAGCCGCACCGGCTCGGGAGCCTTGATGAGCGTATACTGCACATACACGGTGTTTTTGCCGTGCGCCATCCAGATGCGCTTTTCCAGGACCACTGTCTCTTCATGGAAAATATAAGTAAACGTCGGCACAGGCCGCGTTCCAAAGTAGGTCAAATGACGGAAGCCCTGCGGCTGCACAACACTCGGGTACTTGTTGGCAGAAAGCTGATACAGCTGGTCTTCCACCCGCACTTCTTCTTCCAGCTTGGACAGCAGGACAGCCCGGCCCAGCGGCGGCGAAAAGGCCGGCACCAGCAGGCCGTGGTAGCGGCGCGTATTCGCCCCCGCCACGCTGCTCATGCCGTAGCCGCCGAGGCCGTTCGTCACCAGCCATTCACGCCGCGAAGAGGAGTCCCAGTTTTGCAGGGCATCGCCGGTCAGTTGTGTCATATCGCGCTCCGTTGGAAACAGTGGGGAAAATTGAAGAACTTAAGCGGGCAGCGAGGCGCGGCTTTGCGTGAACGCTTCGAGGCGGCGCACGGTGTCTACAGCGGCCCGGCGGCGCTCAACCGCCTGCGCGACTTTCAGGCACAGCAGCTCAAAGACATCCACGCCCGGCATATTTTTTTCGACGTAGTCAAACGCCCCGCGCTTCATGCACTCCACGGCGTTGGCAACATTGCCATACGCCGTGAGCACAATCACCTCGGTAAACACATCGCGGGCGACGGCGTTTTCCAGGATGCGAATGCCGGAGCCGGAGTCCTCCATGCTCATGTCTGTGATCACAATATCGAACGCATGGGGAGCCGTCTGCATCTGATGGATGCCCGCCTCCTCGCCCGAAGCCGCTTCCACTTTGTAGCCTTCACGCACCAGCCGCCGCTTCACGGCCTCGCGCACTTCCTCTTCATCATCAACAACAAGTATTCGGCACATAGGCGCATTATACCAGACAGCACGCAGGTAACCTACAAAACAAGTTTACGCAGTGCTTCTAATTCCAACAGATGTCTCTGATCTTTTGGGCGGTTCGCCGCCCGCTTCATGGCAATCAGATCATCTACTGATGCCACGCGCACGGGTACGCCTTGCCATTCTATTGATGATGCGCTTTGCCATAAGTCATCAAAAGAAGCGATGCCGGCAGGCTCACCCAGCAAATCTACGCTGCCTGCGTCAGTTTCCAGCGTGAGGTTGATAGAAGTTTGCAGGGTACGCACATCCCAGAAAAATGGCAGGCCCGGCGGCACGCCGCGCAAACGTGGATGATAGGGGGCAAGCGCCTTCACTAGTGTATCTAGGCTTTTTGAGTCTCGTGCGAACGCAAAATCTATGTCATCAGTCATGTGTGCCGATCCCTGCAAACGCATGGCAATTCCACCAATGATAACAAATCGCAATCCACCTTCATTAAGCGCCACGATGATTCGCCGGAAATCTGTATCTTCTGCCATATCATCCTCCTTGAAAGCCCGAAGCAAGTGTTCCAATTTGCCCAGTCGCTCCCACGGCGTCAGCTTCAAGTTTCCACGCAGGAGCGATATATCTATACCGTTTTCGTCCTGCTCGCCGTAGCCATGTGTGTACGCCTGCCACTGTGCCCACTGGTCGTCGGTCATGCCGAGATGGTCTTCGGGTTCCTGCACTGCCGGGGGGAGTGTGTCCATAGTGTCAGTGTACCCTACCAGTCCCAGCAGCGGTGGCAGTGATCGGTCAGGGGGTCATACATCCATGCCCCGCAGCTGACGCACGGCCTGCAGTGACGTGCCCACTCTGCCGCCTCGCGCTCAGTCCACGGCAGGCTCAGGGCAGCGGCGGTATCCTCGGGCGGGGCGTCCGTGCCGCTGTCAAAGGCCGCCTGCCAGACGCGGTTAAAAACACAAGAATTATGCCGGGGCACAGACTGCTGCCTGTGCCCGGTGAAGAGAAAACCAAATAGCGCGGCGACTTTAGGAAGCAACTGTCCTCTTTCTGGGGTGCTGGTTAGCGTTTGGCGGCGGGCAGGTGCGAGGCGGCCAGAAGCCGCCGCCACTCGGCATCGGGGAGGCGCGTTACATGACCATCGGCAAATAACACAGCGCGGAGGCCATCGGAGGCGGCGCTGGCCTCGTAGTAAGCCACCATGCTGGATGGCGCAATGATCTCGGCGATGGAGTGGTACGACAGCGACGTGTTAGGCCGGTACGGCTCGTGGGTCACTGGGCTTTGAAAAACTGCTTCGCTTTTGACGTATGGGTAAATCGCCTTTTTGGCAAGGGCGGTGCTTTGCATCGGCGGAAACTGCTCGTCAAAGTCCTGCACATACTGAATCATGCCGAGGCCAATCTGCTTGAGGTTGCGGACAGACTGCTCCTGAGCATTCTTGACAGCCTCGGCCTCAGCCGTAGCCGCCGAGACAGGCACAAAGGGCTGAATACCTTCCAGACTGACAATCTGCCGGACATTGATCAGCGACAAAGTAAGCGTCGTGTCGGGGGTAATCAAGGGCGTGGTGTTTGCAATGTCCGGCGTCGGATCGAAAGTCTTGAGCGCGTTGGGAAAAGCCACCAGATAGGAAATCTTGAGCGCGAAGCGGTAAGCCACAAGATAGGTTTCACCGCCAATGACAGTGGTTTCGCCGTGCGTAAAATACTGGTCCAGAGTGGGGCTGCCCTCACGCGCCCCAAGAAGAGCCGCCCGATCCACACCGCCGACCTTGCTGATGAATAGCTGCCGCCAGGTGCCGTCTAGATCTTTGACTTTCAGCGTCAGCGGGCGCGTCGTGTCCGAAATAGCAGACGTAAAATCAGCAGACTGCGCGAGGGCGGCAGGTGCGGGTAGGGCCAGCAGGCCACAAAGCAGAAGGGCAAGTGGGCGGGCGGGTTTAGGCAGGCATGAATACATGGGTGAGGTCCTCCATGGTGGGCTGCTTCACGCGAACAGCATTTGAATGAGCCGTGTGCCGTCCTCAATCTGCGTGGTTGCCTCCACCACAGCCCGCTCGTCAAACGGAAAGTGCGACGCCGTGTGCGGCTTCTCCGAGTCGTACAGCAGGAACGGGACAGGGCCAGCCTCGTGCGTCTTCAAAGCTATCGGCGTCTTGTGGTCCGGCACGATCACCAGCCGGTACGGGCCGCGCCCGACCATGCCCTCCCGCAGCGTGCCCAGCACCTTTTTGTCGATGTCTTCAATGGACTGCATCTTGTGGTCCAGATTGCCCTCATGCCCGGACTCATCGGGCGACTCAACGTGAATATAGACAAAGTCCATCGTGTCCAGCGCCGCCAGCGCATAGTTGGCTTTGGCGACATAATCCGTGTCAATGTAGCCCGTCGCGCCGGGGACGTCAATCACGCGCAGGCTGGTCGCACGGGCGAGGCCGCGCACCACGTCCACGGCGGTAATGACGCC
Source organism: uncultured Armatimonadales bacterium (assembly GCA_964251675.1). GTDB lineage: Bacteria > Armatimonadota > Armatimonadia > Armatimonadales > Capsulimonadaceae > JANXMY01. The sequence goes on from CAXUKS010000001.1 coordinate 207,369, forward strand.
GCCGGTCTTGCCGAATGTCTGCAGAAAGTTCGGCATCTGCGGCGCGTAGCCCTGCCCCCAGAGCCAGATCATATTGCCCGGCGCTTTCCCCTCTTCCCGGCGGCGAATGTTGACCGGGTGATTATCCAGCAGCTCCAGCGAGTCATACGATAATTGCTGAAGCTGCTCCGCCCGGTCCCCTTCCGGCCAGAAGTCCGCCAGAGGCTTATCTGCCATGTCATGCGGCGGCGTCGTTTTCAGCTCCACCGGCCCGCCCCGCTCGGCCATGATATGCCGGTACTGCACGCCGGGATAGAACTTGCGCCGCCCCCCGCCCAGCTTCTTGTCCAGCAGCTCAATTAGGGGCCGGGCCTCTTCGGTCGAGATATGCCCCGACGAATAATCCAGCATCCGCTCGCCGTCGCTGTAAACTAGTGAGCAGCGATACGCCGCATCGCCGGTGTCCAGCGGCACGCCCATCGCCACCGCTTCAATCGGCCCGCGCCCGGTGTAATACCTTCGCGGGTCATAGCCCAGTAGGGCCATGTTCGCCACATCCGAGCCGGGATACATCCCGTCCGGCACAGTCAGAACGCTCCCCACCAGCGACTGCTCCGCCAGCGCATCAAAATTCGGCGTCCGCGCCGCCTGCATCGGCGTCTGCCCGCCCAGCTCCGCCATCGGCAAATCGGCCATCCCGTCGGGGATCAGCATAATATATTTCAAGGGTCACTCTCCAAGTTTCTGCGTCAGCCGCCCAGCTTCCACCACGGCTTCTTTTCCGGCACGGGAGCGGTGTTTTCTGCGGTCAGTGTGCTGCTGAATTTTGCCAGTCGGCCCTCGGGGTCAAACTCCGCCCGGATCACCGCCCCGGCGGGCAGAGTGATAACATCCGCGTTCCCCTCTCCTGCCAGTGTGTACCCTTTGTAGGAGGCATAAGCCGCCAGCGCAGGCCGGTGGTCACAGGCAAACGCGCTGATAAACTCGGTGAAGATACGGATAAACCGCATCGGCGTGTCATCGGCGTATTGACGCAGGGCGGGGGCTTCCAGCAGCAGAAAGACCGCCCCGCCCGCATACGGCCCTCGGTAGTAGGCATCCGCCCCGCAGACGCCGCAGGCTATCGCACTGAGCAGATGGCCGTTCGCGTCTTCCAGATTCAGCTCCGGCGCGACAAACGCCGCGACCCGCTGCTGCTCCCCAAACGCCCGCATCTGCCCCGCCGCCTGCACGAGCGGCGGCGGCAGATTGCTTTCGGTGTTCGCCCAGGCCCACAGCCATGTCCCGGCGCCGTCTCCCTCGCTGCCGAGTATCTGCACCGGGAACGACTGCGTGCCGCCGAACGTAATCTGCCCCTCGCTCAGACTAAGCTCCCAGTCGCCGTCGCCGATAGCGTCCGCCAGGCACATCTGCTTGTCCCACGATGCCGCCCCATGCTGCGTAATAAGCTGTGTTAAGTCCATTGTTTTTAATCTGCGTTTCTAATCTGCCATACCGAGGAGTTGAAAACTCCTCGCTAGGTAAGGCGTCCTTCGGACGTAGGAGAAGAAGTGCTGGCGGCCATTGGCATTGTCTTCCACCCGGAGGGTGCCTCTCCTAGCGAGGAGTTTTCAACTCCTCGATAACTCCTGCTGCCTCTGCCATCAGGTTGACTTTTCCCCGGTCAGCCGCTCGTAGGCTTCCTGATACTTGGCGGCGGTTTTTTCCACAATCTCGGCGGGCAGGGCGGGGCCGGGGGCGGTTTTTTCCCAGTCCAACGTTTCCAGATAGTCGCGGACGAACTGTTTGTCAAACGACGCCTGCGAGCGGCCCGGCTTGTACAAATCCGCCTCCCAGAAGCGGGAGGAGTCGGGGGTGAGGGCTTCGTCAATCAAGATAAGTTTGCCGTCCAAAAGGCCGAACTCAAACTTGGTGTCGGCGATGATGATGCCGCGCTCGGCGGCGTAATCGCGGGCGAAGGTGTAGAGGGCAAGGCTTTTTTCGGCGATGGCTGCGGCCAGGTCTTCGCCAATCTCGGCGGCGGCGTGGGCGGGGGAGACGTTTATGTCATGCCCGGAATGCGCTTTGGTGGCGGGGGTCCACAGAGGAGATGGAAACGGGTCGCCCTGACGCAGACCAATGGGGACGGGGATGTCGTAGAGCATGACTTCGCCGCCATGCCCGAAAAGCGTCTGGTAGTCCTTCCACGCCGAGCCGTCGAGGTAGCCGCGCACGACCGATTCCAGTGGCAGGGCGGCGCACTTCTGGACAAGCTGCGTCCGGCCTTCCAGCATGGAGACTAAATCTGGCGTGACGGTGACGCCCAGATCGTGCAGGCGTGCGCCAATGGCATCCAGATTGTCGGTGATAAAGTGGTTAGAAACGATGTGCGCGGTCTTGTCAAACCAGAACCGGGACAGGGCCGTCAGCACTCGGCCTTTGCCGGGAATACCGGTGGGCAAAATCACATCAAACGCCGAGAGCCGGTCGGTGGCGACAATGAGCAACGTGTCGCCGAGGTCGTACACGTCGCGCACTTTGCCCTGAATAAACTTGGGCAGGCCGGGGATGTCGGATTGGAGCAGGGCAGAGTTCACACTATGGCTCATGGGATCACTTTTCCTAGAATCTGGCGCGGGCTGATCGGGCCGATGCGGCGGCTGTCGTCACTTTCCAGCAGATTGTCGCCCAGCACATAGATGGTGCGGTCCGAAGCGGGCTGAGGCTTTTTGCCAAGCAGGACGTCTGAAAAATACGGGCTGAACAGCAGGCCGTAGGGAATGAGCCGCCCCGAGACCGGAGAGCGAAAGTCACCGGGCGGCGGCTTTGAATTCCAGACGGGCCGGATAAAGGCGATACGCTTGATCAGCTCATCGCCGTTGGTATCCCGAAGGATAATCACCGTGCCGGGTTTGTAGACGGAGCGCGGGGCCGTTTTCCAGACCAGCACGGTTTCGCCGTTTTCATAGGTCGGCGACATCGACGGCCCGGTGACGCGCCCCTGCCGGACATTGAGCCGCAGCACCAGAGCCAGCAGAAAGAGGATGCCGAGCGCGATCCAGGTTTGCTTGCGAAGTTTGGTCATGGCTCGAGATACGGTGGTCAGAACCCCAGCGCCGCCACGACGGCGTCCAGTGTCGCGGGCAGAGTGGCCGGGTGCGGAACGGTTTTGATCGCCCGGTCCGGGTCTTTCAGGCCATGCCCGGTCAGCGTGATGGCAACCGTGGCCCCGTCATAGTCTTTGAAGTAGCCCGCGTCGTACAGCTTTTTGATGCCCGCGACCGGCGCGGCGCAGGCGGGTTCTACGAAGATGCCTTCCAGCGCCGGAAGCATCTGGTAGGCGGCTAAAATCTCGTCGTCGGTCACCTTGTCAATCACGCCGCCCGATTCATCGCGGGCCGTCAGCGCGTGCGGCCAGGAAGCCGGGTTGCCGATCCGAATGGCGGTGGCGATGGTATGGGGGTTTGCCACCGGCGCCCCGTCCACAATCGGCGCGGAGCCTGCCGCCTGAAAGCCCAGCATCTTGGGCAATTTGTGGGACTTGCCCGCCGCCTGATACTCTTTGTAGCCGCGCCAGTACGCCGTGATGTTGCCCGCGTTGCCAACGGGAAGCGCATGGAAGTCCGGGGCATCGCCCAGCACGTCGCAGACTTCAAACGCTCCCGTCTTCTGGCCGTCAATTCGGTACGGGTTGATATGGTTGACTATCGTAATCGGGTACTTTTCGCAAATGAGCCGGGTCAGCCGCAGGGCGTCGTCAAAGTTGCCGTCAATCGCCAGCACTTTAGCGCCGTGAATGAGTGCCTGCGAGAGCTTGCCGAGCGCGACATCCGTGTTTGGCAGCAGCACCACGCACTCAATCCCCGCCCGCGCCGCATAGGCCGACGCCGCCGCGCTGGTGTTGCCGGTGGACGCGCACATGACGGCGACCGCGCCCTCTTCGACGGCTTTGGTGACGGCCATCGTCATACCCCGGTCTTTGAATGACCCCGTCGGGTTCATGCCCTCAAACTTGAGCATCAGCGTCAGCCCCGGCGCAATCGCCGCCGCAAGGCGCGGCGCGGGAAGGAGCGGCGTGTCGCCTTCGGCAAGTGTGACTACCGGGGTCGCGTCGGTGACCGGCAGAAAGGCGCGGTACTGATTGATAATTCCTTGTCGCATAAGTTAGTTTGTTTCGGTGTATCAGAAGAACACGGGGCTGAACCCCCGTGCTTTGAAAGTGCAATTCCCCGCCTGCGCGGGCATAAGAAGTAACAATCCCAATTTCTCTTCGCCCGCGCAGGCGGGGGCTTGCCCTTTTGAAGCACGGGGTTCAGCCCCGTGTTCCTCCGTGCTGCCCTTTGCTCCCCTACCCCCACGTCTTCGGCAGATGCAGCGTGTCGCCGTTCAAGGACAAGTAATCTTCGGCCCCGACGCTTGCCAGCAAATCCGCCGCCATCGGGTCAAAGCCGCCGCTTTCCGTCACAAACTCATCCCGCAGGTAGACGCCCACAATCTGCGCCACCACAAACTCACACTTAGACGGAGGCAGGCCGTGAATATCCGTAACCCGGCACTCAATCGCCGCCGGGCTTTCCCCGATGCGCGAACAGCGCACCACTTCGCAGGGCACGTTCGTTAAGCCAAGACGCGCAAAGTCGTCCGCCTTTTCGGTCCCTTCGGCAGAGCGGTTCATCTCCTCAGCCAGAAAGCGCGGCACAAGGTTAATCACAAATTCCCGCGTCGCCTTAATATTCGCCAGCGTGATTTTGTCCCCGCCGTCCCGCTGCGAGAACGACACCCCCAGCATCGCCGGGTACGTCGCCAGCCCCGCAAACGAATTGTACGGCGCGATATTCGGCGTGCCGCTCGCGTCCACGGTCGAAATCAGCGCGATAGGCCGGGGCGCAATCAGCGCCGCCCATAGCTTGCCGTTCACCTCACGCGGAATGTCTTCTGTCTTGTAGTGCATAATTGATTGTCAGTCTAAGACGACTCTATTTCGCCATCTGCGTTGAGGTAATAGTCTTCATTCCGCAAAAGCACGAAACTGCCGGATTCGCGCCACTCGTCAATCTCTTTTGGGTAATGCTGGCGTTCATCTTCGTTATTGTTTTCGGGATGGTCGAGAAAATCCTGATAATGATCAGGTAAGTCTTGAATACCAAGCCCAAGTTCCGGCAAGGAAAACGCTTTTACCGAGATCGTACCAGGCACAAAAGACTGAACTACCAAAGGTAACTCTGAGGTTTCCCGGCTAAAAGCAGCAAGGAAATTGCCTTCGGTGTCAAACTCCACACGATAGAACCCATCCATTAAGACTTGGCTGCCATTATCAAGGCGCCCCGCGTGGTAGTGATGAGCGTCGTTCTGAATCAGGTATAGGCGCTGAGGTAAGCTGTCTTCTGAAGCCTTTTCCATACTGCTTACTCCTCCACCCGTATCCAATTTTTCAACGGCCGAAACGGTGTGCCGACAATGCTTCTACAGCGGCAAGTACCGCACTTCGTTGGCGTATTCTTCTAACTCACTTGCCAGGGCGATTGTTTCCAGGTCGCTGACACACTGGCCGATTTGGGCGTCGCGCTGATGAATGTAGAGAACGCCGACAAAGTATTCGCCTGCCCTCTGCCGCCGGTGGGCTTCAGCCAGAAAGTCATCGTCCTGCGTAAAGATCAGGCGGCCCAAAGCAGCGGCACGGTCTAACAGGTCGGGGTCAGCCAGCGTGGCCGAGCCGTCTTCCTGGGCCGTCCGCACATCCACCCCCCGGCGGCGCAGGCCAAGTGTGATGGCTTTGTTAACGTGTACGTCCATGTAAAAGGCAACCATCAGGCGGCGACTTTTTCCTTTGTGCCAGCGTTTCGCGCTTCGGCGCGGGCACGCATCTGTTCACGCCAGAGGGTATTGTCCGGGGAAGCATAGCCCTCTTCGTACTTTGCCTGTCCCTGCTGTATCAGAGCGTCCACTTCCTGTGTGTGGTCATAGTAATAGGCCAGCGCGGCGTAGACTTGCGCCAGCGACAGGGACGGGTGATCGGCACAAATCACTTCCGGTGTATCTCCTCGCAGATGGTCTGCAACCACTTCGACGACTTTCACGTTGCTGCCGTCAATCCAGGCAATACCGCGCTCATCGCAGTGGATACGAAGCGTCCCGGAATACGAGCCGACTTGCACGGGCAGCGGCGGTTTTATGTTTGGGTTGTGCATGAGCTTACTCCTCGACCCGTATCCAGTTTTCGATGGCCGAAACGATATGCAGACGGTTGATGACATCGAGGGCCGAGCGCAGGTTGGCTTCCAGGGTCTGGTGGGTAATCCAGACGATTTCGGCGTCGCCGCCGGGGAGGGCACGCTGGACGACGCTTTCAATAGAGACGTTGAAGTCGCCGAAGACGGAGGCGAGGGAGGCCAGAACTTTCGGGCGGTCGTGGGCGATGAGGCGAATGTAGTATTTGGTGCGGAGACGGTCAATAGGCAGTGCTGGCTTGCGGTTATAGCAGGTGCAGCCGATGCGGCCTGTCGCGCCCCGGCGGATGTTGCGGGCGATCTCAATCACGTCGCCCGCCACCGCGCTGCCGGTGGGCAGGCTGCCCGCGCCGCGCCCGTAGAACATCACATCGCCGACAGCGTCGCCTTTGAGGTAGACGGCGTTGTAGACATCGTTGACTGAGGCCAGCGGGTGCGACTTGGGAAGCAGAACGGGGTGAACGCGGATTTGCAGGGCGTCGCCCAAATCCTGCCCGATGCCGACGATTTTGATGACGTAACCCAGGTCTCGGGCGACTTCGATGTCCCGCTTGGTGATTTTGGTGATGCCTTCCACATAAATCTGCTCGGGCAGAACGCGGGACGTGAACGCGATGGACGACAGAATGGCCGTTTTATACTGCGCGTCGTAGCCTTCCACATCGTTGGTGGGGTCCGACTCGGCGTAGCCCCGCGCCTGCGCCTCGGCCAGCACATCGGCGAAATCGGCGTCCTCGGCGGTCATCTTAGATAATATATAGTTCGTCGTGCCGTTGACAATGCCCATCACTTCGGTAAAGTGATTGGCGGCGAGGGCCTGCTTCAAGGGCTGAATGATGGGGATGCCGCCGCCGACGCTGCCTTCAAAGTTGAAGTCCAGGCCCCGGTTTTCGGCTTCATGCAGCAAGTCGTGCCCGGCCTTCGCCATCATCTCTTTGTTCGCGGTGACGATATTTTTGCCGTGCTGAATGGCCCGCAGCACCAGGTCATGCGCGGGGGTGACGCCGCCAATCAGCTCGCAGACAATGTCAATGTCCGGGTCATCGGTGACGTCTTCAGCCCGCTCCGTCAGAAGCGCCGGGTCAATGGCCGCATCCCGCGCTTTGGACTTATCGCGGACGGCCACGCGGGTGACTACCACGGGCAGGCCGACTTTACGGGCGATGGCCTCGGCATTCTCGGTCAGCACCCGCATCGTGCCGCTGCCGACGACCCCGAAGCCGAGCAGGCCCACGCTGATTTGTTTTTTGTCTTTGAGTGTCTCTGTCAAAAGGGGTTACGGCTCCACATAAATGAGCGGCTGCCCCTGCTGCACCAGCTTGCCGCTTTCGGCGGGGATTTCGGTGACCCGGCCCGCGACTTCGGCGGGGATTTCGCTGTACACTTTCATGGCTTCAATCAGCCCAATCGGCTGACCGACCTTGATGATGTCGCCGACCGACACAAACGCCGGGTCATCGGGCGAGGCGGAGCGGTAAAAGACCCCCACCATCGGCGACTCCAGCGCCACGGTGGAGGCGGCGCGGGCGGGCGCGGGGGGCGCGGTCACGGCAGTCTGCGAGTAGGCGGGCGTCTGCGCCGCTGAAAGTGTCTGCGGGTGCGCCATCACAGCCACTGCCGGAGAGGCAGCCATAGCGACCGGCTCGGCGACGGCTTTCACGGTCACGCTCACGCCGCCGTCTTCCACGGTCAGCTCGGACAGACCATGCTGCGCCACCAGCCCGGCCAGCCGCCGCACGGCCTCCGTCAGCGCCGCATCGTCATTCAGTTCTTCGCCCGTCAAGTCTTCGCTCAAGCCAATCTCCCTAACCACCATCTCGGTAAGCCATTGTAGCACGCGGGCAGGGGGCGAAGTCAAGCCGAGAAGGAATTGCCTGCCCGTGTGCCGAAAGGGGCCTCACCATGAGCTTAGAAGATTTACGACAGGAAATTGACGGCATAGATGCCGAGATTGTGCGCCTGCTGAATGCCCGCGCCGAAGTGTCCCTGCAGGTCGGCCAGCAGAAAGCCGCCAGCAACAGCACGCGCTATTTTGCCCCCGAGCGCGAGCGGGATTTAGTGGACCGCCTCCTAGCCCTGCACGGCGGCGGCGCTCTGCCCAAAGAGGCGCTGGTTGCCGTCTACCGCGAGATTGTGTCGGCCTCCATTGCCCTGCAAAAGCCGATGACCGTGGCCTACTGGGGTCCTCCCGGCACGTTCACCGAGATGGCGGCGCTGCAGCGGTTCGGGGCGTCGGCCCTGTACCACGACTGCCGCTCTATCCCCGATGTCTTCGGCGAGGTCGAGCGCGGGCGGGCGGACTACGGGGTCGTGCCCGTGGAAAACTCCACCGACGGCGTGGTCACCTACACATTGGATATGTTTCACGAAACATCGCTGAAAGTCTGCGCCGAGATTTTCGTGCCGATTGTGCAGAACTTACTCACCCACGCCAAATCGTTGGCCGGCATCAAGCGGCTGTATTCGGCTCCCATCGTTATCGGCCAGTGCCGCCGCTGGCTGGACACGCACCTGCCGCACGTCGAGATTGTGGAAGCCCAGCCCACCTCCAAAGCCGCCGAGCGGGCCGCCGCCGACCCCGAAGCCGCCGCCATCGCCCCCCGCCGCGCCTCGGAAGTCTATGCCATCCCCATGCTCTTTGAGAGCATTCAGGACAGCCCGCACAACCGCACCCGCTTTCTGGTGATTGGCCGCAACGAACCACCGCCGACCGGGCGGGACAAAACGAGCGCCCTGTTCGCGGTCAAAAACGAGCCGGGTTCTCTAGGCCGCGCCCTGCGGGCCTTTGAAGCGCACGGGGTTAATCTCTCTATGATTGCCTCCCGCCCCGCTAAGAACGCCGCCTGGGAATACGTGCAGTTTGCGGACTTCCAGGGGCATGAACTCGATGAACCCGTCAAGTTGGCGCTGGACGACCTACGGAAGCAGTCCATTTATGTCAACGTGCTTGGCTCTTACCCGGAGGGGTGAGCAACCGTTTGGTTTCCGGCTTTTGTGTTGCTGGAAGACCACGGGGCTGAACCCCCGTGCTTTAAAGTGCAATTCCCCGCCTTCGCGGGCAGAAGCACTACCAAAAAGGCCACAGTTTATAACCCACGGCCCCCGACAACACTAACTCAACCGGGCTCACACTCTGAAAGGTAACGCACATGAAAACCGCGCTCATTTCTGCTTTTGTCGTTCTCACACAGATTGCCCCGTCGTTTGCTCAGGCCGCGCCGCAAGCCGCGCCGCCTACGCCTCGCTTTTGCATAACGCTTGAAGCCGTGGAAGTCAGTGGCGATACGAGTTACAGCGTCACTCCCGGTTCAGAACCGGCGGCAGGTGTCTTGCAAGATATGCTCAAAAAAGGTGGCGTAGAACTGACCGAAGTGAGCCTTGTCACCCCCAATGACTTTTCCGGTTCCGCAGAATCTAGCCAATTAGTCGTGTATTCTGCTCAGGATCAAGGAAAGCCAACGCTGGGTTTTGTGCGTGTTCCCACTCTTCTGGAAGCTCTGCCACATCTCAACCCGGACGGAACAGTTACAGTTGGCTTAAAAATCATGGTTTCGCACACTGTACCCGCTGCTGCTGGCCTTACCCCGGTTACAACAAGTCAGTCGATGACAACCAAACAAACGTTCAAAGATGGCGGAACGAAGCTTTTTGGCGGCGCTGCTTTGCCCGGCAAGAAATCGCTGCTTATGTTTGTGACCGTGCGGAAGATTTTGGCCGATCCCCCCGCGTCTGACCGGGTGAAGACGTTTCCGGGAGGTCAATAATGGTTGATCGCACGCTTGCTTTTACCGCATTAGGTTCCATTGGCATTTGCGTTGGTCTTTTTACGCTTAGACTGCATGGGGTCATAGGGCACGACGATCCACTTCTTTGGCTGATCAATACGTGTTTCATCTGCGCCGAAGTGCTGGCAACTGCGACAAGCTCCGCCTTCGCGGCACGGAGTGTGTTCAGAGGGGCAAAAAACCTTCCGGCAGGCGTTCGATATGTCGCCAGCATCTTCTCCTCAATCACAGTGTTTGTTGGTGATGCTGTTGTCTCACTCTACTTTTTAGTGGGCATGAACTGGCTGGGTGAGTAGATTTTTCCGGTCGGCGCACGGGGACGCACCGAATCAGACTCGGAGGAATAATGGCCGAAAGCCTGCCGATTCAAGGCCCATTAATTGTTTTTGAACTAAACCATGTCGCGCTTCATGTCAGCGACTTGGATGTGTCTATCGAGTTTTATCGGAATGTGCTGGGGCTGCCGCAGCTTACTCGGCCTGCGTTTTCGTTTGGCGGGGCTTGGTTTGCGCTGGGTAGCCAGCAATTACACTTGATTGAAGACGCCACAAGCGCAGGCAAAGACCGGCGCGTGCTGCATGTGGCGCTTCTCGTCGAAGACGCCGGGGAATGGGCGGACAGGCTGCGGGAGCGGGGCATGACTAATTTGCGCGGGCCATCGCCGCGCCCGGACGGGGCGCGACAGGTGTTTCTCTCTGACCCGGATGGCTATGAGCTGGAGCTTTTGGAGCGGGCAACGCTGCCCGCGCTTTCCCCGGAGGTCATTTGACGCAGAATAATTTGGGCGGACGCCGCGCTGTGGCGGCGATGTGCTGCGCCGCGCTGTTTTTGTTTTCGCTCTATCTCGGCGCGATTGGGGTGTTCCTGCCGGTGCTGGGCCAGGCGTTCGGGCTGGGGCCAGCCGTGCAGGGGCGGGTGTTTCCGGCAAATTTCGGCGGGTTCATTGTCGGCGTTTTGCTGTGCGGCTTTTTGTCAGACCGGCTGGGGCGCAAGCGGGTTCTGCAGGGCGCGATGGGCCTGTTCGCCCTGGCGCTGGGGCTGGCGGGGCTGGCGCACTCGTTCGGCTGGGTGCTGGTGGCGTTTGCGCTGATTGGCGCGGGCGGCGGGGCGATGGAAACGGTGGCAAGCGCCCTGGCGGCGGATTTGTTTCCTGAACGGCGGGCGGCGATTTTGAACACGATTCAAGTGGCGTTTGGCGCGGGGGCCATTGTCAGCCCCCTGCTGGCGCACCGGCTGCTGGCGGCGGGGACGGCCTGGCACACGCTGTTTCTGGCCGCCGCGCTGGCAAACTTCGTTCTGCTGGCGGCGCTCAGTGCGCTGGCCGTGCCGAAGGTGGCGCACGACAGCGAGGCTTTGGACGCGGCGGCCCTGCGGCGGATTGTCCGTCAGCCGGTGTTTCTGATGCTGTGCGCGTGTCAGGCGCTTTATGTCGGGGCCGAGACCGGATGGTCGTCATGGCTGCCCAGCTACTTTGACCGGCTGCCACAGGGCGCAGCGTGGTCCGGGCTGGTGGTCAGCGCGTTCTGGGCGGCGATGACGGTGGGCCGGGCGGCAGTCGGCGGCGGGGTGCGCGGCCTGCCCCTGCCGCGTCTGGCGGGCGGCCTGGCTGTGGCCGGGGCAATGATGGCCGCCTTGACGCTCCTGCCGAGCACGCCGGGATTAGTTCTGCTGGGCGTGCTGGGCACGGGGCTGTTCTTTTCGGGCATTTTCGGGCTGGTGCTAGCGGAGTCCGGGGAGCGGTTCCCGCGCTCGTCGGGGACAGTCTTCGGGGCGGTCGTGGCGGCGGGCGGGGTCGGCGGCGCGGGCGTGCCCTGGGCGATTGGGGAGCTGACGGGGCCGTGGGGCTGGCACGGG
>CAXUKS010000001.1:219202-261388 GCA_964251675.1 uncultured Armatimonadales bacterium
CGGCGATTTTAGCCGTGCTTTTGTTGAGTTTGAACCGGCGCGGCGGGAACCGGACGGCCCGCCAATGAGTTTGTCAGGGTATGCGATTTACGAAGATGCAGGGGGTCGGCAACGACTTTGTAGTGGTTGACGCGGCGGAGCTGCCGCATGACGCTCCGCTGTCGGAGCTGGCCGTGACGCTTTGTGACCGCAAATTCGGCATTGGCGCGGATGGCCTGCTGGTCGTCTCGGAAAATGCGCCGAACGCGCTGTTTCGGATGCGGATGTTCAATCCCGACGGCTCGGAAGATATGTGCGGGAATGGCCTGCGCTGCGTCTCGCTCTGGGCGATTCGAGCAGGCTGGGCGGGCAGGGAAACCGAGTTCGCCGTGGCCGTCAAAGACGGGTTTCGGGCGGTGCGCGTTCTGCAAGCCGACCCCGACGGGCGAAACGGCCTGCTGGGGGTGGACATGGGCGTGCCGCTGTTTGCGCCCCCGCAAATTCCCTTCTGCGCTCCGTCCGAGACGGCGGCCCTCGTCGGCTGGCCGCTGACCGTGGACGGCGAGCCATTGACCCTCACCGCCGTCAACACCGGCAGCACGCACACGGTTATTTTCGGCCTGCCGCCGTCCGAAGACGTATTTCAGCGCGTCTCGCCCCACTTGGAAACGCACCCGCTGTTTCCCGAGCGCACTTCGGTATTGTGGGCGACACCCGAGGGCGACACTCGGTTTGCTGTGCGTATCTGGGAGCGCGGCGCGGGCGAAACCTGGGGCTGCGGGACGGGGGCCTGCGCGGTGGGTGTCGCCGCCGTGGTCAACGGCCTGAGTGCGCCGGGGACGCCGATTGACATCGTTTCCAAAGGCGGAACGCTTCAAATCACCTGGGCGGGGGGCGAGACATCGATGGCGATGGTCGGCCCGGCGCAGGTGGTGTTTGACGGTGTGATATAGAACAAGAACACGGGGCTGAACCCCCGTGCTTTGAAGGGCAATTCCCCGCCTGCGCGGGCATCAGACAACCTATCGCAGATGTTTTAATATCTTCGCCCGCGAAGGCGGGGGCTTTCACCTTTAAAGCATGGGGGTTCAGCCCCGTGTTTCTGACCGCCAACGCAAATTGTTACGGAGACCCCGCCCTTGCCCAAGCCATACGTTCCCAAGTCCCTTTCGGCCAAGCCGAGCTTTGATAAACGCTTTGACCTGCGCTCCTTCGGTGAGCCGCTGAAAGCCTTGCGGGCCGTGCCTATCCGCGATGCCGGGGAGCCGGTGGTGGATTTGCGCGAGTTCTGCCCCAACGTCATTCTGCTGCCCGGCTGCCTGCCTTACCTGCGGGAAACCGTCGCGGGCATGGTCAACACCGTGCAAGCTAATCTGTTAGACGGTCATACGCTGACGGTTGGCACAGGAATGCGAACGCTGGAAATGCAGCGGGGCATTCGGGACCATATTACCAAAGACATGGCCGAAAAGCATCCGGAGTGGTCTAAAGCCACAGCGGCCCGCATGATCAACCGAATGGTGGCCCCGCCCGACGACATCTCTCCACCTCCACACACGACCGGCGGCGCTCTGGATGTCGGCATTCGCGGGCCAGACGGCGAAGGGCTGGATTTTTCTTCGCCCGCCGAAGACTGGTGGAGCGCCGCGCCGACCTATTCCAGCAAAATCTCCGACGCCGCCCGCGCCAATCGTTTGTTGCTGATTGACGTCATGGAAGCCGCCGGGCTGACCAACTATGTCGGCGAATGGTGGCACTGGTCTTACGGCGATCAAGGCTGGGCCTTGCGCGTCGGCAGCCCCGTCGCCTATTACGGCAGCGTAGAGATTAAAGACGCCGAAAGCAAGCGCATCCCCAAGCCGCCGGAGGAAGAGAAGTCAGAAGAAGAGCCGGAGAAGACCCCCTAGCCCCCAATAATGGGGGAATCAGAGTGTTCGGCGTAGGGGCGCTGCTTGCTGCGCCCTCTTAACCTTATCCGTATTTGACTGGTTCCCCCATTATTGGGGGCTAGGGGGCCATCTGTGCAGAGCCAAGCAGGCTACTTGCCGATGCAGAAGCGGGAAAAGATTTCGTGGATCATATCCTCCGGGGCCGTCTCGCCGGTGATCTCGCCGAGCGAATCTAATGCCCCGCGCAGGTCAATAGACGCGAAATCGGCGGGCAGGTCGGCACTCAGAGACGCCGCCGCGTCGGCCAGATGGACATGAGCGGCGACTAAGGCTTCCCGGTGACGGGCGTGGGTAACGAACGTATCTTCTGTGTCTGCGGAGTGGCCCGCCAGCGTGAGGTCGGCCAGCGCATCTTCCAGCGCCGCCAGGTTCCAGCCGGTGACGGCGGAGACCACAATGCCGCCTGCGGGCAGGTCCCGGTCCGGCATCCGGTCCCATTTGTTCCAGACGATTAAGTGCCGTGTTTCGGTCAGCTCGGCCCGCAGGGCAGCGTCTTCAGCGGTCTCGCCGTCCTCGGCATCCAGCACCAAGAGAACAACATCGGCATCGGCCAGGGCGGCACGGGAGCGGGCGACCCCCATCTGTTCCACAGCGTCGTCGGTGTCCCGCAGCCCCGCCGTGTCCACGGCCCGGACGGGGATACCGCGCAGGGACAGCGTCTCTTCCAGCGTGTCCCGCGTCGTGCCGGGCACAGGCGTCACAATCGCCCGGTCGGTGCGGAGGAGCGCGTTCAGAAGCGATGACTTGCCGACATTGGGGCGGCCCACTAAGACCACTTTCAGCCCTTCGCGGTACAGGATGCCCGCGTCCGCCGTTGCCAGCAGCGCCGACACAGCACGTTCGGCTTCGGTCAGATCGGTCAGGCACGCTTCGGTATCTAATTCGCCCACGTCTTCGGGGAAATCAATCGTCGCTTCAATGCGGGCCAGCACGCCGAGCGCCAAGTCCCGGATGCTGCCGACGGCGCGGCTCAGGTGCCCGCCCTTTTGACGCCGGGCCAGCCGGTGCGCCTGGTCGGTCCGAGCGGCGATTAAATCCCCCACGGCTTCGGCCTGTGCCAGGTCCATTTTTCCATTGAGAAACGCTCGCTGCGTAAACTCGCCGGGCAGGGCCATTCGCGCCCCGGCCCCCAGCAGCCGCCCTAAAATCTGACGAATGGGGACCGGCCCGCCGTGTGCGGAAATTTCTACCACGTTTTCCCCCGTATAGGAGCGGGGGGTGTGAAAGACGGCCAGCAGGACGTCGTCGATGACCTCGCCCGAGGCGTGCATGACATCGGCGCGGTGCAGGGTATACCCGGCATAGGCCGCGCAGGGGGTGTGGTTAGGACGCCAGGTGACGCGGTCCAGAATGGCAAATGCCTCCGGACCGCTGACCCGAATGACCCCCACCCCGCCCGTGCCAGGGGGCGTCGCCAGCGCACAAATAGTGTCTTCGCTTTCACTTTCGCCAATCATGCAGGGATTATACCATTGTGTGTGGAACAGAAGGCCAAACTATTGCCTGCCGCGTGCTATAATACAGGCACGTATTTCTGCAACTTTTCACGCGCCAGCGTGTCAAAAACACAGTACCAACCTATTTACCCGCGTCCAAAGGGAGATCGTCCATGTTTGATCGAATTATTCGCTATCTGAAGGGCCTGCTCGGATTCAAGCTGGACCAGCTTGAAGACCCGGAGATTTTGCTGGCACAGGCCCAGCAGGAGATGCGCGAAGCGCAGGCCAAAAACCGTGAGCGGGCCGTGCAGGCGATCACCGCCAAGAACAACCTGCAGGCCGAAGTAGACAAAACGCAGAAGATGGTCAGCAACCTGCAGGCCAAAGCCGAGCTTGCCCTCAAAGGCGGCGACCGCGATCTGGCCCGGCAGCTTCTGGTGGAAAAAGGCCAGTACGAAACCGCGCTGACCTCGCTGAACGGCTCGCTGGACCAGGCCCTGCAAACCACCGAGGCCGTCAAAGTCGCCATGCGCCGCGAAGAGGACCGCATCCGCTCCAAGACCGCCCAGGCGCTCTCGATGAAGGCCCAGTGGAAACAGGCGCAGATCGAAAACTCGATGAACAAGGCGCTGGAAGGGATGTCCGCCGATGGGACCGACCAGGCGTTTGAGCGAGCCGCCGCGAAAATCTCCAATGCCCGCAGCGAAGGACAGGCTCGCACGGAGCTTGCCCGCGAAAGCATCACCGGCAAGCTGGCCGGGCTGGATGACGCGCAGGCCAGCAGCGCCGCCAATGATGAGCTGGCGCAGATGGAGCAGCGCCTCGGCCTGGCCCCGAAGACCACCGAAGCGCCTTCGGTGACACCTCGGGCTACGCCGGCAACGCCCGCCAATACGTCGGAAATCGACCGCCAGCTACAGGAATTGGAGCAGCGCGTCGGCGGCAGCAACGGCACGTCTTAACGAGAAAGAACTATGAGCGACTTATTCGGGCGGTCCGTTCGCCTTGCCAAAAACTATTATGAAGAGGCGCGGGGCCGGGTGGAAGAACTCAGCACGCAGGCCCAGGACGAGCTGTCCCGCGCTTTGCAGCGTGACGATATTCAGCAAGGACTGGCGGCCAGCGATGACCCGATGGAACGCGCTCAGGCCAAAATTGCTGCCGCCCGAGGGCAGGCCGCGCTGGCACGGGAGCAGTCGCCGGGGACATTTGCCCCCGAGCCGCCTGCGTCCACGGACCCGGTGGCAACCGCGTACCGCATTCTCGGCGTCGCTCCCGGCGCGGATTACCTGACTGTGCAGACCGCCGCAAACACCCTGCGTGAGCGGTGCAATCCTGACCAATTCCCGGCAGGCTCCGCCGAGCAGACACGGGCCAGGAATGTGCTTCAAAAAGTCGAGGAATCCTATCAGCTATTGCAGACGACCCTGGACCCCAAAGCAGGGCGCTTCGACAAGCTGGAAATCTGAGGCCGGGATGAGTGCGGACGCCGCGTTTGCCGAACTCGTGCGGGACGCTCAAAACTGCCGTGCCTGTCCGCGCATGGAAGGTCGCCGCCGCGTGCTCTCTCCTGCAAATGGCCCGCTGACGAGCCGCGTCCTGTTTGTCGCCGAAGCGCCGGGGCGGCTCGGCGGCGACAAGGGCGGCGTTCCGCTGACCGGCGATGCGTCAGGCCGTAACTTCACCCGATATTTAAGCGCGGCGGGGATGCGGCGTGAGGATGTGTTCGTCACCAACGCCGCCCTCTGCAACCCGCGCACCCTGCGCGGCACGAATGCCCCGCCGTCTTCGGCAGAGCTTCGAAGCTGTGCCCCGTTTCTCCTCCGCACCCTGGCTGTCGTCCGGCCCACCGTCGTAGTAACGCTCGGCACGAAGGCACTGGCGGCACTGCATCTGCTGGCCCCCCACGCCTGCACCCTCCGCGCCCACGCCGCAGCACCGCAGCCCTGGAACGGGTTCGTGCTGTTTCCCCTCTATCACCCGTCGCCGCAGGTTGTGGTCAGCCCCACCGGACGCACTCATGCCGCGCAGGAAGCCGATTACCGGGCGCTGGCACAACTGTTAGTCAGCGTGGCACCATGACCACACTAGACGAAGTCCCCGGCGCACGCGAGCGGCCGTCCGGCTGCCCGGTGGTGGTGCGGCGCGGGGACGATGGCACGGCATCCCTCTCGCTGCCCCCACGCGGCGTATCCCCGATTGTGCTGTTTTTCGCGCTGGTTCTGCTGGGCAACCTGCTGGTGACTTTGTATACCGGGCTGGTTCTGGTGGTTTTTCACCGAAGCGTGCTGTTCATGGCGCAGGTCTCGCCGACCGGCCTGCCGGTCTCGCTGGCCCGCTGGACGTGGCTGCTGGGGCTGGGCCTTCTCGCCGCCGAGGCACTGGGCTTTGGCACGCTCTGGGCCATTCTGCGCCCGCTGTCGGCGCGGGAGGTGGTGGAAATAGGGCCGCACTGGCTGACGGTGCGGCACTCCGAATGGGGCAAGACCCGGACATGGACACAGGCGCGGGGCGAAGTGCGCGGCTTTCGGCTGCGGCGGGACCCGCAGGGCCTGAAAGCGGGATCGCTGACGGTGGAAGGCCGGGGCGATTCGGTGGAGCTGGGGGAGTTTCTGCGCGAAGCCGACCGGGAATGGCTCGAATCGGCAGGGAACGCCCTGCTGCGGGAGCCATCCTAAAAGTGGACAGCGTGCAGGATCAGGTGCGACGCCAGCGTTTCGGTGGAAGATGTTCCGCGAAAGGTCCGGGCGGCGTAGTCGGTCATCTCAGAAAGCAGCTCCGTATGGGCGGCATCGGGGATGGACCACATCTGCGAATAGGTGCGTGAGGCCAGGGCGTCGCAAGTCTGTGCCACCGGCACGACGCGCTCCCAGTGCAGGCTCGGCGTGGAAAGCTGCGAGACACTCGCCCCAAAGCCGCCGCTGCCCGCCGGGCGGCGCAGAGCAGCCAGAACGGGGGCCAAACTCGCACTGCCAACACTCGGGGCCAGCAGGTGCCGGGCGCGGGCGCGTTCGTAGTAGAAGTCGACCAGCAGAGAGCGCCCCCCCTGCTCGATGCCCAGAAGCAGTACGCCGTCTTTGGGGGCCAGCACGCGCCGGGTCTCCTGCAGCACCAGCGGCCACTGCTCAATCAGGTGCAGGATATGCACCATCAGGGCCGCCCGAAACGTGCCCGCCGCGAACGGCAGCCGCTGCAAATCCCCCCGCACCAGGGACAGCCCCCCCGCCCCGTCTTTGTCCCCCACCCGCGCCAGCATAGCGGGCGAGATGTCAATGCCCACGACCTGCCCCGGATGACGCTGGGCCAGCGGCACTGCTAGCCGCCCCGTCCCCACCCCGGCATCCAGAAACAGCCCGCCCCCAGCCAGCCGCGCTTCCCGCGCCACCACCCGCGCAATCTCATCCCGTGTCGCCTCGGGGATCGCCCGCGTTCGGTCGTAATCTCCAGCCACGGACTCAAACGACTGATAGCGGCCCATCCTCATTTCAGGGCCGCGCTTTCGGCGTGCTGATCGACGGCGCGACAACATACAGCGGAACCAAACTCAGCGGGTCGTCTGTGTCCCCGGCTTGAAGCCGCGCCGCCGCCACCCGCGCCAGCCCCTCCGGCGGCGTCCAGGGCTGCGCCAGGCTCGGCCCCGCCCAGTGCGTCAGCAGGGCCGGTTCGCCGCAGACTATCGCCCCGCGCATTTCAGCCAGCCGACCGGCCAGCGTGTCCACATTTTCGGCAAACGGCGCTTCCACGCACTCACCGTTTAGATACGCCGCTGCATAGACTTCGCCCTTGCGCGAGGGCAGCACCGGCACTAGGCGTATGTTCCCCAAAGAAGGCCACACGGCGGCATAAGCGCCCAGCGTGCCGACACCCACGAGCGGCTTTCCCGTCACCTGCGCCAGCGTCTTGGCCGTCGTTACGCCCACGCGAACGCCCGTAAACGACCCCGGCCCCAGCCCCACGGCCAGCGCCGACAGGTCAGACAGCGTCAGACCATTGCGGGTCAGCAGGCCGTCAATCTCCCCCATCAGCCGCCGGGACAGCGTGCGCCGCCCCTCAAATACCGAAGCGGCCTGCACCATACCGTCCGGGTCATCTGCCAGCGCCAGCACGCAGTACGTGCCGCTTGTGTCCATCAGCAGAAAAGTCATAAGGAAGAAACCCGTTCGTCCCAGTCTGCCCCGCGTGCCGTCAGGACGATCTCCCGCGTGTCTTGGCTCTGAGCCGTCAGCGTGATGTCCAGACGCTCCGGGGGCAAGGCGTCAGTGATTTTGTCAGCCCACTCGATGACTACCACGCCGTCGCCGTCTATGTACTCGTCAAAGCCCAGATCGTACAAGCCGGATGAGTCAGGCAGGCGGTAAACGTCAAAATGGTACAGGGGCACGCGCCCGTCGGGGTGCTCCGTCACCAGCGTAAACGTGGGCGAGTTGACGGGTTCGTCCGGCGGCAGGCCTAGACCCAGTGCGAGGCCCTGAGTCAGCGTCGTTTTGCCCGCGCCGAGGTCACCGACGAGGCAGAGAACATCTCCCGCGCCGAGCCGCGCCCCGAGCTTTTGTGCCAGGGCGCGGGTGTCTTTCGCGCTGTGTGTGTGGAACGTTCGTGTCACCGTCTTAGCCGCCCCAGGTCCACATGATCGTGCCTTTGTCGAGGCGGTCGGTGACCATATGACCGATTTCGTCGACGGCTTCCAGATCGTCTTCGTCGATTTCCACATCGCCCGCTGCCGCGTTCTGCGTGGCCTGCTCGGCATTGCGGGCGCCGACAATGGCGCTGGTCAGGGGCTGAGCAATCAGCCAGGCCAGCGCGAGCTGACCGAGCGTGACGCCGTACTTGTCGGCCATCGGGCGCAGCTTGTCCAAAGCATTCTGGGCACGCTCATAGGTCTCGCCCTGGAACAGCCGGTTTCCGCCCCGGTTGTCGCCCTTTTCGAACGTGTGTCCGCGCCCAAACTTGCCGGTCAAGAGGCCCTGCGCCAGCGGCGAATAAGCGATAATGGAGATTTTGTTGGCGACGCAGTAAGCTTCCACATCGGCAGCGGCCTGACGCCAGAAGAGCGAGTACGGGGGCTGAATGCTGTCGATGCGCCCGAAGCTCGCCGCTTCTTCCAGCTGGGCGCGGCTGAAATTGGAAACGCCGATGGCCCGGATTTTGCCCTGCTGCTTGAGGTCGACCAGAGCACCCATCGTCTCTTCAATCGGCACCTTTTCCGTGCCGAACATTCCGGCGGGCCAGTGGATTTGGTACAGGTCCATGTAGTCCGTGCCGAGGTTCTTGAGAGACCGCTCGCAGGCTTCAATGACGGCCTCGCGCTTGTGGTGGTCGGTGAAGACTTTGGAAGCAATCACAATCTGGTCGCGCTTGTCGCCCAAAGCTCTGCCCAGAATCTGCTCGCTGTGACCTTCGCCGTAGGCTTCGGCGGTGTCAAAGGTGGTAATCCCGGCGTCAAACGCCGCTCGGTGGGCGGCGATGGTCTCGTCGTCGCTGACCCCAACCCATTCTTTTTTGCCAGACTGCCAGCCGCCGAAGATAATCGGGCTGATCTCAATTTTAGTGCGTCCCAGTTGTCGATGTTGCATAAATTTTATCCTCACAGAGATATGCCCAGAACGGGCTTAAAATAAAAGCCCGGCACGCTGCCGTGCCGGGCGTCGGTCAAAAGTAGTCTTACTCCATCAGCGACAGCGGGGTCTGAAGCAGTCGCTTCAGCTCCTGCAGGAACTTCGCCCCGGTCGCGCCGTCCATGACGCGGTGGTCGCCGCTGAACGTCACGTTCATTCGCGGGCGAACGGCAATGGTGTCGTCCGCCAGCACAACGGCCTTTTTGATAATGGAAGCCACCGCCAGAATGGCCCCCTGCGCGGGGTCAATAATGGCGATAAAGTTCTCCATGTCGAATGGCCCCAGGTTGGACACGGTGAACGTGCCGCCGCTGTACTCGCTCGGAGCCAGCTTCTTGTCTCTGGCCTTCTTGACAAGGGCCTTGCTGGTCTCGGCCAACTTTCGCAGGGGCAGGGCGTCGGCATCGCGGACGACCGGCACAATCAGGCCATCATCCAGCGCCACGGCGATGCCGACATGAACGCCCGCGCCGGGGTAGATTTTGTCGTCTCGGAACAGCGCATTCGCCGCCGGGAACTTGACCAGAGCTTTGGCGGTGGCTTTGACGACCATATCGTTGAGCGTGATTTTGGTCAGCGTCTCGTCGTAGGTGTTAAGCTGCTCGCGCAGAGCCATTGCGGCGGCCATGTCCACTTCCGCCGTGAGGTAGAAATGCGGGATCGTCGTCTTGCTTTCCACCATGCGCCGGGCGATGACTTTCCGCATCGCGGACAGCTCGGTGGGCGTAGTCAGCGGCTCCGGCGTGCTGCTGGCGCGTTTCTGCGGCGCGGCGGCAGTCGCCTGTGCGGGCGGCAGGTCGGAGCGCACGGCGGTAGACAGCACACTCTGCGCCGCTGGAGCCGCCGCAGGCTTGCTTTCGGCAAAGGCCAGCACGTCCGCTTCGATCACCCGTCCCAGCGGGCCAGTTCCGGTAATCTGGGCGATATCCAGACCGCGCTGCTTTGCCACCGAGCGGGCCAGCGGCGAGGCTTTCAGGCGGCTCCCGTTGCCGCCGCGTGCGCCCGAAGGCACGGACGGGGCGGGGGCGGCAGCCTGTGCAGGCTGCCCGATAGGCGCATCATACTCGGCGGCGCTTTCGTTGGTGCGTGCCGCCGCCGACGCTGAAGGCGCGGCAGCGGCGGGCGTGGCGACGACGGCTTTCGGGGCGGCCACGGCGGCGTCTTCGCCAATCAGGGCAATCACCGTGCCCACGGGCAGCACGGCCCCCGGCTCGGCTTTCAGGTGCAGCACCCCGGCGTCCTCGGCTTCAATCTCAACGTTGCTTTTGTCCGTCTCGATTTCTGCAATCAAGTCGCCGCTTTTGACGGTGTCGCCGTCCTGCTTCAGCCACTGAAGCAGGGTTCCTTCTTCCATCGCGTCGCCCATTTTGGGCATAATCACTTCTGGCATAAATTATTCTCTTATTCACCGCTTCCTCAGCGATAGTCCCTGCTCCCCGGAATAAATTCCGGGGCTATGAGGGGCGAATGTCCACCTTCGTGGACAGCCCGCTTCGCGGGTTCTTAATGTCCGCGAAGGCGGACAATCGCATTGAGCAGCCCCAGATTTCAATCTGGGGTAAGGACCGTGTCACCTCAATTAATTACAGCAAGGACAGTACCTACGGGGACATAATCGCCCGCTTTGACATGAATGCTAATGACACCGGCAGCTTCGGCTGACATTTCGACAAAGCATTTGTCTGTCTCGATTTCAGCGATCACTTCGCCAATCTGCACCCGGTCGCCTTCGCGCTTTTTCCATTTTAGAAGCAACCCCCTGGGGTCTATATCAGGCATAATCACTTCCGGCATGGTTGTTCCTAAGCCTCCCGTGCCAGTGTTTTCTTGACGGCGGCGATGATCTCCGGCTCGTGCGGGGTGGCCGCAAGCTCCAGCGTCCGCGCATAGGGCATGGGGACGAACGCGCCTGCAACACGCTCTACGGGGGCGTCGAGGTAGTCGAACGCGGCATTGCTGATCTGCGCGGCGAACTCGGCGGCGATGCCGTAGAACAGCCACTGCTCCTGCACGACCACGGCGCGGTGCGTCTTTTTGACGCTTTCGATCACCGTGTCCAGGTCAATCGGCTGCAGGGAGCGCAGGTCAATCACCTCGGCGTCGATGCCCTCGGCGGCAAGCTGCTCGGCGGCGGCGAGAGACAACATCGTGCCGCGTGAGTAGGACACAATGGTGACGTCTTTGCCGGTGCGCTTCACGTCCGCTTTGCCGATGGGAACGATGAAGTTGGGGTCGGTGGGAACGTCACCTTTAATGCGGTACAGGCCCGCGTGCTCATTGAAAACGACCGGGTTGTTGTCGCGGATGGCGGCTTTCAGCAGGCCCTTCGCATCGGCGGGGGTGGCCGGGGCGACCACTTTCAGGCCGGGGGTGTTGGCGTACCAGTGCGCCAGATCCTGCGAGTGCTGGGCGGATAGCTGCACGCCGACGCCGCCGGGGCCGCGCAGGACGCAGGGAACGTTGTACTGTCCGCCACTCATGTAAAGAATCTTCGCGGCGTGGTTGATGATGCCGTCCCACGCCACGAGGGCGAAGTTCAGGGTCATAAACTCAATCACGGGCCGCAGGCCCATCATAGCCGCGCCGACCGTCAGGCCGACCATGCCTGCCTCGGAGATGGGCGTGTCCACAATGCGCTCCGGGCCGTAGGTCGTTAAGAAATCTTTGGTGATCTTGAACGTGCCCTGGTACTGCCCGATTTCCTCGCCTAACAAAAAGACTTTCTCGTCCCGGTCCAGCTCTTCCTGCAAGGCCAGGCGGATCGCATCGGCATAGGTCATGTTCTCGGTCTCGCCGCTGATTTCCACGGCATGGACCGAGGGGGCAAGAGCCAGAATATCTTTGTCGTCTTTGGTGTCGGCTTTGAACTGCACGCCTTCGCCGCCGGTCAGGACGGCGTAGTCGTCGCCTTTCGGTGCGGGGCCGCTGCCGTTCGCAGACGTGCCATTCGAGGACGTGCCATTCGAGGCCGCGCCGTTAGATGATGTGCCGTTGGAGGCAGGAATATCACCAATGATGGCGATTATATTGCCGACAGGCAGGATGGCCCCCGGCTCGGCCTGAATGTGCAGGACGCCGTCTTCTTCGGCTTCCACTTCCACATTGCTTTTATCAGTTTCAATTTCGGCAATCACATCGCCGCGCTTGACGGTTTCGCCGTCCTGTTTTTTCCACTCCAGGAGAGTGCCCTCTTCCATTGCGTCGCCCATTTTGGGCATGATCACTTCAGCCATAAGTTCCTTCTGTCTCAGACGAAAGGGCGGGAAAGTCCCGCCCCTACTGGGTTTGATCCACTCTTTAGTCCGCGTAGACGTCCTGGGTCAGCTCTTCCAGGGTGCAGACCGGGCTGCTTTCGGCAAAGTCGGCGGCAGCACGGGCCATGTCAATGGCCTGTTTGTCCATCGTTTCTTTTTTGCCGTCATCTAGAATGCCCCGGTCGCGCAGCTTCCGCTCCAGAATATCCAGCGGGTCGCGGCCCTTCCACTGCTCCAGCTCTTCGGGCGTGCGGTACGTTCCCTGCGTCTCGGCCCCGTCAGCGGCTCCGTGGCCGGTGTAGCGGTACGTGATGGCCTCTAAGAAATAGGGAGCGGGATGCTCCCGCATCTTGTCCACGATCTCCTGAGTGGCGGCGCGGACGGCGAAATAATCCTGCCCGTCCACTTTGGAATGGGCCATCGCGTAGGAGTCAATGCGTGAAGACAGGTCGGTGTTGGCCGAAGATCGCTCAATGGACGTGCCCATCGCGTACTTGTTGTTTTCCAGCACATACAAAATGGGAAGCTCATACAACTGCGCCATGTTAAGCGCCTCGTGGAAGCCGCCCGCGTTCATAGAGCCGTCGCCCAGGTAGCAGACGCAGATGTTGCCTTTGCCCTTGTATTCGGGAGAATGCTTCAGCGCCCAGCCGATGCCGACCGCCAGCGGCACGTTGCCGCCGACAATCCCGTAGCCGCCCGCAAAGCCGTGGGCTTTGTCAAACAGGTGCATCGAGCCGCCTTTGCCGCGTGAGACACCGGTGCTTTTGCCGTAAATCTCAGCCATGACGGCATTGGCATCACTGCCCAGCACGAGGCAGTGGGCGTGGTCGCGGTACGATGACAGGGCCTGATCGCCCGGCCTGTACGTATGCAGGGTGCCGAGAGAGACAGCTTCCTGCCCAATATAAAGGTGCAGGTAGCCGCCGACTTTGCCAGCCCGGAAGGCACGGTTGCACTGCTCTTCAAAGTGGCGAATATCCAGCATCTGCTGGTACGTATGCAGCAGGTCTTCGTCGGTCAGGTATAGCTTGTCAATAACCGCATTCGCATCTGTCGGCTCTAACCCGATGGAATGTGCATCATAGCGCACCGGGGCAGAGGTTCCATTCTGGGAAGCAGTGGTCAGGGAAGGGTCTGTCTTGGGAGCAGTCTTCGGAGGCGCGGCGGGGCTGGCGGCCATAAGGAGGTACCTCTCGTCATCTTTTTTTGTAAATCTGATTTTTGGCCGGAGCGTTTTGCTCCCGGTCCGTTTGAGCAAAAGTAGTTTCGTTGTTCGGAAATCCGCGTTATTATAGCGTCTTCACGCGCCCGCTGTCAAGGCGGCGGAGCAGACGTAAGCACGAACACAGTCTGCGCGGCTCTCCCCTGTAAAAATTGCTTGACAGAACCGGGCCGGACGCTTATAATTGGCACATCTTATTTCTTACTGTCTCTCTGCACTTTATTTGTTTGGCTTTTTAGAGATGGAATCATTCGCTATGAAATTTTTTACCCGACTGGCCCAGCGCTGGCAGGCCGTGCAGCAGGAAAGCGCCGTCCGGGCGGCCTATGAAGAAGGCCGCCTCGAAGACGCCGTCGCCCATGCGCGGGCGCTCTACGAGTTTGACTTGGAGAACCCGTGGGCGAACTTCTTTCTGGCCTGCCACCACATTGAAGCCGACCGCTACGCGGAAGCTCTGCATCATTTGGAGCGTGTCCGGCTGGACTGGCCCGACGACCCGCACACGCACTTTGCGCTGGGCCTCTGCCACGACTACCTGGAAGACCCCAAGCAGGCCATCACCGCCTATGAGGCAGTGCTTCAAGTCAGCCCAAGCTGGGCCAAAGCCCGCAAGAATTTAGGCCGCGACCTGTACCTGCTCGGCGACTATCCCGCCTCCGAAGCCGCCCTGCGCCGCTGCTGCGCCGAGCTGCCCGACGACCGTGAAGCCCACGACCTGCTGGGCTACGTCTGCTACCGCCAGGGCAAGTACGCTGACTCGTTCGGCCACTACGAAAGCGCCCGCCGCCTGGACCCCTTCAACGCCAAAATGGACCGCAACGCCCGCCTCCTGTATATGAAGAGTGCGCGGTCTTAACGGAGGTTGCCATGTCAGCCTTAGCCAAGTCCTATTATTTCACGCCGGAGCAGTAACTCGAGATGGAGCAGGCGGCGGAATACAAGAGCGAGTACCTCGACGGCCAGATTTACGCGATGGCGAGCGCAGGCAGGCGGCATTGCCTACTTTCGGGCAGTATTGCGGCCCAATTGGGAACACAGCTTCGAGAAAAGCCCTGCGAGGCTTACTCCAGTGAGATGCGGGTGCAGGCGGATCAATCGCGGCAGTACAGCTACCCGGATGTGGTGGTCGTCTGCGGGGAGCCTGAGTTCAGAGACGGACGCGAGGACACGCTGCTGAACCCGACGATGATTGTAGAAGTGCTGTCACGCTCCACGGAAGCGTATGACCGGGGCGAGAAGTTTTTGCGCTACCGGCAGATAGCGTTGCTTATGGAGTACCTGCTGATCTCGCAGGACGAGCGGCGGATTGAGCAGTTTACCCGGCAGGCCGATGGGTCGTGGCGGCTGACAGAGACGCAGGAGACAGGCGCGGCGACGCTGGAAAGCATTGGCTATACCCTGACACTGGATGATGTCTACAACAAAGTGACGCTGGAGACGCCCGTGCAGATGACACTGGACGAGCCGCGCTGAGGAACCTCACCCCTGTTATTAGGGATTAGAGGGCCATAGCGATTTTCCGACAGATTGTGTCGGAATCAGGCGAAATCGGGTATCATCCTGTACCGTTTCCACTAACTCTCTGCGCCGGGGCCGACGGCGGCCTACAGGCGATTGACTCTGAGAGTTCGACAATTAGAGAAGGATTGACTGATCTTCCATGACCGCTAATACGCTTCCCAAGTCTGCCGAGAGCAAAGAACATAAGCCCGAAATCCCCCTGTCCTATATTGACGCCATCCTGCCCCCCGACCCGCTTGAAGACGCGCCGGGCCGCATGGGACGGGAAGGAGAAACGCCCGCATCGCTCCTGAGCCGCGAAGAGCGCGAGCGTCAGATGGAACGCGCCTTTGCCGGGCTGTACCGCTGGTATGTCGCCCGCTCCCAGAAGATGCGGAACTGGAACCCCGACTCGGAGTTTGCCTGGCGCGATATGCGGCAGGACCACTCCGTCGACGCCATTCAGCTCATCGAAGGCTTTTTCGCTGTGGAGCAGTACACGCCGGACTACACGAGCGAGATTTTGCAGATCGTCCGCCGCTCGTCAGGCCGCTCCAACTTCCAGCTCCGCTGGGGGGCCGAGGAAGAGCGGCACGCCAACACTTGGGAGAATGCCCTGCTGTTCTCACGCGGACGGACGCCGGATCAGATAGAGCATTACAAGTGGCAGCTTCGCAACAACAACTGGACCCTGCCCTGGGACACGCCCCTGCACATGATGCTCTACACGGTGTTTCAGGAGCGGGCGACGCAGATCAACTACCTGAACTTTGCCAAAATCGCACGCGGCGAGTCCGATAACCCGGCGCTGGCCGGGGATGCGGACCCAATTCTGGCCCGCGCCTGCACGCTGCTGGCCGTGGATGAAGCGGCGCATTATGCGTTCTTTTTAGAGGGCGCCCGGCTGTATCTGTATTACTTCCCGGAAGAGACGCTGGAAGCCATCCATGACGTTGTGACGCACTTCGCTATGCCCGCGCAGAATATCATCCCGAACTGGCCGCAGGTCGCCGAAACTATCTACAAGGCGGGGGTCTACGGCCCGCGTGTCTTCCAGCGCGATGTGCTGGGGCCGGTCTTCGACAACCTGACCGTCGCCGGGCGCAAGGCGCTTGATAACGGTATTAAAAAGGCCCGCGCCATTCCGAACGATCAGGGCGTGATGCGGAACCCGGCCCTTTGGGATGTGTTCGACACCGGCGAGGCCGAGCGCAGCGTGATGCGCCTGCATGGCAAGATCACCGACTACGAAAAGAGCGTGGGCCGCTCCGAGCTAGACCCGTTCCCCTTCCAGAAGAACCCTGACTGGCCCAGAGAGACAGCCGCCCAATGACACTGAACAAATCGTTCGCCGTGTTCAGCACACTCGCCCTCGCGGGTGTGCTGACCGGCTGCCACTCCGTTTCCACTCCTGCCGACGCCGCTTCCAAGTCCCCAGCGGCGACGGCGGCTGAAAATGCCGCTGCCGCTTCTTCCCCTGACCAGTCCAATCTGCCTATCCTGCCGGACTCCAAACTGACGCCGGGGGCCGTGCTCCCTGTCACTAAAGCCGACATCTGCGTGCCCGGCTACACCAAGAAAGTCCGCAACGTTCCCGCCAGCCTCAAGCGGCAGGTGTACGCCGAATACGGCATCACCAGCCACAAAGCGGGCGACTTCGAAGTAGACCACCTCATCAGCCTGGAGCTGGGCGGCTCCAACTCCATCAAGAACCTGTGGCCGCAGTCGTACAAAACGCAGCCCTGGAACGCCCGTGTCAAAGACGCGCTGGAAAACGAGCTGCACGACGAGATTTGCAAGGGCACGATTGACATGGCAGCGGCGCAGAAAGAAATTGCGACCGACTGGGTGGCCTCGTACAAGAAGCATTTTCACACCAACGTCCCGCTGACCAAAGGCGGCAGCAGCCGTGCAGGCCGGATGCCCCACCCCCTGACCGATGACGACAACGATATTCCAACGGGAATGCCCGCGTCCCCCCCTCCGGCGTCCGCTGCTCCGGTGACGCCCCCGGCGTCCAGCGGCCAGGTATGGGTCAACACCAAATCAGGCAAATACTTCCAGCCGGGCACACGTTACTACGGCAAGACCAAAGAAGGCAAGTACCTGAGCGAGAAAGACGCCAAAGCCCAGGGCTTCGTCGCCGCCGGGGGATGAAAACCATCTTACAGAAAACACCCATGACAAGTAACCATAAGCTCACCACTCTTATCAAAGGCCGCACCATTTCCGGCACGGCCAATGCCGACAGCGTGCTGACTATCTCGTTCACGGATGGCTCCCAGATGACCGTGCAGACGCAGGGCAGCACCAACAGCGCCTCCTCGGGCGGGACCATCAAAGCCGTGCAGCAGTCCGGCACGACGCTGGCCTTGCTCTGCGAAGACGGCTCCAGGCTGACCGTTGAGACCGCCGAGGAAACATCTAGCGTCATGGTGCGGGACAAAGACCATACGATGGAATACGCAGATTAGACCACGCAAACGAAAGCCCCTGGCACAAACTGTGCCGGGGGCTTTTGTGTTTATTCTTTCTCCTTCGCCCGCCGCTTGGCATCCAGCAGGCGGTTGGTGTAGCCCTGCTCGTCCGAGCTGGACGCAGGCGGCGGGGACGCGGGCGGGCGGGGCTTCGGCGGAAGAGCAGCGACGTGCGGGAATGGGTTGTCGTCGGTCTCGGCGGCGCGGGAAGCGCGGCGGCTGAGAAGCTGCTGCGCGGCAGAGGCAGCCTGACTGTCTGCCTCCGGGTCCTGCGTGCGGACGGAGGTTTTGCGGGTCAGCAGGCGGTCCATCTGCGGCGTAGACGGGGCCGAAGTAGCCGTGGGGCGGGCGGCGGCTTCGCGCCAGGCAGCGGCACGGGCGGAGGCGGTCTGTGCGCCTGCCAGTGCCTTTTCGCGCACGGCGGCGGGGCGCAGGAGCAGGCGGCGCACGGCGACGTCCGCCAGAAACAGCAGTGCGGCCAGCAGCAGCAGGAGCGGGCCGATGTCGCGGACGCCCACCACCCACGACAGGGCATCACGGTAGACCTGCGCCGGGTCATTCTGGATTTTGCCGCCCGTACCCTCAGCCAATTGAGTTAAGAGGGGAAGGTTTGGGCCGAGTGTCCGGTACTCGGGCGAATACGGGACCACGAGGCTGACCGTCTGAGACGGCGGCGCGGGGCCGCCGGGGGTGATCGGCGCGTCCCCGCGCTTGACGTTGACCAAATAGGGGCCGGTCTGGTCGGCATCGAAACTGCCTTCATAGCGGCCCGGCCCGGTCTGCGTCAGCGTCACGGGTTTCAGCGACAAATCGGGGGCGACGACGTTCGCGGTCAGCTTGGAGCCGTTGGCAAATCCGCCGCCGGAGGTGAACGCATCCACGGTCAAGTGGCCCTTGCCGTTGTCGTTGTTCACGGTGCTTTGGAAATCAGCATCCGTGTTTTGACGCAGCGACCAGCGCAGGGCCTGCGCCCAGAAGCGCGGGAAGCCCGACCAGCCGAGCCAGCGCACTGCCCAGTGCGGCTGATCATCGGAGGTAAACGCGAATGTCCGCCCCAGGCCGTAGCGCCAGTAGGCCAGCACCGGGTCGCGGTGGTCGGGGGCAGTCAGCGCCACAGTCGCGCCGGGCTTGGCCGAGGCCACATCGTAGCCCAGCAGCGGCGGCTGAGACCCCCAATCAATCCCCGCAATCACTTCATCATTGGGCAGGGGCCGGGCCAGGAACGGCGTTTCAATCACGCGCAGCTTGCTGACCGACTGCTGATCTTTTCGGAGCAGCCGGGGCAGGTCTTCGGGCTTTTCGGCCACATAGGCCGTGCCGCCGCCGATGGCCGAGAGCGACGCCAGAAACTGCGCTCCCTGCGCGTCCGACCCGGTTGCCACCGTGGACAGCGTGATGCCCCGGCCCTTCAGCGACGACAGCGCGGCGGCGTTCTGCCCGCTTTCGCCCACGGCATCGCCGTCCCCCAGAAAGATGATATGCTTGACCTGCGCGGGGGTAGTAGACAGCACGCGGGCGGCTTCCAGAATATACGGGTCGTACTGCGGCGGGTCGTTCATGCCTTGCAGGCCGTCCATCTGGCTTTTCAGCTTGGCACGGTCCTGAACGTGCTGCATGGGGATACGCCAGGTGCCGTTGCAGTCTTCCACGCCGATTTGATCCTGCGGATCCAGCAGGTCCACAAAGGCTTTGGCAGCCTCAATCGACATATTGACACTGGTCTGCTCTTCCAGGTCTTCAATCACGAGCGCAATCGCCACCGTGGGGAACCGTTTTTTGTCTTTAATGTCCATTGCGACCGGCAGGGCGGCTTCCACAGGCGTGCCCGCATACTGCCCCGCCGCGTAGCTGTTCGGCCCGCCGATCATACCGAGGCCGACGCCGAACTCTTTGGTGGCAATCTCCAGCGCACTCATCTTGTCCGGCCCCAGTTCGCTGGAGGGGACATCGGACAGCACGACGGCATCATACGACGCCAGCGCGGCAACGCGGGCGGGCAGGCCGCCGGGCGTCTGCACATCCATGTCAATGCCCTGCGCGGCCAGCGTCCCGCGTATGCCCACGACGCCCGGCGAAGGCGCATCGGTGACATACAGGATGCGCGGGCGGCCCTGTACCGAGACCAGCCCGTAGCCGCTGTTGTTCTCCAGCAGGCTGTCACTCGGGGCGTTCAGCACGGCATCATAGCGGTGAAAGCCGGCCCCGTGGACGGTCTGCGGGAACGTAAACGCATTCTTGCCCGCCTTCAGCTCCACTTTGTCCGTGCCAATTGCCTGCCCGTCCCGTGTCAGTGTCAGCGTTCCGCGCTGCGCCACGGTGGAAGACACCACGACGCGCAGATCAAACGGCGAGTCCTGCCGGGCGCGGGCGGGCAGGGCGACATCGTCCACCATCGCCTCGCCCGCCGCCGCGCCGTCCGCCCCCTGCCCCAGCGCCGTCGGCGCGATGTCTACCCGGACGCCGCCTGCCCGCAGGCTCTCAATCTCGCTGCCCGCCGCCCCGACGGTCTCGTTGCCGTCGGACAAAATCACAATCTTGCGCCCCAGCCCGCTCGGAAACGACGAGGCCGCCAGCCGCAGGGCATCGGAAAGGTCAGTGGCGTCGCCCGCCACCGTGGGCCGTCCCTGTTCCAGCGACTGCATGGTCTCCGACGGGGCTTCGTCCACGGTGGCCGTCCGCCCGAACTCCACCACCCCGCCCTGATCCCCGGCCCGCTTATTCGCCAGTGCCTTCGTCACATACTCCCGCCCCGCCGCCTGCCGGGCATTCGGCACGGATTTGGACACGTCCAAAAGAAAGATCGTCGTCAGCTTGTCCGACCGGTTGACACTATGCGCCCCGGCCAGTGCCAGCACCAGCAGGGTTGTTAGGGCCGCCCGCACCCCCAGCGCCAGCCGCGCCGTCGGCAGCGGCAGCCCGGCATAGGAGCGCCGCCCGATCCACCAGAACGCGGCGAGCGCGGCAGGCAGCAGGAGCAGGAGCCAGGGACGGTCAAAAGTGATGGGGCTTTGCATAGGTGGCTAACAATTCGCAGAGATCCATGCTATAAATGGCACGGCTAGTCGGCCTGCGGCCAGGAAACACCGCTTCGCAGGGTTAAGAGTTTTTGCCGGGCCGCTCCCAGTCGGCGGCTCGTTCCATTTTGGGCGAAAGTCCGCCTGCAGCATGATGCGCTTTCTGGTGGTCAATGTAGCGGGTGACACGCGGCAGACCGTCGGAGGCGAATGTCAGGCAGCCATAGCCATCCTGCCAGTGCAGGCAGTAGTCTTTCTCTGGCAAATGATTGACGAAATGCCCGGAGGCACCTTTGATACTGTACATGAAGTCCGCCGGGGCCACTGTTGCGAGCAGCGTGACAGCCAGATGCACATGGTCTGGCATCCCGTTCAGCGCGTGGACCTTGACGCGCAGCGTTTTGCACCGCTGCCGAATATACGCATACAGAATCGGCTCAATCTCTTCTGTAATCAGTTCTTCACGCTGATACGTTGCCCAGACAAAATGCTGAAATGCTTCCATGTAAACGCCCACTGGCTTGCCCTCCTGGCTGAATAATTTGTCGTAATGCCCATTTGGAGCCATGCCATGAATGGCACGGCTAATCGGCACGGACGCCGGAAATCCCCGCTTCGCGGGGATAGGAAAATCTTTCTGAGTGCCGCGAAGCGGTACTTCCGGGCCGCAGGCCGAATAGCCGTGCCATTCATGGCATGGCTCCAAATGGCATAGGCTAACAGGGCTTGTTTTGTTCCCCTTCCAGTATACCATGAGGTACACTCTTCGGTGTAATGCAAGACAATCAAAACAACTCAACAAACAACTACGACGCAATCATTATTGGCGCAGGCCATAACGGCCTGGTGTGCGCGTGCTACCTGGCGAAAGCTGGACGCAGAGTGCTGGTGCTGGAGCGGCGGCCTGTGGTTGGCGGGGCGGTGGTGACCGAGGAAGTGTGGCCGGGGTACAAAATCGACCTCGGCTCGTCGGTGCATCTGATGATCCATCGAACGCCGATTGTGGCCGATTTGCAGCTAGACAAGTACGGCCTAGAATATATCGAAATGGACCCGTGGGCGGCTTACCCTCTGCCGGATGGGCGGGCGATCTGCTTTCACCGGGACCTCCGAAAGACGTGCGAGAGCATCGCGCAGGTCTCTGTCAAAGACGCGGAAGCCTATGAGGACTTCGTCAACCGCTGGCTGCCGGTTTCACGGGGCGTCTTTGAGGCGTTCCAGAAGCCGCCGACGATGGCGAACTTCGGGCGGCACGTCATCTTTGCCAAGTCGCCAGGCGATACCACTAGCGAGG
The DNA here is from genome assembly GCA_964251675.1 of uncultured Armatimonadales bacterium. GTDB lineage: Bacteria > Armatimonadota > Armatimonadia > Armatimonadales > Capsulimonadaceae > JANXMY01. The sequence goes on from CAXUKS010000001.1 coordinate 240,949, forward strand.
CCCTGCGGATGATTGTGTCGGGGTATGGACGGCTGCTGAAAGAGACGTTTGAGACGCCGCAGATGCAGGCGGCGATGGGCTGGCTGGCCGCGCAGTCCGGCCCGGCCCCCACCGAGCCGGGCACGGGACCGTTTGCGGCGTGGTGGGGCGCGGTGCATGAAAGCGGCGCGAAGCGGGCCAAAGGCGGCTCGGGGATGCTCACCGTGGCCCTGCGGCGGGCCTTTGAGGCGATGGGTGGCACGGTGCTGACCGATGCCCCCGCCGAGCGGATTGTGATGGAAGGTGGACAGGCACGGGGCGTGGTGGCGCGGGGCGAGACGTACACGGCAAAAGCCGTGGTGGCGGCGTGCCATGTGCTGACGACGTTCCAGACCCTGCTGCAACCCGAAGACCTGCCGGGGGACTTAGGCAAGCGGCTGAAAGCCCTGAATGTCGGCAATGGCTTCGGCATGACCGTTCGCTGCGCGGCCTCGGAATTGCCCGATTACGGCGCGGGCCAGCCGCATTTAGTCCATCAAGGGATGCAATTGCTGTGTCCAACGCCCGAGTATCTAACCGATGCCTACGCGGACTATGTCGGCGGCTATCCGTCCCGCCATCCGCCCGTGCTGGCAATGACGTTCACCGCTTTGGACCCGTCGATTGCCCCGCCCGGCAAGCATATCGTGCAGCTTTGGGCGCAGTATTTCCCTTACAAGCGACGCGACAGGCGCTCGTGGGACGACGCCCGCGAGGAAGCCGCCGACGCCATCTGCGAGACGCTGTATGCCCACGCGCCCAATATGCGGGGGGCCATCGAGAACCGCTTTATCCAGTCCCCCTTAGACTTGGAGCGAACCCTGGGGCTTTTGAACGGAAACGTCATGCACCTGGAAATGTCCCTGGACCAGATGTTTGCTTTTCGGCCCCTGCCCGAGTTATCTGAATACAAAACCCCCATCCCCGGCCTGTTCCTGACCGCCGCCAGCACCCACCCCGGCGGCGGCGTCTTCGGCGCGGCGGGCCGCAGCACGGCGCAGGTTGTTGGGCAGGCGCTCCGCAAACGGCGGTAAGCTCTGAACGCGGTGCTCATCACTCCAAACAGTAATGAATGCCGTCCACAATTTCGTCCACGAGAGACTGTGGGAGTGTTCCACGCTGGCTGAGGAATCGGTCTACAGAAACGCAGCGGACCTGCAAAGCATCCGCCGCCGACACCTTATCCAGACCGTTTTGGCTGTTCGGCTCGAGCTTGATCTTCCACGGCAGGGACTGGAACGGCCCCTGCCAGCCGGTCAGCGGGACAATCACGCGCACTGCCAGTGAGCGAATGGAGTTTGAACTGAGAACCACGGCAGGGCGCGTCTTTCGCAGTTCTGAGCCGCGTGTCGGGTCCATCTCTACCATCCAGATTTCGCCGCGCTTCGGGTCCAGCGGTCTGAGATTAGTCGGCGGCATCGGTCAGCCCTTCCTCCAGAAACTCCTCACCATCGAGCGCGTGCCATTCTAGTATCTCCGGGTCGGTACGGTAATAGTCTCCCAATGTTTCTGCCGCTGAGGCCATGATCTGCTGGCGCTCCTCTTTGGATAAAGTACGCATCCGCTGTGTCAGAGAGAGCGTCTCAACACGGTCTTTGTGCTGAGTCAAATATGCCTGGCAGGCTTCGCGGATTAGCTCGCTTCGGCTCCGCATTCCCAAGAAAATCAATTCATTATCCAGCGCCGACACTAGCTCCGGCGGCAAATGCACCGTGATTTGGCCCAGAGAAGGGGCAGAAGGCTGTTTCTTCCTGGGGCGGCCTCGCTTTTTATAAGCAGTCTGTATTTCCATGATCCAATTATAAACGTTTTTATAAACGGTGTCAACAGAACTGTTCCCCTAACGCCACCACCCTTGCCTGCCGACAATGAACACGGCAAAGATTTATTTCTGAACAAGTTTGAGCAAGGCAGGGGGGGCGAGCGATGGCGACATTTACCTATGAGGCAGTGGACCCGACAGGGAAGATTGTCAAAAACAAGCTGGAAGCGGACAGTGAGCAGGCGGCGCTGGCGCGGCTGCATGAACAGTCTTTTCATGTGGTGTCTGTGGCCGAGACCAAAACGGGGCTGAAAGGCCGCGTCGCAGGCAAAGCACAGCAGATCAAGCTGCAAACGCTGGTCATTTTCTCCCGGCAGTTTGCGACTATGATTGACGCGGGTATTCCTATTATCAAATGCCTGGACATTCTGGAGTCGCAGACCAAAGAAGAGGCGATGAAAGCGGTTATCAATGCCACCCGCAAAGATGTCAAAGGCGGCCTGTCGCTGACCGACGCCATTGCCAAGCATCCCAATGCCTTTACCAAGCTGTATGTCAATATGATCCGCGCCGCCGAGATCGGCGGTATCCTGGACATCATTTTGGACCGGCTTGCAGGATTTTTGGAAAAGGAAATGGAAATACGTGGCAAGATCAAGTCCGCGATGATGTATCCTATTATCGTGCTCTGCTTTGCGGGCTTCATGGTGCTGGCGCTGTTCATGTTTGTGCTGCCGCGCTTCAAAGAGATTTTCCTCTCAATGGACGTGGAAATGCCGGCGGCGACGCAGATTATGTTTGCGATGGGCGACTGGCTGCAAGTGCCCTGGCATGATTTCGTGGTGCTGGGTTTGGGTATCAGCGCGTTTATCGCTTTTAAGCAGTACGACAAAACGCCTAAAGGGCACTACAACATTGACAAAATCAAGCTGAAAGCGCCTATCTTTGGCGACCTGTCGCTGAAAATGAGCGTGGCCCGGTTCTGCCGCACCTTCGGCACGCTGATTGCGTCGGGCGTTCCCATGATGCGCTCGCTGGAAATCATTGGCGAGACTTCGGGCAATGCCGTCCTAGCCGAAGCCATCGGCAATGCCCGAACATCCATCCGCGAAGGAGCCAAAATCAGTCAGCCGCTGGCCGCCTCGGGTCTGTTCCCGTCCATGGTCACACACATGATCGACGTGGGCGAGGAAACCGGGCGGCTGTCCGAAATGCTCTGCAAGGTCGCTGATTTCTATGATGACGAAGTGGACGCGATGGTCAAAGGAATGACTTCTCTCATCGAGCCGATGCTGATGGTGTTTATGGGCGTCCTGGTCGGCTTTATTGCCATCTCGGTCATGTCGCCCATCTTCAAGCTGGTCAGTTCTATTCATTAAGAAGCCCGTCCGCCTCCCCGGCGAACGGGGAGGCAGGACGGCTATGACGACGCAAGCAAACGCAGAAGCCAAGACAAACGCAGAAGCCAGAGAATACGCGGGGCGTGAACGGCGCAGCCCGGACCGGCAGGATGACGAGGCCCGCGCCCGGCGTCTGCTGCGCGAGTACCGCGAGGGTGGGTCGGGGGCCGCCGCCGCCCGCGAGGCGCTGGTGCTGCAATTCCGGCCTCTGGTGCAGAAGCAGGCCCGGCAGTTTTTATCCCCCGCCGTGCCGCTGGAAGATTTGGTGCAGGAGGGCTTTCTTGGCCTGATCAACGGCATCGAAAATTACGACCCCACACGCGGGGTCAAGCTGATTACGTATGCCACGCACCATATCGACGGCCACCTGCGGCACTTTCTGCGCGACCGGACGCAGATCATCAAAGAACCCGCCTGGCTGCAGGAGATGGCGCAGAAGGTCCGCCGCGAGGCGGAAGGGCTGACACAGGCCCTGGGCCGGGAGCCGTCCGACAGCGAGATTGCCGCGTCGCTCGGCCTGAACGAACCCGAAGTTGCCCGCATCCGCTCGACCCGCTCCATTTTTGCCGTGCAGTCTTTGGACGAAGCCCAGGAAAACGGGGCCTCACGGGTGCAGCTTGCCGAAAGCGATGCTCAGTCGTCCCGCGCCGCGTTTCCGATTGAAGACAAAGTGGTTCTGGAAGCGGCACTGGCACGGCTCAAAGATATTGAGCAGAAAGTGCTGTATTCGTTTTACTACGAGGACCACAGCCAGACGGAAATCGCCCGCGCTCTGGGCGTTTCCAATAATTACGTTTCCCATATCCTCAAAAACTCCGCCCGCAAATTGCAGCAGATGTTCCGCAGCGATGCCGTCCGCGAGGCCGCCCTGCAGCATGAGCGTCTGCGCCGCCGCTTCCAGACGCATGGCCCCGCCGCACTCGCCGACGAGGCGAAAGACGCAGGACCGACCATTGTGGATTCCGTCACTGAGCTATACACCCGCGCCTACTTTGACAGCCGATTGGACGAAGAGCTGTCCCGCGCCCGCCGTCACCACCTGGAGCTGACGGTGATCCGTGTGCGCGTGGACGGCGCTTTGCCTGAAGCGGCCCTGTTTGCCGCGCTGGCTCAGGTTGTCAAAGATTGTATGCGACGCTCCGACCTCGTCGCCCGCTACGATGACACCGAGCTGATAGCCCTGCTGCCGCACACCGGCGCGACCCGTGAGACCGTGATACGACGCCTGCACGACCGCCTGTCCGCGCTGACCGCGACTTTCCCCCACCCCTGCCCCCTGAGTGTGGGCCGCGCCTCCTACCCCGCGAAGCAGACCCGCGATGCACTGTTGACCGCCGCCGCCGAAAGTGAGATTATTTAAATGCTGCCGCTCAAATACGCCCTCTGTGTCGTACCAGCCTGCGCCCTATGGCTCTGCACCGGCCCGGTGCATCCTGTTGCCGCGCAGACGCCCGTCGCCGACAAAGTCACCGTCGCCTGTGTCGGCGACAGCATCACCGAGGGAGCCTTTGTCGACTCGGCGGTGCGCTGGACTTCGGTGCTTCAGACCGACCTCGGCCCGCGCTGCGACGTGCAGAACTTTGGCGTCAGCGGCACGACTTTGATTAAAAGCGGCGACTCCTCTTACTGGAAACAGGCTGCGCTGACCAACGCCCTGGCCTGCAAGCCGAATATTGTCCTGATCATGCTGGGGACCAACGACTCCAAGCCGCAGAACCTGCCCGCCCACCCCGGCGAGTTCGGCCCGGACCTGCGCGACTTGATTTCCGAGTTCAAATCGCTGCCGACGCATCCGAAAGTGTGGCTCGTCCTGCCCCCGCCCGTCTTTGCCGACGGCCTCGCGGGCATCACGGAGGGCATCCTGGCAGCGTCCATCCGCCCGGTCATCCGCACCACCGCCAAAGAAACAAAGTGCGGCTTGATCGACCTTGCCCCCACCCTCGCCCCGCACCCGGAAGCCTCGCGGGACCATGTCCACCCGACCCCTGCCGGGCACAAATTGCTTGGCGACAAAATCGCCGCCGTTCTCAAAGCCGCCGTCCACACGCCCGGTGGCAAGTAGCTCCGCGCACACAAAGGCCCCGCAACAGTGAAGTCGCGGGGCCTTTCTGTGCGTAACGCCGTCTACAAGTGCGCGTTCGGATCATCCACCGTCAGCCCCTCACTCAGCGCGGCGGCGTTTAGCTCTTTGTCGGCGGCAACGAAAAGAAGCGGCCCGGCTCCGGCGGCCAGAGACAAACGGTTGATTTCATTGGCAGCGGCGAGTTGCACAGCATCATAACCGCGCAGGCTGTATTTTTGGGCCAAGCGGACTGCCTCAGAAAGTAGTACCTCTGTGACGGCGACAATTTCGTAATCCATGGAAAAGTCCACAAGAAACGTCCGGCAGGAAGAAGCCGCATCCACCGCTGAGATTGTGCCGCTCCGCACACGGCGCGTCAAGCACGAAAAGACCACTAATCCATAACGACCCGGTTGCCTGCACATATCGCTTCACAACGGCGCTGCTGTCCATAAAAACCACAGCCATTTAGCGCCTCTCCCGAATGATTGTTTCTGAGACCGGCTCTCCCAGAACTGTGATCCGAGGCCGCTCCGCTTTGCTGGGATCACGCGGCGTGGGAAGGCGGGTGATAAGACCCGCCGCCAGCAAAGAGTGGTGAAAGTCAACTTGTTTTTCTGCCTCCGACTTCTCCCGCTCTGGCGCTTCCTCCGGTGCGTTTTGCTTCGGCGTAGGCACGGATTTTATCTGCTCCTGTACCACGTCTTGAACGCGCCGCAAATCGTCCGGTCCGAGTGCGTTAATCTGGCTAATGACTGCATCAATGGTTGCCTTTGGCATTTTTGTTATCTCCTTGAACCCTTTTGCGCTGAAATCTCTTAGCGCGTTTCAGCATTGCTTTTGCGCGTACATTACGCCCGGTGACACGAAGTAAATCTGCATAAATCTCTAGAGTCTGTACCATCGAGTGCAAGTCGCCTTGATACATTCGTTTGCGAATTCTCAGGACTTCCTGCCAGTAGGCCAGGGCTTTGCGCCATTGCTTCTGGTCATCGTACACAAAAGAAAGCCACAGATAGCTGCTCGCCAAATCGCTGAAAACGGGAGCCTTCGCGCTTTTATAGATTGCCAGTGCGCGGCGAAACAATGCTTCCGCTTCATTGAAGTGTTTACTGTGATACAAGTCAATCGCCAGTGTATCCATTGCCGTAGCAAGATAGGCGTGGTTTGGCCCAAGTATGGTTTCTTCCAGCGCCAGTGCTTCGCGTTTCAAAGCGAAGGCCGCTTCCAGTTCGTTCTTGAGATCAAGCTGATACGCCTCACGTTCCAGCGTATACACTTCTTCCAAACGCGCTTCCTGTTCCGGCGTGAGTTCTTCCGTCATGGTTACGCCGCCCCACCGTGCAGCATTTTGTGAATGGTGGCGGCGAGCTTGGAGTTCATGGCCGGGGCGTGGGCGATCTGCTCGATGCTGGCGTGCTTGAGCTTTTCGACGCTGCCGAAGAACTTTAAAAGCTCGCGGCGGCGGACCTGGCCGATGCCGGGGATCGTATCCAGAACGCTCATCGTGGCGTTTTTGCCGCGCAGGGTGCGATGGTACGTTACCGAGTAGCGGTGGACTTCGTCGCGGACGCGCTGCAGCAGAAACAGGGCCTGCGAGTTGCGCGGCAGCACCAGCGGGTCGGAGTGGCCGGGCTTGTAGACTAATTCAAACTGCTTGGCAAGGCCAATCATATTCAGCTCTAGCCCCAGCTCCTGGGCGACATTGACCGCAACGCCCAGCTGGCCTTTGCCGCCGTCAATGACCATCAGATCAGGCAGCGTGCTGAACTTGGGATTGCCGGACTGCGCTTCTTTCAGGCGGCGGGTGAGAACTTCGCGCATCATGGCAAAGTCGTTCGGCTCGCCGGTGTTGGTGGGCTTTTGGATTTTGAAGCGTCGGTAATCGGACTTCAGCGGCTTGCCGTCCTGAAAGACCACCATGCCGCCGACCGAGTTGCTGCCCTGAATGGTCGAAATATCAAAGGCTTCAATGCGCTCCGGCGGCGAGTCCAGCCCCAGCGCGTCCATCAGCTCCATCAATGCGCCGAGCGTGCGGTCGTGCTCGGCAGCCGCCGTGGCCTGCATCTGGTCCAGAGCCAGTTTGGCGTTCTGCGAAGCCATGTCCAGAAGCTGCTTTTTCTCGCCGCGCTCCGGGACGGTCAGCGTCACCTTCGCGCCTTTCTTCTGCCGCAGCCACTGCTCGATAATCACGGTCTCTTCGACGTGCGCGGGCAGGACAATCTCGCGGGGCACATAGGTCGCCTCCTGATAGTACTGCTTGACGAACTCCGCGGTCGCCGTCTCGATTCCCTCTTCGCCGTCCATGCCGTCGAGCAAAAAGTGCTCCTGCCCGATGAGCTTGCCATTGCGGATAAAGAACATCTGCACGGCGGATTTGCCCTGGTCATTGACCAGTGCGACAATGTCCTGGTCGGCCTGATTGGTCGAGACGACTTTCTGCCGCTCCACCAAAGTCTCCACCGCCCGCAATTGGTCACGCAGCCGGGCCGCCTTTTCAAACTGCATATCCTCAGCGGCGGCTTCCATCTCGTCTTTGAGCTGCTTGAGCAGCTTGTCCTGCTTGCCGTCTAAAAACAGCGCCACATCGTCCACCATCTTGCGGTATTCTTCCTGCTGGCCCAGCCCCGCACAGGGCGCGTGCGGGCAGCGGCCCATGTGGTGATACAGGCACGGGCGCTGCACCGGCGTATTCTCCCACCGCTTGCGGCAGGTGACCAGCGGAAACAGCCGGTAAATCAGCCGCAGGCTGTCCCACACGGCGCGGGAGTTGGTGAACGGTCCGAAATACTTGTTGCCGTCCTGCGCCACCCGGCGGGTCACCAGCAGTCGGGGGAACGGCTCATTGAGCGTCAGCATGAGGTAGGGATAGTGCTTGTCGTCGCGCAGGCGGACATTGTAGTGCGGCCGGTGCTGCTTGATCAGATTGCACTCTAATACCAGGGCTTCCAGCTCACTGTCCACCACGACAATGTCTAGATCGACAATGCGCGAGACAAGCTTGCGCGTCTTGGCCGAATGGTTGGCGCTTTTCTGGAAATAAGAGCGAACGCGGTTTTTGAGATTGATCGCCTTGCCGACATAAATAATCTCGCCCTTGTCATCTTTGTAAAGATAACAGCCGGGGGAAGTGGGAAGCGACTTCAGCTTTTCTTCGAGCGTGGGAGAAACTGCCATAATAGGCTAATTATACCCGAAGAGCGGACAAGTGTTCGGGGCAGTGCATCAGGGTTCAAATCGCTGCTAGGCGAACGGCACGAACTGGCAGTTGATAACCTCAAATGCCTCCAGACGTATATTAGTTTTCTCCCGCAGTGCAGCTATCACCTCACGGGCACAGGTATCACGTTTCAAGCGCCGCTGTACCGGATGGTCATCGTTCCCAAAGATACGAAGGTAACAAAAAGCATCTGTTCCAGCATATCTCGATGTCACACTTCGCATGATGGGATTAATCTTCTCAAAATAACCGCCAGCCCCCTTAATCACACGCGCCCGACGGTTCTCATAAAAAGCATCCCCTGAAAAATCATAGCCGGTGTATCGTTTCAGATCGCGGATCAATTTGCCTATTTTTGGAGGCGGCCAAAGCAGCAGCTCCACAGGCATTAGCCGGGTGATAAGAGAGTAGTCTGGGGAATAATCCAAAGGCTGATAGGTGAAATCAGTCTCGCCTTGCAATTTTTGGAAAGCCAATGGAAAGCATCCGTGCTGCCGTAAGCGCTCATAGAGTGCTTGCATATAGGAGAGCTGTGGGCCTCCTTTGGCACTCAGCTCGTAGCGGTAGGTTGATACATCCTGATAATTGTAATAAACCCGAGAGTTTTCTGTGAGATAGACAATAGGGCGCCCATCCTCAGCAAGAAAACGGTACATGAAACGTTCGGGGGCTGGATTTTCTAAGGTGATTTCGCTCAAGGTTAGCATCTCTGGCAGAAGATGGAGAGCAAGTTCCCTTAAATCCAGGTTGGCGTCCAAATAGATGTTAGCAGACATTCCCATAGTTAAGCTTCCTCGGTGGCGTTGACTTATATGTCTAGATCACTGGTCTCACGAAGATAGCCGCAGTAGCCAACAGCATATCCCCTAATGAGCAGGTATTCAGCGTGGTTCTCGTTGAGCAACCGTCAAAAGTCTTTGAAGTCGGTCGGTAGAAGAATAGTCGCCATACATCACCTGACGCATCAGCTCCAGCGCGGCCAGCCGGGCTTCGGGCGTCTGCCCATGCCAGTAGTCGTTTTCATCCGATGGCTCGTGTAGGGAAGCCACGGTCAGAACCGTTTTGTCCATGCGGGTCTCGCTTAATAGGCTCATAGTCATCACTATACCCGCGAATTCAAATACCGCTGCGCAGGAGCAGGATCAACAAAATACCCACCTCCACAGAACGGGGAGGCGGGCAACAGAGAGCTTCGGCTGGCGAAAAAGATTAGTGTCCGGCGGGGGCGGGGGTGTGGACGGCGTCTCCTTCTTTCAGCTTGGCGGCGGGAAGGGGGGTAGTCAGGCGGAGCTTGGCGCCGCCGGGCTGGACTTCGGTGACGACGGCGGAGCCGAGTTTGGTTTCGGTCTGGTAGACGACCTGGCCGGTGGCGTTTTTGACGGCGGTGAGGCTGACGACATCTAAGGCATCGCCGACGCGCACATCATCGGACTGGCCTTTGTCAATGATAAACTCGGTGGGGGAAATCACGGCAACGACCCCGGCCTTGATTGCCGGGCGATCTGGCTCCGCGCCGCCGTCGTTGGGGTTCCAGTCGGCAAGCTGGTCGGCGATCTGCTGGACGGCCTTGCGGGTGGCCTTGCCGATCTGGCTGCCGGTCCATTCGCTCTGGCTGAAATCGATATTGTTGTACCAGTTCTTTTGCAGGGAGACGCCCCGGTTGGTGTCATCGCCCTGCGCCGTTCCCGCGCTGCCCGCGACAATGCGCCCGGTGCGGGCGTTAACGACGTGGTAGTCAATCTTGACCCGCGCTGTGGTCTCGCTGACCCGTGCCCCGCCGAACATCCCCCCGATGAGGCCGCTGCCACCGATGCCGCGCTGGGAGATACCCCATTCGGTGATGGTCCCCAGAATGAGATAGTCTGCGCCCAGCACCTTGCCAATCGGAGCCGCCGTGCTTTTATCCAAGCGACCAGCCTGCCCCAGGTCCTGTTCACCGAGAACATCCCCGAGACGCTCCCGCTCCACCATGTCGCGCCCCTGCTGGGACATCACCGTGGTCAGCATATCGCAGACCGCGCTGTTGAGGCTGTTCTGGTAGCCATACCAGCCGGGGTACGAGATGGAGTCCGCCACCCGGAACTCTTTCACGGCAAAGCGGTATTGTGCGCGAGGCGCACCGGCAGCGGTTGTGGCCGCAGTGACGGCTGCCGGGACAGGCGGCGGCTTTTTGTCTCTGGCCTGGGCCGGAGCGAGGAAAGTAAGCAGCGCAAGAAGCCCGACAGGGCAAAGGCGTGAAGAAGACGAGAGGCGCATGGGTGGTCCTTTTCTTTCTTAAGAAACAGCAGTGAGGCGTACAAAGAAAGCCAGGTAGAACGCGGCGGGGGAACGTGCAGAAAGCCGCAACTTATTATACCATCAACTTCAATACGGGTTCAATACCGGCCGCATTTTGGTAGAAAAAGTGGACCCAATGAAGCTGATCTAATTCAGATGCTTTCGGACCAGCAGCAAGATCAGCACGAGCAGGGCGACCAGAAGGGCGAGGAAGGCGTAATGGAGCAGGCCTAGAAAAGCTGTCATGGGGCGGCCTCAAAGTGCATCTCGGCGTCGCCAAAGTGCAGCACGTCGCCAGAAGCCAGCGGCTGACGGCGGCCCGGCGGCAGGGTGCGGCCATTGACGCGGGTTCCGCCCGGCCCGCCCAGGTCTTCCAGCAGGTATGTGGCGGCGTCCGGAGAGATAATCCGGGCGTGCTTGGTGGAAACCGAGGGGCCAGGCAGAATGATGTCGCTGGTCACGGCCCGGCCAATCAGGGTCTCGGAGGCCAAAACGTGCGCGTCGCCGTCCGGGCCAACGAGGCGGGCGCGGCGCGGCGGGGCGGCGAGGCGGGCTTCGAGGGCGTCCAGAGCGCGGCTGACCCCTCCGGCGATGACGGGGCCAATTGGAGGAGTGCGGGGCGGCGTCTGCTCAAAGGCCAGCGCCGTGCTGCCAAGCGTGAGTGTGTCGCCGTTTTGCAGGACGCGGTTGCCGTCCACCCGTGCGCCGTTGACGCGGATGCCATTGGTGCTGGCGAGGTCATAGAGCGTCCACGAGCCGTCGCGCTCGCGCTCCAGCCGGGCGTGGGCTTTGGAAATTTGGTCATCGGCATCCAGGACTAAATCATTGCCGACCGTGCGCGAGCGGCCCATCTGGAACATGGGCCGGGTCAGCGAAACGCGGCGCGGGCGTCCGTCAGGGCCGGTCACGGTCAGGTTTGCCCAGGCCACGGCGGGAACCGTCCCCGCCTCATCGTCGTCGTCCCCCCGCGCAGGCAGCCCCGCCACCGTCGGCAGGTCCTCTTCGTCCGCTTCCGCGACAGGGGCAGGAGCGGGGGAAGCCATGTCGCCCTTCTCGTAGCGCACCCGGACGCGCAGCTTTTCGCGGCGCGAGGCCCGCTCTTCTTCGGGGACTTCGGCAATGGTAAAGTCCAGCGGCCCGCGTGTCTTGTAACCGTTCTGGGCCATGAACTTCTTGAGCGTCGCGGCCAGCTCGTCTTCGTCCAGAAACGACAGCAGGTATTCACGCTCTTCAGGGTCATCTACAGCCAGCTCCACGGTATACTTGTTGGGCACGTAGACCTTGCCGTCCAGCCCTTCTTTGCGCCCGTCCTCCATCGCGGCTAAAATCTTCCGCAGCACGTCTTTGGGCCGCAGCTCGCCGCCACTTGCGCCGAACAGGCCCTCGTACCAGCCGCCAAATTTGCTGTTGAACTTTTCTAAAATGTCCATAGTCGTATTAGGAGACTTACCCCCGCCGCCGCCGAATAAGGCCGATGGCCGATTGCAGCTCGCTCAGTTTCAGCAGCTTCGACACGAGGGCATAGACAGCAATCCCCGCCAGCCCTGCCGCGCTCAAGGTAATCAAGGCCGTCAGCTTGGCCGGGTAGATGCTGCCCTCAAAGGCTGTCTTGCAGACGGCCAACACCAGCCAGGTCACGGCGGACAGGGCCAGGGTTCCGGCCAGAATGCCGCCGACACTGGACAGCAGGCGGCGCGTGTGCAGGCCGGACAGCCGCCCACGCAGCAGGAAGAACAGCGCGGTCATGTGAATGGCGGCAGCGAGACTCGTGGTGAGGCCCAGTTCCCAGACAGCGCGGCCTGCTCGAACGTCCAGCTCATCCTCTGCCGCGACGACAGCGAGGTTTTGGGCGTCCAGCCGCGTCTGCGCGTTGGTCAGCGCCGTTTGTGTCTGCAGGGCCAGAGCCGAAAGGCTGTTTCCGGCCTCGCTGAGAGTCGGCGCGGCGGACTGGCCCGCACCAGAGTCGGTCAGCGCGGACTGCGCCTGCCCAATCTGCGTCTGAGCATCCAGCGTTGGCTGCACCAGCGGCTGAAGCAGGTACACTTGCTGGTCAAGAACACCCGCCTGCCGGGAGTAGGTCTCGACACGGGCCTTTACCCCTAGTACGGGCTTGACGACCCAGATGTTCATGCCGACAAACAGCACGGACACAATCGCCCCAGAGATGACCGGCACTTTGGAGTTTTGCAGGGCATAAAAGCCGCGTGTCAGGAGACTCTGGCAGGACCAAGCAAAGATGCCGAGGCTCAGCGCCCGGAGCGCGGAGGCTGTCACCAGCGTGTCGGCATGGGTGTATTTGCCGCCCTGCAGCAGAAACGTAATGATGGGTTCGGCCAGCAGGAGCATCAAGGCAGACGCGGGCACGGTCAGAAACAGGATATTGCGGAGCGACTGGTTCATCGTCTTCCGCATCGCGCCCAGATTTTTGTCGGCGGCCTGGCTGGACAGCGTCGGGAACACGGCCAGCGCCATCGCCTGTGCGAAGATGCCAATCGGCAGCAGCATCAGGCGGTAGGCATTCATAATCGCCGTCGTGTCGCCGGGACCCAGGTACGACGCGAAGGCTTTGTTCACCATCTGGTCGATGTTCGGCAGCGAGACGCCGAGACCAATCGGCAGCAGCATTCGCCAGACCTTCATGGCGGCAGGGTGCGTCACATCGAGTGAGGGACGCAGCTTGACGCCCAGCCGCAGGACGGCCATATACGGCAGCAGGAAGTTTCCCAGAAACGCTCCGCCGATGGCTCCCCAGACGAGGCCCTCAATGGCGCGGTCGGGGCCGAGCAGACGGGCAAAAATCGGACGCAGGAGGACGCCGCCCAGGATGATGCCGGAGTTGTAGATGACCGGGCCAAGCGCGGGGATCAGAAACTGCTTGCGGGAGTACAGCACGCCCATCATCAGGCCGCCCAGAAAGAAGAAAAGCTGCGCGGGAAGCAGCACGCGGGTCAGCGGCACGGCCAGGCCAATGGTGTAGGCGTCAAAACCGGGGTTCAGCCAGACCGTCAGCGCATGGGCATTGATCCACATCGCGCAGATCAGCAGGCCGATAAAAACAAAAATGGCAGACGCCACCACCGACACCGTTTTATCAGCGGCTTTATCCCGCCCCTGCTGCCGGTACTCGGTCAAAATGGGGACAATCGTGGACGACAGCGCCCCGCTTTGCAGCAGGTAAAACAGCAGGTCGGGGACGGTGAAAGCTGCGTTATAGGCGTCGGTCTGCGGGCCGCGCCCGAAGTAGTGCGAGATGATGGCGTCTCGCGCCACGCCCAGAACACGCGACAGCAGCACCGTCACCATCATCAGTGCAGTCGCCCGTGCGATGCCCGACGGCTTGTTCCCTTCCCCATCGGAAGAGGCGGCAGGCGGTCTAACAATTGTGGAGGCCATAGGCCCTAGTATACGGTTCTTGGGACCAGTCTGTCAACTGATACGAGTTTGCTTTATACCCTTGGGGGGTATACTCTGCTATGACTGATAATTCCCGGCGGGACCTCAAGGCCCGCGCCAGCCGTCTTTCCGGGCAGGTCGCGGGCATCGGGCGCATGATAGAGGAAGACCGCTACTGCGTGGACATTCTGCACCAGATCGCCGCCGCCCGGTCCGCGCTGGACGCGCTGGGCCTGAAGCTGCTGACCGAGCATCTGGAGTCGTGCGTTCTGGGCCACGGCACGCCATCGGCCCATGCCGACATGGAAGCGATGAGCCGGGAGCAGCTTTTAGAAGAAGTGCGAACGGTACTCGCCGGGTTTTTGAAATAAGAAAGACGACAGAGTATGCAAACCATGACACTGAACATCGAAGGAATGTCCTGCGAGATGTGCGTCGGACACGTCACGCGGGCATTGTCGGGGCTGGACGGCGTGCAGTCTGCGGCGGTCAGCCTGCCGCAAAAGACCGCTGTGGTCACCTATGACCCCGCCCGCGTCAGCCTCGGGCAGATGGCGGAAGCTGTGGAAGAAGAAGGCTACGCGGCAGCGCGAACATAGAAAAACACCATGACCGAGACGCAAACAAACTTTGACCTGAACGGGATGCACTGCGCCTCCTGCGTCGCCCGCGTGGAGCGGTCACTGAAGAAAGTCGCCGGAGTCGCGCAGGCCGATGTCAACCTGGCGACAAACCGGGCAAGCGTCGTCTATGACCCCGCGCTGGCCTCCCCGGCGGCACTGGTTGCCGCCGTGGAGAAAGCGGGCTACGGCGCGGCGGAGGTCACGCCGGAACGGCCTCAGAAAACAGAGGCGCCGGGGTGGGACGCGGCGCTGATTTCGCTGGTCGGCGCGGCCATTTTGACGGTCCCCGTGCTGCTGATTTCGATGAGCCGCATGGGCGGGCATTCACCGGGAACAGAATGGATCTTTGCCGTATTGACGGCAGCCATCGTGTTCGGCTTCGGGCGGTCCTTTTTCGCGGGCGCCTGGAGCGCCCTGCGGCACGGCGGCGCGGCGACGATGGACACGCTGGTGGCCCTCGGCGCGTCGGCCTCCTACTTTTACAGCCTGGGCGAGTTAATCTGGGCCGCTCACCCTTCGGTTTATTTCGAGACGAGCGCGACGATTGTAACGCTGATTTTGCTGGGCCGCTGGCTGGAAGCGCGGGCGAAGCGGCGGGCGGCGGACAGCCTGCATTCGCTGATGGCGCTGGCCCCCCGGACGGCACGGCACGTGACGGCGAGCGGCGAGGAGGACGTGCCGCTCAAAAGTATCCGGGTCGGGGACACCCTGCGGGTGCGTCCGGGCGAAAAGCTGGCCGTGGACGGCATGGTGCAGGAAGGCGCGTCTGCCGTGGACGAATCCCTGCTGACCGGCGAAAGCCTGCCGGTGGAGAAAGCGGCGGGCGATGCGGTAATGGGTGGCACGACCAACACGTCGGGCAGCCTGCTCTACCAGGCGACGGCGGTGGGAGCGGACACGGCGCTGGCGCAGATGGTCCGGCTGGTGGAAGCCGCGCAGGGCAGCAAAGCGCCGGTGCAGCGGCTGGCAGACCGGATTTCGGCGGTGTTCGTGCCTGCCGTGCTGGGCGTGGCACTGTTGACATTTCTGGTCTGGTTCTTCGCGGCGCACGCCGGAGTCGCCGGGGCGCTGACCCCTGCCGTGGCGGTGCTGGTCATCGCCTGCCCCTGTGCGCTGGGGCTGGCGACCCCGACAGCCATTATGGTCGGCACAGGGCGCGGCGCGGCGGTGGGGATTTTAATTAAAAACGGCGAGGCACTGGAGCGGGCGCATTCGGTTCGGCGGGTCGTGTTTGATAAAACCGGCACGCTGACCGAGGGCCGCCCGGCGCTGACAGACGTGGTGACACTGGGAAGTTTGGACCGAAGCGAGCTGCTTGGCCTGGCAGCGGCGGCAGAGCGCGGCTCGGAACACCCCGTCGCGGCGGCGGTTGTGGCAGGGGCGGAGGCGGAAGGGCTGACAGGCCGGGCCGAAGAGTTTACAAGCATCGCCGGGGGCGGCATCCGGGCGCGGGTGGACGGGCGCGACGTGATGGTCGGCACACCGGCCCTGCTGGAAGACGCGGGTATTACGGTCCCGAACACGGCCCATGCCGAGATGACCCGGCGGGAAGCCGAGGGCAAAACGGCGGTTCTAGTGGCCGTTGACGGCGCGGCTGCCGGCCTGCTGGCCGTTGCGGACACGGGGCGTCTAGGGGCGCGGGAGGCCGTGGCGCGGCTTCAGGGCATGGGCATTGCCGTAGCACTGCTGTCCGGGGACAGTGAGCGCGTCGCGCAGGCGGTGGCCGGGCAGGTGGGCATCACAGAAGTCGCAGCGGGGGTCAAGCCTGCCGGAAAAGCCGAGGCTGTCAAGCAGTGGCAGGAGGGGGGCAGTCAGACGGTAGCGATGGTCGGTGACGGGGTCAACGACGCGCCCGCGCTGGCGCAGGCCGATCTGGGCATTGCGATGGGCCGCGCCACCGACGCTGCAATGGAGGCCGCCGACATTACGCTGCTGCGGGCGGATCTGGGGGGCGTGGCCGATGCGCTTCTGCTGTCGCGGCGCACGATGAAGATCATCCGGCAGAACCTGTTCTGGGCATTTATCTTCAACGTCATCGGCATCCCGCTGGCCGCACTGGGCCTGCTGAACCCAATGCTGGCCGCGCTGGCAATGGCTTTTTCGAGTGTCACGGTGGTGACGAACTCGCTGCGGCTGAAAACGGCGCGGCTGTGAGAGATACCCCGGAGACATAGCGCCTTATCGGGGGCGGGGGGATTCCTGCGCTGCGCTTCCAATGACGAGAACGTCGATGCCGCGCACCCGCTGAATGAGCTTGTTGATCACAGAGCCATGCACGAATTCCTGCCAGCCGCTGCGGCCTGAATGGCCGATGACGATCTCCGTAACCTGGTGCTCGCGGGCATAGGAAGCCAGCGCCTCCGCGATGTCCGGGCCGCTGATATGCTCAATCGGGATATTCAGGCGCGAGGCCAGCGCGAAATCGGCATCTAGGACCAGCTGCTGATCCGGGGTAATCTTGTCGGTCGCCACATAGACCGCCACGATGTCGCCGCGCAGGAAGCGGGCGATCCGCCAGCCCCGACGCAGAAGGCGGTCCGAAAACTTATCAGGCGAGATACAGACCATGATTTTCTCGCGGGTCTGCCAGGGTTCCGAGACGGCATTCTCGGCGCGGAACGTCTGCACCGAGCGGTCCACCTCGCCCGCCACTTCGCGCAGGGCGATCTCGCGCAGGGCGGACAGGCTGCCCTCGGTGAAGAAATTGGACAGCGCCTGCGGGACCTTCTCTGACGCATAAATATCTCCCCGCTCCAGGCGGTGGATCAGTGTGCGCGGCGTGATGTCGATGCTGATCAGCTCGTCTGCCATGCCCAGCACCCAGTCCGGGACGGTCTCCCGGACTTTGATCCCCGTGATCTGCTGCACCGTGTCGCTGAGCGACTCCAGATGCTGCACATTCAGCGCGGACAAAACATTGATGCCTGCCGCCAGCAGGTCCAGCACATCTTCATAGCGTTTGGCATGGGTGCTGCCGGGAACATTGGTGTGGGCCAGCTCGTCCACCACCACCCACTGCGGGGCGCGGGCGAGGATGGCATCCAGGTCCATCTCTTCAAAGCTTGCGCCTTTATAGGTGACTTTGCGGCGCGGGACAAATTCCAGATCGCCGATTTGCGCCTCTGTGCCCGCTCGTCCATGCGTTTCCACAAAGCCGATGACGACATCCTGCCCGCGCTCTGATTTGCGCCGGTTGGCCTCGGACAGCATTTCGTAGGTTTTGCCCACGCCCGCCGCAAAGCCGAGAAAGAGTTTCAAGCGGCCCCGCTTTACAGAGGTGTCTTCGGGGAAAGAGTCCGTTTGTTGATCGTAAGGCGTCATTAGACTTAGTTTACCCCGGTCTCCGCAGAAAGAAGGCACAGTCGCCCATGACAGTCAGCGTGATTATTCCTGCGCTCAACGAGCGCGGCGGCCTGCCGGACACAGTGGCACGGGTGCAGGCGTGTCTGCCGAAAGCACAAATCGTGGTGGCCGACGGCGGCAGCACGGACGGAATGCGGAAGTGGATTTTGGAGTGCCCTGCCCTTCTGCTGACAGATGCGGCGCGTGGGCGCGGGCCGCAGATGAACGCCGGGGCAGCGGCGTCGGACAGCGACGTGCTGCTGTTTCTGCACGCGGACTGCCTTCTGCCCGCAGAGGCCGGGGCGCAGATTACACTGGCATTGTCCGACCCGGCCACCATTGGCGGGGCTTTCCGCGTCCGCTTTCCTGACCGCAGCGGGGCGGCGATGCACCGGCTGGCGCGGCTGATCAACTTCCGTTCCCGGCTGGTCTGCGAGGCGACGGGGGATCAGGCCATCTTCGTGCGCCGGGCGGCGTTTGAAGCGGCGGGCGGCTTCCCGGCGTGGCCGCTGTTTGAGGACATGGCGCTGGTGTCCAAATTGAAGCGGCAGGGACGGTTCCGCGTGCTGCCTGCCGCCGTGACGATCTCGCCGCGCCGGTGGGAAGCACACGGCGTCTGGCGGGCCTCGCTCCTGATGTGCCTGCTGTATGTCGGCTACAAACTGGGGGTCGCGCCAAAGACGCTCAAGCGGTGGTTCGTGGATGTGCGCCCCCCGCGTTCAGGATAGGAGACCTACCCCCTTGCTTCGCAGGGTCCTCCCTAAAGAGAAGATTAGGAGCCAGAAAAGACCATAGGCAGAGGCCAGCGTGTTTTGTCCGTATCCTTTCTTTAAGAAGGACCCTGCGAAGCAAGGTGGTAGGTCTCCCATTCCTCCAGCCACCGCGCCGTTGCCGGGGCGCGAACACGCGCCTCAGCCTTTGCTTCCATCTCCCAGCGCAGGCGCTCCAAATCTTCAGGCGTATCGATGTCGTACCACGGCGGCAGGAAACGGACGGAGTGACCGTGACGGCGGGCGTTTTCGGCGGTCTGGGCCAGCACTTCGGCGGTGCTCCATTCCACGTCAGCAAACAGCTCCGGGAGGGGGCAGTGCGTGCCGAGCAGGTAAAAGCCGCCGTCTTCAGTTGGCCCCAGCACCACGTCACTGCTGGATAGCAGAGTGAGGGCCTGTGTCAGGTAAGATGGGGGCAGTGTGGGGCTGTCCGTGCCGATGACCAGCAGTGGCCCAAAGCCAAGCGCCGCCGCGTCGGCCATTGCCCCGGCGAGCCTGTCGCCGAGTCGCCTGCCCCGCTGCGAGGTCCATTGCAAATTGGTGGGCAGGAGCAGCTCCAAAAGAGCGCGGCCCTCGGCAGGCGCATAAGCAATCAGCACTTCGGCGACGGCGCGGGCGTTTTGGGCAACATCAGCGGCAAAGGCGGCGGCGAGAGTGGCGGCGTCTTCAGGCGGTAAAAGCAGGCGCGTTTTGACCGTGCCGGGCACGGGCGCTTTAACCATCACAACAATAACAGGACGGCTCATGCGACCGCGCCGCCGCAGGACGACCCGGCCCCGGCAGTGCAGCCGAGGCAGTGGTCACCGGTCATCACCCGGCGCGTCTCCAATGCCGTCGCGTCAAAGTCGCGGATGTGGCGCGGAGACGCTTTGCCGACCGGCAGCTCCAGCATTTGATTGAAGTCGCAGTCGTACAGAAAGCCGTCGTAGCTGACACTGACCAGCGAGCGGCACATGACGCTCTCGGCAGCCGCCGGGTTGAACGCTCCGGTCAGCTTGTCCATATACTTGTCGTAGTTATGCGTGCGCTGTAAAAAGTGCTTAAAGCGGGCGATGGGCATATTTGTAATCGTGAACAAATGACTAAACACAATGCCATAGCGTTTTGCCAGCTCGGTTTTATATTCGGCTTCCATCGCGGCCTGGTCGGGCGGCAGAAATGCCCCGGTGGGGTTATAAACCAAGTTCAGTTCCAGCCCCGTGCCGGGCTGCCCGTAGCCCAAGCTGTTCAGCAGGCGCAGGCCGTCGATGCTCTGCGCGAACACGCCCCCGCCCCGCTGGGCATCCGTGCGGTCAGCCAGATAATACGGCAGCGAGGCCACGACTTCCGCCCGGCTGTCCGCGAGAAACCGGGCGGTGTCTTCCTGTCCGGGCAGGAACAGCACGGTCAGATTGCAGCGGTCTATGACGCTTCGGCCAAGCTCCCGCGCCGACTGGACCAAATAGCGAAAGTTCGCATTTAGCTCCGGCGCTCCGCCCGTAATATCCAGCGTCCGAATGCCGGGGCTGCGCCTCAAAGCCTCAACAACGAGTTCCGCCGTCTCGCGGCTCATTTCTTCGGTGCGGTTCGGCCC
>CAXUKS010000001.1:261398-284565 GCA_964251675.1 uncultured Armatimonadales bacterium
CGGCGTCCACATGGCAGTGCTTGCAGGCCTGGTTGCAGCGTTTGCCGACATTGATTTGAAGCGTGTCCACGCGCACGGCGGACAGCGGAAACTGCCCGGCCTGCATCAGCGCACTGTCAAAGGCCGAGCGGGCGAGCGGCAGAGGAAGCATCACATGCTCACCTTGTCTACCGAGTTCAGGGCTTGCAGGCCGTGGATGAGCGTTGCGCCGCCCCGGATGCCGCTGGCAACATGAATGGCTTCGGTCATCTGCTCCAGGTTTGAGCCGGTTTCCAGGCACGTTTGCGCGAATGAATCGATGCAGTATGGGCAGGGGATAGCATGGGCGACGGCAAGGCCAATGAGCGCCTTTTCGCGCTTCGTGAGCGCCCCTTCTTCGAGGGTCGCCTGGTAGTAGCCAAAGAACTTTTCCATCAAATCAGGCCGCTCGCGCCCCATCTGGGCAAACCGGGCCAGATCTTCTTCATTGTAGTAGCTTGTCATAAAATAATTGCTTTCTGCGGCGCGAGGGAACCGGCACTCAAAGTGCCGGTTAGCCATCTTTACTCGTTTTCAGCTCGCGTTTGTTTCCATACGCTCAGGCCCAAACCGACGGCCAGTGCCCCGAACAGGCAGGCGGCCAGCTTGTTCTCACGCGGGCGGACTGTCTGCACATAGGTTTTGAGCGCCGTTTTGACGACCGGCTCCTGCGCCTTGCGCTCGTACCATCGCTGGGCGACGTGCTGGCAGGCCAGGGACAGCGTCGGGTAGATATGGATCATGTCGGCAATCGTGCGAAGGGGTAATCCCTGCTCCATCGCCAGTATCCACTCCTGCGCCAGCTCACCGGAGCGAACACCGAGGATGTGGACGCCGAGGATTTTGCCGGTCGGTCCCTGCGTCAAAACTTTGATCAGCCCCCGCGTGTCGCCGTCGGTGGTGGCCCGGTCATTCTGAGCAAAGGGCTGTTTATAGACTTCGTAGGCTGTGCCTTCGGCTATCAGGTCTTCTTCCGTCTGGCCGATGTGCGTCGATTCGGGATCGGTGAACGTCGTCCACGGGCGCAGACGAAACGAGGCAGTGGACTGGCCGGGGAAAACGATGTTGCGGACAACAAGCTTGGCTTCATATTCAGCCAGGTGCGAAAACTGATCGTGGCCCAGCAAGTCCCCGCAGGCGTAGATATGCGGCGCGGACGTCCGAAGCCGCTCATCGGTGAACACGCTTTTGTCGCCGTAGGTGACGCCCGCCCGTTCCAACTCCAATCCTTCTGTGTTGGGCCGCCGCCCGATGCCAACCAAAATCTGGTCAAAGCCGACTTCGCGGGTCTGCGTTCCCTGCCGCAGCACGGCGACGCGCCCGGCCCCGCCCGGCCAGACTTCGGCCAGGGTCGTGTTCAGGCGGATGTCGATGCCGTCTTCCCGCAGATACGTTTCCAGCAAACGCCCCATTTCGGCGTCGTCCTGCGGCAGGAGTCGGTCCCCGCGCTGCACGAGTGTCACGCGGCTGCCAAGCAGGGCGAATGCCTGCGCCGCTTCGACGCCATTGGGGCCGCCGCCGACCACCAGCAGGCGCTCGGGAACTTCATCGAGGTCAAACACGCTTTGATTGGTAAGATAGCTGCCGTCCGGCAGTCCAGGCACATCGGGCGTCTTCGGGCTTGAGCCAGTCGCTAAGATGAAATTCGCCGCCGTAATACTCTGGCCGTCCAGAGTCAGCGTGTGCGGGTCGGTAAACCGGGCGCTGCCGTGCCTGATTTTCACGCCGTTATCTGTGAGCAGCTTGGTCGTCGCGTCGGCCTCGGCAACGGCAGTGATGGTCTGCCGGACATGAGCCATCACGCCAGACGTGTCGGCACGGGTCAGCGATTGCCTGGTCAGCCCCACGCGGTCCGCCTCGCGGATGGTGCGGGCGACTTTAGCGGCATGAAGAAGCGCCTTGCTCGGCACGCAGCCAGTGTTCAGGCACTCGCCGCCCATTTTGCCCTTTTCTATCAGCAGCACCCGCAGGCCAAGTGCCCCGGCCATGACGCCGGAGACGATGCCCGCCGAGCCGCCGCCGAGAATGATCAAATCGTAATCGTACATAACCTGTTATGGCCTGAACCGAGGCTGCCGAAACACATTCGGCCAAGTGCCCGTAAAGAAAGTGCCCGTAAAGCAGGCTGAAAGGAAGGGCAGACCGATGGAGCGCCAAAACGTTCGCCCGCCGCATGGACGGGTGCTGAAAAGTGTAGTCGCTGTGTGTGTTCTGGTGGCCGCCGCCGTGATTTTAGGCCGCCCGCAAAGCTCTGGCCCGCTGCCGGATCCGCTGCCCACCGGCCAGCGGGAGGCAATGGGCGATTTCGCGCTGCCAACGCTCACCGGCCAGCCCTGGCGGCTGTCTGAGCATCGCGGGCACGTCGTCCTGCTGAACTTCTGGGCGACGTGGTGCCCGCCCTGCCGGGAGGAAACGCCGGGGCTGGTGCGGGTCGCCGCCGCCAACAAGGCGCAGGGGCTGGAAGTGGCAGGCATTTCGATGGACAATAGCGATGTCTCTAAAGTGCGCGGCTTTGTCTCGGAGTACGCCGTCCCCTACCCCATCCTGCTGCCCGCGCCGCTGTCGCCGCTGACGTATGCCGTGCAGGCATACCCGACCACCTATCTGATTGACCGACAGGGCCGCATCGCCTCCACCTATACCGGGGCGCTGGATGAGGCGGCCCTGCAAAAACAGGTGACGCGGCTGCTGGCAGAAAAGTAGCTCACGCTCTCTTCTCTTTATGTTGACCGACTTTTCCGTACCCTAGACCTTCGCTGGTACGGGCTGGCTTACGGGTTGGTGGGACTGGCGCTGCTCATGGGCGTGCGGAAAAACACCCCGCGTCCTCCCCTTTTTGAAGGGGAGGACGCGGGGTGAGGCTCTCACTTCTTCAGGGACGACGCTGCCGGATCGGTGTCGGATGAGTCGTAGTCAGACGGGTCGGAGTTGGAGGAGTCCATGCCCGTTTTCATGCCGTCTTTGATTATCTTATTCATGGTCTGCGAACGCAGCGCGGCATCAGTGATACGGGACAGGAAGGCGGTCAGGGCTTCCAGATTAGGGTAGCCGTCCGAGCGGGACACGGCCACATAACCGCCCCCGGAGACGGCATAGGCATACCCTTTGCGGTTCGGGAAGCCGACCATGACCAGCTTGTATTCGTCGGCATCGGTGAACAGCAGGCGGTGAGCGCCTTCGGCGCTGAACGCCGTCTCATAGAAGGCGTTGGAATCAAACGTCGGCACAGGCAGTGCGGGCGGAGCGGCCGGCACGGCAGGGACGGGCACCAGCGCCTTGCCGCCCTTTTTGCCGAGCGGTTTGGTCAGTGTCGGCGGCGTGAGCACGGGCGGCTTTGCACCCGGCATTTCGTACACGACGAAATGGACGTGGTTTACGTCTTTCAGAATGTCCGCCAGATCGCCGCCCGCCAGCGCATCGGCAATGGGGTTAGGCTTGACGGGCCGCGCCGGGTCTACCGCACGGGCCGTGGCGTTGGTTTGACCGATGCCTTTCAGGAACGACTTCAGGACGCCCAGAATGTCTTCCGAGCGGGCATCCATCTCCACCCGCAGCCTGCCGCTCGGAGGGGCCGGGATGGTAAGCTGCGACAGTGGCGGGGCCGTCACCGGAGTCGGGGTGGGGGTGTAGACCGGGGCAGGAGCCGCCGTTGGCGTCTGAGCCAGCGCGGGATGTCCAAGCGAAAGTGTCCCCAGTGTCAGGGCAGTAGAAAGAGCGAGAAGATGGCGCATGACAATGTCCTTTTAGGTGCTTTTAATTGCTCGTGAGAATCTGCGTGCCGTTGTAGGTCCGCAGGCGGAATTGACCGGCTTGGAGGCGGGCCATGTTGATCTGGCTTTTAGCGATGGTGTTGACGGTGTAAGTGTTCGGGTCGCCGTCGCTGATAAATTTCAGTGCTTTCCTTTTTTCCATCAGTTCCAGCCAGTAGTGAATGGTGTAGTTTTCCGGGCCGGGGATCATACGCGGGATGTAATACGGGTCGAACTTCTTGCCGTAAAAGTCATTGCCCATTGGCGAGGCGGCGGGGTCCGCGCCCGCTTTGAGAGCACAAATATTGTGGTAAGTCATGCCGCCGCTTGCGCCGGAAATTACCAGTTTTTTGTTGTGTGGGTAGACCCCATAGGGCAAAGCCAGGGTGGTGACAGGGTAGGTTGGCAGATAAACGTGGATGTTTTTCACGGCCCCGGTAAGCTCAGCCTTCACTTTGTCATCGGACCAGTGCCGGAGGCCCGCGAGGTGATGGATGGTGTGGTTGCCGATCTCAAAGCCTTCTTTAACGAGGTATTCCATCTTGCCCTGGGCGTACTGCTTTTGATAAAACGGCGGCGGCAGGGTGGTCCCGATGTCGGTCAGCACGAAAAACGAGCCTCGGAGCGCCCAATCCGGGTGCTGGGCGTGGAACGCATCCAAAATGCCGACCGCAGAGTCCGGGTCAATTTTGCCGTCCGGCGTGTAGTTGAACTGGCCGCGCAGAGCGTCGTCAAAGGTGATAATGACCGGAGACATCCCCGCCGGGCAGTCGATCTTGCCCTGCACATAATCGCTCAGGCTGACGGGGCGGTAGTTATGGTCATACAGCCACTGCACATCGGCGCGGAACGCCGACGCCGGGTACTGATAGCCTTTCGCCTGTGTTCCTTTAATCAGCTCGTGGTATTCCAGAATGGGGACAAGCCCGGCTTCGTTCGGCTGCACTTTGGTCAGGTCTACGGGCAGCATCGGGGCTGGCCCCGCCGGGCGCGACACAACGGGCCGCACGGCGGGCTTGCTTCGGTGCAGCAGGTGGCAGCCGGACAGAGACGCGGCGGCGGCGACAGCGGCCAAAACGCGGACGGGATTACGGGCGCTTCGCATAAGGTTCCTTTGGTGGGTCGTGAGCGGAAAAAAGCGAGTACACGAGTATTATACCATGCCTCCTAACACGGAACAAGGGCCGGACAAGCGCAGGGGTGGGCTTTTGCCGCGCCTGTGGAACGCAGGGAACAGCCTGATCGGTCTGGCGGGTGCCATCGGCGGGCGCGGCGCGTGGCGGCGCGAGGAAAAAGTGCTGGAAGTCAGCGGCGGCTGGCTGATTAGCCTGCTGGTTCGCCGGGGCTGGGCACAGGCGATCACACTGGGCGATGTGGTGCTGTATGCCGAGGCGTCGCTCATTGCGCTTATCCACGACCATGAAATGGTTCATGTCCGGCAGGGCCGCCTGTGGGGGCCGTTTTTCCTGCCTGCCTATGTTCTGGAGTCGCTCTGGCAGTATCTTTGGACGCGTGAGGGCTATTACAACAATCGCTTTGAGGTGGCTGCCTATAGCCAGGACGCAGAGAAGCAGGAAAATTAAGCCCGCTTCTTGAATAGACAAAGCGGAGGATAATATGCTTTTTCAACCACGCCTCGGCCTCATGCTGCTGCTTGTGCTTCTTTTGACATCTTCGCTCTCAGCCAAACCCGCTTCTCACAAGCCCGCTCCTCACAAACCCGCTTCTCACGCCCCTGTTTCCAAATCGCCGCCCGCACGGCGCGAGCTTCAGGCCATCTACAACAAGATGAATGCCGAGGCGATGCAGAGAAACGCAGATGCCCTGTACGACTACAACAGCGACGACTACGTGTTAATGGACGCCAAAGGCCGGGTGTATGACGCCGCAGAAGGGCGGCAGGACCTGACGGCTGTTTTGGATCAAGTCGACAGCATTCGGGCCGTCACGACTATTGAAGGCTTCTCAGGCACGGACACCGAGGCGACCGTCACGATCAAAGACCGTGCCGTGATTGGCCTTGCCAACAATGCCAATGGCCGTGCGATCAAGTTCACTTTCAATGACACGGCCCGTGACCATTGGATCAAGACGGAAGAAGGCTGGCGACGCACCCGGACGCGCATTTTGACCGGCAAAAACGCCTACCAGAAGAACTTTTGACGCAGTACTGTTGCGGCGGACAGCGAAAAAGCCGTGCCTGACAGCGAGTGCTGACGCGGGACGGCTTTTCTTTGTGCGGGGCTTGCCCTATTCCGGGAGTCCCATGCACAGCCGGAGATTGTCCGGGCTGAACTCATCGTAACACAGGTTATGGCTTCTGTCAAGCGATTTGAAATTTATTTTTTCATCAAAAGCGGGGCCACCCTGCGACGTTTGGGCAGACACGCGGGCCAGCACCGTGCCGTGTTTGTCGCCGACGGCAGCGGCAGACTTGGTCCCGCCGATGTCCAGGCCCGGAAAAAGCGTCATTTACTGCGTGCTTTGCGTTGCCGGCTGCGTATGCCCCCCCATTGCCGTTTCGCTCTGCTCATCAAACGCATCCCCGACATTGCCGTGCTGCTTCATGGCGCTGGGAATGCCGCTGGACGCCGGGGCGTCGCTGCTGGCTCCGGCATGATGGGAGCGCACGGTGGCCTCTGTTTCCTTGCCGTCGCCGCCGTCGGCGAACAGGCGCTTGCCGGTTTCGACTTCGCCGCTGGTGGTCTGCTCAAAGGCATCGCTCTGGGTCACGCCAATATGGTCTTCAATGTTGTCTTTCATAATTGTCTCCTACACCCGTTGTACCCAGGTTTGATGGGCAGCGTGCATCGCAGGCACAATCTCGTGGCCGGTATCGGGCAGGTAGAGCATTTCTTTCTCGCAGGTCAGGGCGTTGTAGACGGCATAAATCGTCGGCGGCTTGCAGGAGGGGTCCCGCCCGCCCGCGCTGACCTGCGTGGGGCACTGGATATTCGGCGCGTGTGTCAGCGGGTCAAAATAGCGGTACGTCTGATAGATTTGCTCGGCAATGGCGGGATGCGCCTCGGCATAGTCGGCAATCAGCCCGCGCCCGTCGGGGTAGCGCGACGAGTTCATGCGCCTGTATTTGTCCCGGTCCAGCAGCGACAGGGCCACGTCCAGTGCCCCCAGCCAGGGCATATCCGCAAGGCACAGCTTCACCTGCGGGGCCAGCGCTGCCGTGATGAGCGCCAGCCCCCCGCCCTGACTCATGCCGCCGACGATGAGCCGTTCCGTGCTGACTTCAAGCTGTGCCGCCAGCACGTCCAGCGCCCGCAGGCAGTGGGCCGCCATGCGCCGGTAGATATACGTCTTCGGCGAGTCGATGCCCGACACGATATAATCCGCGTTCGTCAGGCTTGGGTGCTTGTAGGGCATGTCCGGCGTGTGGCCGTGCAGGTTCAGACCCAGCGTCACCGTGTCCGGGTACAGGGCTTCAGGGCCGGGAGGCGGATTGCCGAGCGAGTACCCCGGCAGCCACAGGTAGCCGCGCAGCTCTCCGCCTTTGGGAAGCGTCTTTGGCACGGCCAGCCAGCCGTAAATCAGAAACTCCTTTAGCGACGAGAACCGCACCCAGTCTATCCTGTGCGTCGCCGTTTCTCCCCCTGCCCCCGGCAGCCGCTCCCATTCCAGCGGCACGGCGGCGAGTTCCTGGTGAACCTCCTGCCAGAATGCCTCAATGTCAGCGGGGCGGATGATGGGAGCGCGTGTCTCTTCCAGTGGCGTCATTGGTGTGTCGGTCATAGGGCTATTTTCGGGGTGGGAGCTTGCTGTCTAGAATCCGTTCCATACGAGCAAACGCTGGCAGAAGCGAGCGGAGAACTTCTGGATTCACGTTGGCTAGTGCCTCGAAAGAACGTGCCGTTTTGGCGTAGGGACTGGCGCAGTTCCTTGTGGCTGTCATCAGACTGTCTTGAATGGAATGCCGGGGGTTAGTCTCAAGGCTTTCTGTGGCAGGAAGCCCGGCTTTTTGAAGGCAGGGCCGGTGACGCTCAAAAAACGTTTGCAGTCCTTCTTGGTCAGCAATGATCCAGGTTTCCATACAGGTTGTCATTAGAAAAACTTGATCGTCTGCGGCTCCTTTCGGGCAGTCCCAGTCATCGCGTTTCTTTAAATGTTCCCAGGGCTTCTCTGTATCGGCAACGCTGTCTTCGCTGTCTACCAGCAAGGCAGCGTATAAAGTCTTTTTTGTGGACAACTCCGACTTAAAATCGCTGAAGGCATCATTCCGGCTGCCGCAGGCAATGATACGAGGAAGACGGTTTGGAAACTTGCCACTCGCTTCCAACAGTTTTTTGAATCCTTCACGGCAGCGGGATTGAAGTTCTTTGCTGCTGCCGCCTCCCTCAACATAAATCTTGGCATCTGTCACCAGCGATTCCCTCCGAGATCGCCCCGCATCCAAAGCTCGCCGAGGCGGTATTTTTCAAGCCAGACAGTCAGGTCATCAGAAGAAAGACGGCGCATCTGTGTTTGTCCCTCCTGCTTCTCACACACAATGACAGCCTCCGGGCGCTCAGTCATGGCATCTACGAGAATATCAGAATGAGTAGTCACGATAAGTTGGGTTCGATGCGATGCCTCAACAAGCAAATCGGCAATTTTGGGAAGAACATCCGGGTGCAGACCTAGCTCCGGCTCTTCAACACAGATCAAGGGTGGAGGAGATGGATCACACAGGAGTGCCAGAAGGCACAAATAGCGCAGCGTTCCATCCGAGAGGCGTGTCGCGGGAATGGTAAAATTTTGCTCTGTAAAGAAAACTTGAACTGTGCCACCATCCAGGCTTACATCAAAATCATCTACGCCTTCATACAAATCCTTGAGATGCCGTAAAATTTCTTTCTTTGCGCCTGGACTGCGGCGCATCCGATTCAAGAACAAACCAAGATTGGAAAAATCTTCTTCAAGCCGATCATTGCGTGCATCCACACTTTGAGGCATACGAAAAATCGTATTTCGTCCGAAGGACCATTCTCGGTAGGCACGCACCCCGCTATACTGCTGGCCTAAATGAGTAATTTCTGGGTACTGATCGGGGTCTTTACGCTGTGCCAGAATAGAAAGATCAGATTCTACCGTTTCGCGTTTCAGGCCGCGCTGCTGTCCATTCTGGTTGACAACGGGTTTTCCGTCTTGATATTTGTAAAAGAAATAGGGGTGATCATTACCAGAGTCAGCATACTCATTTTCAATTTGCTCATCCGATAAATAGAATGTTTGCTTTTCGGCTTCAAACTTGATCACATGGCGCAGAGACTGCTGCCCTCCCAATCCGGCAACGACAGCAGTGACGGACGCGGTGCTTCTCGGTGCGCCTTTCCATATCCATTCCTGCACCCCCCCCCCTGACGCACGACGCTTTGCAAACCTTGCGAATTATTGGGACTAGAACGAAGGAGACAGATCGCCTCTATCAAGTTAGACTTACCAGACCCATTAGGGCCAATAAACAAGTTCAACGCTTGGAGAGGAAGTTCAGCCGTATCTGGGCCGAAGGACAAGAAGTTTTGCAGATGGAGACTGTGTAGCAAAATAGGAGAAATACCCGTAGAAGGCTTTGTGTGTTCCGTCTTTTTTGTTTGTGTAATCATAGTTCTGCTTTCAGCCGTAATAAAATCTATGCCAGCAGTATTTGGTATGAGCCGATTATAACCGATTTCTGTATTGTTTGCTAGAGCGAGAGCGGTTGCAGGCCCGGCCGCTACCAAACCCACGCAGGATTTCCGCGCTCCGGCGTGGAACTAATTTTCATGTCCAAATCCAAGTCTTCGCCGATGATTTCGCGGCGTGAACTGGGGCGGCTGGCGGTCATGGGGGCGGCGGGGGCGCTGCTCGCCCCCGCCGCCCGCGCCCAGGTCGTTGACCCGCTGCCTATCGAGCCGCTTCCCGTCGCCCCGCCGCCCGCCGCGCCCCCCCAGGAGACGCCCGTGACTGACACTGAAGGTACTTATTTGACCAAGCTCGTGCCGCTGGCGGCGGGCTATGCGCTGTCTGACAGCCAGGCCAAAGAAGTGGCCGCGCAGCTCAAGGACTATCCGGGCGGGTTCGCCAAAGGCCGCGCCTATGTGCTGCCGGACGATGTCGGCCCGGCCTTTGCCGCCGATGCCCCGCCCCGCCGAAAGGAGCGCCGCTCGTGAGTGATACGGACCTGCTGTTTATGACCGTGACGGAGCTGGGCACGGCGCTGAAAAAGAAGCAAGTGACCTCGGTAGACCTGACGACGCTGTATTTGAACCGGCTGGAAACGCTGGGGCCGAAGCTGGGGGCACTGGCCTATGCCACCCGCCCACTGGCGCTGGTGCAGGCTGCGCAGGCCGACAAAGAGCGGGCGGCGGGCAAGGCGCGGGGGATGCTCCACGGCATCCCGTTCGGCGTCAAAGACCTGCTGGCGACCGCGAATGACCCGACCGAATGGGGCAGCCCGGCACACAAGGGCCAGGTGTTTGATTATGATGCCTTTGTCGTAACCAAGCTGCGTCAGGCCGGAGCGGTTCTGCTCGGCAAGCTGTCGATGGTAGAGCTTGCAGGCGGCGGCGGCTACCGCTACGGCAATGCGTCCTCCACCGGCGCGGGGCGGACGCCCTGGAACCCGGACCACTGGGCCGGCGGGTCGTCGTCGGGGCCGGGCGCGGCGACGGCGGCGGGCCTGGTGGGCTTTTCGATAGGCTCGGAGACGTGGGGCAGCATCGTGTGCCCGTCGTCGTTCTGCGGCGTCTCCGGCCTGCGTCCGACCTTTGGCCGTGTCAGTCGTCACGGTGCAATGGCACTGTCCTACACGATGGACAAGCTCGGCCCGATGGCCCGCTCTGCTGAAGACTGCGGCATTATTTTAGAAGCCATCTCCGGGCAGGACGACGGAGACCTGACGACTTCGAACGACAGCCACTTCAAGCGCAGCCGTCCGCGCTCGGTCAAGGGCATGCGCCTCGGCATCATCCGCCCGGACTACCGCGAGGGCGACACGAACCACAAAGCGCAGACGCAGACCGAAGCGGCCTTTGAGGGCGCTCTGGGCGTCCTGACCGGCCTCGGCGCAACGCTCACCGACGCCACTCTCCCCAGCATCCCGATGGACCCGGCGGCGGGCACGATTATCAGCGTGGAGGGCGCGGCGGCGTTCGAGCAGATGATCCGCGACCAGCCGCGCCTCCAAAAACTCGTGGATGCCGAGCAGCAGGGCGGCCTGCTGGCCGGGCTGGTCATCCCCGGCGTGGACTATGTCCGCAGCCTCCGTATCCGCACGGCGGCCCAGCGGGCAATGGCCGAGTTCTTTGGCAAGTACGATGCGCTGGTGGCCCCCGGAATGCTGCAAGTCGCCCCGCCGCTGTCTGACTCGCTGGACTCCTATTTCGCGGGCAGCGACAAGGGCCTGTCCGGCATGGGCAACCTGTGCGGCGTCCCTGCCCTGTGCGTCCCGATGGGCTTCGGGCCGGACCATCTGCCGCTCGGCCTGCAATTCGTCGGCGCGGCCTACGACGAAATGACTTTGCTGTCGCTCGGCATGGCCTATCAGGGGTTGACTGACTGGCACAAACAGCGGCCACCGGGAGAGTTTGGGGCATAGAAGCCCCCCCGACCCAATTCTGGGGGGAGCAGGGGTAAGAGATTTTATAGAGTCTAAGCTGAGAGGCGCAAAAAGGAGGGTTTATGCAAGTCGAGAAGTACGATTTTGACCCTATGCCATTCGTGGCTATGTCGCAAGAGTTGGTGAATAAAGGTGCTTCCTATTCAGATATAATCGCGTATCTGCATGAGCAGAATGTAAGCCCTGTAAGTTCAGTAGAGGTTATTAGTGACCTCTATAAAACAGATATGGGCACAGCGAAGAAGATCGTATTTAGTCACCCTATTTATTGTTCTGCTGCCGAAGATTCTAACAAGTTACATGACGCTCTTATTGAAGAACTTAAAGCCAGCGGTAATGTGACCGAAAAAAATGGCTTTGTGACAATCACTATAAAACTATGATATGGCATTGGTGTCTCGACCTTCTCGGCCAATTATGACGCGGGCACGCCACTGCTGGGTTCTATCGGTCAATCCCGCAGCCTATGTTTAGCACGAAGGGCCGGACGACGGGGGAGCCTGCGGGGTTAATTAGATAGTCTTGCGGCGTGGAAACGGCACGGAGCGCGGCGACGACGGCATGGGGGGCAAGAAGCATGAGGTACAGAAGGTTTTGTTATGAAAGAAGTTAGTGTTTCCCATATTGATGCGTTGCTGAGTCCTCTTATTGGGCTAGCTGACGATGATGAAGCTGTCGCCAAATATAGGACTATCAATCAGAACGATGCTTCTGAGGTGAAAGCTGTGATCGGGGCAACCATCAGACCTTATTTTGACCTGTACGATACAAAGAGCAAGGGCAAGGCAAAAGATAGTCTGAGTTATTATCTGTCCCTTCCCGGCAGTGATTTTGAGCGCCTTTACTACTCAAATTTGTTGCCATTTGATGCTCTGGATGACCCCAAAAACTTCTTCATTTGGTTATGGGAGGAACTGTTTCAGGGCTATGATTACAAAATGGATAAACTTGCAGAGTTCCAGGTGAATGATGGTGCTGGCATTTGAAGCGGTGCAGTTTTACCGATCTATCCCGCAGCCCATATTCAAGACATAGGGGCGGGCGACGGGGCGGCCTGCCAGAGCCTGCATCAGCGCGTCGGCGAGGTAGGCATGGGTCATGCCTGCTTTGCCGGTGCGCCCCTTGAAGTCCCAAGAGTCGTCGGGAGCACCCTGAAAGACGACGCGGCCTGAGGGGTCAATGAGATAGGTCTGCGGCGTGGAGACGGCATGAAGGGCATCGGCGACGGCGTGGCGGGGGTCGAGCAGGACGGGGTACGGAAGATGGTGCAGGGCAGCGTTTTCGAGAAGTGCCTTGCGGTCGCCTGCGAGTTCAAAGTGGCTGGATTCGACGGCGTAGAACGTGACGCGGCCTTTGTAGCGTTCGGCGAGGGGAACGAGGCTCAGGCGCTCGCAGTCGCGGACGCAGGGGCAGGTCGCGCTCCAGAAGTAGACCACGCGCCAGCCCTTTTGTGCGCCGATGTCTACGGGCTGCCCGGACAGAGTGACGGCGGGCAGAGTGGTGACGGGCGGCGAGGCTGAGGGCGCGGCGGCGCGGGCAGTACCGGCGGTGAGCAGGCAGACGGACAGGAAAAGAAACGGTTTCACGGCAAAGCCTCCGCCATGATTATCGGCAGGCGAAGGCAGGGTCCGGAGGCTGTTCTTTTGGCTAGTCTTCTTCGTCTGGGATGACGATGTCTTCTGGCTGCGTAATAACAAGCTTGCCATTTTCCCAGCTTGACACGGTCACGCCGTTGCGCTTGTGTTCAATCATGGCCGCGCGGGCGCCTTTGCGGACGAGTTTCAGCAGCAAGTCACTATCGGAAAAGCGGCGGATAAGTTCGGCGCGGGCTTCCATTTTTTCTGTCTGAGAAGCGATTGCGGGTTCCTGAGTTAAGGTGCTAACCATTGTCTGCAATTCCTTTCATTGTTTGCCATGCCTGCAAGTCGTGTACTCTCTCGGTCTGCCCCAAACGATGCTCGGCAACAAGCACGGATTGGTTGCGTATGGTGTTGTCGAACGCCCGCCAGTCATCCGCCAGCGGCAAGTAGAGCGAAAAGAAGTTTTTCAGCCCGGCCACGTAGCGGCGGCGGATGACATCTTCGGGGATGTGATGCCCGCCGTTCTGGACGCGCTCTGCAACACGTTGAATGTTGAGTTCCGGGCTGCTGAGCCAGAAGAACAGCAGTTGAAATTGGTAACCGCTCTCCTGCAAGCGTCGAACGCGGGGCGCGAGGGAGCGGCTTGCCAGTGTGGTTTCTATGGCAAAGTCGTCACGCCGCGCCTCGTATTCCCCCATCGCATTGATGAGAATACGGCTGGCGCGGACGTCTTTGTTTTCGCCCTCGGCTTCGGGCAGGGCTTTGGCGATCTCGTCGGCGTTGATATAGGGAATGACACCGGGCAGGACGAATGCGGCGCTGGTGGACTTCCCGGAGCCGTTGCCGCCGCCGATGATGATAAATTGAGGGGGCTGTTCCATCCTTGAGTCTCCTGCGGTTATTTTACCACAGTTGGGCCGAAGAAGAAAGAGCAAGAAAGAAGGGCGGGGGCAAGCCCCGCCCCTACACAGCGGCAGATGCTTACAAGTCTACTTTTTGGTTGTCGCCGGGCTGGGCGGGCTGGCCGGTGGTCAGCGACTTGACCAGGGAAATGGCATGGGCGACGGGGCTGGAAGGCGAGTCCCAGTATTCGCCCCGGTCGGCATTGACTTTGATCAGCGCGATATCCGGCTCATCGAGGCCTTGGGGAAACCAGGCTTTCAGGGCAGGCTCCCACAGCTCGGCCATTTTGTCCTTGTCGCGGATGAGTTCGGCGCGGCCCGACAGAGACACGTAGGTCTGGGATTTGGGGTCGGAAAAGCCGACGTTCACATACGGCTTCTTCTCCAGCTCATGCACTTTGGGCGTGTCGCCGTAGGTGAAGAAGTAGACATCGCCGTCGAACTCGACGTTTTTGTTGGTGGACATCGGGCGGGAGTTCAGGCGGCCTTCGGCGTCGGTGGTTGTCAGCATCCCGAAATCAATGTCTTTGATTAACTCGGCGATCTTCTTGACGTGGTCTTCGTGCTGGGTATGATCAGCCATGTTTGGGTAATCCTCTTTTGTTCTATGATTTCTACGGCGCGTGGCCTGTTGAAAGAATACCCAATCTGTCCCCCGAGAAAACTGAGGCTCTATTATTACTGGTATTAACAAATTTTTGATCTCGCTCGGCGGCCTGTGCGTTGCCGTGCTGCTTCTCGCCCGCTTTGCCGCTGGAGATGCCCCGCCGCCCGCGCAGGTCGCCCCGCCGCCGACCGTGGACCCGCAGTTTTATGATTACGACAGCGCGGCCCCCTACCCTGTCACTGAAGCGCCCTACCCTGGCACCGCCGAAGACAAAATGAGCGGCGTGACCATCACGAAGCTGACATTTCCCAGCGTGGTGTCGTCTCCCTATGCCGTCAACAATACGGTGACGGCCTATTTATTTGTGCCGAGCGGCCCCGCCCCGCGTCCGGCGATGGTGGTGCTGCATGAGTGGAACCCGTCGTCGCCCGAGGGCATCTTTCGGCTGTGCCGGGCGATTGCCGCCGCCAATGTCACGGCGCTGATGATCGTGGAGCCGTATTCGCTGAACCGGCATCCACAGGCAGTCCGGGAAGGCGCGGAGGCGGGCGACGCGCAGATTTTATCGGGCAATGTCCCGCGCATGGTCAATGCCCTGCGTCAAGCGGTCCTGGACTCGCGCCGGGGCCTGGACTACTTGAGCAGCCGCCCCGATGTCGACCCGGCCCGTCTGGGCGTGGCGGGAATCAGCCTCGGCGGCGTCCTGTCCGGCCTTGTGGCGGGCGCAGACCCGCGTGTGAAGGTGGCGATTACGATTGTCGGCGGCGCGGACTTTGCGCGTGGCTTCTGGAACGGTCTGCTGACACGCCCATACCGGGCGCAGATCAAACGCGACGGCTACACGTACCAGACCTATTCGGATGCGATGGCTCCCGTGGATGCCGCGAACTGGCTGCCGCAGCGCCGCTTTGATCCCGAAAACGCGCTGATGATCAACGGGCATTACGACCTCGTCATCCGGCCCGAGCAGGGCAAGGCACTGGCCCGTGACTTCGGCGGCACGTCGATTGTCTGGCTGAACTCCGGGCACTACGGGGCATTGTTCAGTGCCAAGCCCGCCGTCGACCTCGGCGTCCGCTTCCTCCGTGCCCGCTTCTTCGGCGAAGCGGCGCAGTTCCAGCGCCCGGACCATCTGCCCTCGCGGACGATCAAAGGCGGTCTGCTGTTCGGCGGTCAGGAAGGGATTTCCCCCGTTCTTGCGGCTTCGCTGATTAATCTGGACGGACCGGGCCGGTACACGGTGGATGGAATGCTGACCCTGCATGGCGTGTCACTGGCCGCCCAGGCCCGCATTGGCCTGATTTTCGGCGTCGGCGTTCAGTTCCCGCTGCTGCACGGCAAGATCAAGCCGCGCCCGTTTGTGACGTTTACGCTGACGCTGTGAGGCGGACCCCCCGCCCCCAATAATGGGGGAGCCAGAGACCTACCTCCTTGCTTCGCAGGGTCCTTCCTAAAGGAAGGATTTGGACAAAACACGAAAGCCCTCTGCCGCGTTCTTGATCTTCCCTTTAGGGAGGACCCTGCGAAGCAAGGAGGTAGGTCTCTGGCACCTCTCAATCAAACGGCAGATCAGGCGGTGGCAGAAGCGTTCCCACCGAACGGCAGGCGGCGAAATAGTCGCGGAGCGCCTCACTTAACGGCGGGGGCGGCAGAGCGGGGAACAACACGGGGGCAAACGTCAGGGGCGCGGGCACAGGGAGTGCCAGCAGGCTGACAAGATCAGAGACGGCTTGGCAGGAGGCCAGGTCGGGGAAGGCAATCTGAGTCAGCGCCTCGAAGCCGAGGCCGTAGCGGACCAGCACTTCCATGCTGGGAAAGCGGCCGGTCTCGATGTGGCGGCGCAGGAGTTCGGCCATTTCCCCGGTGTCCGTGACCGGCTGACAATCGGCACGGGTGCGCCAGGCTTTCGTGTTGAAGGGCAGCAGGGCGACGTGCGGTAGGGCCAGCACGGCGGCGCGGTCAAAAACGAGCAGAGCATGGGGATAGCCTTTGGCAAACTTGTCGCGGAGCAGGGGCGTGTCTGCAGTCAGCGAGAGATGAACCCAGTCGGCTAGCCCCAGCATTCGGTCGCGCCGGGCGGCGGTCCGGCGCGGGAGGATGCCCCGTGCGGCTAAAACGCTCTGCGGGTAAAGCGCCCCGCTTTGCAGAATGTGCGGCAGATAATGGAGCGGGGCGGCATGGTAAAGGGTCATTCCGCCCAGTCGTCCAGACGCAGGCGGGTTTTGACAAAGGCACGCACGCAGGCGGAGTCCCACTGAATGCCTGCGCCATCCTCCAAAATCGCCAGTGCCTGCGCTTCGGCCATACCTTTGCGGTAGGGGCGGTCGGTGGTCATCGCGGAGAAAGCATCGGCGACGGCCATGATGCGGGCGGTCAGCGGAATTGCCTCCCCGGCCAGACCATCCGGGTAGCCCCCTCCTTCCCAGCGCTCATGGTGGTGACGGATAGCAGGCAAAGTCGCCTCAAAGCCCGGAACAGCGCCGACAATCATAGCCCCCATTGCGGGGTGCTGCTTGATAGCTTCAAATTCGTCGGCGGTCAGCATGCCCGGCTTTCGCAGGACCGCGTCGGGAACGCCGACTTTGCCGACATCGTGCAGCAGGCCCGCCAGAAGCACCCTCTGCCGGGTTTCTTCATCCAGTCCCAGTGCCTCGGCGATGCCCAGCGCAAAGGACATCACATCTTCGGAATGGCGGCGGGTGTAGCGGTCTTTGGTGTCCACTGCCGTCACCAGAGCGTTCAGCATAGAGAAGTCCGCCGGGGAGCAGGTCAGCCGTTCCCGCAGGCGCTCAGTCAGCTCGCCCCGGCCCGTGCCGCCGGTTTTAACACGCAGCAAACGCAGGTCGGCGGCGGCCAGCGCATCCAGTCGGCCCGGCCCGTCGTCGGGAAAGACGGCCAGACCAATCGCCAGCGTCAGCGGGATGAGCGTATCCGCGCCGGGCGGGCGGAACCCGATGCCTTTGAGGGCATGGAGCAGGCCGTCGGCACGTTTGACAGCAGCCTCGGCCCCAAGACCAGGCATCAGCAGGGCGAATTCGTCGCCACCGAAGCGGGACAGGATTTCCCCCGGACGGCAGGCAGACTCCAGCGTGTAGGCAATGGAGCGCAGAACGTCGTCTCCGACCGCGTGGCCGTAGCCATCATTGAAGAACTTGAAGTTGTCCAGGTCCATCACCGCGATTGCCAGCGGCTGCCCCGTCTCCGTGGCAATCCGTGCTTCGGCCTCCAGGCGTTTATGGAACGACCGATGGTTCAGAAGGCCAGTCAGGGGGTCCCGGTCGGCGCGGTCCACAGCCTGCGCTAGCAGATTTTTAGTCTGGGCCAGCAGGCGCTCCGTTTCGGCTTCGGCACGCAGCCGGTCGGTGATATCGCTTGATACCTTAAGCCGCGCTTCGCGGCCATTAAACTCCAGGGGGTGCGAATGAACTTCGGCCCAACGCTGGGTGCCATCTTTACACAGATGCCGCCAGGCGCCGAGGTTCTGCGTTTCCGCCGTGAGGTAGGTCAGCATTTCCATCAGGCGCGGCAGGTCTTCGGACGGGAGCAGGTCAGCCAGGGTCATTTGCAGGAACTCTGCTTCGCTGTAGCCGTAAGAGACGACGGCCTGGTCGTTGACCGCCAGAAAGGCCAGCGTGCGGGTGTCGTACACCCACATGGGCTGAGGGTTGGACTGAAACAGCAGGCGGTAGGTTTCTGCGCTGCGGCGCAGGGCTTCAGCAGCCTCGCGTCGCCCGGTGATGTCGCGGGTGATGCCGACCAACCCGACCACAGCCCCTGCGGCA
The DNA here is from genome assembly GCA_964251675.1 of uncultured Armatimonadales bacterium. Classification (GTDB taxonomy): domain Bacteria; phylum Armatimonadota; class Armatimonadia; order Armatimonadales; family Capsulimonadaceae; genus JANXMY01. The sequence goes on from CAXUKS010000001.1 coordinate 279,625, forward strand.
TCTATCAGCGGCGTTTTGATGGTGGACAGCCACTGTTCGTTTCCGTTCGCATCGCGGGCCGCCCGTTCCAGGTTCAGCAGCGGGCGGCCTGTTTCCAGCACTTCGCGGTCCTCGGCCATAAATTGTTTGGCAAGGTCCGGCGAAAACAGATCGGCGGCTGTTCGGCCAATGACCACGCAGGCTGGCCCGCCACACATACTGCGATGGGCATCATTGTGAGCCAGATAGCGGCCAGACCGGTCTTTGACAAAAATCTGGTCGGGCAGGCTCTCAATCAATGTTCGGAGCAGCGTTCGCTCTTCGCGCAGCACAGCTTCGGCCTTTTTGCGGTCTTCAATATTGCGGGAAGAGCAGACCAGCCGATGCACCTCGCCCTGCGCGTCCCGAACGTGCGTGACCGTGGTTTCCATCCAGAAATGCGTGCCGTCTTTGCGAAGATGCCGCCATTCCACCCGGTAGGTATTCGCATCCACACTGCTGCGGCTTTCGCCGGACAGCAGTGCCGCTTTGTCTGCCGGCAGAACAAAATCAACGGAGGTTTTGCCGAGGGTCTCTTCCACAGTGAAGCCGGTCAGCCGGTACACCGAAGGTGTGACATAGAGAAATCGGCCCGCAGCATCGTGCAGGCTGACCACATCGGCCATCGACTCGGACAGCATCTGATAGCGGTCCTGCGTCTGGCGCAGGTCGTCCTCCACGCGGTGCGTATCCGTCACATCGCGCAGGGTCACCAGCCAGTGCAGACCCGCGCAGCCGGGGCGGGGGAAAGGGGCCACAGAAATCAAGGCGTGCCGGACCTGCCCGTCCAGCGTGCCAGTCAGCGGCTCGCCGCGCACCGGCAGGCCAGCGGCGAGACTGGCGCGGATATGAGTTTTCAGCTCCGGGCGGGCCAGCGCCTCGCGGAAGGCCGTCAGCGCCGAGACCAGCGTGATCCCCCGGAGGGCGTTGCCCCACCGCTCCGCGAAAGCGGCGTTGGCGTAGACAACGCGAAAGGAGTCCAGATCGCACGAGAGGGATTCAACCAGCAGCACAGCATCGCTGGTCTGCCCCAGCAGCATTTCCAGCAGCTTGCTCTGCTCGTCGGCATCCAGTCGAAGCTGCGTCGCAGGTGAGCCACCCAGCGCGATGCGCGGACAATTTTTCGTATTCAAATCACGGAACATTTCGCCTGTATTTCGGAATGAACCGGGCTACCAGCCGCCCGTTTTGGCACGCTCCGGCAGGGGATGGGCTTCTAGGAACTCGTCATACGTGCCCCGGAAGTCCAGCAGGCCATCGGGCGTAAAGGCAAAAATGCGGGTGGCAACTTCGGAAATCAAATCGCGGTCATGCGAGACCACGAACGCCGTGCCAGCAAAGGCATTCAGCCCTTCGGCCAGCGCGGAGACGGCTTCCAGGTCTAAATGGTTCGTCGGCTCGTCAAAGATCAGCACCGGGTTCTTTTCCAGCATGAGCTGGGCCATCAGCAGGCGGGCGGCTTCGCCGCCCGAGAGCGCCTGAGTCTCTTTCAGGCTTTCATCGCCCTTGAAGAGCATCTGCCCGAGCAGCCCGCGCACATACTGCTGGCCCTGCGCCTCGGAGTCGAAGCTCATCATCCAATCCAGCGCCGTGATGCCGGTTGGGATTTGAGCGCGGTAGTCCTGCGAGTAGTAGCCCCAGGTCTGGCCCGTGCCCCATTTGACTGTGCCCGCATCCGGCTCCAGCTCGCCGACGAGGCAGCGGATGAGGGTAGTTTTGCCTGCGCCGTTGGGACCGATAATCGCAATTTTTTCGCCGCGTGTGACTTCAAAGCTCAGGTTCTTCAAGACGTGCAGGTCATCAAACGATTTTGACAGGCCAGTCACGGTGACGACTTCGCGGCCCGAAGGCTTTTTCTGCTCAAAGCGCAGGAACGGGCGCTGGATGTTGGACTTTTTCATCTCGGTCGGCGCGAGGCGAGCCATCTCTTTACGGCGGGACTGCACCTGCGACGACCGCTGCCCGGCGGCGAAGCGATTGACGAACTCCTGGAGCTGGGCGATCTTCTTGCCCTTGTCTTTGTTTTCGCTTTCAATCCGCGACCGCGCCGACATTTTGTGCTCCACCATGTCGTCATAGCCGCCGGGGTAGTTGATAATGGTGTCGTAGTCAATATCGGCGATATGGGTGCAGACGGCGTTCAGAAAGTGCCGGTCGTGGGAAATCACAATCAGCGTGCCTTTATAATCTAAAAGAAACTCTTCCAGCCAGTGAATGGTCTCCAGATCCATATAGTTAGTCGGCTCGTCGAGAAGCAAGGCATCAGAGCCGCCGAACAGGGCCTGGGCGAGCAGCACGCGGAACTTGAAGTCATTGGGCAGGGTCGCCATGAGGTCCTGATGCTTGTCATCGGGAATGCCGATGCCGCGCAGGATTTCGGCGGCTTCGATTTCGGCTTCGTAGCCGTTTTCATCGGCAATGGTGGACTCGAGAGTGCCCAACCGCTCCATCATAGCATCGGTGAACTCTTCGGCCTCGCAGAGCGTGTTCCGCTCGGCCAGGGCGCTCCACAGGGTCGGGTTGCCCATCATGACGGTGTCCAGAATTTTGGTGTCGTCAAAGGCATTCTGGTCCTGACGCAGCACGCCGACTTTGCGGGGCTTGCTCACCGTGCCCCGGTTGGTCGGCTCGATGTCGCCGGTGAGAATCTTCATAAACGTGGACTTGCCCGCCCCGTTGGGGCCGGTCAGTCCATAGCGGTTGCCGGGGGTGAACTTCACGGAAACCTGGTCAAAAAGGGTGCGCGTGCCGTAAGATTTAGAAACGTCCTGAACGGTAATCATAAAAAAACTCTCATAGAAACTTTCGTCGGGAACAAAATTAGGGTGTTGCCGTAATTATACCATACCCCGGCTTCGACTGCACAGGTGTGAGCGGGGCTAACTCGTGTTATAATAGTTTAATAATGACACTCCCCATGACACTTTCTCCCGATGCCGCCGAGATTGCGGCGGCGGCCTACCGCCTCACTTCCGACGGAGCGCTGCCGCAGGCATGGCCCTGGCAGGCGTCGCTTTATGCGAAGCTGGCCGATCCCGATTCGGAGATGGGTGGCCTGCTGCTGACCCCGACCGGGGCGGGCAAATTGGAGGGGGTGGTCATCCCCGCCGTGGGACTGCACCGGGGCGGAGCGCCGCGCCGCCTGTTTGTCATCGGCCCGGACGGCTCCCCGCTGGACGATTATCTGTATCGTCTGGTCCCCTACCTGAAAGCCTCGGTGCAGGCCGATGAGACGCCGCGCACGCTCTGCCTGGATACGGCGGAAGCCGATGATATGTCCAATCAGTGCCGCCGCTTTTACCCGGACGGCTCCGAGGACCCGCATCTGCTGACGAATCCTCTGGAAGCGGATGTGGATGTGGTGCTGACGACGTTCTCACGCTTCCAGGAGCTGTTCTTCGGCAGCGGCGGCGTCCATGCCCTGCCCCTGCCAGCGGTCGGCGGGGACGCGCCGCGCCGCGACCTGTTTTTCTTTGACGAAGCTCATGGGTATGCGCCCGAAGCATTTATCCAGTTCCACCGACTCGTGGAGTTTTTATACGCGCAGGATTTGGACGTGCTGGTCGCGTCCAGCACCCTGCCGCCCACGCGGGCTGAAGAGATGGATTTCCTGGACCAGCTTCCCTTTGCACCGGGCGGCCTGCCGCACGGCCCGCTGACGCTGTCCTATAAACCGTCCGCCGACCCGCTGGCCCTGATCGAGTCCGAAATCCGGCGCTCGTACTTTCAGAACTCCCGTGTGTTTGGCGTCACCGAAACCGTGGCCGATGCCGAGGCGCTGCAGGCAAGGATCGCGGCGGCGTATCCGCACAATGTCTATTTATACCACCCGGCCCAGCCTGCTGCCGCCCGGCGGCGCGTGTATGCTCAGGTGCGCGAGCTGGAAAAAGAAGGCGAAGGCTACCTGCTGCTGACCACGGGCGGCGCTCTGGAGAGCAGCGATCTGGACGCCACCACTCTGCTGTCTACGCTCTGCCCGCCCGAGAATTTGATTCGCCGCGCAGGCCGTGTCAACCGCCGAGGCGACCTGCCTACCGCGCAGATTGTCGTTGTCGGGGACACATTCGCCCCCACTGCACGCCCGCTGCCTGCCGCGCAAAGCGCGGATTATCTTTCCACCCTCCGCGCCCAGTCCGAGCTGCCGTTTGACGCCGAAGTATGGAAGGCGCTGATTTGACGACCACGCAAACGACACGACAGCCCGCCTCAGCGCGTGTTGCGGCGACGCTTGCCGAGCGTATCCGGTCCGGGCTGTACGGCAGGGAAAATCCGCTGCCGACCGAGCGCGTACTGGCCGCCGACTTCGGAGTGCATCGGCGCTCGGTGCGGGCGGCCATTGAGCAGCTTGTGCGGGAGGGCCTCGTCTCGCACCGCCCGAACTGCCGCCCCACTGTAGAATGGCCGGGCGAGCAAGCATTGGCGGCTGCCGCTTCATCCGGGTCCCCGCGCATTTCCACGTCCAACCTGATCGCGCTGATTATGTGGCATGGCGGCGGGCCGCTGGAACACACCGGGACTTCCCAGCAGCGCATTTTCTGGGGCATGAACGAGGCGCTGACAAAGGCGGGCTGCCATGCCGTGTTTCTGGACATTGGCGATGTGATGCGCCCGGAGCAGGAGATCGCGGCGCAGGAAGCCGAGCACCTGCGCTACCTCCGGGACCAGGGGTTTGGCGGGGCGGTGTTTTATCCGTATGCCTACCACCACAACCGCGCACTGGTGGAGGAAGTCAGCCGAAGCGTCCCGCTGGTGCTGCTGGACCGAAAGATCACCGGAGTCGAGACAGATTTTGTCGGCATTGAAAATCGCGGATCACAGTTTGAAATCACGCAGCATCTGATCGCGCAGGGGCATCAGCGCATTGCTTTTAAGTAGTCACGCGAAAGAAAGTGCATATTTAGTGCCGACCTGACCCAAAATGTC
>CAXUKS010000002.1:0-193505 GCA_964251675.1 uncultured Armatimonadales bacterium
AAGTAGGGGCGCTGCTTGCTGCGCCCTCCTGTTCTGTCTCTGTTCCTTCGTCCGAAGGACGCCTCACCTAGCAAGGGGTTTTCAACCCCTCGTCCTATCGGCCTCATCTCTGCGCCTCCGTCCGTACTCATATCCCTGCCTCCGCCCACGCCGCTTCCCGAGAGGCAGGCGCAAACCGGGATACAATCAGCCACAGAATCGCGCCAAGCACCCCCCCCAGAATCAGGCCGATCATCCCGCGCAGGCTCGAAATCAAAAGCGGCGTGTGCAGGTGGCAGAACGTGTCCAGCAGCGACGACTGCCCGAGAGAGCCAATCACCAGCAGCGGCAGCACCAGCGGCGTCCACCGGCGCGACGCCGCGCAGGCCAGACCCAGCAGCAGGGCCGGATGCCCCAGCCCGAACTCCTTGGTCCGGGGCCGCACCAGCAGGTAATGGTCCAGCAGCGCCCGCCCATGAAGCTCCGTCGCCGACACGCCCACGCCGGGGTCATTGCCGCTGCGAGCCACCAGCAGGGCCAGCGCCACCAGGGCCACAAAGCCGACCACCACCTGCCCCAGCAGGAGCGGCTTCGCGGCCAGACCATTCAGCAGGGCCAGCACCGTCTCCCGCCGCGCCGCCCAGCCCGCCCTCGGCCCCAGCGCGGCCAGCCCCAGCCCGTAATAGGCCGCAACCAGCACCACCGGCGCGACCAGCACCAGCTTGACACCCAGAAACTGCTCCACTTTAATCAAAAACAGCCGCCCGGACAGCAGGCCGACCACAAGCACCACGCCCAGCACCGTCACGCCGGTCATCTGCACATAGGTCCCAAACGCCCGCCGCAGCGCCTCCCCCGGCGCAGAAGCCGCACGGGGCAGCCGCACCGCGCACAGGCCCAGCGCGGGGAACACGCAGGCGGCGGTCAAAGCCAGCAGCTCCCGGCCTTTGGCCGAATGCCCCGGCACAGCCAGTGTCAGCGCCAGGACCGCGCCGACTCCCAGCGCCACGGCAAACGCCCGGCCCGACAAGCCCGTAAAGGTCATCAGCAGAAGCATCGCGCCGCCGAGGACGCCCAGCGCCATCAGCAGCCGCAGGACCAGCCCCGGTGCCCCGTCGCCGCCGTGCGCGTCATCGGCATAAGGCCGCGCCGGGCTGCCGTCTACAATCAAGTGCGCCTCGGTCATGCCCGCCACGATCTTGCCGATAAAGCCGGTGTTGGCGGAAATCACATCCGGGTCTTTGGCGAGGCCATAGGTGAACAAGCGGACATAGCAGGCCCGGATGTTGCGCTCTTTGGCGGCACGGACAAACCGCTCCACCGCCGTCGACTCTTCCATGGTCCCAATCTCGTCTGCACCGATGGAATGCACACGGATGGTGCGGTCCGCTGCCAGCCGGGACAGGTCGTCATCGCCGAGCGTTTTGCCCAGCTCCACGCTGCCGTAGGTCAGATGGTCTGCCTGGAACGCCGCCGCCGTGGCTTTGATCAGCCCGCGATTGCCCAGCACCGAAGCCCCGGCAAAGATCACCGGCCCCAGTCGGCCCTCCGGCCCCGCGCACTGCCGCTTCGTCTGTGCCATCTCCCAGGCAATGTTCTCCGCCGTCGCACCGGAATAATTGGCTAATCGGGGAGACACCAGCAGCCGGTTCTGCCGGATACGGGCTACCGAATCGGTGTCCAGCCCGATAGGGACCGACGAAAACTGCGGCCACGGGGAGCCGATCCGCAGACTGTCCGTGCCCACGGGGGTTACCACCAGCCCATCCGCCTTGCGGGCCAGCATCTCCACGACGCGGGCACGCTGTTCGGGAAAGCCCGGCGCAAACCGCACCAGCGTCTCGTCGCCGTTGCGCGTGTAGGTCACCACGCCGTTGGCATAGAGCGTGCCCAGCGTGTCTTCGGTGAGGGCTACAGTGGTGATGCCTGCCGTGCGAAGCTGCGGCAGCACGTCTTCAATCTGCCGCCGGGTGGTGTTCGCCAGCGCCTGGGCATCGCTGTAATCGACGATCAATTCCACGCGCCGGTTCCGCGCCTCGGCCTTCCAGCGACCGTCCGCAGAAATCAGCCCGGCCACAACGCCCAGGGCCAGCAAAGTAAAAAGCAAAATCGATTTGGTCAAAAGGGGTTCTCAGCGTTCGCGGTCGGTCAATCGTGGCCGGTCAATTCGTCCGCTTAAAGTATATCGCACTGGCGGCGTTCTGTCAACGGGATAAGTCTAAAAAGCGTCTAAGCGTGCTTCCAGACGTGAGGCAAGACGTTTCAGGCCAACAGCTCTCATCGTTTGAATATAGTCTGTCGTTGTTTTTGGGGGATTGCGGAGGGAAGCCCGGTGTTCCGCTAAACCGTGCAGAAACAAGGCTGGCTGCTCATCATAAAGCCCTAAAAGAAAGACATCGGGATGCAAGGCTCTGACGCCATATGTGCCAAGAATGGCATCCGGGAAATCCTGCAAATTGAACGTCACAATTATCCGTGTCTTTGACTGTATTGCAGCGGCTAAAACGTGTCTGTCGTCTGCGTCCGGCAGAGACAGGAAAGGGATATGGTACTCATAGCCGGAAACTATACAATCAGCAACGCTCTGATTCATCAGGCGGCGGGTACGCTCTAGTTGTGCGGGTTTCGCTGACGGATTTTTCGCCAGGACGTTACGTATCCATTCCGCGTGGATTTCCTCTGTCCAGCGCGGCGAATAAGCTTCTACCACAGCCAGCCACAGCAGTAGATCGCGCAGTGACGGATGGTAAAGGACGCAGGCATCCAGAACCGCAGAAACTTTTGGTATGGTCTCTGTCACCAGGACAGCCCAAGCCGCTCTGTTTCTTCAGCGAGTTCCTGCATCACGGCACGCCGCCGTGCCATTTCTGCGGGCGGCACTTCCTCACGCGGGCCAGCAGCATTTGCTTCCCGCACGAGAGTACGAACAGTGGCAACCGCTTTCATGTGGTTTATCTCTTCCACCATCTCTGCGTAAGTTTGTGTGTCCAGCACGACGACTTCGGCACGGCCATCTACGGTCAGCACTTCCGGGGTGCGCGTTTCTTTCAGGTCAGCAATGTGCGTCTTGTAGTCCCGCAGAAACTCTGCCAAAGGATGCTGCCGCCCATCAATCACTGCGTCTTGCATATTGAATGTCCTCCACTACTGATTCGACTGTTTCTATGGTAGCACATTTATTGCCCGTAAGGCCCTGCCCCGCGCTGCTTCGCGGCCAGCGCCTGTCCGCCGAGCAGGGAAATCAGCAGCATTCCTGCGAAAAAGCCGCCGATGTGCGCGAAGTAGGCCACGCCCCCGCCGCGCTGCATTCCCAGCCCGGAAAGGCCCTGAAAAAGCTGCAAGCCAATCCACACCAGCAGCACCCAGAACGCCCGGACATTTGCCAGCAGGCCCAGAAAGAATACCGGCACGATGCTCAGGACCCGCGCATTCGGATACAGCAGCAGATACGCGCCCAGCACCCCGGCAATCGCGCCCGACGCGCCGACGTTGGGGATGAGTGAATTGGGGCCGACCGCGATCTGCGCCGCCGCCGCCAGTACGCCGCTGGCGAAGTAAAACAGCAGAAAGCGCACCCTGCCGAGGGCGTCTTCAATGTTGTTGCCGAAAATCCACAGATACAGCAGATTGCCGCCGATATGCAGCAGGCCCCCGTGCATGAACATAGAGGTAAAAACTGTCAGCCACAGCGGGTGCGGGCTGAGGCCGTAATAGATGCTGTTCGGCCCCAGCGCAGCCTGTGTGCCCGCCGGAATTTGGTAGAGCTGGACCGCGCCGTCCCGCCCCACCCGGCCTACCACATCGGCGAGGTCCGTGTTGTGCGTGATCTCATAGGGAACCAGCGACCACGACGAGTCGAGCGGCAGGGTTTGCTGGGCCGCATACACCAGCACATTCAGGGCAATCAGCAGCACCGTCACAATCGGAAACGTGCTGGTCGGCTGGTCATCGCGCAGGGGAATCAAAGGCGTGTTCTTTCTTGCGAGTCGGTACTTGCGTCAAGTATAGCATACGCGAGTCTTGACAGGGTTCAGGCCGCTTGCTATACTTGGCTTATGCAGCGATTATTTCTAGCCCTCGGCGCCCTCTGCGTGTTCCTGCTCAGTGTGGGCGGTATCGTGCTGGTTGTGCGCTATCAGCGGCAGACAGCAGTGATGCAGAAGTTTGTCGCGGCGGGGCCGGCCACTCTGGCGCGGGAACAGGCAGCGGCGCGAGGGCTGGGCATTCCGCTGACCCCCGCCGCCAAGCAGGCTCCCTTGCCGCCGCCGTCCCAGAACGCCGCGCCGCTGTATACGGCGCTCACGGCCCTGCTCCATGCCAAGCCGCTGGGCCTGCCCAAATATGCCGAGGGCATGGGCGCGACCCACTCCTACACGCCCGCGCAAATCGCCGCCGTGCGCCGGACACTGGCTGCCCGGCCCGACATCCTGCGCCTTGTGCATCAGGCCGCAAGCCGCCCGCAGTGCGTTTTCGTGCGCGACTGGGGCCGCCCGGTTGTTGCAGACCGAAAGCTACCTGCTGGCGCGGGACGGCAAGTATTCTGAAGCTGTCGCCACGCAGGCACTCGGCTTCCGTGTCGCCGACCACGCCGCCTCCGACCATGTTTTGATTGCCTGCCTTGTTGGCTATGCCTGCGAATCGATCACCCTAACTGGGATGCAGAGCATCTTGGAGATTGCCGGGCCAAACGCCGCCGTCGCTACTGCGGTCCAGAACGCCGTTCGGACCAAGCAGTCCCATCCCTCTTTACGGGACGCAATGGCCGGAGAAGCTGGCTTTGGCGTCTCTATATTCGGCCCGATGCACGCGGCAGAAGGGCAGGGGATAGAAGCGGCGTTATCCGCAGGCCAGATGCCCACGGAAACCGTTCAGAAAGTCCCAACTTCCTTCCGGGAGCGCCAGCGGCTTCACGCCCTGATTGATGCCTGGGAAGCGGACTACCTCCACCGCATGCGCCCGCTGGTTGCTGCCAGCAATCAGCCCCCCGCCACACGCCGCGCCGCCTTCGCCGCTCTGGAGAAGCAAGTCGCGCATGATGCGGATGACCCGGCGGGTGTGACGCATCTCTATACTGATATTCTCCTGCCCGTGTTCACCCACATCGACGAAAATGCCACCCGCCTTCAGGCCCGTGTGGCGGTCACTGACGCGGCGGCGTCGCTTTTGGCGAACAAGGCTAAAACAGGCGCGTTCCCGCAAGCTCTGCCTGCCGGGCTGCCGGACCCCTATACGAACAAGCCGCCGAACTACCGCCGTGAGGGGGCGAATGGCGTTGTGGTCTACAGCACCGGGCCGACCGGTCACTTCGACGGGGGCACGGCGGGGCAAAAGCCGCCCGGTCAGGAGTCGGTCTTTCGGTATCCCCCGCCTCGCCTGCTTGCGGAGACGAAGCCGCCGGGGGTGTAGAAACCCCCGGTATCCGCTGTGCAACTTTCTCGCTCCTCGCGTGTCTTCGCTTGTGGAGGACTGCCCCGATGTCTTACTTGCGCCCTGCCCTAATTTTCGCCGCCGCCGCCCTGCTGCTTTCCAGCGGATGCAGCCATGCTGCCGCGCCCAAGCCGGATTTCGCTGACCTGCCCGCCTACCTCGCCGCGCTCAATGCCTCGCCCGGTCCCGCCGCAAAAGCCATCCGTGCCGAAGTCGCCGATGGCCCCGCCGCGCTGGCCCGCGAGCGGGCCGCCTGTGCCAAGCTTGGCCTGCCGACTACGCTGGCCCAGCTCAATCAGCCCCTGCCGCCTGCTTCCGAAAACGCCGCGCCGCTGTATGGGCAGTGGGACGCGCTCCGCAAAGACAAGCCGCTGCCCCTGCCGCGCTTCACCACGGCCGCCTCTACCCTCAGCTTGCAGTATGCCTACACGCCCGCGCATCTTGCCGAAGTGCGGGCCGCACTAGCCGCCCGCCCGGACTACACCACTTTGCTGGACCGGGCCACGAACCGGCCCCGGTGCGTGTTTGCGACAGACGGGACGAAATCTTCCGGGACCGATCAGTTCACCCACTTTGCCGGACTGCGTGAGGCGGCGCGAATTTATCGCTCCCGAGGCTTTTTGCTGGCAAAAGAAAGCCGCTTTTCGGATGCCGTGACTATGCAGGCACGCGGGTTTGTCGTAGCCGCACACGCCTCCGACTCGTCGCTGAACCTCCTCGGCTTTCTGGTCGCTGACGCAATGGACTCGATCACGGTCAATGGAATGCAGGACATTCTGCAAATCGCCGGGCCGAATGCCGCTGTGGACGCTCTGGTCCAGGCCACGCTCACCGCTCCTGCTGCGGGCCTGACCCTGAGCCGGGCAATTGGCGGGGAGTGTGCGCCGGCGGATAGTCTGTTCTTTCTGATGCGCCAGATTTCCCCCGCTGACTTCCCCCATCTTTTGCCCGGCGACTCTGCCTATCGAGGCACGCGCCCGACCACGCAAAAGCAATTTACGCTGGCCCAGCAAATACAGGTCACGGCGCTGATCGATGCTGCCGAGGCCCTGACCCTGTCCCAGACACGCGCCCTGTCCGAAGCTGCCACCCTGCCCCGCGCTGCCCGCGATGCCGCTTTCACTCGTTTGTTTGCGGAGGCGAAAGACCTGCAAGACGACCCTGTCCGTATCCTCAGTGCCACGGTCAGCCCCGCTGCTACCCTGGCAAACCTTTCCGGGGGCGGCCTCAGCGAGATCGCCGACCGCAGCACGGCCCGCCATGCCGTCCTCGCCGCCGGGGCCGCCGTGCTGGCCGCCCACGCCCAATCCGGCACATTCCCCGACACGCTGCCTGCCGGGCTGACCGACCCCTACACTGACAAGCCCCTCGGCTACCGGCGTGAGGGCACGGACGGCTTTGTCGTTTACAGCGTCGGCACAAACGGTGACTTCACCGGCGGCAAGCCCGGCGACAAATCTGTGCCGTCTCAGGTATCATTCCGGTATCCGGCCCCACCGCCCGAACCGCTGCCTGCGGAGTAGGACCCCCTAGCCCCCAATAATGGGGGAACCGGAAAAGACACAGATAAGGCCCTTCCCCTCTTGCTCTGGCTCCCCATTATTGGGGCGGGGGGGCCTCTTCTTGCTGATGATTATTGTGCCCATGCTGTCACACGCCGACAACACCGAAGACCCGGCCCCGCAAGCCGCCTCTTCAAACGCCCTCCGCTCGCAGCGTCTGTCGCCCGACGAGGCCCGCGCTGTGATTGACCTCTGGCAAGCCGAGTTGGTGGAGCAAACCGGCCTCACCGACCGGCCCGCCGTGCCGGATGTCGCCGAAGGTTTAGATTTAAGCGTGGAAGACGTGCAGCGTCTTCTCGCCGAAGTCCGCACCCGCCGCGAGGCCGAGTCGCGGCTGCTGGCGCAGGAACAAGAACTGGCCGAAATCCGTCTGGCCGAAGAGCAGCGCAAGCTGGCGGAAATCCAGCGGCAGCGGGCGGAACTCGGGCGGGTGGTGGCGGAAGCCGAACGACAGGAAACCGACCGCTGGCGGCGACCCGTCACTATGTACCGACCAATGGGGGCCAAGCCAAAACGCTCAGACGCAGCGGCGTGGACGGGAGACGAAGCCTTCTGGCAGGAAACGGATGCGGACAAAGAGTATCGGGCGCAGTTCCGAACCCGCCGTCGGCGCACTCTGACCGTTGCCGCGATTGGCGTTATTGCCCTACTTGTCTTGCTTTCTGCTGTGTCTTTGTTTGGCGCGATGGTTCACCCCGCGCCGCCTCCGCAAATCTATGACTACAGATAAACCCATCGGGGAGATTATTGAAGCAGGCACAACGGCGTTTGTGGCGCAGTGCCTCGAAGTGCCGCGTGAGATTGTCTCACGGCTCTATGACCCGCCGCCGTTCGGGGCGTTTGTCAAAATTGGCAGGCCGCCGCCCGCGCCTGCGCCCGCCCAAGCCGCGCCGCTGATGGACCTGGCCGACGACGAGGAAGACCCCTTTGCCCCGGAAGCCCCGCGTGCCGCCGCGTCGCCCCAGCGGGCCTCCGGTCTGCCTGCCGCCGTGTATGCGCTGGTTTACGGGGCGAACACGACGTCGCTGGAGCCGAACCGCCGCCCGTCGGCGCTGGGGTTTGAGGACGAAGACGAGATGCGCCGGCAGCAGCCACAGATTTTCGAATTGCTTCGCACCGAGTTCTCCGGCCTGCTGGTGGCCTACAGTGAAGGGATGGACAGCCCCCTGCGCCGCCATCTGCCGCCCCGGCCTCCGCGTATTCACAGCCGGGTCTACCCCTGCACCGCCGAGGAAACGCGGGCGCTGTCTGCCGATTTGTCGTTCCTGCGCGGCGTCCTCCTGCCTTCCGGCGGGGCGCTGGCGGGCGTGCCATCGGACGAGCTGGCGGCGGCGTGTCTGCGTCAGGCACGGGCCGCACACCCGGATGACCCAGAGTTCCTGCTTCGCGCCGGCCGGACGCTGGCGACGATTTTAGCCAGTGATTACGAGCGCCTTCAGGCGATTTTAAGGAATGTGTTATGAGCGATATGCAGCGGCTCCCCCGTCAACCTGGAGACCTACCTTCCTTGCTTCGCAGGGTCCTTCCTAAAGGAAGGATACAGACAAATCCCGTAGGGGCAGCGGCTTGTCCCAGCCCTCTTATTCCTAATCCTTCCTTCAGGAAGGACCCTGCGAAGCAAGGTGGTAGGTCTCTTAGGAGGCTAGGGGGCCTCCTGCTCCTGCTTGCGCTGTCGCCCGCTGTCCGCGCCCAAGCGCCAACGCCGATTGACCGCGAAGCCGTTTACAAAGCCGCCCTGCCGCTGTACCAATACGACGCCTCGCGCCCGCTGGCCGTCAAGGCCGGAAGCACCACGGCGATTGGCACGGTGAAGCTCATTCGATTCTCGTACCTCAGCGCCAACAACCAGCGTGTCCCGGCCCTGCTGTTCCTGCCGTCGGGTGCGTCAAAGGCCAAGCCGGTCCCCTGCCTCGTGCTGCTGCACGGCCTCGGCGGCGGCAAGGAGCAGATGGCCGGGCTGGCGCTGGGATCGACCCAGAACGGCTACGCCGCGCTGGCGATTGATGAATACGGGCAGGGAGAGCGGACTGCGCCGAACGTCAAAGACGCGGACCCCGCCAGAGAGCAGGCGCGGCAGACGGCGCAGCTGGAGAAGACGGTGCGGCAAAGCGCAGTCGATGTACGGCGGGGCTTAGATTATCTGGCGACGCGGCCTGACATCAATAAAACAAAACTGGGTCTGGTGGGGATTTCGCTGGGCGCGATTATTGGCACAGTGACGGCGGGCGTGGAGCCGCGCCTGAAAGCCACGGCGCTGGTGTCTGGCGGGGGCGACTGGGCGCTGATTTTGAAGTCGCTGGCCGTGCGCGGCGGCGATGTCGGCGGGAAAAGCACCCGAACCTTCAAGGATGCTGACTGGGCACGCCTCAGCGCCACGCTGGCCCCGGAAGACCCGCTGACCTTTGCCCCGCACGTCGCCCCGCGCCCGCTGCTCTTGATTGGAGGCCGCAAAGACACGACGATTGTGCCACAGGCGACGCAGGAGCTGTACGAGGCCGCCCGCGAGCCGAAGCAGATTGTGTGGTTCGCCCCCTACGGCCACGTCCCGCCGCCGGAGGTAGTCTACCCGGCCTTGAAGACGTTTTTTGCGAAGTGGCTGTAAGACAACAATGCCCGGCACTGGAAGTGCCGGTCTATCAGCAAGCGGAAAAAGTCGCTCCGCGACTCAGGGAAGGCACATAGGAGCCAAATCTTGAGTCGTGGAGCGACATTCTCGGTTTACTATTAGACCGGCACTTCCAGTGCCGGGCCTCTTTGTTACATCCCCGCGTTCATTTCCGTCTTCTTGTACCCTGCCGGGATGGCGAACGCCGACGCGGGAAGCGCAGACTTGGAAATGGAGACCAGCGACGTCGTCACCGTGGTATTGCCCAGCGGGCTGCCCGTGACGGCTAGCGTGGACTTCAGCGGGAAGCCCTTGATTTGCCGGAACACATTCTGCAGCGACGACAGCGGGCCGCCGCCGCTGAGGCTCGGCGGCTGGGCAATATCGCGGGCGGTCCAGACGTCGCCCTGAATGAGCGTTCCCGGCTGCGAGGTCAGGGTCGCGGTCAGCAGGTAGCGGTGCGCCATGTGGCCGCCAATCAGCTTGTTCTGGCCGGTGTCTTTGACTTTCGCCTGCGGCGTCCCCTGCGGGGCCGTGGCCTGATAGGGGCGAACGGTGTATGTATGGTTGCGGCGGTTGATCAGCGTGGTCTGTTTGGTCACGGAGTCCACGATGTAGCTGTTGCCGCCGACATCCGCACGGGTTTTCGTGCCGCGCAGGTAGATGGTCGAGCGCAGGGGAGCGCCGCTCAGAAGCGGGTTGCCCGCTCCTTTCATCTGCGCCCGCTGCTGCGGGGTCATGGACTCCAGATAGGCTTTGAGCTGCGGGCTGTCAACGGTGGTGTTCTGAATGACGGTCATGTCGGCATGAGCCGCCGAGGCCGCGCCCAGCACGGCCAGCGCGGAGGCGATCATAATAGGTTTCATAACAGAACCTTTCGTGTGAGTGGGCAAGGAGACCCCCTCTGCCTTTAGGCGAGGGAGGAATTGCCCAGATAGATTAGGTCGGCATTTACTCGTTTTAAGAGTAAAAGCAAGCCTTTTATCGTTCCGATTATTTCATATCGGGTATAATCTGTATGGTTGTTAAGGCACTCTCTATACAGGGAGCCAACGGTTACAAAAACAGCCGCCTTCACAAGCAAACATATCAGGTTGCGGGCTACTCAATACGATTACCCGCGTAAAATGTTTGGTCGTATCTGGTTTGGCCTTCGGGCCTCTATGCTTCGCATTTGTTCCAATCAGATGGTTCCTTTCTCGCTTGCGAGTTGGGAACACAGGGACGAATCGTAAGCGCCCCTAATGTCGCAACTGCCTAGCAGTTAGTGGCAAAGCCCCCAGCCTTTAGGCGGGGGTTACTTACCAAAAAGTTAAGCTCCTGCATCTCTTTACGGTCCTGACTCTGCGCCGGTTCCCGGTACGCGGTCCAATCGGTCCAGCAGCACGGGCGGCAGCAGCCGGACCAGCGCCATCGCCAGCGACGCCGCACGCGGAAAGCGCACCACGGACTTCCCGGCCCGAATGCCTGCCAGAATCGCCCCGGCGGCATCATCGGGTTCCATCAGCGCGGGCAGCCACGTCTGCCCATCCGTCATCGGCGTGCGGACAAAGCCCGGCGCAATGGTCACAAGCTGTATTCGCTGACGCGCCCACGGTCCGCGCAGACCGTCGCAAAGCTGCGACACCGCCGCTTTGCTGGCCGAGTAGCCCGCGCTGGCCCCCGGAAACGCCCGGTCCGCTGACAAACTTGACACCACCGCCACACTGGACTGCCCCGGCTGCGCTTTCAGCAGCGGCTGCAAAGCTCCCAGCCAGTGTGCCACACCCAGCACATTAATATCCAGCATGGTTTCCAAAGCGTCCGCTGTGAACTCGTCCGCGTCCGTCCCCAGCCCGACCCCCGCCGCCAGCACGGCCATCTCCACGCGCCGATTTCGCAGCGTCACCTGTGCCAGCACGGCTTGAATGGAGATTGGCTCCCGCACATCCGAGACGCACACCAGCGGCTCCCCGCCAAACATGACCACTTCTCGCGCCACCCGTGCCAGCCGCGCCTCGCTGCGCCCCACCAGTGTGACATGCTTGCGCTCCCGCGCCAGGGCCAGCGCCACCGACCGCCCGATGCCTGACGACGCGCCGACGACAAGATGAGTAGAAGCAGGGTTAATCATGGATTTTAGTGTACCTTGCCTGCGGCGCTTTACGGCTTCTCCACAAACGCTTCGTAGATGGCGCGGACGGCGGTGTGGTAGTCACCGGTAGCAACACCGACGATGATGTTCAGCTCGCTGGAACCCTGGTTGATCATGCGGATGTTGATACCCGCTCCGGCCAGGGCGGTGAAGACGCCTGCGGCGATGCCGACGCGGTGGACCATGCCCTGCCCGACCACGGCCAGCATCGCCATGTCGCGCTGGACTTCAATCCGGTCCGGCTGGACTGTGCGGCGGATTTCGGCGACGATGTCATGCTCCTTGCCGTCGAGTTCTTCATCAGTCAAAATCACCGAAAGCGTGTCAATGCTGGTGGGCGAGTGCTCATAGGAAATGCCATGCGACTCTAAAATCTCCAGCACTTTGCGCCCGTAGCCGCGCTCCTGGTTCATCATCGCCTTTTCGGTGAACAGGGTGGCAAAGCCGACCCGGCCCGCGATGCCGACAATGCTGGTGGTGCGCGAGTCCCGGCTTGTGACAATCTGCGTTCCGGCGTCTTCGGGGGCATTGGTGTTCTTGATATGGATGGGGATGCCCGCCTCGCGCACGGGGAACACCGCCTCGTCATGCAGCACGGTGGCGCCCATATACGAAAGTTCCCGCTGCTCCCGGTAAGTGATCTCTTCGATGGGGCAGGGGGAGGCCACAATGCGCGGGTCGGCCATGAGAAGCCCGGACACATCGGTCCAGTTTTCATAGACCGCAGCATGGACCGCACGGGCGACAATTGCTCCGGTGACATCGGAGCCGCCCCGCGAAAAGCACTTGATCTTGCCTTCCGGGTCCTGCCCGTAAAAGCCCGGCACGACGGCAATCCGGCCTTCGGGAACCATCCGCAGGCGCTCTGCCAGCCGCCCGTAGCTTTCGCCCTCGTGGAAGCGTCCGTCCGGCCCAAAGCGGATGCCGTCAGCGGCGTCCACAAACTCGGCATTCAGAAACGCCGCAATAATCCGTGCCGACAGGTATTCTCCCCGCGAGGCCACCCAGTCTTTGGCCGCCCCCGCCGCGATCTGCTGGCCGATGTCTCTGAGCCATTCCCAGGCGTCGGGCACGTTCAGTGCCTCGGCGATGCCCAGATACCGCTCCCGGATCACTGAAAACGGCGCGGCGGCTTCCAGCCCCTGTTCGCCCAGCGAGTGGCAGAGGTAGAGCAGGTCTGTGATCTTTTTGTCTTTGTCCGTGCGTTTGCCCGGCGCAGAGACGACCACAATCCGCCGCCGGGAGTCGGCCCGAACAATCGCGGCCAGCTTGCGTATCTGGTCGGCATCGGCGACGGACGACCCGCCGAACTTGGCGACTATGGGTTTTGTGCTGTCTGGTGTGTGCTGTGTGTCTGTCATAGAACTGTTACGCCGCGTCGTTTTGCGCGGCTGGAAAAAGAAGTGGCTCCCGGATTACAGTTCGGCCCTGCAAGTCTTCCTCGGCCAGAATGCGGTTGCCTTCCAAAACAAGCGCAATAGCCTCCTGCAAGTTCTCCCGTGTCTCTTCCAGTGTTTCCCCCTGAGTGTTCGCGCCGGGCAGCTCTGCCACAAAACCGGCATAGCCGCCTTCTTCGGCTTCCTGGAAGATGGCGGTGAATGTGAATGGCATTAGATTAATCCGCTGTCCCGTGCTGGTCTGCAAAGAAGGCTAAGTCTTTTGCAACATCTTCTGGCTTGGTAGCCGTGTGGCTAAAGGATTGAGAACATGACTCAAGCATCATGCTGCCTTTAATGTTCCTGACGCCTCGCGTCTCGGCTGGCGTCAGGGGACGGCCCAGCTTAGTCTCGGCGGCGGCAATGACTTCGTCGCGCATTGCTTCCAAGTACTGCTCGATCTTGCTTTTCGCCTCACTCATCTTCCCATTCTTTCAGTGAGGGCATCAGGGCATAGGCCGTCAAATCCAGGTGAATAGGTGTCACGGAGATGCAGCCATCGGCGATGGCGCGGACATCGGAGCCGGCTTCGGCCCCGGCGGCTTCGTCGGCGGGGGAGCCGCCAAGCCAGTAGTAGGGACGCCCGGCGGGGTCGGCACGTTTTTCGATGCGGTCCACATACTGCCGCCGCCCCTGCGTGGTGACGCGCACGCCGCGCACTTCGGCGGCGGGCAGGTTGGGGGCGTTGACATTCAGCATGGTGCTGGGCGGCAGGGGGTGCTCGCCGACCCAGGCGGCAAGCTTCGCGGCAAAGCGGGCCGCGGCTTCCCAGTGGACTTCGCGCACCCACGAGGCCACCGAGACAGCGATTGCGGGGTGGCCGATAATCGCGCCTTCAATCGCCGCCGAAGCCGTGCCCGAGTAGTGAACGTCCCAGCCGAGGTTGGGACCATGATTGATACCGGACACGACCAGGTCTACGTCTCCGGCCATCACTTCCAGGATGCCAAGTGCCGCGCAGTCCGACGGCGTACCATTGGAGGCGAACGCCGGGGAGCCGTCACGCAGGGTGGTGGGGGTCAGACGCAGGGGCTTGTGCAGAGTAATCGCGTGCCCCATCGCGCTCTGCTGGCGCTCGGGAGTTACCACGGTGACCTCTCCGATTTCCGACAGGGTTGTTTTCAGGGCAAAGAGGCCGTCCGCCTGGACGCCATCGTCATTAGTCAAAAGGATACGCATTGCCGTCAACTATAGCCCGAAACCGGGCATGAAGTCAAGGCGGGACGGCGCTTTGGACGGGGTATAATAGGCGCATTGTCCCGCGTTCCGCTCCCTTAGAAAGCACACCGACTATTATGATGCGCCTGACCAAACGCGCCCTGCTTGCTCTTGCCCTCCTGCCGACCCTGCTGCTGGGGCCGATGGCGCTTCGCCCGGCACAGGCCGCCCCCGCCGCCCGCCCGGCTCCGCCGCCGCCCGGAAAGTTTGGCGTGGCGTCGCACCCGGACGTCAACATTGAATGGTGGTATGTCAATGCCCATGTCACCACCGACAAAGGCCGCCATCTGGCGCTCATCGGCTCGTTCTTTCGCTTTGGCAGCGGCGTCAACCCGTTTGACGGCTCGCCTGTGCCGCGTGCCCATTATCTGATTTACGCGGTCACGGATTTAGACAAAAAGACGCAGCGGCCTTATTCGCTGGCCGATGCCAACATGGTGGAGCTGCTGAAACAGTTTGGCCCCCTGCTGGCCGCCCAGAACCCGTCGGACAAAGGTGTCCGGGCGTTCGTCTCGGCGATCAATGCCGGACGTCTGCCATCGCCGCATCAAAAGCTGGCCGGGAAGTCTACGATTGTCAACCAGCCGTTTCAGCTTGCCTATGGCCTGGACAACACGCTGAAGTCCACCAACACAACTAACACGGCGTTTGATTTGAACCTGGACGCCGGGCCGAACAAGCCTGACAAAATTCACCTGACCCTGACGTCGCAGAAGCCTCCGATGGCGGTGGGTGGCAAAGGCGAGACGGGCCTGCAAACGCCGACCGATATGTACTACTTCTCGCTGACCCGGTGCGCGGTGGCGGGGACGATTGACACCGGCGCGGGGCCGGAGACCATCACCGGCGGGCAGGGCTGGTTTGACCATCAGTGGGGCAACTCGTGGGTGGCCCAGAACAACGGCTGGGACTGGTGGGGCACGCAGCTGGATAACGGCACGGATATTTTGTTCTTCCGGCAGCGCGACCTGAAGACCGGCAAAATCTTTTACCCGCTGGCAACATTCATGGACAAAGACGGCAAGCAGACCGTGACCAAGAATATCGTGTTTACGCCGGACCCCGCTGCCTACTGGAAGAGTTCCAAAAGCGGCGTGACTTACCCGCTGGGGTGGACAGTCAAGTTCCCGGACAAGAATCTAATCCTGCATTTGACGGCCAAAGTCAAAGACCAAGAGATGCCAATTTTGGGACCTGGCGCGGGCATCTGGGAAGGCATCTGCGATGTAAAGTGGTCCCATCTTCATATCCCACTCCCCCGAATTTCTAAGAGTGAGGAAAAAAAGGGTATGACCGACTGGTCCATTGGTCCATTGCCAACGGGCGTCGCTTATATGGAGCTGGTGGGCTACAGCAGCCCGGCGGTCAAGCAGCAGGTGAAGGTGAAACGCACGAAATAAGGAAGCACGGGGCTGAACCCCCATGCTTTAAAAGTGCAAATCCCCGCCTTCGCGGGCATAGAAAAGATTTCAGAAAATCAGGGAAAGATTTCGGAATTGGCATTTTGCCCGCGCAGGCGGGGAATTGCCCTTCAAAGCACGGGGTTTCAGCCCCGTGATCTCTGCTGTTTAAGGAGGAACAAATGGCACACGGGTATCATCGAAACTTTACGCACTTTGTCTGGACCACCTGGGACCGGGAGCCGCTGCTGGACGCAAGAATTGAGGCCGAGGCATATGCACTTATCCTCTCTCAATGTTCGCAGATGAAGGTGACTGTGTATGCCCTCGGCGGCGTGGCCGACCATGTGCATCTGCTGGTCAGCCTGCCTAGCACACTCGCCGTCGCCGATTTTGCAGAAGCCGTCAAAGGCGTCTCGTCGCGGGCATTGAACGACACGCACGGCTCGCCGCGCTGGGCTTTCAAATGGCAGGGCGGCTACAGCGACCATTCCGTAAGCGCCTCGCACATGACCCGCGTTCGCCTGTATATTGAGAATCAGAAGCGTCATCATGCCAATGGCTCGCTCTGGCCCAACTGTGAGCCGCCCGTCAAACCGCCCGGCTCCCGCCCAAACTCTAACACTGTCTGATGCCCGCGCAGGCGGGGAATTGCCCTTTTAAAGCACGGGGGTTCAGCCCCGTGCCTCCTATTTCCTAACGACCATGACCCCAATACCGCCCGAAAAACCACGCCTTCTGCGAAGCAAGCTCCGCCGAAAGCCCCGGCAAACCACACCGCCGCTGGACCAGTCTCTGATCAAAGGCACGGAGGCTCGCCGCAAGCGGGTGGCCGCGCAGTGGTCCCTGGTCGCCAGCGCCACGCTTCTGGCGATGAAAGTGGCCGTCGGGGCGGTCACGGGCAGTGCGGGTATTCTGGCCGAGGCGGTCAATTCCGCCGCCGACCTGGTGGGCGCGGGCGTCGCGTTCCTGTCCGTCCGCGCCTCCGATGAGCCGCCGGATAAGCTGCATGCCTATGGGCACGGCAAGATTGAAAATATCTCCGGCGCGGTCACCGCCACGCTGATTATGGTGGGCGGCGTGTTCGCCGTCAGCGAGGCCATCCGGCACTTGCTTCGGCCCGCGCCGCTGCCGGAGCTGGGGTGGGGCATTGCCGTCATGGCCCTGTCCGCCGCCGTCAACTTTGGCGTGTCCCGGCACCTGCTAAAAACCGGACGCGAGACAGACTCGCCCGCGATTGTGGCCGACGGCCATCATTTGCAGACGGATGTGCTGACTTCGCTGGGCGTTTTGGTGGGTCTGGTGCTGGCGCGGCAGACGCACCAGGTTTGGTGGGATGCTGTGGCCGCGCTCGGTGTCTCGCTCTTGATCCTGCGGGTCGGCTTCGGCCTCGCCGCCGACGCCCTGCGGACGCTCTCCGACGCCGCCCTGCCTGCTGACGAGGAGCGGGCGCTGACGGACGTTCTGGACGCCCATCCCGAAGTGCGCGGCTACCACAAGCTCCGCACGCGCAAATCCGGCTCGCACCGGCATATTGATGTTCATGTACAGATCGTCGACACGCATTCGTTCGTGGAGGCACATCGGCTGACCGAAGAACTCGAAGACCTGCTGCGGGCCGCCCTGCCGCATCTGCACCCGATTATCCATATAGAGCCGGACGAGGACGAAGCGCAGCATCAGCGCGAGAAGCATTAGCGACCTGCGTTCTTTGCTTCGTTCTTTGCTTCGCCGGGTTCTCGCTCAAAGAAGGAGGAAGGATACGGAGAAGACCCCCTGGCCCCCAATAATGGGGAAGCCAGAATAAGACCGGAAAGGCCGTATCCTAACTCTCCGGCTCCCCAGAATTGGGGCCGGGAGGCCTCTTCTCCGCCTCTTCCTCCTTTGAGCGAGAACCCGGCGAAGCAAGGAAGGGAGGTCTCCGGCAAATTCTTTGCCCTCGCTTGACACGCCTGCGCTTTTTGTGCTATAGTCACTTTTGGACACCGAGCAGGGGCGCACCCCCTGTTCATTTTTTTGCCTGTTCCCGGACGAAATCGCAAGAAATCACGCCGGGCGGCAGCGAAAGCTGAGGCCATTCGTGGCAAAAATTTATAATAACAAGCAGAACGCGGATGACTCGAAGGACGGCGGCGGCCCGGTGAAGCCTGCCGCCAAGCCTGCCGGTCCCGCAAAGCCCGCCGCCTCACCGGGAAATCCCCGCATTGCCGAGGCCACCCGCCGGGCGCAGTCAATGGCAAAGGCGCAGCCGACCAATCCGGCACAGTTCTTTCAGGAAGCCTGGGTGGAGCTGAAAAAGACCACCTGGCCGAACCGGGACGTGCTCACCAAATCCACCACCGTCGTGCTGGCGCTGGTCGTCGCCGTCGCCGTCTGGGTTGGGGGCATTGATTTCGTGCTGGGCAAAATTGCTGCGCCGCTGTTCAGCGCCGCCGGGCATTAAACCGGGTATTAATAGTTTTTTAAGGACGCTGACGCACTATGATGAAGCACTGGTACGCAGTCCATACCTATTCGGGCCACGAGAAAAAAGTCAAAACAAACATTGAGCGCCGCGCCGACACGATGGGCCTCAAAAATAAAGTCTTTGACATTCTGGTTCCGACCGAAAAAGAGTCACGGGTCAAGCAGGGCAAAAAGACCGAGATTGACCGCAAGGTGTTTCCGGGCTACGTCTTTATCGAGATGGTGCTGGACGACAACACCTGGTACCTGGTCAAAAGCACGACCGGCGTGATCGGGTTTGTCGGCGACGCCAAGCCCACGGTGGTCAAAGACTCCGAAGTCCGCGAAATCCGCAAGGCGCTCGAAGAGTCCGAGACTAAGCCGTACATCCGCCCCAAGTGGGAAGTCGGCCAGGCCGTGCGCGTCAATTCCGGCCCCTTCGGCGACTTTACCGGGTCCATTCAGGAAATCAATGCGCCCAAAGATAAAGTCAAAGTTTTGATCTCTATTTTTGGCCGTGACACGCCCGTGGAGCTGGAATTCAGCCAGATTGAAAAGATTTCGTAACCTACCCCCGGCGCAAGCGCCGACCCCTCCCTATGAAGGAAGGGTTAAGATAAAACAGCAAAGGCTCGAAGCTTATTTCCTTACCCTCCCTTCATAGGGGAGGGTCGCCGTGTGCGGCGGGGAGAGGTTTCTAAAGGACAACACAGACATATGGCAAAGAAAATCACCGGAGTCGTCAAGCTCCAGATCAATGCGGGCAAAGCGACCCCGGCCCCGCCCGTCGGCCCCGCGCTCGGCGGCTACGGCATCAACATGATGGAGTTCATCAAGGGCTACAATGAGCGGACCGCGCCCATGATCGGCTCTATCGTTCCTGTCGAGATCACCATCTACGAAGACCGCTCGTTCACGTTCGTCACCAAGACCCCGCCCGCCGCCGACCTGCTGAAAAAGGCCGCCGGTATCCCTGCCGGGTCTGGAACGCCGAACAAGACCAAAGTGGCAAAAATCAGCCAGGATCAGCTTCGGCAGATCGCCGAAACCAAAGCGCCTGACCTGAACGCCAATGACACTGATGCCGCCATGAAGATCATCGCAGGCACGGCCCGCTCAATGGGCATTGAGATCGGCTGACCTACCCCCTAGCCCCCAACAATGGGGGAACAGGATAGGCTTCTATTCAACCCTCTGACTCCCCCATTATTGGGGGCAGGGGGGGCAAACAAAGTGGGAGGGCCTCGAACGCCCGTCAGCACCACAGGAGACAAGAAAATGCGAAAGCAAGATCGTGTAAAGACCGTCGGCAAACGCTACGAAGCCCTTGCCAAACAGACCAATCTGGAAACCCTGCTTGACCCGCTGCCCGCCATTGAAAAGGTCAAAAGCCTCGCCAATGCCAAGTTTGATGAGACCGTCAACATCGCCATCAACCTCGGGGTGGATCCCCGCCACGGCGACCAGATGGTGCGTGGCGTGACCACCCTGCCGCATGGCACGGGTAAGAGCCGCAAGGTGCTGGTGTTCGCCAAAGCCCAGAAAGCCGCCGATGCCGAAGCCGCCGGAGCGGACCTGGTGGGTGCGGATGAGCTGATTGAGCAGGTGCAGAAGGGGCAGCTTGACTGGAAACAGTACGACCTGATCCTTGCCACCCCCGACATGATGGGCCAGGTAGGACGCCTCGGCGCGACCTTCAAGCAGAAGATGCCGAACCCGAAGGCCGGGACCGTCTCGCCGAACATCGGCCAGGCCGTCACCGACATCAAGAAAGCCACCCGCGTGGAGTACCGCGTCGAGAAGGCGGGCATCATCCATGCTCCCCTCGGTAAAGCGTCGTTCACGCCGGAGCAGCTTCTGGAAAACTTCAATGCCCTGCTGGATGCCTTGCAGAAGGCCAAGCCCACAGCCTCTAAAGGCCGCTACTTCCAGAAGATCGCCATCAACTCCACGATGAGTCCGACCGTCCGCGTGGACCCCGTCCGCGCCGTCGCCATCGCCGCTGGCAAGATTTAAGTATTGCTGTCAGTGAGTGCCGGGGGTATAAAACCCCCGGCAATTAAGTTCAGCCGCCCTCCGGGCGGAAGAGCTTGTTGTCCTCATCCTTAGCCCGGCAGGGCGTCCGCTCTTGATGCCGGGGGTTTCATACCCCCGGCTCCTGGCGGCCAATAACACAATAGATTTACGCCGCAGACAGCTGGTTCCGTGACTACACACATGGAGTAATGGGCATATCGCCCGCCAGCCGAGGTAACAGGAATGCCCGTCGGTACGCCCTCCAAAGCGTGCCGACCCCACGCGCCCTGCGACCTGCCTCCCAATGTCTGTGGCAGTCGCAGGGCGTGTTTCGTTTCAAATACAACTCACAAAGAGTGAGGGGGTGAACATCATCGCAACCGAATACACCATTGAACCCGCCGGAGCCAAAGTCGAAGTCGTCTCGGAACTGACCGAGCTGATCGGGCAGACCAAAGCCGCCATTTTGACCGACTACCGGGGCCTGTCCGTGGCCGAGCTGACCGACCTTCGCAAGAAGCTGCGCGGGGCCGATGCCGAATACCGCGTCGTCAAAAACACGCTGTTCAAGCTGGCCGCCGGGGACACCATGCCCGTCGCCGACATGGGCGAGCTGCTGTCCGGCCCGACCGCGATTGGCTTTGCCAAAGGTGACCCCGTCGCCGTCGCCAAAATCCTGCTGGATTATGCGCGGGAGCACAAGGCGCTGACCGTCAAAGCCGGTGTCATGGATGGCCGCATCCTGACCACCGCACAAGTTGAGGCCCTGTCCAAGACCCCGCCCCGCGAGGTCCTGCTGTCGCAGATGCTCGGCTCGCTGCAATCGCCCATCACAGGCTTTGTCGGTACGCTGGGCGGCATCCTCTCGAATTTCGTCTTTACTCTGCAAGCCGTCGCCGATGCGAAAGGCAGCACCGCTGAACCCGAAGCCGCGCCCGCCGAGGCCGCAGCTTAACCAACGTTACACACTTTAGACACGCATTTTAGGAGAATACTACTATGGCCGATACAGCCGCAATGATGGAAACCATCAAAAGCATGACCGTTCTTGAGCTGAGCGACTTCGTCAAACAGCTTCAGGAAGAATTCGGCGTTTCCGCCGCCGCCCCCGTCTCGTCTGGCCCCGCCGCGCCGACCGATGCCGCTCCCGCCGCTGATGCCGCCCCGACCTCGTTCAACGTGGTGCTGGTCGCCGCTGGCGACAAGAAGATCAACGTCATTAAAGTCGTCCGCGAGATCACCGCGCTGGGCCTGAAGGAAGCGAAAGACCTCGTGGACAGCGCCCCGAAGGCGGTCAAGGAAGGTCTGAACGCCGAGGACGCCGCCGCCCTCAAGGCCAAGATCGAAGCCGAAGGCGCGACGGTTGAAGTCAAGCCTGCCTAGTTCCTGCTTTTGCTGGAACCGGAACTAAAAACCGCCTGCTTCTCGTAAGAAAGGCAGGCGGTTTTTCTATGCTCAAATTTATTTCCATCGCAGCCCTCGGCCTCCTGCCCCTCCTGACACCCCCCGCGCACGCCTGCCGGGAGGTGGTTGTCTGGAGTGCCGCCCTCGCATCGTCCCCGAAAGCCGCCGCCGCCGGGACCGCCGCGATTGACTTTGACTTCCTTCACCCTGGCGCGACTGTCACCGTGGACGCAAAATCCCTGAAAAGCGTGCAGGCTATTGAAGTGCATGTCGCCCGCTCGTTCACCGACCACACCGGCCCCGCCGTACTGACCGTCTACGACGCCAAAGATGGCCCCCTGCCCGCCTCGCTGACCCGCCGGGTCACCCCCGCTGATCTGCGCCCGCAGGCATCGGCCAAAATCAACAACTTTGCGGACTTAGTGCAGGCTGTCTTAGATGGCCGCGCCTATGTCACCGTGGTTCCCAATGCCGCCGTCTCTGCCTCCGCCCCGCAGGCGACTCTGACCGGCTTTATCGGAATGCACAAAGTCGTCACCTACGACGACAGCGCCGGGGAAGTCCACGACAGCGCCCTGCACCACAAGGTATAAAGAGACCTACCACCTTGTTCCTGCGTCACAGGGTCCTTCCTAAAGGAAGGATCAAGAACGTGGTCGCAGGCGGGGCGAAGCATGAGCGCAGCAAGGAAGGTAGGTCACTGCACCACCACCGTAAATGGCACGGTCAGCCACTGATTTTGCCGCTCGAACTGTGCCCACAGCTTGTAGCGGCCTGGACGCGGCGGGGTCAGCTTGAATGAAAAGCGTGGCCCGGTCAAAGTCACCATCTCCGGCGTCACCGAAACCACCTCGCTCTGCCCCGCCTGCATCATCGCCAGCGTCGCCGCGCCGTAAGACCCCGCCTGCACCCCATGCAAAGCGTGCGTATGCACTAGCGTCTGGTCGTCATCCCGCAGGGCGACTAAATGCCCCATCACTCCCAAAATCTTCTGCATATCTTTTCGGGGCCGCCCGGCTAAATCTGTCAGCGTATAAGTCAGCACCGACTGCCGCCCGGCTTTCAGTTGTCCGGGCCGAATGGTCAGCGTCACCCGCGTATCGCGCACCGTCTTGGTTGTCCCCGCGTCCGGCGTCAGATGCGGCGCGGCGGGCGTCACACTAGTTTTGCCGACATCCAGCGCCGTGCGGAGGACCTGGTTATCGCCGTCGGCGGGCGTGAAGTCCGTGAACAGGTAGTACCGACCGGGCCGGGGGAACGACCAGCGCAGTCGGAAGCGGCCATCGGAGCCAAGAACCGGGTGCTGATGCTCAAACCATTTCATGTCTGAGGACACCAGCAGTAGATGCAGATGCTCCTCGTGGACTACCTCGTAATTCGTGACCACGTTCCCCGAAGGCTGCTCCCGAATGGTAAACGTCAGCGGAACCGGCGTCTGCGCCGCCGGGTGCGCCGGAGCCGTCAGCGCGACGGTGTACGCCCGCCGCTTGCCCTCCGCCAGCGCCTCTTGCAGCTTGACATACGACGCCGGGGCCTTGTCGAAGCGCGTCTTGCACGCTTCCGAGCAGAAGTAGTACGTCTTGCCATTGATGGTTTCGCGGAACGGCGTCGTGTCGGTGTCCGTGTTCATCCGGCACACCGGGTCCTTGACATCATGCGCGGCAGTGGGCAGGGCAGTAAACAGGAGCAGGAAAACGAGGAAGGCCCCCCCGCCCCAATTCTGGGGAGCCAGAACAGACCGTCTTTCTCCGGCTCCCTCTCCTTCCGAAGGAGAGGGCTGGGGTGAGGTTTTTCTCCGACTCCTTCCTAAAATCCGGCTCCCCAGAATTGGGGCGGGGGGGCCTCCTCTACTTGCCATGCGCTGGGTATCCCTTTACGATGCCCGCCCGCCGCAGCGTCTCCACCGACTGCGCCGCCCAGTGATCGGCAGGCACATCGGGAAAGCCGCCGGGAATAGGCCGAATGGCTTTGGCCGTGGCAGGCGCGGCCTTCTTCGGCGCGGCCTTTGCGTACGCGGTCGTTTTCGGCGCGGCGGATGCGGCCAGCCCGGCCCCCAGAACCAGCAGTACGGATAAAATTAGTGGGTGCTTCATACGAGAGTCTACTACCCATCCGGGGGTAGGAAGTTCCCGGAGAACAGCAAAACCTGCCCTTGATACTTATGTGTGACCATACTACAATCGCTTTCCAGCCCTGCCGGTTGGTGGCTCATTTGATGGCGTGGCATGTTCCTCGCTCTCAGTGGCCGTTTCTGCTCTATCAATGCTTGACTGACACTTGAAAACATTTTCAATAATAGGAAGTATGGTACAATCAACTATTCATTGGGTTAGCACTTTCGGAGGCCACTATTGTGTCTACAACAGAATTAACAATCCCGCAAAGCCGGGGCCGAACAAAAAATCCGATCAAGATTCGATGGTGGCAGTATATCCTTATGTCACCACTTTTGTTACCTTCTCTCATTGTAGTATTAACCTACGAACTCCGACGGAAGGCACAACGGAAATTACGTCGGTGGCGAAGACACGTCAATACAACGGCCTAATCCTGCGCTGCACAAGCTTTCCATAATGGGCAACAATGCGACAATAGCCGCGCCTAGCTGCAACGTAGTGAAAGCTAAGTTGCGGCCTCATGCGTAACGTGACGCTTTATTGGCCCCGTCCAAAGCTCCGGCTCGGCGCGGGGCGTGTGATTTCGTTGATAATATTTTTGCCTCGGCCAACGAAAGGCCAGGGCGAATGCCCCAGCCTTTTCTTTACGCAAAGTCTACACGAAATTCAGATGCGCGAAGCTGCCGCCCAGCACGGGGGCGGAGGGAGTGCCGAGCCATTTGTCCAGCAGCGTGGCGTAGACGGAGCGGAAGTCGGTGTGCATTTTCAGGTCGCCGTCGTCCAGGTCGGACAGGCTGGGGTAGTCGCCGTAGAGGCCGCCTTTGATGCCGCCGCCTGCCAAAAACATGACGCTGGCCGCGCCGTGGTCGGTGCCCGCCGAGCCGTTTTCCTTGACGCGCCGGCCAAACTCGGAGAACGTCATGGTCAGAACGTCATTCGCCCGGCCCTGCGCGGCCAAATCCGCATAGAACGCCGACAGGCCCCCGGCCAGTTCGCCGAGGATGTTCGCGTGCTGACGCGGCTGGTTGGCGTGGGTGTCGAAGCCGCCCATGCCGAGGTAGTAGACCCGCGTGCCGACCCCGCCGGTGATGAGCTTGGAGATGGTTTGCAGGCCCGACGCCAGCCCGGTCTGCGGGTACGCCGCGACATGGGCGGCTTTGGTGTCGTAGTCTTTCAGGGCGCGTTTCAGCGCCTGACTGCTGGAATAGGCTTCGCTGCCGACATTGCGGACAAACTCGGCATTGGACCCGGCCACCGTCCCTTCGGCATACAGCGCCCGCAGGGTCTCGGTCTGTGCCTTGCGGTCCGGGGCGTCGTTCTTGAACCCGAAGTCGTTCCCGCCGCCGATGACCGAGGCGGGGGAATTGTCGGCGAACATGGCGAGGGGCAGGGCCGAGCCGAGCGTGATGCCGGACAGCGGATTGCCTGCAAAGTGACCGTCTTTGTCGAAGTACCGGGCCAGCCAGCCGGTGCGGTCGCGCACGTCCACGGACGGGTTGCCGGTCTGCCAGACATCCATGCTCTGGAAGTGGCTGCGGTTCGGGTTCGGGTAGCCAACCCCCGTAATCACAGCGAGCTGCCCCCGGTCATACAGGGGCTTGAGCGAGGCGAGGTTCGGGTGCAGGCCGACGGCGGGGCCGATTTTGACGACATCGCTTTCCTTGACGCCGATCACGGGCCGCGCTTTGGCGTAGCCGAGGTCCGTATAGGGGATCACCGTGTTCAGGCCGTCGTTGCCGCCGGACATCTCAATCACGACGAGAATCTTGCCGCCGGGGATCGGCGGCAGTCCTGCGCCGGGAGCGCCTTCCGCCTGTGCCTGCGCGGCCCGCATCAGGAACGTCGGCATTGCCAGCCCGAGGCCGACGAACGCGAGGCCGTTTGTTAAGAATTGACGGCGGGTGGTGGGGTCATAAATAGACATTGGGAATAGCCCTCAGAGAGCAAGTCAGGCCAGTTGATACTCAGGCGCGGACAGAATCAGCGACACCAGCCCCGGCGCTTTTGCGCCGAAATCGACTTTACTGCCGCTGCCCCCGGCATAACTGACTAGCGCCGCACGGGTGGCGGCGGACGGCGTGTGACCCGGCAGGAGCAGGCCCCAGACGGCATCGGTCAGGCCCTCCGGCGTCCCCAGCGCATCGGGCGACGGTGCGGAGCCGCAGGCCGTGATGCCCCGGCGCAGGCGGCTTTCCAGCATCCCCCGCTTGCCCATCTCGTAAATAATGCCGTCGGCGAAATTGACCCGGCCAATCAGCGTCATGGTGTTCATCCACGTTTTGCCGCCCGGCCAGCCTTTGACAGTGGGCGGGCTGAACAGCTCCTGCCCCATCGCCCGCGTCTGTGACAGCAGGTTCATGTTGGTCACGGCAAAGGGAGCGTCCAAGGTCCGCAGGGCGGTGACGACATACTCCGTCGGGCTTTTGATACGCGCATGGAAGGCCGCGTCGGAGTAAAACGCCGGGGAGTTCAAGATCGCGCCCATCACAGCCCGAAGGTCGTAGCCGCTCGCAAAATAGGTGCGCGTCAGCGGCGCGATGTCGGCAGGCGTCGGCGTCTCATGGACAAAGTGTTTGAACAGCTTGGTGCAGACGAAACTCGCCGTAGACGGATGACGCACGATAATCTCCAGTACATCGTCGCCGTTGAAAGGTCCTGTCTCGCCCAGAAACGTCTTCGGGCCGTCGTCATGCCGCTCCGGGGAGAACACAAACACGCTTTTGTCCCGGTCATAGTGCCAGCCGGTGAACGCCCGCGCCGCTTCTTTGACATCCATCTCGGTGTAGCCGCCGCCGACACCCAGCGTGAACAGCTCCATCAGCTCCCGCCCATAGTTTTCGTTGGGCCGCCCTTTGCGATTTTCGGCCCCGTCCAGCCAGACCAGCATCGCCGGGTCACGCGAAACTGCTTGCAGGAGCGTTTTAAAGTTGCCCAGCGCGTGCGTGCGGAACGTCTCGTTCTGCATCCACATCCAGCGCGGATTGTCCACCTTGTAGTTGGCCGTGGCGAAGTGCCCGTGCCAGAACAGGGTCATCTTCTCTTCGAGGGGCCGGGGCGTGTGCGACATCCGGTACATCCACCATTTGCGGATGCTGCTGATGTCGTCAAAGTCCACATAGTCGCCCTGAATGCCTGCCAGTACCTCGGCCAGTGGGTCCGGGACGCGCTCCGGGTGCAGCAGCCGGTCGGTCGCGGCAGGCAGGCCCATCTTCGCATACGCGGTCCATTCGGCAGGCCGTGCGCCAAACCCCGTCCGCCGCAGCAGGTGGGCCAATTTACGCGTATCCGTGGCAGAGTGCGAAGCAGAAAGAGCAGTCATGGGCGGTGCCTCCCGGAAAGGTGCATCAGAGATGGGCGCAGGGGCAAAAATAGAGCAGGTCAAAAGCAGTGACGAATCATTGTACCATAAGTTCAGAATAGTGGCAAATAGAATATAGGACAACTTGCTGTTTCGCTTAGGTATAATAGCCTTGTAGTGAGCAAACAGGTAGGGCGTCGCAGGCGGTACGACTGCGGATTTGAGACGGATTACAGCCGAGCGCCCTGGTAGATTTCTGTGATATGCGAGGTGCGCTGCGAATGGCTTGGAAAGGTACGGCAAAAGCTGCACATTCCCAATCGAGAATAACGAGATATGCCGTGCATAGGCGGCAGACTGACTCGCTGGGCTGCAGACTGTTTCGCGGCAGAATGCTGTTTGGCTAAAGAAGATCGGGAGAACAATGATCATGCTAAAATACATTGGCAAGTATTCCAAGATTCTACTGTTTCTTATTTTAACCGCCGGGATTAGCATATTTCCCCTCAATGCCCGAGCACAGGCAGACAAAAGCCCAACTCCATCCGCAAGCACTTCACAAAGTTGCGAGAGACTGATTGTCGCTATCATGAAGCGCGACACAGAAGCCGTAGAGGTACTCTTAAATCAAGGGGTTGATGTTGAATGCCCGCGTGGAGATTTTGGCGATACGCCGCTGATGCAAGCCGCCGCAGGTGGCTCCATGGAAATTGTCAAGCTGCTCGTCAGTCGCGGCGCAAATATAAATCCGAAGACCGCCTTTCATGGGTGTACTCCGCTTACCCTCGCGGCTCACAACGGGAGTCTTGATGTCGTTGAGTTCTTGATTAAGCATGGCGCGGATGTGAATGCAAATTGCACGGAGCATGGACATTCTGGTTATTTGGCTAATGAAGGCATTGGGCCACGCAACCCAACACCATTAGGATCAGCAGTCGCGGGCGGGGTGGCTGTCGTGGATTATCTCATTCAGCACGGAGCAAAAGTTAATGGTCGGGATGGCAGCTCTTACACATCGCTGATGTGGGCGTGTGCAGACGGCGACTTGAAAGTCGTTCAGATGCTGCTACAGCACGGGGCTGATACGGCAATAAAGACCGATCTGGGACAAACCGCTCGGAGTTTTGCGGCAGCGCGTAACTACACGGAGATTTTGGTCTTGCTTGATGCGGCAAGTAAAAAATAGGCATTGATTCGATTACAGCCAAAACTAGTCTAACCCGTTGGCCTAGCAATGCGCCCCATCGGGCTGCACAAACCAAGCTGAGAACAAGAGCAACAAAAATGTTTCCTCTCATTTTTCTGGCTGTTGGAAGTTTCGCTTGCCTCTGGATGAGCGGCGTGGTTTTTCGAGCGAAGGAGAGCAGCTCTAGTAGTCCATTCCTGCAAAGAGAAAACGGCTTCGGCTATTTAATGTGTGCCCTCGGCCTGGCGTGGGCAGCCTGCCACAACTTCCTCCGCTTCCAGCGACACTATGAGCTGCAATACAACCGGCGCTTGGGTTTAGATTATTTTGGAATAGACCTCAATCGCCCAATTCCCTTGATTTATGCCGCCTTTCTCCTGGGGACGCTCTGTTATCTGATCTGGAGCCGAAGAAAGAGCAATCTTCAGTGGTCGGGCGGTCGGACCAACCCCAAGCGGATGGTGTCAGAGGCTCTTACCCTGGCTGTTCTGTTGGGGATTATCACTTTCGGCTGCTTCGTCTGGCCTACCCCCTGGCGGACCAGGACCGAAGGGGTTCTTCCAGACACCGTCTTACCGGGTCCTCTGAAATATCAGGGGCAGTTAGTCACTGAATTCCGCACAAACCGTATCACAGGAGAGAACGAGGCGAAAATGGGCGACCATTGGGAGCATGAGTACGACCGGATGTGAGGATGTGATCGATTCGCAGTATTGGTGCGGGAGAACTTGGCCGTTGGGCCGCGCAGCAAAGGCTGTTTTGATGGCTAAGAGGTTTGGAAACGAGAGGGTTTGGAGGCAAAAGTGTACCACTTCTTGATTGACTTAGGCATTATGGCCTTGCTTTTCTTTCCATTATTCCTGCTCGTCTTTTCTCTGCTTTGGCATCTGAGGTCTAAAGGATTTTACACCGTCTTGCTGGGCTTGTTTTTCCAGATCGTATTATTGTACGTCGGGTTTGCCATAGCACCCCATGCGATGCAATATCATCATAGTGTCGGTACGCCCCCTGTGCAAATGGGTCTCAGCATGGGCTGTGGTATGCCGATGGTGTTTATGGCTGTTTACCACTTGAACCAATGGCAGAAGCGCCATCAGGGAGCCAAAGAGACTGGGGACAAAGCCTGAAGTGTACTGCACCGGCTGTTGTCGCACATTGCAGCGATAGGAAAAAGGAAAATGCAAAAGCGGATGCCTCAGCAGAACAAGGACTTTGCTCCGATAGGGGTAGGGATCGGTGTATTTCTGTTCTCCGTCTTTTGTTACCCGCTCTACTTCTATGCAATTGCTCTTATTCCAGATGCGATTGTCGATTATCTGAGAGGCCCTTCTGTCCCTGGTGTTTTTTCTGTGCGCGGGGCTATCCTCATTGATTACGGACCGACCGTTCTGATGTTTATAGTAGCGGGCCTGCTCTATTTGGCGGCTTGTTTTTGGTGTCCTCGGTTCCGACAGGGTGTAAAATATGGGAGATTAGCTTTGCTGGTGCCCGTGGCCGTACAAATACTCGGTGGCCTGTATATGTACTTATAAGGCTCTCAAGGCTCGAGGTCAAAAAGTGCTGCCCCCGACGCCGCTAAACGCACTCCGTTCTCGCACACTTGCCAGCGAAAGGAAGAGGAATGAAGATACGAACTGTACGAACGAACTTGAAGGTTGTTTCAAGCGCTCTCTTGTCCGTGGCTCTTTTATCCGCTGCGGGGGCGGCTCCAAAAGTGACATGGTCTGCAAACAAGGCACTCAAAGGACAACTTGCGCCTGCGACTGTCACCGGCCCGTATCAGATTCAACTGCCAAAAGGTTACACATTACTGAGTCAGTCGGGACCGGGCAATAGCATGGCTCAGGGGTGGGTGGGAACGTTCCGTGCAGATGGGACGAGACCTTACATCATGCTCGGCACTGTAACGCCGCCTGTGGGCGAGGCAAGCAAGTACACTCTCAGCCAAGTTTCTGCCAAGCTGTTGGCGGGCGTACAGCGCAGGCGAAAAAATTGGACGCAGAAGCCAGCGGAGACGGGAACGGTCAATGGGATAACGTTTGTTCGGACGTACTGGCGCGGGGTAGACACAGAGACAGGGCTGACAATGCATGGCTTCAGTTATGTGGCCCAGGATGGGAACGTTTTCCTGCAACTCTCCAGCCAAGATGTCGAGCCTTATTATAAGACCGCTTTAGCACTCACGGAGGCATCGGCCCTGACGTTCAAGAAACACTGACTGAAGGTTGAAAGACTGTCTCGAAAGCGTTCCCTGCCCTGAACGGCATAGCTCTAAGAGTGAAAGCCCCCGCCTTCACAGGCGAGGGCAGCTCAGGCCGCTCACATCTGATGCCCGCGCAGGCGGGGAATTGCCCCTTCGAAGCATGGGGGTTCAGCCCCGTGATGGGGGGCACTCTTACTGGAAGACGCTTTGCAAGTTACTCTAGAACGGGTCAAACAGATTTCCCGTTGATGGTTACCACTGAAACAAGGCTGTGATACTTTTCTGTTTCTTTGGGAGGCCGGGCCAGCCCCGTGACGAGGTCTCCTGCGTTAAGACCATGCTCAGCAATCTTACTGGGAGCAATATACACCCGATGCTGCCCTGCCTCGTCCGCAAGGAAGCGCAGGAAGCCCCAGCCTTCCAGCATGATTTCTAGAACACCGCCTGTCATCATGGAGAACCTTCCGTAATCAGCGCCCGGACGGCGATCCGACTTCCTGTGCCAGCGTCGTCGTGATAAACTGGTTGATGCTGACACCCTCGCGCCGTGCCCGTGCAGCTACCTGAGCATGAAGCGATTTCGGCACACGCAGGGCCAGTTTGCCGCTGTAATTGGGCAGCGGCGCTTCCGCGCTCGGCTCCGGGATGGCTACGCCCTGAGCCAGCCATCCCGTGAGCAGTGACGGCAGAGCCGCACGTAAATTGGCATAAGCCGCTTCCGGGGTTTCGCCGTCGCCGACGGCGGAATAGCGGCCTAGACACGGAATGCAGGCAGTGTATCCTCCACCCTCGTCTGCCGAAATGGGAAGGATTTCGACCGCGTAGGGCAGGGCAAGATAATAAGTGAGGTTCTTAGTTGACATTAATGTTGGTCTCCGCAGCGTTTTCTAACTCCACTGCTTGAACGATTTCGATGGCTTCCACAATGCGCTTCAGATAGAATGGTTTGACACGTTGCCCTCCCTTAACAGGAATTGACAACGTGCCTCCGACGAAATGCGGGTGAGCGAATAGCGCCGGGTGAGAAACGCGCAGTTGGTGAGAGCCACCTGTTGCTTTGGAAAAGCCCAGAGGAAAGTATCGGATTAGGACAGCCTCCACTGTCTCAACATCGGCATCTGGTTGAGTTTGACTTTTCCAAGAAGCGAGGAGTTTATCCTGTTTGCTCATAAAAATATGATACTGCATTTAGTATCATCTGTCAAGAGCTAATAAACCATGTGCTTACATCTGATGGCTTTCCGGCTGCAAGACGAACTCGCCCAGGACCAGGTGCGCGGGCTGGGTCAGGACGGTGAGAATGGCGTTAGCAGCGTCTTCGGCGGAGAGCATTTTGTCGCGCTGGAGCTTCATGTCTAACCCGTCCCAGAAGGGGGTGTCTACGCCGCCGAGGTACATCAAGGAGACTTTGATGCTGTGCCGCTTGACTTCGAGCTGCAGCGCTTTGGAGAAGCCCGTGACGGCGTATTTGGAGGCGCAGTAAAGCGAAGCGTTTGCCATCGGCGCTTTGCCCAGAATTCCCGCGATATTGATGATGTGCCCGCCGCGACCGCCCGCGATCATAGCGCGGACGGCGGCCTGTGTCGCCAGCATTGTGCCTTTGACGTTGACCGACAGCAGGCGGTCGATCTCGTCCGCCGTGGTTGTTTCTAAGGGCTTGATCAGGCCGACGCCTGCACAGTTAATCAAAATGTCCAGGCCGTCGAAGGCCCGCACGGTTTCCGAGACCAGTCGCTCGACTTGAACGGGGTCGGTCACATCCCCCGTCAGTGTTACCGCGTCGCCGCCTTCGTAGCTGATCTGCGCGGCGGTTTCCAGTAGCTTGTTTTCCTCGCGCCCGGCCAGCGCCACCGAGATGCCCCGCCGGGCCAGCGCCCAGGCCGCCGCCTGCCCAATCCCGCTGCCGCCGCCCGTGATCAGCGCGACTTTTCCCTTAAGTTCCGTTTCCGCCATCTGCCGTGTCCACTTCTAAGCCCCATTTGGCAATCCTGTCCCGAATCTGGTACAATAACTCACTACGCAGTATACCCGGAGGACTTCCCTAACGATGGCAGCTTTGACCGCCCCGTATGTCGAGACGCAGCAGGTCGTGACCGGCTTTATGTACCAGCTCCATATTGCGGAGGAAACCAACGGGCCGGGCATTACCCGCCTGGACATCGGCCCGTACTTTTTTGGCGGCACGCCCGACCAGCCGAAGTACCCGGAGGCCGTCACCAATGAAATGACCCCGCCCGGCTGGGCCGCCGTCCACTGGTTCACCGACCCTGCCGGGGCAAGCTGGCTGCGCTGGGAAGGCGGGCGCATTGACACCGAAGACGGCGAAGTCCTGTTTCAGCTCACATCGAACTATGCGCCGGGAACGTCTGACGCGGCCCTGCATGTCTGGCGCGGCTCCCGTGCCCCGGAGCGGTTTGCTCTCCTGGCTCCCGACTATTCGCAGCCGCCGCCCGCCAACAACCCCCGGCACGATGTCAAGGGCCAGAAAGAGTTCGTCAAAGGCACCGGCTGCGCCCCGCCGCTGGCCCTGGCTGTCTTTGGCCTGACCCTGCTGGTGCGGCACTGGATTTAGCCCCCCGCCCCCAATAATGGGGGATCCAGAGAGGACAGGAGAGGAAAGAAGGACAGGGGCAAGCCCTGCCCCTACACTCTGGTCCCCCCAGAATTGGGGGTTAGGGGGCCGTTTTCGTAAACACTTATGAACTCAATTATCGACCAAATCAACTGGGACAAGGCCGACGGCGGCCTCGTGCCTGCCGTGGTGCAGGACGCCGACACCAGAGACGTGCTGATGCTCGGCTTTATGAACCGCGCCGCGCTGGAAAAAACCCTGCGTGAGGGCAAAGTAACGTTCTGGACCCGCTCCCGGCAGAAGCTGTGGACCAAAGGCGAAACCAGCGGCAACACACTGAACTTTGTGTCGCTGCGGATCAACTGCAACGACGACTCACTCTTAGTGCTGGCGCATCCCATCGGCGCGACTTGCCATACCGGGCATCCGACCTGCTACTACCGAGAGGTTACGGCGGAAGACCAGCCCTGGCAGACCGTGACCGAGCCGCAGTTTGACCCGGAACAAGTTTACGCCGCGAAAACGTAGAAAAGACAGGGGCAGGGTCTCCCCGTCCTCTTTCTTGGTCTTTCCTAAATTTTTGTCCGAAGGACATTTCCCTGCCGGGGGTTTCTACACCCCCGGCACTGTCATTTCAAGAATAGCTCCCCAACCTATGAAATTACCCTCTCGCTTTGCCCGCCAAGCCCCGGCAGCACTCCTGCCGCTGGCGCTGTACGTCTTCGCTCTGCCCGTCCATGCCCGCCCGCCGGTGCCGATGGCCCACCCCGCGCCGGGGGCGCGGCTCAAGTGGGACTCTAAAAAGTTCATGCGCGTCTCTGAGCTGCGGCCCGGCATGAAAGGCTACGCGCTGACGGTCTTCAAGGGGACCAAAATCGAAAAGTTCAACATTGAAATTTTAGGCGTCATGGCGAAGTTCAATGAAGGCAAAGATTATATCTTGTTCCGGGCGCTCGATGGGCCGTCGGTGACGCGCTCGCTGGGAATCGCCCACGGCATGAGCGGCAGCCCTATCTATATCAACGGGCGGCTGATTGGCGCGATCTCGATGGGCATTCCCGGCACGCAGTTTGCCCGTGAGCCGATTGCACTGGCGACTCCCATTGAAGATATGCTGGAAGCCTGGAGTCCCGATCTGCCTCAGAAGCCCTCCAACATCAGCGCGTCTGCGCCGACCCAGTCTATGGGCATGACCGACACCCGCTACCAGCCGATCAATATGCCGCTCATGGTCAGCGGCCTCGGCAGCCGCTCGATGTCCCGCCTGCGTGACATGATGGCCCCGTACCACTTTGATGTCATGGCGGGCGGCGGGGGCGCAATGAGCAGCGACGGTCTCAGCACCAACCCGCTGGCAAAGGGCGCGACCCTTCAGCCCGGCTCGGCGGTCGGCGTCTCGCTGGTGCAGGGCGATGTGGACTACACGGCGACCGGGACCGTTACCTACCGCGACGGCCAGCGGCTTCTCCTGTTCGGCCATCCGTTCACGAGTCTGGGGCCGATTGACGCGGCGATGACCACCGCCTATGTCGTCAGCATTTTCCCGTCCTATCAGGATTCGGTCAAGCTCGGCTCGCCGATCAAGACCGTCGGGCGCATCTTTCAGGACCGGCCCTTCTCGGTCGGCGGCGTGATCGGGCCGATGCCGCAAATGGTCCCCATGACCGTCTCTGTCAACGACCTGTCCACGAAGCGGCGCAAAGACTTCCATGTCCGCATTATCAACCACCCCCTGCTGACCGCCCAGTTTGTCTCACAGGTGGCTGGGGCGGCAATTGAGCAGATACACGGCCAGCCCGGCGACTCTATGGCGACGGTCTCTGTGGACGTGGATGCCGAAGAGATCGGGCATATCAAGCGCACCAACACGTTCTATGATGCCACCGCGATTGACCAGAACGCGACCGGAGACCTGGACAGCCTGATGCGCCTGCTGTCGTCCAATCCGTTTTATCCGCTGTCCGTTAAAAGCGTCAAAATGTCGGTGACCATCCAGAACCGGCATGACACGGCGGAACTTGACCATCTGTTCCTGAAACAGTCCAAATTCGCGCCCGGCGACACCGTCGATGTCGGCGTCGTCCTGAAGCCCTACAAGCAGCCTCTCTACACACGCACCGTGTCGATTAAAATTCCGCAGAACACCGCCGACGGCCCGCTGACGCTGAATGTGCAGGGCGGCGGATCGGCGGGCGGCGGCGTCACCAGCCTCCTGGGCGGCCTGCTGCAAATCCGTGCGTCCGAGCCGACCGGCTCCGCCGTCAATGTCGCGCAGCTTGTCAAGAAATTCAATGAAAAGCCGCGCAACAATCAGCTTGTCACGCGGCTTCTTCTGCCGACCTCGGCGCTGAGTATCAAAGGCGAAAAATTGACCGGCCTGCCGCCGAACCTCGCCGCCGCCATGCAGTCGTCGCGCACGACGGGCCTAAAAACCGAGCGTGATGAAGTCAAAGAAACTGAAACGCTGCCCTATGTCCTGTCCGGCAGTCAGTCGTTGACAATCACCGTGCGCCGCCGGGACCTTATCGAGGCCCCCTCGTCGCTGTCTTCTGCTGCCTCCCCGGCAGCGACTAGCCCGCCGCCCGCTCCGGCCTCTGATGCGCCCGCCCCGTCGCCGCTGTCCAACGGCGGCGATGACGGCGACGATGACACTGATGACATGGCCCGGCTGCTGTCTCCGGCAGGCTTTATCCTGTACCATCGCCGCCCGCTCACACTGGCCGCTGTCAGCGCCGCCCCTGCCGAAACAAAACCCGCAGACACGAAGCCCGCAGACACG
This sequence comes from uncultured Armatimonadales bacterium, assembly GCA_964251675.1. Taxonomy (GTDB): domain Bacteria; phylum Armatimonadota; class Armatimonadia; order Armatimonadales; family Capsulimonadaceae; genus JANXMY01. Next base: position 35,782 of record CAXUKS010000002.1, read on the forward strand.
AAGCCTGCCCCGGCTACTGTCCCCGACGCTGCCAAGCCCGCTGTTGTCAAACCCGTAGGTCGCCTGGCGTCCGTGTGGCATCAGGGCACGCAGGCCGACTTCGCGGCAGGCAGCCTCACCAACGTCGCCGTGACCAGCCTCGGCGATGTGCGCCTGGCCCCCTCTCTGCGGAAGCTGGCTGACACCACGCAGAACTATGTCTGGGCTATCCTGCCCGACGGCCATGGCAATGTGTACCTGGGCACAGGCGACAGCGGCGAGATCTTGAAGATGGACACGGCAGGCAAAGTCAGCACGTTTTACAAAACCGGCGAGCTGGAAGTGACCTCACTGGCACTCGCGCCGGACGGCACGCTGTATGCCGGAACCGCGCCGCACGGCATTGTCTTCGCGGTCGGCCCCGACGGCAAAGGCCGTAAGGTGCTGACCGCCCCGGAGAAATATGTGACGGCGGTGGCCCTGAACAACACGGGGGCGGATGTTTATGCCGCGACTGGCGGCGGCACAGGCCGTGTCTACCGTGTACGCGATGGCTCCGTGCCGCTGTTCACCTCGCCCGAGGCGCACATTCTTTCGCTGGCGACCGGCAAAGACGGCACGGTCTATGCGGGAAGCTCGCCGGATGGCATCGTCTACAAAATCACGTCGGACGGCAAAAGCACGGTGCTGTACGACGCGACGGAGCCGAATATCACGGCTTTAACGACCGACAAAGACGGCAATGTGTATACGGGCACCGGGCCGACCGGGACGGTCTACCGCATCAGCGCCGATGGCACGGCCAAGCGAGTGCTGGCGAAGCTCACCACCGGCATCACTGGCCTCCAATCCGACGCTGACGGCGCGGTTTATGCTGTCTCCGGCGGCACGGTCACGAAAATCAACCCCGACGACACCACGCAGTCATTCGTAGCCCCGGAAGACCAGCAGTTTGTATCTCTCGCACTGGATCCGTCCACGGGCACGGTCTATACCGGAACCGGCGTTGTCGGCAGTGTGTATGCTATCGGCGCATCTCGGCAGACGGCGGGGCAGGGGAGTGGCTTGCAGGGCACGTACCAATCGGTCGTCCATGACGCAGGCATCCGGGCCAAGTGGGGCACGCTGACGTGGGGCGGCGACGCGGGAGTGAGTCTCCAAACCCGCAGCGGCGATGTGCCCCGCCCCGACGCCTCGTGGAGCACCTGGTCCGCCCCGCTGACCGCCCCCGCCGGGCAGACCGTGACCTCGCCGCCCGCCCGGTATATTCAGTATCAGGCCATGCTGACCGGCGGCAGCGGAACGGTCGTCCCGCGCCTGCGGGATGTGACGCTCTACTACCTGCCGCGCAATCAGGCTCCGACGGTTGCCCTCCGCAAGCCCGCCGATGGCGACGCCGTCTCCAAAGATATGCTGATTCAATGGACAGCCAGCGATCCTGACAAAGACACACTGGCTTACGATGTGGCCTATTCCAAAGATGGCGGCCAAACGTGGACCCTGATCAAGAAACGCGCCGGGGCCACTAAAACCGTGACCAGGACCGTCGCGGTCACGCCCGCGTCGCCCGCCGCGATTGTCGCGCAGGGGGCCGCCAATCTGGACAAAGTCACCAACCTGCCGCCTGCCGTCCGCGCCCAGATTTTGGCCCAGATGAAAGCCGAACAGCTCAAAGCCGCTGCGGCTCCCGTGGCGGCTCCCAAAACTGCCGCCGACAAAGGGGCGGTAGAGCTGAAAGAAACGTCGTTCTCGTGGGACACGACCGAAGTGTCAGACGGAACCTATCAGCTTCGGGTGACTGCCAGCGACAAGCCCTCGAACCCCACGGATGCCCTCAGCGCCCGTGCCGTGTCCGCGCCCTTCCTGGTCGCTAACGCTGTGCCGACCCTGACGGTCAAGATCATGATGGAACGTGACATCCTCGCATCTCAGGGCACTTATGTGGCCGACGATAATACGATTGTCCTCAACGGCGCGGTGACGACCGGCCCGGCGTTTGTGAAAGCCGTGCAGGCTAAAATCGACGGCGGCGACCCCATTGCCGCCTCTGCCGATGACGGCCTCTTTGATTCGCCTTCCGAAGCCTGGTCGCTGACCCTGCCTGCGCTGACTGTTGGCAAGCACTCGGTAGAGGTGCAGGCGATAGACCGGGCAGGCAACACCGTGACAAAGACGGTGGAGGTGACGAGCGCGGGGCCGGGCGGGTAGGAAGCCCCCCCCGCCCCCAATAATGGGGGAGCCAGATAAGGAATAGGAAACGGATAAAGAATAGGAAACGGAAAGCCCGGCTCGTGAGAGCCGGGCTTTTTGGCGTTTCGCGGGGGGAGCCGAGGGGTTAAAACCCCTCTCTAGAGGCGAGGACGCCGGAAAACTAAAGAGTGAAACACGCCGGGCCGTCGTCATAGCCCGATTGGCCTCCCGGCGCGAAGCGCCTTCCAGCGAGGGGTTTTAACCCCTCGGCTTGGCGTTGCTGCATAAATTGACAGACCAAATGCCGGGGGTGTAAAAACCCCCGGCAAGGAAATGTCCTTCGGACAAAGACAAGAAAAGGACAAAGACAGGAAAGATGGGTAGGGGCAAGCCCTACCCCTACGGGTTACAGGTTATCTGGCCCCTTCTCCTTAAGCAAGGAGAGGGCTGGGGTGAGGTTCCTACGCAAAGAAAAACCCCCGAGGCGTAAGCCTCGGGGGTTCGTTCGTTTGTCTCTGAAAGAAACTTGGCAGAAACTTAGAACTTGAGCTGGAACTGGCCCACAGCGACGCTGCCGTCGGAGCGGCCGTTGTTGTTCGTCTCGGAGACCTGATCGAAGCCCGTGCCATGATCATCGTAGTGGACGATCTGGTACAGCAGCTTGATGCTGGCGTTCTTGCTGATCGTGTGGCCCAGTCCGATGTTGACATAGGACTCGGTCGGGCGGCCATCACGGGCCAGCGGCGAACCGCCGCCGGGCAGGGTCTCGTTCCGCAGGTCATACTGAACGTTCTCGTAGCCCAGGTCCACGCCGTAGGCGCTGCTCAGGCCGTAGCCCAGGCCCACCTGGTAGCGGCTGACATGGTCGTTCTGCTGCAGGGGCGAGTTGATCGCCGTGCCATCCGCATTGGAGCCGTAAGCCGCTTTGTAGAACTGAGCGTCGGCGTTCAGGGTCAGCTTGCGGCTGAGCGCATACTTGGCCGAAACGACCGGGCCGCGCACGTTCGTCGGGTTCGTCCACGCGCCGAGCTTGCCCCAGTAGCCGGGAGCGGAGTATTCCGGTCCGAAGTACTGGTAGCCGCCCTTGAGCTGGATGCCGGCGATGGCAAAGCCTGCCTGTGCATCGTACTGCTGGTAGCGGAAGCCCGAGCCAACGTTGTTGAACTGGTTGTTGAAGGCATGGGCGGAGATGTTATACGCGCCGTCCAGCAGAATGCCGCCCTTCTTGACACCGGGCAGACCAAACGGCAGTGCCCCGTTGAAATCCAGTCCGTACACCGTCAGGCGGTTGTACTGGCCGTTGCCCTGGCCCAGCGCTGTCGACTGGGTGCTTCGGTTCGGGTCGGTGATGCCGTCCACGGGGCCGACAAAGCTGCCGTCGCCGAGTCCAAACTGCTCCACTGTGACGCCGAAAGTTGCGCCTTCAGGAGAGCCGAGGGTGGCCCGTCCGCCAACACCTGTCTGAATCTGAGTGGCATGGTTTGCGGGAATCAGGCCACCGGGGCGGGACTGGGCCACGCCCAGAACCAGCGGGTTGAAGGGGTTGCCCGCCTGACCGGTGACGGGAACACCCACCGAGCCGCCGTAAGGCTGGCTGAACTGGATGCCGTTGTACTTGGCGGCGAACGCCTGCACTTTGACCGGACCGACCTTCAGGCTCAGCCCTGCGCCGTCGCCGACAATATCGCCATCATCGGTCTGCGCCAGGTTGGTGTAGATGTCAGCATCCACCTGCTTCAAGGTGTACTTGGTGAACTGGTTGCCATAGCGACCGACCAGCAGCTGTGCGCCGCCGAGGGGGCCGAGCTTGACCGCCGCGTCCAGGTAAGCCTTGTAAACATTGGCATACTGGAAGCCATTGCCACCCTGACCGAGACTGCCGGGGCGAAGGATGTTGGCCGTGCCACCTGCGGCATAGCCGGGGAAGGCCGCCGTGTTGCCGACCTGGCTCAGGTAGTTGCCGAAGTCCAGCGAGACATTGGCGGTGGCCGTGTCGCTGAGCTTGCCGCGAATGTTCAGCAGGATGTCATGGTAGACGTCCGAGGAGCCGAGCAGGCGGTCATTGAAGCCGGTCGCGCCCTGGTAAACGCCGTTCTTGTCCAAGAAAGGAGCGTACTGTCCGCTTGCATCCCGCTTGCGGGAAGCAACGCCTGTGGCGACGATGTTGACGACGCCAGTGATGTTCAGGCGGCGCTGCTCTTCGACGACCGAGCCGAGGATGCCCTCGTCCGTGTTCAGGCGACCCTCAATCTTATCGACGCGTGCTTCGAGGGCGGCGAGGCGAGCGTTGATGCCAGCCACGTCCTGGCCGAGGCGGGTCAGTTCGTCCTGGAAGCCGTTGACGAGCGTTCTCAGGGCGTCGATAGCCTGCGTGTTTGCAGCGATCCGGGCCTCAAGGCCGCTGGTGTCGGTGGGCTTGATCTGGGCGAGCAGGCGGGCAATAGCAACCGCGAACTCGTAGCGTGTCATCGGGCGGCGGCCACCGTAGGTGCCGTCAGGATAGCCGATCACGATACCGGCCTTCTGAAGGGTGTCCACCGACTGGTACGCCCAGTGGTCGGTGGGAACGTCCGCGAACGGGCCGGAAGCGGCCTGTGCGTGGGTGATGGCGGGGCTGCCCAGGAAGGCAATGCCCATGCCGGCGAGAAGTACGAGGGACTTCTTCATGGAGTAACTCTCCTTGCGACGTGCTATTTGCACTGTCGTCCTGCCCTCACTGCCGGGCCGGATGTCCGGGCGCTCGTCGTCAGAGCGCGATAGGCTGACCGGTCCAGTTGGCTTTCTTCGTCCCCAAGTATCCATGTTGCCTTGAAGGTCCAAAAGCCGTCTGCTGCGGTCTCGCGTGTCGCGGTGTCGTCGGGCGCGGGGCAATCCCGCTCGTGTGCAGTGAACGCTGACAAAGTGCAGGCCGTCCTCCACCAGTGGAGGCGCGGCGGGTGGAAATCGAGAAGGTTTCTCTCTTTCCAAACCGTGTGACAACCAAAATCCCTGTTTGTTTCACGGCCAGGGGCTATTATGCACTATTTTTCGAAAAAAAGTTCAAAAAAGTCCTCGGCGATGATGAGAGCCGCATAATCGTCCACCGAAACTTCCGGGGAGCGCATCCCCGACGGCAGCAGACGCCGCCAGCCGGGGGCGGGAGTTTCAGCCACATAGCGCCGCCGTGCCCGCTCGGACGTACCGTGTTCTTCTACCACGGTCAGCGGCATTTCCGGGAAGCTGCCCGCCAGCGCCCGCCGCAGCGTCGCGCTGTGCGTGGCATTGCCAATCAGCAGCCGCGTGATCTCCGGTCGCCGCCGTAAAAGCTCGCCGACCGCCAGTGTCAGCCGCTCGGTGGGGACCACCGCCCGCTCCCGGCAGATGGTTTTGCCGCCGGCGTCCGGGCCGGTGACGACAGCCAGCCCGCATTTGGCCCGTCCGGGGTCGATAGAAAGCAGGGTGATTGGTTCGGAGGGGGGAAGCATGAGGGCCTACTCAGCCCCGCCGACCGGGCGCGGCTCGGGCATCAGGCGGGGGGCAGGGGCAGCCCTCACCCGCAGGCTCAGGCGCAGCAGGTCGGCGCTGTAGGTATCTTCGGCGGCGCTTGCCGTCAGACGGGCATTTGCGCCCGCTTCCCGGATTTGATGCACCAGTGCCAGCGACTCGGCGCTGTCAATCGGCTCGCCCACCTGCGGCTCACCCGACTGCGGATCGCGCAGCGGGATAAGGCCGCGCTGCAGGGCCGCCGCCCGCACCTGCCCGGTCAGAAAGGATTGCAGGCCGCGCAAAATGGCGTCCTCGCTCCCCGTGCCGTCCAGCGTGCCCTGGGCAATCACCTGGCCCTTTGGGAACACCAGCAGGTTGGCATAAGGCCGCAGGTCCACATGAACCGGCTCACTTTTAAACGTATTGTAGCGGGCGGCTGCCACCACCACGATGGACGGCAGGGTTTCGCCCTGCGCGGTGATGCTCTCGGACAGGCCCGTCAGCGCGGCCTCGCGGGCCGATTTGTCGTTTCCGACAGGTCCCCTGCCGCTTTCGCCCGGCGCGGGCACGATAATGGCGGGCGAGCTGTCCGTGCCGCCCGCGCCGCGCTTGCGGGCGGTCAGCTCCACGCGGTCCAGAAACACGGCCAGCGTGTGGTGCAGGTCCTCGAGCGGCTGATCGGCTTTGACCACTATCCGGCCCAGCTCTTCCTCGCGCCGCAGCACCAGCGGACGGCCTTGCGTGGCGGCCAGCGCGTCCCGCTGGGCCGAGTTCTGCCGGGCCAGCCGGATATTTTCCCGCGCCAGCTCGTCCTGCCGGATGCCAAGCTGCAGGACGCTCCGGCTTGCTCCGGCAAGCTGACTGTTGGCCTGCTGCACCTGCCGCCGTGCCTGCGTGACGCCCACTTTGGCCTGCCGCACCTGCGTTTGCGCCCGCGCCAGCTCGGTGCGCGTCGTCCCCAGTCCCCGCTTGGCCTGCGCCAGATTGGCCTGCGCGTCGGCCAGTGCCCTTTGCCGATTGGTCAAAATCAGCCGCGCCTGTCCAAGCTTCCCGGCAACGGCGGCAAGAGCAGCCTGCCCCTTTGCGGCCTGCGCCTGCGCTTCGGTGGCTCTTTTTTGTGCGGCATCCGCATCGGTCTGTGCCTGCGCGGCCCGCTGACTGTCGGCGGCGGCCTGCCGCTCATTGGCGAGGCTTTGCCGGGTCAGCGCCTTGTTCTGGTTGGCTAACGCCTGGTTGGCGGTGATAAGCTGCGGCCCGCGCACCACCGCCACACTGAAGGCATGGTTGAGCGCCAGAAACAGCAGCAGTGTCAGCACGGCTACGCCGCCGCCGGACACCACGGTCCAGAGCATGGCCGTGTGCCGGGGCCGCAGCCCGAAGGACGAATGCCGCTTTTTCCCGATATAACTGCCCAGCCGGTCTCCGGCGTAGGCGATGCCGCCGCCCATGACGGCCAGGACGAGGCCAAAAACGATCAGTGCGCCCATAATACTTTCAGTTCAATCGGTTGACGGGAGGGGGCCTACCGCGACGCTTTCCAGATCAGCCCCGCCGCCACACAAAGTCCCAAAGCGTTCGGAACCCACGCCGCCAGCAGCGGCGCGATGCCGCCGCCCTGCGCGATGCTGCTCAGACTCGTGTACACGACGTAATAGCCCAGCATAATAGGCAGGGCCAAGACGGCCCCGCCAAACCGCGCCTGCCGGGGTGAGCGCATCCCCAGCGGCGCTCCGACCAGCCCGAAGACCAGACACGCGAACGGGATAGACGTCTTAAACCACAGCCCCACTTCCAGATTGCGGACCTCTTTGCTATTACCGCCCTGCGCTTTTAATTGCCGGATTTGCGTTTGCAGATCGTGAAAGTTCAGCGTTTCGGGGTCCCGCCGCAGAATATCCATGTTGTCCGAAGTCTTATCCAGGTCATACGTCTGCCCTTCCGGGATCGCCATCTGCGTACCGGGAATGCCGCTGGACCCCAGAGAGGTCGTAGAGCCGTCAAACAGCCGCCAGTCTTTCAGTCCGCGCCCCAGCGACTGCGCCCGTGCGGCATAGGTGATGGCTGAGGGCTTGCCGTCAGCCGCGTAGACAGTAATCGTCACCTGCCGCAGCGTCTTGGTGACGGCGTTATAGCCCCGCTCTACGTGCACCATGATCTGAAGGTTGCCCTTGTCGTCGCGGTTGACAAAGTCAAACGGCTTGCTCGTTTCGCCGAAAATCTGGTCCCGGTGATCTTTAATATCCGCCACCCGCGCATTGGCATACGACGCAATCCGGTCATTGAACTGATACGAGACAACGCTCACCAGCAGGCCCAGCAGGAACACTGGAACCATCATGCGCGGAAACGAGATGCCGCCCGCAAACAGCGCCACGGCCTCGCTGTCTTTGGACAGCCGTTCAAAGCCGAGAAGTGCCGCCACCATCATGCCCAGCGGAAATGTCAGCGCGATAAAGCCGGTGAAATTCCAGCCCACGAACGCCATCACAACCCAGAACGGGATGCCTGCCGACAGGAACCTGGCGGCGGCCAGCAGCGGCCCCGCCACCAGAAACAGCAGGGAAAACAGCGCCACGCCCAGGAAGAGCTTCGGCAGCAGCTCAATCAAAATCAGCCGGTCCAGCAGCGGCAGCCAGCCCAGCAGGTCCAGTCGGCGGTGCGGGGCCGGGGCAGGCAGATGCGTGGGTTTTACCGGCGGAACCGGAACAGTGGTTGCCATGCTAGTCTTCTCCCGGTGTCCCGCTCAGGCCACGCCGCCGGGTGGCGGCGGCTTGCAGCAACTCGGAGAGGGCCGTGCCTTCGCCGAAATAATACTTGCGGGCGATAGGGTCCTCACTCAGCTCATCCGACGTGCCTGCGGTTTTGACCTCGCCATCCGAGAGAATATAAGCCCGGTCGGTGATGCCCAGCGTGGACAGGACATCATGGTCGGTGATCAAAACCCCGATGCCTTTGGCTTTGAGCTGCCCCACGACTTCCTGCAATTGTTCCTTGACAATCGGGTCAATCGCGGCGAACGGCTCATCCAGCAGGATAAACGACGGGCGGGTGGCCAGCACGCGGGCGATCTCCACGCGCCGCCGCTCGCCGCCGGACAGCGTCCGGGCGTTGGCATTGCGGTGCTGCTCCAGATTGAACTCGCCGAGCAGTTCGTCGAGCCGCGCCTTGCGCTCCGCCCCGGAAAGGCCCGGCTGCATCTCTAAGATCAGCGCGATATTCTGCGCGACGCTCAGGCCCCGGAAGACGCTTTGTTCCTGTGCCAGATACCCCAGCCCCCGCCGTGCCCGCTGATACATCGGCAGCCGCGTGATGTCCGAGTCATCGAGCCGCACCCGCCCGCCGTCCGGTTTGACCAAACCCACCATCATATAGAACGACGTGGTTTTGCCCGCCCCGTTCGGCCCCAGCAGGCCGACAATCTCGCCCGGCGCGATCTGGACGGACACATCGGAGACGACCTTGCGGCCTTTGTAGGTTTTTTGCAGCCCCTCGGCCCGAAGTGTTGGCATGGTCCTTGTGTTTTCCAGGTAAGCCTTTCGGAGACCTACCTTCCTCCCTATAGGGAGGACCCTGCGAAGCAAGGAAGGTAGGTCTCCTGCTCCCCCATTATTGGGGGCGGGGGGCCTCCTACGGCTGCGGTGTCACCACCGCCCGGCCCGGCCCGGTTTCAAGCTGCGGATACTTTGTTTTGTCCGGCCCGAACAGCAGCGTGGCCTGATCGGTGGTCCCAATCGCTGGGCCTATCGAAAAGCCAGACTGGGTGCTAATCTGGACATGACCGGTGAAATCAATCTTTCCGTAGCCGGACCGGGCGGCATCCGGCAGGTACACGGCTTTGTCGGCCAGAATATGATACGCGGCTTTGGCTTTCCCCGTCACCGCATCGGTGCTGCGAATATCTGCTGTCACCTGTTTTCCCGGCGCGGCGACGGCGACCGCTTTGGTCAGCGTCGGCGCGGCTCCTGCTTTTGTCGTGGGCGTAAGCGTGGCTGTGACTGTCTCAGCAGACAGGTCGTAGCCGGGTGAGGTTATCTGCACCTGCCCTTTCATTGTCAGTCCGGACGGCGTGTAGACGGCGCTGGTGTGCCAGACCAAATTGACCTTGCCGTCGCCCGCCTGCGCGTTGGCAGCGGGCGTGGTCAGGGCCAGCAGAGAAACAAGCAGGGCGGACGCCAGCAGAAACGATTTATTCATAAAAGCCTGTGTCACGGGGCTGAACCCCCATACTTCGAAAACTCTTCGCCCGCGAAGGCGGGGGCTTGCCTTTTTAAAGCATGGGGGTTCAGCCCCGTGGCCCGAATACTCCTCACAAATTCGCCGATGCCTGGCCGGACCCCATTGACACCGACTGCATCTGCGTGTTGGCGACCATCGACGGCCCCGTCAATCTCGCCCCGGTTTTGCCGTCTTTGTAGACCACATGGCCGGTGGCAATGATTTTGTTCTGCCCGGCGTACCACACCATCTTGTCCGCCGTCAGGGTCGTGCCGGGATTGGTCAGGGACCTGGCGACCACGCCGCCGGTGGCAGTCACAACAACGGTGCCCAGGCGGCTGGACGCGACGGCCTTTGGGGCAGTGAGAATGGCCGATGGTACGCCGAGCTGATACAACTGGGCGTAAACGCCGATCAGAGTTCCGCCGAAGCCGCCTCCCGTGGACGTGCCCTGAATGGAGCGGGCGTGAACCATGAGCTGCAATTTGCCGGGGCGTTTTGGGTCCGGGACCGTAATTACCGGCCCCTGCACGCTTGCGCCCAGCGACGGCGGCTTGGTGGGCGCGGCCAAAACCGAAGATTTGGGAACAAAACACAGCGGCAGGGCAGTCAGCAGGCACAGAGCCGTAGGGCAAAAAAATCTCTTCATAACACTAGTATACGCGCAAACCGGCACGAAGAGTTTAACATAGTTTGCCTGCCTTTTCAATCCCCACGCTTCCGAAGGCGGCAGACTGGCCCGAAAGCATGGTAAAATAGAGCGACAGCAGACAAACGATTTGAAGAAGATTTTGAACACGAATGGAGATACTATGGCGCGTGCAGTGGTAACCGGCGGGGCCGGATTTTTGGGATCGCATCTGTCCGATCGGCTTCTGGCCGAAGGCTACGACGTTGTTGCGGTAGACAATCTCGTCACCGGCAGCGAGGACAACATCGCGCATCTGCGGGATAATCCCCACTTTGAATACATCAAGCAGGATGTGATCCAGCCGTTCACGATTGACGGCCCCGTGGATCTGGTCTACAGCTTTGCGTCTCCGGCCTCCCCGGTGGACTATCTGGAGCTGCCGCTGGAGACCCTGCTGGTCGGCTCGGCGGGCGTGCATAACACGCTGGAAGTCGCCCGCATCAAAGGCGCCCGTTTCCTGCAAGCGTCCACCTCGGAAGTCTACGGCGACCCGGCCGTCCACCCGCAGCCGGAAGAATACTGGGGCAATGTGAACCCCCATGGAACCCGCGCCGTCTACGACGAAGCCAAGCGTTACGCCGAAGCCGTGACGTTTGCGTACCGCCGCAAGTTTGGTTTAGATGCCAAGCTGGTTCGCATTTTCAACACCTACGGACCCCGGATGCGGATCAACGACGGGCGCGTCGTGCCCGCGTTTATCTCGCAGGCCCTGCGCGGCGAGCCACTGACGGTGTTTGGCGATGGCAAGCAGACCCGCTCGTTTTGCTATGTGTCGGATTTGATTGACGGCATTTTTAAATTGTCGGTTTCGGAACAATCTGGCCCTATCAACGTCGGAAACCCGACCGAGCGCACAATGCTTGAGTTTGCGTCCAACATTATCCAGGCCACGGGAAGCAAAAGCGAGGTCATCCACGTTCCCCTGCCGACCGCCGATGACCCCAAGCAGCGCCGCCCGGACATCACCAAAGCGCGGACCCTGCTGGGCTGGGAGCCGAAAGTCGCCCTGGAAGACGGGCTGGTGGATACCATCGCGTATTTCAAAACGAAACTGTAATTCCCCTCCGTCCGATCCTGTTCCGCCCTATGCACGCCCTCCCGTTCTGCCGACAATGAGGACAGAAGAACGGTAGTTGTACTTGCCGAAGTCACACTCACCGAGAGGCCATCCGTACCCGTGCAGTTACGTCAGGAGAATTTACAGAAGCAGAGTCAGGCGCAAAAGCTCGCGCCGCACCTGATTCAGGCCAACGCTCTGCTGCAATGCTCCACCACGGAGCTGCTTCAGATGATTGAGCAGGAACAGCAGGAAAACCCCGCGCTGGACAGTCTCGATGACCGCCCGGACGGAAGCGAATACGGCTGCCGCCTGTGCCCCGGCAGCCGCATCGGCTCCTGCGCCCATTGCCCCTTCAGCCGCGACTCGCATCCGCTGGGGCAGGGGCTGGACGGCGACGGGCCGGGCGCGACTGACGATCTGGGGCCGTCACTGGCCGAAACGCAGTCTATTCTGGCGGCACGCGGCGAGGAAACCGCCGAAGACGAGCGCCTGGCCGCCCGCGCCGAAAACGAGTTCGGGCAGTTCAGCGACGGCAGCGAGGCCGTCGATTTTGACCCCCTGCTGCTGGCCCGCACGGAAACCTCTCTCTCCGAACACCTGCTCATGCACCTGCGGGCGACCTCGCACACGCCGGAAGACTATCAGGTCGCCGAATATCTCGTAGACAGCCTGGACGAGCGCGGCTTTCTGCAAGTGGATGTCGATGAAGCCTGCGCCGTCCTGCGCGTGCCCTGCGCCCTGATCACACGCGGCGTGGAGCGCCTTCAGGAATGCGACCCGCCCGGCATCGGGGCGCGTGACCTGCGGGAATGTCTGCTGCTGCAAATGCGTCACCTGCGCGACGAGGAAAGAACCGATGGTGCGGGCGAGTCTCTCTTTGACCCTATCGCCTACCGGCTCCTGTCAGATCACTGGGAGGCGCTTATTCAGCGCCGCCACGGCACGCTTGCCCGCAAGCTCGGAGTCCCGTCCCGCCGGGTGGAGGCGGCCGTGGCTTACATACAAAAGAAGCTCAAGCCGAACCCCGCCGCTGGCTTTCGGATGCCCTGGGACCACCGCCTGAACAGCCAGAGCAAGTCCATTCGCCCGGATGTCATTATCAAGCGTGGCGTGACGGGCTTCACCGTGGAAGTGCTGGGCTTTGAAAACGCCAGCCTTCAGGTGAATCCCTACTACCGGGGCCTCTACGATGCCATCCGGGACAGCAAACTCACCGGCGACGTCCCCCACGACGGCGGCGTCCGGCTGACCCTGGACCACCAGAAACACGTTGTCGCCTATGTCGAGCGGGCAACGATGTTCCTGAAAAACTTGCAGCAGCGGCGGCGCACCATCCAGAAAATCACGCAGGCGCTGATTGAATGCCAGCAGGGTTTTCTGGAAACCGGCCAGCGGTCGTTTTTGCGCCCGCTGACCCGCACACACCTCGCCAAAATGGTGGGAATGCATGAGTCCACCGTGTCCCGCGCCCTGCTCTATAAATTCGTCCAGCTCCCCACGCAGGACGTGGCTCCGTTCGACATCTTCTTTGAGAATGCCGTCACCGTCAAAGGAGCAATTGCGTCGCTGATTGAAGAAGAATCTCCAGACTCGCCGCTGAGCGACCAGGCCATTGTGGATGCGCTCCTGTCACGCGGCCAGACCGTCGCCCGCCGCACCGTGGTCAAGTACCGCGAAGAAATGCGTATTCCCGCCTCCTACCTGCGCCGCCGCCGATAACGACTCCGGCGAAAAACAGCCACATCGACCGAAAAACCTCCAGACAAAGCAAGGTCATCGCTCAATATTGCTGGTTCTTGTCCCGGTAATCGCGTGGATTACTGATGGCACGATGTTTGAACCAGTGAGAAAAATAAGCCGGGTCCATACCAACATCTGCGGCGATTTCGGAGATGGGACGTATGCTGTTCTTTAGCTGCACTTTGGCGTGAACCAGGCGCTGCTGATCCAAAAATTGAGCCGGGGAAAGTCCAGTTTGGGCGCGAAACAGGCTTGATAGCCACGATGCCGATAGACCGCTGATCCGAGACAAGGCCAGAGAGGAGGCAGGCTCAGACAGGTTTCGGCACAGGAAATCCATTGTTTTCAGTACACGGCTGTCAAGTCGCCCGCTCGCTGTCTGCGGATTTTGCGTGTCGCACCAGAGCAGCGCCCCTTCCAGAGAGTTCATCGCAAAATCATTCTGCCGGGCCAGACCTCCCCAGCAGAGAGAATGGGCCTGCCAGAGATAAGAGATGATTTTCTGCCTGATGATTGGCTCCCCCAGATGCAGCCGTAAAACGCCGGGCAGCACTTCAGGCCAGGTCAGCCACTCCTGCCAGTGCGGCCGAGGCAGAAAGTGAAAAAAAAGCTGCTTCCAGTAGTTTTGACCCTCTTTCAAGCCATACTCTTGAGGCGTGCCAGGGCGCACGAGAGCCAGATCCGCCTCCTCAAAAATCACCCTTTTCCCCGCATGTCCAAAGTAGCCGTGCCCTGATGTCGTGTAAAGCAGCAGCCAGTCCGCAGTACCCTGTGGGCGGCTCACGCTATAGGCAGGCAGATACATCTCGAAGCCAGTGTGTATTTGCTCAATCACCGGAATGTTTGTGTGGTGACCACCCCCGGAGCGGGTGGGGCGGGTCGCAAGATCAATGACAGGAACGATATCCATTGGATGACACTGATAAATCGCAAGTTTTCCGTGCCGTGAGACATGGAAGTCGAAGATGAGTAATGCTACAATGACACAAATTACACATCGCTTTTGCATTTTCCTCTGTCTATTCGGCCAGGAACCGCTGAAGTGCTTTCGCATTCGTCAAAACAGGAAGTCAGCAAACAGGACACCAGCGTCACTTTTTAAGGTCACTTTTATGAGCATCAGCAATCTGACGCGACGGCAGTTTATCGGTATCGCGGCTGCGGGCATCGCTTCCAGCACAGGGGCCAGAGCCGAGATGCCAAAAAACAAAAATCCTGCAGCCGCCGAAGCCAGCAAAGCAGCGGCGAAAGAAGTCGCGCCGGGTGTCTGGCACATCCGCTTCGGGCAGCCTGAGACAGCTCCCCTCCGCTTCCGCACGGCGGCGGTGCGAACTGAGGGCTTCCAACTTCTGCCGCCCATTCAAACTTTACCCCTTCCGCAGGAGACGATTGCATTTCGGATGACGGGCCGGGGCTGTGCCCTCACACTGCCGATGACTTCCGATGAACGCATTTTTGGCTTCGGACTAAACACCCAAGTTTATGACAAGACCGACCGGCGAGTCTTTCTGAGGCCCTCAGACCAGACGGAAGGTGATCTGGGAGATTCGCATGCCCCGGTCCCCTTTTACGTGTCCACAGCCGGTTATGGTATTTATGTTGACACTCTCCGCTATGCCTCGTTTTACACCGGCAACGTTGCGCCAGCCCTGGTGCAGGGAGCGACCGGAGCGGACGGCCATCAGGCGGATAACACGCAGGCGCTGTACCAGCAGCATATCCTCAGCACCAAAACCATGCTGGTTGATATCCCCTCAGCGCAGGGCGTAGACGTCTATATCTTCGGCGGTCCGTCACTGAAAGAGGCTGTGTGCCGTTACAATCTTTTCTCAGGCGGCGGCGCTCTGCCGCCGCTATGGGGACTGGGTGTTGCCTACCGGGGGAAAGGAGATTTCACCGCCTCGGACTCGATCCATCTGGCTCAAAGCCTGCGCGACCAGAAGATGCCCTGCGATATCTGGGGGGTTGAGCCGGGGTGGCAGACAAAGACGTATTCATGCAGCTTCGTATGGAACAACGCCAAGTTCCCTGACCCGGAAGGCTTCATTCAGCAGATGCACACGCTGGGCTACCGGACAAGCTTCTGGCAGCATGCATTTACGCATGGGAGTTCTCCGATCCACGATGCGCTGAAGCCCCTTTCCGGCGACTATAAAGTGTGGGATGGCCTCGTGCCGGATTTTGCCACCCAGGGCGCACGCAAAGTGTTCGGGAGCCATCAGGATACCGTTCTCTTTGCCAAAGGAGCCGATTCGGTCAAGCTGGACGAGTGCGACAACCAGCCGGACAGCGCGAGTCCCTGGTCGTTTCCCGAGGCTGCCGCGTTCCCATCCGGCCTGGATGGAGAACGCTATCATTCCCTGTTTGGTGCAGCCTATCAGCAGACGCTCCTGGAGCCGCTGCGCCGCCGCAACAGGCGGACCTGGGGCCTCGCTCGTAATGCACACGCGCTGGCCGCGCCGCTTCCTTATGTTGTTTACAGTGACAGCTATGATCACCGCTGCTATGTACGAGGTCTGGCGAACGCAGGTTTCTGCGGGCTGCTCTGGACACCCGAAGTCCGTGATGCAGGCTCTGCCGAAGAACTGTGCCGCCGCGTGGGGACAGTGATTTTTTCGCCCTATGCGATGGTCAATGCCTGGTATATCAAACTGCCACCCTGGATACAGGTGAACCGGGACAAGAACAATGCCGGTGAGCCGATGCCAGAGCAGGCGGCGACGACTGAGGCTGTGCGAAGCCTGTTCCATCTGCGGATGTCTCTGCTTCCCTACCTGTATTCAGCGTTCAATGACTACGCGCAGATGGGAATGCCGCCGACGCGGGGCCTTGTCATGGACTGGCCTGACGACGCGGAGGCACGCAAAGTGGATGATCAGTTTATGTATGGTCGTTCTTTGCTGGTGGCCCCGCTGTTTGCCGGACAGACGGCGCGAGATGTTTACCTGCCGACCGGCCTCTGGCACGATTTCTGGACCGGAGAGAAACTGACGGGGGGGCGGCGCCTCAAGGGTGTCTCAAAGCCGCTGGATCAGGTTCCCCTGTATGTGCGTGATAACAGCCTGCTCCCGCTTGCTGCGCCAATTGAATCTGTGAAGTCTGACACCGAGTTTGCTTTGACTGTCCGAGTCTATGGAGACAATCCTGCCCCGTTTATTTTGTATGCCGACGACGGCGAAACTTACAATTACGAACGGGGCGCACAAAGTCGTATTGCTCTGACCTGGAACAAAGGGCAAGGAGACACTGCCGAATCAGGCGGTTTTACAGGTCCAAAACGCTACCGCGTCACAGAATGGAAACGTTCGTGACACTCAGCACGCAGAAAAATAGACCTTTCTGCGACTGCCTCAGATTAGTTTGATTTGCTGTGCGATTTTATCAAGGAGAAACACTATGTTTTCAGTCCCATTGTTCCCACAACGCGGCAAACGCGGCTTTACGCTGATTGAATTACTGGTTTTGTTGCACAAATGCTCCCGCACTCAGTGTAAGAGCATTTGTGCAACAGTATATGTGCCGCCTGTCTGCACGAACACTTTCTGAGAACCTATGAAAAAAGCCACCACCCGCCGCCAGTTTATTCAGGAAGTCGCCGCTGCTGCCATTGGGCTGTCCTCGGCGGCAGTGCCAACCCACGCCGCGCCCCGCGCTGCTCCCTCGCATTTCCCGGACTTGCATCGGCCCCCGGATCTGGTGCAGGTCATCACCGAAAAAGAAACGCGGACCCTGCAGGCCGCCCCCGGCGGGCGCTGGACCGGCGGCGGCGTCGAAGTCGTCACCGCCGTGCAGCCACAGAATGTGGCCGTCACGCTGGCCGCACCGACCGCCGCCGTCAAGCGCCTGCACCTGCGCTGGCACGGCTCGCTGCAAGAGGTCCGGCTGGTGCTGGGCGACCAGTGGGAACGCGCTTACGGCGACCTCGCCTGGCAGGGGCTGGTTCCCGAACGCGCCCTGCCCTGGTACTTTGCCGCCTGGGACGGCACGCACACGCATGGCGTCGGCGTCCAGACCGGGCCGAGCGCGTTCTGCTTCTGGCAGGCCGACCGCGAAGGTGTCAGCCTGTGGGCCGATGTCCGCAGCGGCGGCGTGGGCGTGCAGCTTGGCTCCCGCGTCCTGCCTGTCTGCACCGTCGTCACCCGCCCCGGCCAATTAAATGAAACTCCCTTCGGGGCCGTGCAGGCGTTTTGCAGGCAAATGTGCCCCAAGCCGCGCCTCCTGCCGCATTCTATTTACGGGCACAACGACTGGAACTACTCTTACGGCAATAACTCGGCGGCTTCCACACTGGAAGTGACGCGCCGCGTTGTGTCTCTGGCCCCGACAGGCGGCAACCGGCCCTATATCGTTATTGACGACGGCTGGGAACCCGCTGGGCCGGGCAAAGCGGGTCCCTGGGACGGCTCCAATTCCAAGTTCCCCAGTATGCCGGACCTGGCCGCACAGATCAAAGCCGCCGGGGCGCGGCCCGGCCTCTGGATACGCCCGACGACCGCCTGGGACGCCCTGCCTGATTCCTGGCGCTTGTCCCGCAGCCACGGCTCGCTTGACCCCACCGTGCCGGAAGTGCGTCAGCAAATCAAGTCTGATATGGCCCGCCTGCGCGGCTGGGGGTACGAACTCATCAAGCATGATTTCACCTCCAACGACATTCTGGGCCGCTGGGGCAGTCAGATGGGGGCGACCCTCACCGATGATGGCTGGAAGTTCGCCGAAGGGCCAGGCCGCACCACCGCCGAGATCATCTTGGACCTCTACCGCGCCATCCGCGAGGGCGCGGGCGACGCCGCCGTGCTGGGCTGCAACACATTCACTCACCTGTCGGCAGGCATCTTTGAGGCCAATCGTGCGGGCGACGACACCAGTGGCCGCAACTGGAACCGCACCCGCAAGATGGGTATCAACTGCCTCGGCTTCCGCTCCGCGCAGGACCGGGCGTTTTATGCCACCGATCCCGACATTGTGGCCGTCACGCACGACGTTCCCTGGGAGCTGACGCGGCAGTGGCTGGATGTCGTCTCCCGCAGCGGAGCCGTGCTGTTTGTTGCCCTGCAGCCCGACGCCATCGGCCCCGCCCAGGAGAAGGCCCTTCGCGCTGCCTTCGCCCGTGCGGCAAAAGGCCAGCCCATCGGCGAGCCGCTGGACTGGCAATCCACCTCCTGCCCCGCCCGCTGGCTGCTGAACAAGAAAGAAGTCCGCTTCCACTGGGAAACCCCCGAAGGCGCATCGCCGTTTGGGGAGTGATTTTGAGTGCGTTAAAACGTGCTTTAAAGACGGGTAAATTATGCTAACATATATACAATATCAATATACGACCTGTACGGCATCAGAAAATAAAGGAGAAAGCCGATGAACGAACAATTTGGACTCTTGTACGCGGCCCCTTCATTTTTAGAAGGTATCGCCCGTGTCATGGATATTGGCGATACACTGACCGAATATAACACATCGGAAAACGGAGCCGAGGCAGACGCCCGCGCTTTGGGGTCCGACTGGAAAGCCGTCGGCAACGATTTGCGTGCGGCAACCGCACAGTACCGAAAAGAAATGCCCCAAAAATCCCCTAAAGGCTGACCAAAACCAATGGCTGACCAGAATGAGCAACGGATATTGCGGCAAGACCAACACCCTCTTGAGGAAGAAGACACTCTTCCCGAGAGGGTGTCACTCGTTCACCAGCATACTCAGGTTTCCTATTCCGGCCCTTTGCCGCCGCCCGCAACTATGCAGGGGTACGAAGACGTCGTGCCCGGCGCAGCGGAGCGCATTCTTGCAATGGCTGAGAAGCAGCTTGACCACCGGATGCACTTGGAAAAGGTTGTGATTGAAGGTGGTTCAAAGCGGGCCGATAGAAGGAATGTTTCTGGCGACAAGCTGTTATTTGGCCCATCTGGGCCTAACGGCGGCGGCTTTGGAAGTTGTCGGCGGGTCTGCTGTGGCTCTCGTAGGTGCGTTTGGATTTGGAACACTCAGCCGCCGCTCGGAGCGAATCAACAAAAAGAAAATTGAAACTCAGGATAAGCCGGAGAAAGATGAGCTGTCTTAGTTAAAGATGAACAGTCTTAGTTTCTGTTTGCCGGCCCGCCAACAAATTATTTTTGCCAGGTGATACGTTTGCCCGTATCCGTGGTACAATAGCCTTGCACCGGGTATCCCCCGGCAACCTTCCTTGACTGCATCCGCATGATGCGCTTTCTGATTTCCTCGGCTCCTTCGGTTTCCTTCCGTCGCGTCCTCGATTGTTTCAGCGAAGGCCGCACGCAGACGCGCAGGGACTTTTACGACCGAAAGGAGCCATACTTCTCATGGCAACCAAACTCTATGTCGGCAATCTGAGCTATCAGATGACCGATCAGCAGCTCAACGATCTCTTTTCCGAGGCGGGCAACGTCTCCAGCGCCCAGGTCGTCACCGACCGCTACACCGGCCAGGCACGCGGCTTCGGCTTTGTCGAGATGGCGTCTGAAGATGAGGCCCAGCAGGCTATCGCAGCCATCAATGGCCGCAATGTCGACGGCCGCTCCCTGGTCGTCAACGAGTCCCGCCCGCGTGAAGGCGGCGGTGGCGGCGGCAGCCGTGGCGGCGGTGGTGGTTACGGCGGCGGCGGTGGCGGCAGCTACGGCGGCGGCTCAGGCGGCGGTGGCGGCCGCAGCGGTGGCGGCGGCGGTTACGGTGGTGGTGGCGGCGGCAGCCGGTACTAATCAGCAAATGCTGAAAAAGGGCGGCGGACTATCTGGTCCGCCGCCCTTTTTTTGCGTGAGGTCTCCTACTCCGGCTCCCTGAACTGAGGATGCCGCTGCGTCTCCGGCGCCCGGCGGCTGCCCTGGCGGGCAGCGATTAATTCTTCATACACCGCCAGCACGCGCCCACCGACGGCTTCCGGGGTGCGGGCCAATGCTCCCGCTTTGGCGGCGTCCGCCATCTGCCGATGCTTGATCGGGGTAGTCAAAAGCTCGAAAGCGCGGTCCGCCATCGCGGCGGGGTCGTCGGGAACCAGGAAGCCGTCCACCCCGTCTCGAACTGACTCGGGAGCGCCCCCGGCATCCACCACCACGCAGGGCAGGCCGGCGGCCAAGGCCTCGCCGACGGCGAGGCCCTGCGTCTCGGTCTTGGAGGGAAACAAAAACACATCGGCGGTCTGATACAGCGGGTCCAGCTTGGTGCGCCCCAGAAAGCCCGCGAACCGCACTCGCCGGTGGATGCCCAGCACCCGTGCCCGCGCTTCCAGACGGGAGCGGCTTTTGCCGCTGCCCGCGAGTATCAAATACGTGTCCGTGGTCCGCGAAGCGATCTGCGCAAAGGCCCGCAGGAGCAGGTCCAGATTTTTCTCCGGGGCCAGACGGCCCACATACAGCAGCACGCGGGCGTCGGGGGGCAGGCCAAACTCCTTGCGGGTGGCTTCAGGCCGGGCCAGCACATAGGGCGGCTCCGGGATGGCGGTCGGGATGACCGTGGTGGGGGTTGTGATGCCGTAAGTGTCCGTCAGCAGATGCCGGGTGACTTCGGAGGGGGCAATCAAATGGTCGCAGCCGCCATAAAAGCGGCGCATCCGGGCCACGAGCAGGGCGCGGGTCGCGCTCACGGTCGGCAAAGGCAGATAGTGCGCGTATTCGGTATACAGCGTGTGGTTGGTGGAAACGTGCGGAATGCCCAGCGACCGGGCGGCGCGGGCGGCGACCCCGCCGAGCAGGAACGGCGACTGCGAATGCACAATGTCCAGTCCCAGTGTGGCGATTTTGTGGCTGATAGACGCCGAAAAAGGGATCGGAAGCACATAGTCCGGCTCGACCAGGGCGTTAAACGAGGGGTAGCGAAACACGCCGGGCCGCTCGTCTTTGTAGTTCGGATAGCGGGACGTAAAGACGTACACCTCATGCCCGGCGTCGTCAAGCCGCGCCATCAGCGTCTGCACAGAAGTAGAGACGCCGTTAATCAGCGGCGGATAGCTCTCACTAAAAATCCCGACACGCACGGCAGGGTCCTCGCAGATGGCTTCTAAATAATCAGCATGGCGTCGCCGAACGACAAAAAGCGGTAGTCCCCGGCCAGTGCCTCGGCATAGGCGCGGCGGATATTCTCGGACCCGGCGAGGGCGCTCACCAGCAGCAGCAGCGTCGAGCGCGGCATATGGAAATTCGTGATCAGCGCATCCACGATTTGGAACTTGTACCCCGGTGTCACATACAGCGACGTTTCGCCGTCCATCGCCCGCACGCGGCCTGGCCCCACAGCGGCGCTTTCCAGTGTCCGTGCCGACGTTGTGCCCACGGCGAAGACTCGTCCCTGGGCGCTGTTGACC
This sequence comes from uncultured Armatimonadales bacterium, assembly GCA_964251675.1. Lineage (GTDB taxonomy): Bacteria > Armatimonadota > Armatimonadia > Armatimonadales > Capsulimonadaceae > JANXMY01. Next base: position 57,421 of record CAXUKS010000002.1, read on the forward strand.
ATCGCGGCGGCTTCCTCGGAGACCGTCACCCGCTCGGCATGCATCGTGTGGTGGGTCACGTCATCGGTTTCAATGGGCCGGAACGTGCCCAGACCAACGTGCAGCGTGACGCGGGCGATCTGGACGCCCGCCGCCTCAATGCGCGACAGCAGCGCGGGCGTGAAATGCAGCCCCGCCGTCGGAGCCGCCGCCGAGCCGCCCGTGTCGGCATAGACTGTCTGATACCGTTCCCGCTGTTCCGGGGCCAGCCGGGTTCCAATGTAGGGTGGCAGAGGAGCCAGCGAGCGGGCAGCGATAGCGTCTTCGATAAACTTGCCTGACGCCGCCTCGAATTGCAGGAGCCGCCCGCCCCGGTCGTCAGTTTTGTCAACCACCAGCGCCGTCAGCCCGTCGCCAAACTCGACGGTGACGCCCGGCAGCAGCTTCCGGCCAGGCCGCACCAATGCCTGCCACAGCCCGTCGGCGACGCGGTGTGTCAGAAACGTTTCCACGGTCTCCTCGGGGTGGCCCGTCCGTGCCCCGAACAGCCGCTGCGCCGTTACCCGCGTGTCGTTGATGACCAGCACATCGCCTGCGCTCAGATACTCGGGCAGGTCGTAAAAATGCTTATGCGTCAGCATCCCGTCCGCACGGCTCAGGACCAGCAGGCGCGACGAGTCACGCGGCTCCAGCGGCGTCTGCGCGATGCGCTCGGGCGGCAGGGCATAATCAAAATCGGACAGTAGCAGCGGGGGGGTTGGGTCTTGCATGGGCGTATGGCCGTGATGCGAATGAAGCGAGAAGCGAGGGGTTTTCAACCCCTCGTCCTCGTTCTATCGCTCTAATGTCGCTCTAATATCGCCCCTCATCGTCATCTGTGCTCGTTTCGTCGGCGACATCAGCGGCCACGATCTCGGCCACGCGGTCGGCGGGGACAGGCGCGGCTTCGGGCGTGGGGAACGCTTCTTCCACCAGGACAGCCACGACGGCTTCTTCTACGGTCATACCGGGTTCGGGCGGCGCGATGCCCTCCAGCGTCGCTACGTCTTCCATCGGCTGAAAGGCGGCGTCGGGCGCAGATGAAACTGCCCGGCGGGGCGGCAGGCCCGGCAGAAGGGTCGCCATATCCACCGGCGGCGCAGGTGCGTTGTCATCCGTGCCGCCTTCGGCGGTTTTGGCCGCTCGCTCGGCATCGCGCTTGGCCCGCAGAGCGGCGCGGCGACGCTGCCAGCGGGAGCGGCGGGCGGGAGTCGCGTCATTGCCTTCGGCGTCCTCGGCGGCAACAGTGCCGCTGTCTTCGGCGTCCTCGGTGTCTGCAAGTGTTTCCGCCGCGTCAAGGCCGGGGATCACCCGGACCGAGCGGGCAGGCGGCGGCAAATTGACGGGCCTGACGGGCGGGGCCGGGGCGGGCATCGGCTCCGGCGCTTCCTCGGCTTCGGGCAGGTCCAGACCGGTGGTGCGGGCCAGCGCCTCGCCGTCGCCCCACAGCAGCAGGCGAGTCTCGCGGGCGCGAACCGGGATGCGGAACGAGCGCGTGCCGGAGGCGACAATGCTGTCCGCGAAGACGTCCAGCACTGAGGCCCGGCGCGGCAAAGCCACAGTGCGCGTCCCCGCCGAAGCGCCGTGCAGGGTCAGCACGCCGTCGCTGGACGCATACACGCTGTCGTCCCCGCCGCCGTAAGCGGTCACGCCCGCGTAGGTCAGCAGGCCGCGCAGAAGCTCCGGGGACAGGGCCGGGTCGCCGATGAAAACAGACTTCCAGCCGCCCGCACTCTCGCGCACGGCCAGCGAGGCCGCGCCCGTCGCGCTGTATTCGGCCAGCGCCGTCGCCTGCGGGTCGGACACGGCATACAGTGGGTTCAGCAGCTCATCCGTGCCTAGACGCTTGACGCCGCGCAGGCGCTCGGCGAATGCCCCGCGTGCCTCGGTGGGCACGCTGCCGCCGCGTGAGTTCCAGGGCTGAGGCCGCAGGGCCATGCCGACCACTTCGCCGACTTCGTCCGGCGACGGGCCGTTTTCATCAAACAGGCCCGGCGCATACAGCCAGGCCAGCGTCCGGCCCGGCTTTTGCAGCCGCTCGCGCACTGCCTGCCGCTCCCCCGTGGTCAGCCGCAGGGCATTCAGGAACAGATACAGCTTGGCTTCGGGGAAGTCAGGCCGCGTGATGTCGCTCTGCAAATAAAAGCCGACCGACGCGCCTGCCCGAAGCAGCAGATCCCGCGAATGGACCACGAGGCTTGCGCCCAGCCCGTCTGGCGCGTTCTTCAGGAACCGGAGCGAGGCTTCGTCCACCAGCACGGCCACTTCCGGCGCGGCGGGGGCGGATGGCAGCAGCGCCTCCCACCGAGATACCTGCTTGGTCAGCGCTCCCATCTCGCGCCAGATGTCTGGCGAGTTCAGCCAGCCCTGCCCCCACAAATCCATCCAGGTCACGCCCGCCCGGTGTGCCAGCGCGGCCCCGAAATGCCGCTGATGCACGGCCTGCGTGTCCGCCCCGCTGGCGATTTTCGGGTTGTAGTCGTCGTCCGTCTCGGCACCCGCCAGAAACGTCTTGGTATCGTCCTCCACCAGCCACAGCTTGCCATGCAGGGCCGCCGAATCCACCGGAGCGGGGAAGCCCGCCGTGCTGCCCGCGCCGCGTCCGGCATAGGAGTTCGGCCCGGCCACAATATCAATGTCCGGCGAGTCCAGCAGCATTCCCAGCGCCAGATGCCCCGAATCATTGCGCCCCGCGAATTCCAATGTGTATCCGTAAGACGCCGCCACCAGCATTCGCCCCGAAGACAGCGTTTTGATCGCCGCCGCCAGCCCGGCAATGACGCCTGCGGCAAGCTCCGAGGCGAACTGTGCATAATCCGGCCAGCGCCCTTCGCGCCGGGTGGCATACAGCGGCGTGTCGGTCTTTTTGATGTTTGGCGAGGCTCCCTGCCACTCGGGGATACCCGCCGTCTCCCAGGTCACCGCCGCATCATGCCACGCCGTTCGCAGGGCATAGGCGGCCTGGTACTTGGCGTGCAGCCAGTGCTGGAACGCCGTCCCGTTCGGCTCGGACACATCGTAGCCCGCCTGGGCGTCGCTGAACCACTCGCCCCGGTCCAAGTGGAAGCCCAGCACGCGGTCCCCGCCCGGCGTTTCCGGGTCGGCGAAGTGGGCGATCAGAGCATCCAATGCATCGACACAGTCTGCCCAGAACTCGGTGGACGCCAGCGAGACGTCGCCTTCCGTGCCGTCGGCATACTTTGCCAGCTGGTCCAGGTGCGTGCGGACCCAGTAGTTGGTCGGAACGCATTGCAGCCGGGGCAAAACGTAGCCGTCGGGGTCGGCCCTCAGGAACGTCTGCACCAAAGCGTCCGCCGCCGCAAAGCTGCGCTCGCCGAGGGCGTTCCGCAGGGGCAGGTAGAAAATGCCCGAAAACAGATGAATGCCATTGGCCGCCGCATCGGCGATCTGCGCGGACACGACCGCCGGGTCTTCCGCCGTCTCGGTGTTCACAAAGAAGAAATAGGGCAGATGCGCCGCGCCATTCGTCACAATCCGGGCCAGCCCCTGCGCTTTGGTCTGCACGGAGGCGCTCAGACGCGGCGCGGCGGAGTCGTCGGCGGGCGGCAGGACAGGCGGCACAATCGGCGGAGCAATAAATGTGGGCAGGCTTGGAGGCGCAAAGTCCAGCAGCGTGTCGTCTTCGTCCTCGTCGGGCGTCTCTGCCTGGACATCTTCCTCGCCGCCCACGATCAGAGCGGCCCCCGCCGCTTCCAGCATCTCGGTGGTCGGCTCCTCGTTGCCGCGCCGCCGTCCCCCGCGCCGCCGCCGTCCGCGCTTGCTGTCCTCGCCTTCGGCCTTCGGCTCTTCGCCGAGTTCCGAATCAATGACGGGCGCTTCCACATCGGGCAGCTCAGCGGGCGTCTCTGCGAACGCTTCTGTCTCTGTCGGGGTTTCGGTAACCGGGGCCGCGCCGCGCCGCCGCCCGCGCCGCCGAGGGGCGGGGACCGTTTCCGGCACAGTGCCTGCCACGACTGCCGCCGCAGTCTCCGCTGTGTCTTCGGCCGCTTCTTCCTGGGCGGCTTCTTCCTGGGCCGCTTCTTCTTCGGGGACCTCGTCTACCGCCACCAGGCGCACGGGGGCGGGCCGAGGCTGTCCGCGCCGCCGGGTGGGCGGGGCGGTTTCCACAGTGGGGGCGGCGGGGGGCGGGGGAGCCGCCGCCGTGCGCCGTCCGCGCCGCTTGGGCGTGGTGGTTTCGTCGGCAGAAATTTCGGCCTCGGTCGGCGCAGGGGAAGCTTCCACCGGAGCCGCCTCCGGCGCTGCCTCGGTGAGCGCAGCCGTGCGTCGTCCGCGCCGCCGCCTGGGGGCGGTGTCGGGGGGCGCTTCAACGACCGGCGCTTCTAGGTCAAACGCCGTTTGGGTCACGGCTTCGGCGGCAGGCTCCGCGACCGGCTCATCCGCAGGTTCGGCCACCGTCTCGGCGCGTGGGCGGCGGGGGGCGCGGCGGCGGGGCGTTTTAGGCGCGGCATCGCTGGAGGGTGTCTCCGCAGTGTCACTGCTGTTTATCGGGGCATCAGGCAGGGTGGGTTCGGGGGCCGTGTCGAGCGTGGGCGAATCCGAAGCCACCGGCGTCTCAGCCGCCGCGTCGTCGGCGGGGGCGGACGCCGGGGTGCGTCGTGTTCTGGGCATAGTAAATCTTGTCTCTCCGTGCGTAAATTTTGGTCAGCGGGTGCTGAAAGTTCTTGCAAATTGGCGCGTCGGCACTGACGCTGATTGTATTATACTAGATTCAAGCCGCCGTGTCAAAGCGGGGGCAGCCAGGGCCATTGAGTTTTCTCGTTTGCTCAGGACAGGAGCCACGCATAGGAGCCATGCATAGGAGCCATGCATAGGAGCCACGCATTGAAATGCATGGCTGAGGGGCGCAGACGCCGAACGTCCCTGCGGGACACAAAAAGTTCAAGGCCCACGAAGTGGGTGTCCCGCAGGGACATTCAGCCGCAGGCTACTCAGCCACGGGTTTCAACCCGTGGTATTTCTCCGTGGCTCTTGTCCCGAGAAAACTGGATGGTCCTGCGAGGGTAGGCATTCTTGCAGGAAAAGCCGTCGGGCGCGGCGAACAGGAGCCTATTATGTCAGAAACAACTACAGAGCAGACTCCCGAGCAAGACACCGAAATCGTACTCACCCACGGCCCGTGGCGGCTGGCCGTCTCCCCGTGGGGGGCTTCCCTGCGCGGGCTGTCCCTGTGGAGCGACGGCGAGTACCAGGATGTAGTGACGGGCTATGTCGGCGCCAAGCAGAAAGTCGGCGGGCAGGGGGACGTGCTCATTCCCTTTCCGGGCCGCGTTGCCGCCGGACGCTATGAGTTCAACGGCCAGGCGCACCAGATGAAGAAGAATGACAGCGAAGGGCCGAACGCCATCCACGGCTTTCTGCGGCAGACCGCCTGGGAAGTCGTCTCGCAGAACCCCGACTGGGTCATGTTCCGAACGCAGTTTGCCGCCGATGCCCACGAAGGCTACCCGTTCGCCCTGACCGCCCGCGTCACCTATCACCTCGACGAAAACGGCCTGGCCTGTGCGTTCGATGTGATCAATAACGGCGACACGCCCGCGCCGGTTTCGGCAGGCTTCCACCCGTATTTCACGGCAGGCACGACGCGGATTGACCCGGACACGCTGACACTGCCGTTTGAGTCCTATTTAGAGTATGCGAATATGCTGCCGACGGGGAATGTCCTGCCCGTGGCTGGCTCGCCTTACGACTTCCGCACCGGCGGCACGGTGGGCGATACGGTGTTCAATACCTGCTTCCTGACCCCCATCCGCGACGACGACGGCCTGACCCGCATTCGCCTGTCCGCTCCCGCGTCTGCCGGGAACACGGGCCGCATCGTGGCTGTCTGGCTGGATAAATCATTTGACTACGTCGTTCTTTACTCCGGCGACCCGCTTCCCGAAGAGCATCGTCGCCGTGCGCTCGCCATTGAGCCGATGACCTGCGGCTCGGACGCCTTTAACCACCCTGCCTGGGGGCTGGCCGTGCTGGCCCCCGGCGCGGCGCTGGAAGGAACCTGGGGCGTTTCGGTGGAGTAGGGAAAGGGAGAGCACGGGGCTGAACCCCCGTGCTTTAAAAGTGCAAGCCCCCGCCTTCGCGGGCGAAGATTTAAGAACATCTCTGTTCGGCTATCCGATGCCCGCGAAGGCGGGGAATTGCTTTTTCAAAGCACGGGGGTTCAGCCCCGTGCTTCTCTTTCCGAAAGGTAACATGCAACCAATGATGCTTCGCACCCACACGTTCGCCCGCCGCGCCCTGCCCCTGCTGGGGCTGACCGCCGGGCTTGCCCTGCTGCACCCCGCCGCACGGGCCGACGACGCCAAACCCTTCCTGCACCCGCTGTTTACCGATAACATGGTGCTTCAGCGCGGCCTCGCCGACCCCGTCTGGGGCTGGACCACGCCGGGGCAGACCGTCACCGTCCGGCTGACCGGCAAAACCGGCAAGGCGATGACCGCCAAAGCCGTGGCGGATGCAGGCGGCAAATGGACCGCGCACCTGCCCGTGCTGGCCGCCGGGCCGGGCGGGCCGTATACGCTCACGGTCACCGCCCCCGGACACACCGAAAAGCGCGGCAACATTCTGGTCGGCGATGTCTGGATTTGCTCCGGGCAGTCCAACATGGAGTTTGGCCTCGGCATGACCGAAAACAGCGCGGCGGAGATCGCGGCGGCGAATTACCCGAATATCCGGCTGTTTCTGACGGGGCACGACATCGCCAATACTCCGCAGGCCACGCCGAGCAGCGGGGCGTGGGCGGTCTGCACGCCGGACACCGTGAAGCAGGGCGGGTGGAACGGCTTTTCTGCCGTAGGGTACTTCTTCGGACGAGACTTGCAGCAGAAAATCAAAGTGCCTATCGGCTTGATTGAAACCAACTGGGGCGGCACACCCGCGCAGGCATGGACCAGCGCCTCCGCGCTGGAAAGCCTGCCCGATTTTCGGCCTGCCCTGGACGCGCAGCGGCAGATCGCAGCGACACCCGGCGGCTTTGACGCCGTGACGGCCCGGTGGTACGCCCGGCACGATACAGGCTCCGTCAGGGACGAAAACGGCAATACGTGGGCCAGCTCTGCGCCGACTTTCAGTAGCGCGAGCTGGCCCACTATGACACTGCCGCAAGCCTGGGAAGGGGCAGGCATCCCGGGGCTGGCAAGCTTTGACGGCGTTGTGTGGTACCGCAAAGCGGTGACGCTCACGGCAGCGCAGGCCCAGGCGCCGCTGACCCTGCATCTGGGACCAATCGATGACCGGGATACCACCTATGTCAACGGCGTCCTCGTCGGCGCGACCGAGGACCATCTTGTTGACCGTGCCTACACCGTTCCGGCGTCGTCGGTGCGGGCAGGCCGCAATGTCATTGCCATCCGGGTGCTGGACACCGGCGGCACGGGCGGTGTCAACGGCAGGCCGGAGCAGATGTTTGTGGAAGCGGGCCAAGATAAAATTTCCCTGGCGGGGGACTGGGCGTACAAAATTGGCACGCCGCTTGCAGCCAGTGATCCGGTTCCGAGCCGGGGCGGCGACCCGAACCAGCCCGCAGTGCTGTACAACGGCATGGTAGCTCCGCTGGTGTCCTACGGCATCAAAGGCGCGGTCTGGTATCAGGGCGAGTCCAACGCGGGAAACGCCAGGCAGTACCAGACGCTCCTGCCGACCCTGATCACCGACTGGCGCGGGCGGTGGGGGCAGGGAAACTTCCCGTTCCTGATTGTCCAGCTCGCAAACTTCGGCGGCAATCCCAACCCGCCGAGCCAGTCCGACTGGGCCGAGCTGCGCGAAGCGCAGTCGCTGACAGCAGCGACCCTGCCCAAAACGGGTCTGGCCGTGGCGGTGGACATCGGCAACCCGAAAGACATTCACCCGACCAACAAGCAGGAAGTCGGGCGGCGGCTGGCGCTTGTCGCCGAAACCCTGGCGTATGGCCTGCCCGGCGAGTCGTCGGGACCGGTGTTTACAGACATGAAGATCGGGCCGGGGGCCATCCGTCTGGACTTCTCGCACGCCACGGGGGGACTGGCCGCTAAGGGCGGGCCGCTGACAGGCTTTGCGATTGCGGGCAGTGACGGTAAGTTTGTGTGGGCCGATGCCAAGATCGACGGCAACAGCGTGGTGGTGTCGTCCCCGTCCGTGCCGAACCCGACCGATGTGCGCTACGGCTGGGCAGACAGCCCGGTGTGCAACCTCTACAACGGCTTCGGCCTGCCCGCCTCGCCGTTCCGCACGGGCAAGTAGGCCAGATGATCAAAAACGCGCCCCGGCATTTTTCGTGCCGGGGCGCGTTAGCTATTTAAAGAGAGGAGGCAAACGGCGGAGAATCTGGCCCGCCCGGCGGTCTGGCAATTGCGGCCTCTTTGCGGCGGACGCGGGTTTCGCTTGGCGCGACGACGCCAACAATGACCTGCTCGCCGACTACTTCCAGAATCTCCACCTCCACCATTTCTAGCCCTTCGCCAATCTGTATCACAGAACCGCTGCCGTCATGGGGACGGCGGTTGAAAAGATGCATCCGTTTCCCTCTCGCTCCTGGGGCAGTGCCCTGTGGCTGTTTGCCTTGCGCGGGTGAAACTTCTTTCGCGCCAGTTGGACTCACTTGCATAAAGCGTGCCAAGTAACCCTGCGGGGTTTTTTCGCTGTATCAGCCGAGTTTTGGCGTCACCCACGAACTGCTCTCCGCACCCGCGTAGAGCGCGGCCATGACCGCGCCCCGGTAGGCCGCCTCGCGCACCGTGACCAGTGCCTCGGCGGAACCACCCCCGACAGCATCCAGAAAGGCGTCCAGGCTCGCAGGCACGGGGGCAGGCAGGTCCGTCCACGGCGTCTTGCCGTCCGCGCCGGGAACGTGTTCGCTTTTAAAGAACAGCTCTCGGTTGATAATCGCCGCAAAGCCTTCCGTGCCGCTGACCATCAGCGTCAGCGGGTCCGCCAGATCGTCCCAGGACGCCGCCAGCGTGCCAATCGCCCCTGACTGAAAGCGCAAAAGCCCTTCGCCGGTCTCGTCGCAGCCCGGATAAATCCCGGTGCCTTCGTCCACCTGCGCCGTCACTTCCGTGACATCGCCCAGCAGCCAGAGCAGAATGTCCAGCATATGCGCTCCCAGATCGCCAAACCCGCCGACCCCCGACTGCTTCGGGTCCGCCATCCAGCGCCAGTCCGTGTCAAACCAGTGCCCCAGCGCCCCCGAGTGGCAGTTGGAGCCGCGTGCCCGCGTAATCTTGCCAAATGCGCCCGCCTCAATCTGCTGCTTGATAAACAGATGCGTCGGGTAGCCGCGCATGAACAGGCCGGTTCCGTAAATCACCCCGGACGCTTCAATCGCCGCCGCCATCTCCCAGCCGTCTTCGCCGGTGACGCCCAGCGGCTTTTCCACGAATAAATGCTTCTTCGCCGCCGCACCCGGCAGAACCACCGATGAATGCAGATTGGTTTCCGTGCAGATGATCACGGCGTCAATCTCCGGGTCGGCATAGATGGCTTTGAAATCGGGGACAACGGTGGCGCCGAGTTCCCCGGCGCGTTTCTCGGCGCGGGCGGCGTCATGGTCCCAGACGCTCTTGCAGCGCACGTCCTCCCGGCTGTTGACGAGCCGAACAAACCCCGGCGTGTGAATATGGGCACAGCCCACAAAAGCAACAGTGGTCATAAATGGGTCCTTTGGCAGTTCTTTGGTACGGTAAATCTGGTGGTATATGCGCCAGACTGCACTTTGATTCCTGCCGCGTTTCAAGCCCTGCCCAAACGGTTATAGAAAACTGCAAGTAAACAAAGAGGTAACTAAGCGATGAGCGACACACCCAAACGGCCCACCACCCAAGATATTCCTGTGCAGACCCTGCCCTATCCGGCCAACCAAAGCGATATGACACTGCCCCCGCAGACCGACCTGCAAGGCTACAAACCCGCTGGCAAGCTGACCGGCAAAAAAGCAATTATTACCGGTGCGGACTCCGGCATTGGCCGTGCTGTCGCCCTTGCCTATGCGCTGGAAGGCGCGGATGTGGCGATCCTCTACAACGAAAACGACGATGATGCCGAGGTGACCCGCGCCAAAGTGGCCGCGACGGGCCAGAAGTGCCTTGTGCTCAAAGTCGATGTCCGCGATTCAGTGGCCTGCCGCGAAGCCGTCGCCCGCGCCGTGTCGGAACTGGGCGGTTTGAATATTTTAGTCAACAATGCGGCCTATCAGAAGGTACAATCTTCTCTGGAAGATATTTCCGAGGAGCAGTTCCAGCGGACGCTGGAAACCAACATCTTTGGCTACTTCCACATGGCGAAAGCCGCCCTGCCGCATTTGACGGACGGCGATACGATTATCAACACCGGCAGCATTGTCGGGCTGGTCGGCGAGCCGCATCTGATCGACTACTGCACCAGCAAGGGGGCTATTCATGCGTTCACCAAAGCCCTGGCTCTCAATCTGGGCAGCAAAAATATCCGCGTGAACGCCGTCTGCCCCGGCCCGGTCTGGACACCCAACATTGTCGGCACGATGCTGCCGGAAGACATCGAAGTCTTCGGCGGTGAGGTCGCTCTGGGCCGCCCCGGTCAGCCCGATGAGCTGGCCCCGGCCTATGTGTTTCTCGCCTCCACCGACGCCTCGTTCATGACCGGCTCTCTGGTCGAGATCACCGGCGGCAAGCTGTCGAGTTCGTAGACCTGTCGCACCTATCTAGAAAAGAACACCCGTGACTCCAGACACCTACCCTTCGGGCACAGTCCGTGCCCTGCTCCAATCCGGCGCCGTCACTGCCCCAACCCGCGAGGCACTACTGGCCCGGCTCAACGAACCCTCCGGTCCGCCGCGCTTCTTCACCGAGGCCGAACTGGGCACGCTGGAAGCCGTTTTAAAGTGCCTCTTCGCTGATCCCGAAGTCCCCACGGCCCGCGCCCTGGCACTGGATATTGACGGGCGGCTGGCCGATGGCGGGGCGGACGGCTGGCGCTACGACATCATGCCGCCCGACGGCGAAACGTTCAAGCGGGGCCTGCGCGGGCTGGACGAAGCGGCGGCGGCGCAGGGCGCGGCGTCGTTTACCGCCCTGACGCGGGACGCGCAGGAGGCCGTGCTGCACGCGCTGGAAGACGAAACCGTGTCCGGGAAAGTCTGGCAAAGCCTGCCGCCGAAGCTGTTTTTGGAAGAGATGCTCTCTGATGGAACCCACTTCTTTTACAGCCACCCGATTGTCCAGGAAGAAATCGGCTACGCAGGCATGGCCGACGCCCCCGGCTGGTCCCGCTTCGGGCTGAACATGCGCGAGGCCCGCGAGCCGCTGCCGATGGCGGGGTCTGAGCCTGCCGCTGCCCCCGCGCCGCCCCCGGCCCCTTTGCCGACCCCCACGCCGCCACTGTCTACAGGGCGGCAGTTCCCGCTGGCCGATACTGTGGATGCTGTTATTATCGGGACCGGCGCGGGCGGAGCGCCGATCCTGGCCCGGCTGGCGGCAGCGGGACTGTCCGTGGTCGCGCTGGAAGCGGGACATTTCTGGGACCCCGCCCGCGATTTTGCCACCGATGAGCGGGCCGAAGTCAAGCTGTTCTGGAACGACGAGCGCCTCAGCGCGGGCAAAGACCCGGTTCCGTTCGGCGCGAACAACTCCGGCATTGGCGTCGGCGGCTCCACCCTCCACTACACGGCCTACACGCCCCGCGCCCACCCGGACGATTTCACTGTCTACTCCGAGTTTGGCGTTTCCCGCAACTGGCCCATCGGCTACGCCGATCTGGAGCCGTATTACAATGAAGTCGAGATGTTCCTGGGCGTCTCTGGCCCGACCCCGTACCCGTGGAACCCGCACGGGCAGGGCTACCCCCTGCCCGCCCTGCCGCTCAACGGCGCGGCCCTGCTGATGCAGAGCGCGTGCGACCGGCTGGGCATCAAAACCTCGCCCGCGCCCAATGCCGCGCTGTCAGGGCCGTATTTTCAGCCCGGCGTTGGCTGGCGCAAAGCCTGCACCAACCGTGGCTTCTGCCAGGCGGGCTGCTCGACTGGCGCAAAAGCCAGCATGGATGTGACGTTTATCCCCGTCGCTTTGCAGGCCGGGGCCGAAGTGCGCTCCGAATGCTTTGTGACGACTATTGAGAGGGACGCGCAGGGCCGCGTGTCGGGCGTCGTCTACACGCAGGGCGGAACCGAGCGGCGGCAGCCGTGCCGAAACGTATTTCTCTGTGCCGGGGCCATTGAGTCGCCGCGTCTGCTGCTTCTGAACAACCTCGGCAATGCCAGCGGCGAAGTAGGCCGCAATTTCACGACCCATACGGGCATCCAGGTGTGGGGACAGTTCGATGCCGACATCCGGCCCTATAAAGGCATCCCCGGCGGCCTGATTTCCGAGGACACGCACCGGCCCAAAGACGCCGATTTCGCCTCCGGCTACCTGCTGCAAAGTATCGGGGTGATGCCGCTGACTTATGCCACGCAACTTGTGCGCGGCGAGCATCTGTGGGGCGAAGGTCTGCGGGACCATATGCGGGGCTACAACCATGTCGCGGGCATCAACATCTGCGGCGATGGGCTGGCGTATGACTGCAACTTTATCGAATTGTCCGAAGAAAAAGACGCACGCGGCCTGCCCAAGCCGCGTGTTCACTACACGGCAGGCGAGAACGAGAACCGCATGACCGCCCACGCGGAAAAGCTGATGCGCCAAATCTGGGACGAAGCGGGCGCAAAAGACGTCTGGAGCCTCAACCGCCACCCGCACACGCTGGGAACCTGCCGCATGGGAGACAGCCCTGCCGACTCGGTTGTTGACTCCTATGGCCGCTCCCATGACGTGCCCGGCCTGCATATCATGGACAACTCGGTCTTCCCCAGCGGCCTGAGCGTCAACCCCGCGCTGACCCAGATGGCTCTGTCCCTGCGGGCCGCCGACCGGTTTCTGGCGCAGCGGATTTCGTCTGTTTGAGCATAAAAAACCTAATAAATACTTGCAGGAAAGCCATAATGGTGGAATAGTAAAGACACCAAACATTTAAGCGACACTCTTCGCGTGGCCCTCCTGCGCGTTTCGCTGGAAAGACGGATATGACTGCACTATCGTCCATAGCCGTCTTGGGACTTGATGTCTCGGGACTTGATGTCTCGGGACTTGATGTCTCGGGACTTGATGTCTCGGGACTTGATGTCTCGGGATCTGGAGAGGGTGCCCGTCAGGCAGCCCTTGATTCGTATGACATTCTGGACACCTCCCCGGAGGAAGAATACGAAGACATCACGCGCCTTGCTTCTCAGATCTGCCGGACGCCTATCGCCCTCATCAGCCTGATGGACGGTGAACGGCAATGGTTCAAGTCCCGGCTGGGCCTCGGCGCGTCCCAAACCAGCCGCGATGTCTCGTTCTGCGCGTATGCCCTCCACCAGTCCGACGTGCTGGTTGTCCCCGATGCCCGCCTGGACCCGCGCTTTTGGGATAACCCGCTGGTGACCGGTGAACCGCACATCCGGTTCTATGCCGGTGCCCCTCTGCTGACCCCCGGCGGCCACACGCTGGGGACACTCTGTGTGATGGCCCCGGAGCCGCGCACGCTGACGCCCGAACAGCAGTCCGCCCTCCAGGCCCTGGCCCGCCAGGTTGTTGCCCTGCTGGAACTGCGCCGCCATGCCGCCGCCGAGAAGCGCCTGCTCGCCGAGCGTCTGCACGCTGAGGAGGCCCGGCGCGAGGCGCACGCCCTGCTGCACGCAGTGGTCGAGGGGGCGACGGACGCGATCTTGCTCAAAGACCTGGCGGGCCGCTACCGGATGATCAACGCCGCCGGGGCACGCTTCCTCGGCAGGACCGCCATCGAGGTCGTCGGGCGCGACGACACCGCGCTGTTCCTCCCTGCTGTCGCCGCAAAGACTCGGCATACTGACCGTCAGGTCCTGCGCTCAGGCGAGTCCCTCACGTATGAAGACACGCAAGTCAGTAACGGCGTCTCGCGCACTTACCTGAGTACGAAAGATGTCTGCCGGGACGAACAGGGAACGCCCATCGGCATCATTAGCATTGCACGTGACATCACGGCACGTAAAAAAGCCGACGAGCGCCTGCGCCTGCTGGAAGCAGCCATCGAAAATGCCAGCGACGTAGTTGTCATCACGGAAGCGGAGCCGATTGGTCCGCCCGGCCCGCGCATTGTCTACGTCAACTCGGCCTTCACCCGTGCCACCGGCTACAGCGCCGAAGAAGCCCTCGGCCAGTCGCCGCGCATATTGCAGGGGGGAGGCACCGACCCCGACACCCGCGCTGTGATACGCAAGTCCCTGAAGCGGTGGAAGCCGGTGCGAGTGGAGATACTCAACTACCGCAAAGATGGAACCAAGTTTTGGGTGGAGCTGAACATTGTTCCCCTTGCCGACGAGAACGGCTGGTACACCCACTGGGTTTCCGTCCAGCGCGACATCACGGAGCGCAAACGGGTCGAGGCGCAGCGAGAGACCCTGCTGGCTGAGGCTGTGGAACGGGCAGAGCAGGACTCGCTGACCGGCCTTTGGAACCACCGTGGGTTTCAGGCACGATTCAAGTCTGAATCGGAACGCGCTCGGCGCGAGGGCAGCCGTCTTGCCCTGTTCCTCATGGACGTCGATAACTTCAAGTTCTTTAACGATGTCTACGGCCATGCTGTTGGCGACGAGGTCCTGCAGCGGATTGCCCAGGCACTGCAAGACTGCTGCCGATCTGAAGACACCCTGGCCCGTTACGGCGGGGATGAGTTTGTCCTGCTGGCCGCGATCTCTGAGGACGGGGAGGCACAGGCCCTCGCCGAGCGTCTGCGCTCAGTCCTAGCCGAGTTGGGCTACCGCCCGCCCGGCTACGATACCACCATCCCCATTGGCGCATCCCTGGGTCTGGCAATATTTCCTGAAGAGGCCGATACCCGGCTGAAGCTGCTGGAGATGGCCGACGCTCATCTGCGCCGTGCCAAAGCGGGGGAAGGGAGTCGCGCCGCCCTGATAGAGAGCATTCGGGAGCGGTTCACCGGATCACAGGTCGGGTTCCCGATGCTCAACGCCCTGGTCAACGCCGTGGACAACAAAGACCGCTACACCCGCCGCCATTCCGAGGATGTCACTGTCTACAGCCTCCAGATTGCCCGTGAACTGGGTCTGGACGAAGGAATGCATCAGACCATCGCCGTCGCCGCGCTGCTCCATGATGTCGGCAAAATCGGCATCCCGGATGACATTCTGCGGAAGCCGGGCCGTCTCTCTGAGGCGGACTTCGAAGCCATCCGGGAACACCCGGTGATGGGCGCCGTCATAGTCGGGGCCGTGCCGGGCTTTGAGGAAACTCTGGATGCCGTGCGCCATCACCATGAGCGGTGGGACGGGGGCGGCTACCCGGATGGTCTGCACGGCGAGGCAGCACCCTGGATGGCCCGCCTTCTGGCGGTGGCCGATGCGTACTCGGCCATGACCACAGACCGGCCTTACCGCAAAGGCATGGAGCCTGCCGTGGCCCTCGGCATCCTGAAAGACGGCGCGGGGACCCAGTGGGACCCTGAGTATGTCCGCGCCTTCCTGTCGGCACAGAGCGGCCTGCGTTCAGCCGCTTTGGGAGAAGGCTTCTAATCCAGCAGGTTTGCCAGATCAAAGCTCACGTCCGCGATCTCCGCTTCGCGGCCCTTCACCGAAGGCTTCTCCCGCGTTAGCCGCTCTAGTGTCGGCAGCAGGCTTTCGGGCGGGTTGACCGTGATGATCATAGCGATTTTGCCATCTTCGGTGAGATACAGCTCCTCAAAGCGGTTTGATTCGGGTGTGCCGTGCAGCAGGCCGCCTTTGCCGCCCTGCGGGTCGCCGAACAGCTTGAAGCGGATGTCCAGCTCCGTGGAAAAGAAGCGCGGCACATGGTCATAGGCCATTCTTTGGCCCGCCATGTTGGTCCCCGCGATCTCGCCGTGCCAGCGGGCATTGTTCCAGTGCTCCACGCGCCACTGCTTGCCCAGGACGGGGTCCTGAAACCCGGCACAGTCGCCCGCCGCCCAGACGTCGGGCGTTCCCGTCTCTAAAAATTCGTTGACCAGAATGCCGTTCTTTTTCTCGTCCACCGCCAGCCCCGCCGCCTGTGCAAACTCCAAATTGGGCTGGACGCCGACGCCTGCCACGACAAAGTCGCCGTCGATAGTCCGGCCCGATTTGGTCTTGACCCCGGTAGGCGTCACTTGCGTGACCTCATCGCCCAAAATAATCTCTGCCCCTGCCGCTTCCAGTTTGTCTTTCAGGAACGCGCCGTAAGTCGGCGAGGCGAACTTGCTCCAAAGCTGATCGGTCGGCTCAATAATGGTGGCTTTGCCGCCGGTCTCCAAAAAGTCTGAGGCCACTTCGACGCCAATATAGCCGCCGCCGACGAGAATGAGCTTTTGCCCCAGATGCGCCTGGATCGCCTCGCTGTCTTCTCTAGTGCGAAGCGTCCGCACATTCGGCCCGTCCCCGCCCGGCACGTCCAGCGGCTTCGGCGCAGACCCCGTCGCCACCAGCATCTTCTCGTAGCTGACCGTGTCGCCATTGTCCAGCGTGATTGTCTTCGCGCCCGTGTCCGCGCCCATCGCTTTGGTCCCAGTCAGCAGCGTCACGCTGTTTGTCTCATACCAGTCAGTCGGCTGAATGGGCAGCAGGCTGTCCGAGTCGGCCTCGCCGCGCAGGTACTCTTTAGACAGTGGGGGCCGGTGGTAGGGCGCATGCGGCTCCGAGCCGATGATTAAAATCGTGCCTTCGGTGTCGTACTTGCGGATCGCTTCCGCCGCCTTCGCCGAGGCGAGGCCGCCGCCCACAAGAGCATACTTCGCTGTGTGCTGTGCCATAAACTGTGTCTCTTTCTACGAGAAAACACGGGGCTGAACCCCCGTGCTTTAAAAGGGCAAGCCCCCGCCTTCGCGGGCGAGGATTTAAGAACAGCTCTTTTCGGTTATCCGATGCCCGCGAAGGCGGGGAATTGCCCTTCGAAGCACGGGGGTTCAGCCCCGTGTCCCTCCCCCTCTCACGTCAGCGCCTCATCCATCGTCCGCATCTGGATTTCAATAATCCGGGACCCTGCCGACTGCGTGCAGGCGAGAACCACGGCCCCGGCGACGTCCTCCGGCTCCAGCATGCCCGACTCGGCCACGGACTGCTCGGTGCGGCCTGTGCCCAGCGCAAACTCGGTTTTGACACCGCCGGGGCAGATCGCCCCGACCTTGATGCCGTGCGGGCGCAGCTCTTTGTCCAGGGCCTGCGCCATGCCGACCTGCGCGAACTTGGTGGCGCAGTAGACCGCCTCACCCGCGAAGCCGTAGACGCCCGCCATTGACGACAGCATCAAAATCGTCCCCGATTTCTGTGCCTGCATTACCGGCACGGCATGGCGGGTGAAGAGAAACGTGGAGCGGACATTGCTGTCCATCAGCGTGTCGTACTCGTCCGCGCTGGTGTCCGCAATGTTTTTATAGTTGCCGACCCCGGCGTTGTTGATCAAAATATCCAGCCGCCCAAAGGTCTGCTGCGCGGCGGCGACCGCCTCTTTGGCCGTGTCTTCCTCGCGGGCATCGCCGACGACAATCGCTGCATCAGACCCCAGCGCCCGGATTTCCTCGGCCAGCGTTTCCAGCCGCTCCCGCCGCCGGGCCGTCAGCACAATCTTTGCGCCTTCCGCCGCCAGCGCCCGTGCCGCCGCCGCCCCGATACCCGCGCTTGCGCCAGTGACGAGGGCCACTTTACCGTCTAATTTGCCTGCTATTATATATGTGTTTCCTTTATGCTGTCTGCTGCAACTTGGACTTATACCCCGTTTGTGCAGGAAACCCAAAACCTGAGTTATAATGCAGGCATTATGGAACAAAATATTCCCGGTTCCCCTGACCCAAACTCTCCGTTTGCCTCTGCCGTGCCCTCCGTGTGGCCGCCCCCGCCGACCAATTCTCCCTTTTCGGAAGAGGGAACCGGCGCAGTTTCGCCCCTGGCCGGGTTCCGTGAGCAGAGCGTTTGGCTTGTTTTCTTTTTGACCCTCATCACTCTTGGCATCTACGGCGTCTTCTGGCTGCGGCGGCAGGGCAGGCTGTTTCATCAGATTCGACCGGATTTGATGCCTGCTGGGGCATTGCTGTACGGTAACATCGTTCTTGGATTGACGTTTCTGAGTGCGGGGCTGGACATCGCCAGTATGCTCAGCGACGTTTCGACTCTGGACACACTGAGCAGCGTTTTGGACAAAGCTGTCGGCGTCCTCGTTTTAGTCCTTGCGTTCCAGGTGCGGAATGGGTTCAACAGTTTGATTGGCGCTCGCAAGGGAACGGACTGGTGGTTCAGCGGTGTCTACACCTGGCTGCTGAACGTGGTCTATCTTCAATACAAGCTGAACAAAACCATCCGGCGACTCAGGATGGAAACACTCCCCATCGCGGCAAAGTGAGGAGGCCGGGTATACTCTCCCCATGCTTGACCCCGATGCGCCCGCGCTGATTCTGGCCCCGATGCAGGGGATGACCGATGCTCCCATGCGGGCCTTTCTGTCCGAACAGGGCGGCTGGACCTTTGCCGTGGCGGAGTTCCTGCGCGTCTCCTCCCACGCCCCCGCGCCGGAAATCTTCCGGCGGCACGTTCCCGAACTCAAAGCTGGCGGCAGAACCGGAGCGGGCCTGCCGGTGCAGGTGCAGCTACTCGGCGGGGATGCCGAACTCATGGCCCAGGCGGCGACGCATGCCGTGGAGGCCGGGGCGCGGGCGGTAGACATCAACTTCGGCTGCCCGGCCAAGACCGTCAACCGGCACGACGGCGGGGCGACCCTGCTGAAGTACCCGGCACGGATCAAAGAAATCGTCGCGGCGGTGCGGGCCGCTGTGCCGACTGAGCTGCCTGTCTCGGCCAAGATACGGCTCGGCTGGGACTCGACTGACCTGCTGCTGGAAATCGCCGATAGTGCCGCTGCCGGTGGCGCGTCATGGCTGACCATTCATGGCCGCACCCGCGCTCAGGGTTATGCGCCGCCCGCGTACTGGAACCCTATCGGAGAAGTGCAGGCGCGGCTGTCCATCCCCGTCGTCGCCAACGGCGACCTGTGGACGGTGGACGACCTGCGCCGCTGCCGGGACGAGACCGGCTGCCGCCATTTTATGCTGGGACGCGGGGCGGTGGCCGACCCGACTCTGGCCCGCCGCTGTGCGGTGGAGCTGGGGATTGCGCCAGCGGGGGCGGAAGACGCCGAGCGGGTGGGGGACTGGGGGCCGTCCCTGCGCCGCCTGGCCTGTCTGACGGAGCGCATTGAAGGCAAAGTTTCCCCCCGCATCGTCTGCCGCTGGAAGCAGTGGCTGAAACTCGCCTCGCAGCATGGCGGCTTTGCAGGCTTTGAGGCGGTGAAGCGGGCGGAAACGATGGAAGACGTGCTGGCCGCGCTGGAGCGACCTACCTTCCTTGCTTCGCAGGGTCCTTCCTAAAGGAAGGATTAGGAACCGAGGCGAAGGGCTTGCGTGTGTTGTCCATATCCTTCCTTTAGGAAGGACCCTGCGAAGCAAGGAAGGTAGGTTCCTACCTCTTCATTTTTGGCTTCGTCAGCTCCGGCAGCACCGTGTCCAGATGCGCCGCCCACTGCCCCGCCAGCGCCTCCGGGCTGCAATGGTTTGCCTGTGCCGAGGCTGGGTCCGCCGTCAAAAACCGCTTGCCGCGAAACAAAACGCACCAGTCCCCGTCCACCTGCCCAACCGTGAAATCCGTCGGCGTCATCGGCCCTTGTGCCAGCATCAAAGTCAGCCGCTGCTGCACCTGCGCTGCCCGCTGCCTGGCTGTCCTGCCGCCCCAGGGGGTGCGGACCGTGTGGATCAGCGTGCCGCCGATAATCACTTCCGCCGACGTGTCCTTTGCCAGCTTCGGAGCCGCCGGAGCGGCAGTGGTCAGGGCCGCAAGAAAGAGGGTGGTCAATGCGGGCGAAAGGCGCGAAAAAAGCATACGGGTTCTCCTCAGCGGGGTAGCGATAACATTTTGTTCTGCAACTGTTCTACAAATCTGCCCGGTTTTCCTGCCCCGGCCTCGATTTAGCAAGCATCCGCAGCACCGAACGCTCTCCTGTCCGCGACGGCACCTCGGCCACGGCGACCCACGCCACGTCATGGGATTCGTCGCTGACCCGCAGCGGCTCCTGTGAAGCCGCCACGCACAAAAACCGCAGGTCGTAGTGAAAATGCGCCGGGACGTTCCCCCGTGCTGGAATGGAATGCACGTCCACGTCAAAGATTCGCTCCGACACCAGCCGCACACTTGTCAGCCCCGACTCTTCCCTAGCCTCCCGCAGAGCCGCCGCCGCCACGCTTGCGTCGCCTTCTTCCAGATGCCCGCCGAGCTGCACCCAGAGATTCAGCTTGGCATGATGCGTCAGCAGCACCTTTTCGCCCGCTTCGTCCACCACCCACGCTGATGCCGTGAGGTGGCCGCTTTCCAGCGCCCGTTCTCCGAACCGCGCATTGTCCCGCACAAACCGCGCCGTCTCATCCGCGCTTTGCCGGTCATCGTCGGCAAAGGGCTTGTACTCGGCCAGGCTTTGCAGCACTGCCTTTTGATCCAGCAATTTATACCTCCTGCGTTGTGGACGCCGCCAGCAGCGTCTGGTCGTCCTGCTGACCGTCGAAATACTTTGCCAGCACTGACACGCCTACGCGGCGCTGTTGCATAAATCGGCTCATCAGACCGGGGCGGTAAACGCCCCGGCTTTACTGGAGTCTCTATTTGACCCGCACCAGCCCGGCGTCCATGTACTTGTCGCCGCCGGTATCGCGGACGTGGACGGCCATGACGTTGCGGCCTGGCTTCAATGCAGCCAGCGCGGCTTTGCTGATGGCAAACTGCTCATACGAGCCATTTGCACCGGGGGCGGTGAGCGCCGGGATACCATTGAGGTAGATTTCGCCGTCGTCATCATGGTAGAAGGCCACTTCCAGCTCCTCGGGACGAGCAAGCTGCTCTGCCGTCAGCGTGAACTCGTGGCGTGCCCAGAGTTCGGGTGTCGTCCAGGCAGTGCGAATCGTCAGGTCAGGAGTACGCTGCTGCCCAAAGCTTCCCTCGCCCGTCTGCCAGCCGGAGGCGTTATAGTCCGCCGCAAACCAGTCGCCGGTTGGCAGCGTGGTTGTGTAATTCCAGGTCACGCCGCCTTTGGCCGAGTTCGGCACAACCGTCGTCACGACCGGGGGCGGCGGAAGGGGTGCCCAGTTGAGATTGACGCCCTTCTCGGCGGCCAGCCCGCGCCCGGCCCACTTGTTCCAGAGCGTCCGATTGTTCAGGACGGGAATAAACACGCCGCCGACGACCGAGCGGGCCTGAAAGCCGCGCTGCGTGCCTGCAATCGTCCAGTACCAGTCCGTCATCGGCACACGGGTAGGCGTGTCGTTCAGGAAGTCGTACATTGGCCCCGAAAGCGTCACGACATCTTCTTTTCTGCCCGTCATCGCCGCGCTCCACAGCGTCCAGTCCAGCTTGGTGTAGGTTTCGCGGGAGTCCAGCGGCAGGCCGTAGCGGTTCATCTTGGTCTTGTAGTAGGCCATCTCCGTGTCCGCCACGCTTCTGGGGAACAGATTGATGTCCAGTATCTTGTCCCAGACCAGATTATACTTTTGGCTCCACGTTCCTGGCTTGTCAAACGCTAGCTTGTAATGGTCGCCGTCTTTGGCGGCGGCCATCCACTGTGCGGCCATGCCCTCGGCGATGCCGCGCACACGGGTGGCTTCGGCGGTGTCGCCGCGCATTTTGCACATCTCGGCGTAGGCCCCGATGGCTTCAATGGATTTACCCGACAGATTAACGCTGTGCGCCATGTGTCCGGCAAAGTCGTCGGTGGAGAGCTGATTGTCCAGGTCATAGCCTTTGCTGATCAGGTAATCTGCCCATTTTGTGATCGTCGGCCAGTAGCGGTCCGCGTACTTGGTATTGCCCTCGATTTTGGACAGTGCCGCCAGCATAAGCAGCATATTGCCGGACTCTTCCACGGGCATCTTGCTGCTGACATCACCGTCGGCAGGGATATTCTCGCCGCCGCCGTAGAGCATCCCGGTCGCCTGCGGGTAGACACCGACATCGTGGGGGGCAAACGGGAACGGCCAGCGCGGCCCGGCGGAATACAGCAGGATCGGCTCCAGCGTGGCTTTGAGAAAGGTGGGCGAGAGCAGCATCATCTGCGGCGACGCCGGGTACATGATGTCTACTGTTCCGATGGAGCCGTTCGAGAAATTCTCTTTGGAGAACGTCAGCGGGGCGCCGTTGGCATCGGCCACAATCTTCTGCGCCGCAAATGCCTGCCGGTACGCCAGCGCGGACAGACGGGCGTACTTCTCGCCGCCGACCAGACGCAGGTCGTTCATCAGCTCCGTGTCAAACGCGGCAGAGCGTTTGTAAAGCGCCGGGTACTCGCGGGCTGCTGTTTGCAGCAGGCCCACGGCGTCCATGCCGCCCCGCCGCCAATACGGGCGCAGCTTGCGGCCCATCCAGTTGACCGAATACTCATCGTCATAGGCCAGCATCACCGTCCGCGACACTGGCGACGCGCCGACTTTGCCCACATTGAAGGCCAGCGCAGCGACCGGTGCATTGTCATCAGCGGCACGCGGCGCGACCGGGTCATCGGACTTGGGCAGGCTGCCGGTCCTGCCCCAGACGCTTTCTGCGCTGCTCTGTGAGGTCAGAACGCTTTGCAGGCCCTGGACATTCACCGCCGCCAGATAGAGATAGCCCCAGTCAATCCGCACGTCGTCCCCGCGCCGCGCCAGCGTCGGCTGGTCCACCGACCCCATCTTCAGCGCCGTCAGATCGCCCTGGGACGCCCGCTCCCAGGTCACTTTCTGCGTGGCCGCATCGTTGACGGTCAGGCCCGCGCCTGCGTCCGTGTAAAACTGGACAGCGTGCGTCTTGCCATCCAGGGAGCGCACGAAAAACGTGATATAGGTCACAGGCCGCGACAGCACATCCAGGTCCTCGGGCAGCGCGGGCGTCAGGAACAGCATCTGCACCTGCACCTTGTCATTGGCAAAGGTGTACAGTGTGCGCGTCGGCAGCACGACCACCCCGGTCTGATGCAGCGACGCCGACTCCTCCGGCTCCGCGCCCATCAGGCGCAGCGTTTCGCCGTCCACGCGCACCATCGCGCTGAGGCGCTGCTCGCGCCCTGTCCAGTGCCGGGTGTCGCTGCTGTACAGCCTGTTCGTTTCCGACCAGATGGAAAAGTACGGGTCATGCGTCACCAGTGGCACAGCGGGTGGCCGCAGCGGCGGCAGCGTGCTGTCCGGCGTCAGAGCTGTCTGTGCGTGGGCGGGTATCAGCATCGCCGCCGGGGCCAGCACACAACCGAGCGCCAGCAGGCGCAGCGAAGAGTAAAATGTCATAAAATCAAGTCAGGAGACTGTTTCGCCTTTAGGCGACAGAGGAAAGGAATGACTTCCCGCTCTGCGGGATTTTATCCTGTCTGCCGAAGGCTCTGTCTCTTATTCCTTTCGTGTTAAAACAACCCATTTCGGGCATAATCTATATGGCTGCAACGCACTTTCTATACAGAAAGCCAATGGTTTCCAAGCAGGCGCCTTCACAAGTTGAGATAATAGGTTGCGGCAACTCAATACGTTTTGGCGCCTAAAATCTCAGGACGTTTCTGATTTGGCCTTTGTGACCTTGCAGAACTGACTCAATCCTGCTTGCAGGATAAGAGTACGGGCGGTTATAAGAGCGCCTAAAGTCGGCACGGGTTAAGGATAGCACCAGAAGTGCAAGCCTTCCGTGACTGGCAAAGCTGTCTTTTTTAGGGGACAGTTACTTACAGAGTTCCTAACTTATAATCCTAGCGCGTAAGACCCCCAGCATTTATGCGGGGGTTACTTACGAATACGAGCCGTTTCAGGAAACCGTTTCAGGAAACCGTTTCAGATGACAGCCGCAGCGGCACACAGGCTGTAGGCGGCTTGCAGAGCGGCGACGGGATCACCGTGCGGAATAAACTCATGGCCGATCAGGCCCGTGTACTCGTTCGTGGCAATCGCCCGCACCACCGCCGGATAGTTTACTTCCTGTGCGCTGTCCAGATCATGGCGGCCCGGAACGCCTGCGGTATGGAAATGGCCCAGATGGGCGCGGTTCGTTTCAATCCGGTGAATGAGATCGCCTTCCATGATCTGCATGTGATAAATATCAAAGAGCAGCTTGACATGGGGCGATTCAACCGCCTCGCACACGCGCACGCCCCAGTCCGTATGGTCTGCTTGATACCCCCGATGGTCCCGGCGGCTGTTCAGCAGCTCCAAGAGCAGAGTCACCCCGCTTTCCTGCGCGGCGCGGGCGACGCGCCGCAGGCCAGCGGCAGTCTGTTCCACGCCTTCCGCCTCCGTCAAGCCCGCTCGCCGGATGCCGCTGAACACAATCAGGTTGGCAATCCCGTGAGGAACCGCCAGCCCAAGAGCGTCTTCAATCTCCCCGGCGATCCGGTCATGCTGCCGGGGGTCATTAAGGCCGCTGTCAATGCTGCTGTGGCCCTGGTGCGCGACAATGGAAAGCCCGGCGTCCTGCGCCATGCCCCAGAGGTCTCTCGGGATCAGCTCAACCCCCACATAGCCGATCCCTCGCGCCGCCTCCAGCAGCTCAAGCGGAGTCCGTCCCCGCCCCTCAAACGACCACCACGAAAAAGACTGCTTCAACATAATCACTGGCCTTCTTCATAAACTGTGCAGAAAGTCTCTAAGTGCTCCTGCTCCTCACCGTCTGGCTTCCCCAGAATGGGGGCGGGAAAGAAAACACCCTGTCCGTGCGAGCAACTTCGGAGGGCGTTGCTGTATAAATCCCAGAGTCGCCGGGGGTGTAGAAACCCCCGGCAGGGGAGCACCCTTCGGGGGAGGAGTAGGGGCGCTGCTTGCTGCGCCCTCTTTGCTGCGTCTTTGTTGCGCCCTTTTTCCTGCGTCTCTGTGTCCGAAGGACATCTGCTTACCAGGGGTTTCTACACCCCCGCCTCTTCGGAGTATACCTCCGGGGTATACTGCTTCATCAGGCTGACGGCCTCCGCGCCCAAATTGCGTTTTTCGTCCAGCACCGTGACACCATCTTCAAAGCAAATCTCAGATGACTGATCGGTGATCCCTCGGAAAGTGATTGCAAAGACAATCGCTGGCCCCGCTTCTGTTTCGGGGCAGAACGCCAGGGATTGTGATACTATACTATGGGCCGCACTATAGGCTGCCGCGCAAAGATCGGTGAAGACTAAAGAACGAAAAGAGCTGACGCCCTCCGTGGATGTAAAAATTACGATACCCGAATTGACTGATGTGCCTCCGTTCTGGATACGCGATTATCCGCTGCATGGAACCTTTGCGGAGTTGTATCAGGACTGCGTCAACCACGAAGCGGTCCGACGCTCCCGGCAAACACTGGACCGGGTCTCCCGGCATTTCTGGTTTGGCGAGAAATTCCTGCCCCGTGCGCTGTCACTGGCCTCGCAGTTTCCAGCAGAAGCGGACCGCTCGCAGGAGGTTTCTCTGGTGCTGCGCCGCGACCTATACCGGGTCGGACCGCCCGCCCTGGTCACCGGAAACAGCGAGTACACGTATGTGGATGCCGAAAACCGGATTGATCGGGTTGTCGCGCTGATTCTGAACAAAGCCGAGCGCCCCTGCTGCTTTGACCTGTGTGACTGGCGCGGGCGGCGGCTGGCTTCGGACAAATCGCTGGCCGTACAGGCGCTGTGGCCGGCCTGGGAAGACAGCAAGGAATTTCCGGAACGGGCTGTCCTGCGCCTGCGCCCGCGCACGGGATGGCTGGCCTATGTCCTCCTGGCGGTGGCGCTGGGGGGCGGCCTCGGAGTGGGCTACTGGCTGTGGGGCGTTCTCGCCAGCCGGTAAGCACGATAACGATTTTGGCAAACGATTTTGGCAAACGATTTTCGCAGGTGTATAATTGCGGCGGGATGGGAACAAGAACGGCAGGGGACCCCAGACAGCCTGCTTGCACCCGCCTATTTTTGGCCGGACTTATTTTTTGGCCGGACTTATTTTTGATCGGACTTAAGGAGACAACAGCGTGCCAATTACCAACGAAACGATTTTGGAAGCAAACCGCAGTATGCTGGGAAAGACCAACCGCACCATTCTCTTTGCCAAAGTCAACCTGGACGAATACCTGGACCCGGAAGCCCTCGAGCGGGACCGCGAATATACCCCCTCACTGGGAAGCCTGCTGTCGCGGGTGGAGGAGATGTCCGAAGAACAATTTCTGGCGCTCGTGCGTGAGAACCTGACCGTCACCTCGTTCTCAGAGTTTCTGGACAAGTTCCAGCCGGGCTTTTATTACCGCGTGCGCGGCCCGCAGATGGCGCAGACGGAAGTCGCGGAAAGCACGGACGGCGAAGCCGCCCCGGTGGCAGAGGCTGGCCCGCCGCAGATCGAGTTTTCGCTGGAAGGCGGCCCCGGCTGGAAAAAGATTCGAATCAGCGCCGACCATCCCTACGTGCGCTGCCTGCGCGATCTGATCAAAAAGCGCGTCCGGCAGGATGTGTCTACCTTCCGTGTGGATGTGGACGCTTCGCTGTTTGCCTTCAAGCCCAAAAACCAGCGCACGCTGATGCGAAAAATCGCGGAAGACGTGCAGGTCAAAAATGACCGCCTGATGCTGGAAGCCAAGCGCAACCCGGCGTCCAAAGACAGCATCCGCGCTCTGGAAGCCTATCAGGTCGCCGCCGATGACTTTCAGGGAGCGCTCGAAGACACTGTGCGCGTCCTGCCCACCGTTGTCTATGGCCTGGAACAGACGGCCAATGAGCTGAAGCGGCACACTCCCGGCGGCGGTGCGGTGGACCCGAATGTTTACCAGATCGAGTTTGGCAAAAACCGCTCACTGATTGCTTCTCCGCGCTCCATGCCGACCCTGCCCGCGCTGGAATCGGGGGACGGCAAAGAGGCGGACGGCAAAAAGTCCAAAAAACTGCTGGAAGGCAAAGGCGACACGGACAACGCTCTTGTGAAGTCGGACGCAAGCACGGCAACCGCAATCGCGGTGCGTACTCTGGACACGGCGCTGGATAAAATCCGCGAGCAGGGCAAGCTGGTGGCCGGTCAGGACATGGCCCTGATCCCGCAGGAAAAACGATTTCCTATCGCGGTCGGCAAGTTCATGGACAAGATGATTGACCGGGGCATGATCGCGCCGCTTATGGGAAACCTTGTGGCGACCGTGCTGCAAAACCCCAAAGAGCTGGCGCTTCTGAACCCGGACATTCGGGATGTGGAGCATTACCATGATATGTTCCTGGGTGTCTACAGCAATGCCGTGGAGTCGTTTTTGCAGACGGTCACGCCCCTGTTTGAGACAATCATGGGCGTCTATCTGCTGTTCAATGAGTTTCCTTCGGATGTGCGCCTGCCTGAGTCAATGAGGCCGGAGCTGATTGTCGCCAATGATGACCTGCCGCATCTGTTCCTGTCCCGGCCCGATGAGCTGAAGCGATTCTTTGAAGGGGCCAATGCTCAGGCAAACAACCAGTTCCGCGACGCCATCTCGTTCGTGATTGTCCCCAATGTCGCCGAGTTCAAGAAGAAGCGTCCCGCCAAGCGGCGTCAGGATTCGATCATGCTGGACGACCCGCTGCTGGAGTCCATCCGGGCCGCGCAGGAGGCTGTCAGCACCGATGCCGACACCTACGGCAAGACGACCTATATCGATGAAATGCTGCCGCTGATGGACTGGGGCTATGAATACGGTTTCCAGGTGCTGTTCTCCCCGGAAGAGCGCGTTCGTGCCGGGCGGGCCAAGCGGGAATATCTGCAAAACCTGAACGATGCTTACGCGATTGACGCCGTCGTGGAGCGCGAATCCGGCGACTGCGGCATCCTGTGCTTGCCGGACTTCACCATTATGCCGCCGGACGGCAAGCTGATCACAGGCAAAACCGCCGAGGGCGGCGTTGAAGTCGGCGTTGATGTGCCGGAGCTTACTGTTCGTTCCTGCTATGTGGCCGCCGGGCGGCTGATGGCAAACGATGTGCCGGACTATCTGCGGCGTAAGCTTCAACGGGCCAAAAAAGATGTGACGACCATGCGGTCAGACCTGCCGGGCGTGGGCGTTGACCTGTCCATCAACCCGTTCCTGGGCGAAACCGATCTGCCCACGGATCACTTCCTGAACGATGGCCTGATGAGCGAGCTTCTGGGAAGCGGGATGCCGTTTCTGGCGTTCACGCATGTTTCCGGGCGCTCGCCGTTCCTGTCTGTGCCGCGCACGCTGCGGCGGCTGCACAAAGAAGACGGCGAACAGTCATACCGGCACCTGCATCTGTTCCGGCAGGAAGTTTACCTGAGAAAGCTGCTCCGGGCGGCGTGGGAGCTGGGCTACGGCGGCTCTTTGCCCGAAGACAAAGAAAAAGCCGAGGCGATGATGACCGATCACTTGAATTACATCCTCAAATGGACCAAGTGGTATGACCCGGCAAAATTCGTCAACTCATTCCCCAGTGCCCTGAAAAGCGGTCAGGAGTTTAAAGTACAGCGTGAAGGGGGAAACAACTTCAAGATCATCCTCTACTTTGAGCAGGGGCTGATTGATGAATTTGGGATCAGTTTTTGAAACAACTGGCAAAGTAGCTTCCGAGACAGCTTCGGAGTGGGTTTCCACAGAAAGGACAATTCGAGATGCCGAATTTAACAATTCAAGGAACCAAAATCAACCGGGTATTTGATGCCCGTGTTGAAATCCTGCACGATCTGGATGAAGACAAGAAAGTCCGCGAGGCGGTTCAGGTTCCGGTGATGCAGTTTACCGTCACCATGCCTTTGGACCATGATGTCATGATTGCCCAGTGGGCACTTTCGCCTCAGGGACCGAAGCGCTTTAAAACAGTGGAACTTCAAACGCTGGACCGTTCGCGCACCGTCAAAAAGATGTGGACTTTGCACAAAGCTTATGTTCACACGTATGTGGAAAAAGAATACCCGGAAGGCTCCACCAACGGAACCGACCAGGGCAACTTTGTGGAAATCGTCATCCGTGGCGTAATGATCCAGAACAACGTGGATTATACGGGCGACAACATTCTGGCCGTGCAGCCCGGCGAGCCGGAACAGCCCACTGCCTGAAACCACTCTTCCGCCAGTGCGGATGCAGGAGGGGCGCCATGGGAGCGGCCCCTCCTGTCTTTGTTTGTCCCCACGCCCCAAGAGGCCCCTCGCTTATGGCTGATGACGAGACTCATCTTCCCCCCAATGTGCGTGACATACTGGCTCGCCTGCCGCGTGATATGCGGCATCGGGTGGTGGCCGATTATGAGACTCATTACGCGCCATTTCTCGCTCTGCTGGCTGGCTGGAAGGGCGCGGTTCAGGAGCATTATCTCCAATCCGAGAAATCTTCGCTGGCCCGCTTAGAAGAACAGTTTTTTCCCCTCGGCGACTGGAAATTCCCCGCCCAGACACTGGCCGTGCCGCAGCGTCCCCCGGCCCGGACAACCGATGTTTCCACTGGCTCGGCGTTTCGGGACCCCGTTGGCGTGCCCTGGCAGGCGTGCGGCGAGGGCTGGGTGCAGCCGACGACTTTGCGGGATGTCTCGATGCGCTGGTCTGGCGACCAGCTTTTTGTGACTATCGACGCCGACTATTTGCCCGCCGAGCCACTGGAAAACATTGTCAGGCGCGGTCAGCTCGCCTTCCTGGGCGTCCCGGAAGAAGTGCTGGAGAGTTTTGCCGGGGCAGACTGGTGGGTTGTGACCCCCTACGAGCCGTTTCGGGCGGCACGCTTGACCCGGTTTGAAGGCTATCTGGCTTTTGAGCGCGAAATGCAGGTGGCGCGGATGAATCAGCGGCAGATGGATCTGTGGCTGCCGCCGTTCCATCCCTACGGGCGAAAGATGGTTTGCCTGAGCCTCGCGCCGGATGCCGCGCCGCAGTCCGGCAGCCCGCCGGCAGGACTGGGGCTGGAGCGCGGCCTGGAAGCGGGGTTTCGCTTTGCCGCAGTGCTGACCCCGCACGGGCGAGCGGCGGCGGCGCTGCGCGAACTCAGCGGCCACCCTCTTCGCGCCCCGTGGGTCAGCCTGAACGCGGTCCCGGTCATCCAGACAGACCAGTCGGACAACATTTTTTACCCGCCCTTTCCCCAGGTCGGCCAGGAACACGCGCTGCGGATGAGCGGCGTCCCGGATATTTTCGCCGTGACGGTGCGCCATGACGGGCGCGATGTCCCGGCGACACTGGTGCGCCTGCCCAGCCAGGACCCGCTGGCCGCCGTTATGGATGTCCAGGTCCAGTTTCCGCAGGCGCGGGCCGGGGTCACGCAGGTCAAGATTTTTCACGGCTCCCGGGGGCGGCGCAGCGGGCAGGAAATGCCGTCGCTGCTGGAAAAAGCGCCGCTGCGGTTCAATATCCCCTATCCTGTCCTCGGAGGCATCACCCTGGGGGGGGCGGCGGACCGTGCGGAATGGGTGCGAACCGCCTGGTATCACAGCGTTCTGCGCCCTCCGCTGCTGACCGAAGGCGACATCACGGAGATTATTCGGCAGCGGCAGTCAGAACTGGGTGACCTGCTGCGGTTTCGGTCCGCCGTGCGCGAGATAGTCCAGGACCCGGACGCGGGCGGACCTCACTGGCGCTCCTACCTGTGGCCGTCCGTGCTGGCGCGGGCTTCGACGTTTAGTTTGGAAGAAGGCATTCCTGCGCCGCAGTTCACGCCGCTGATTCAGAGCCTGCGGCTTACATTTGATCGGGCCGCAGACACCGAGGTCCCGGACTTTCTGGCGGCGGACATGGCAAACTATCTGGCGTCCGTGATCTCGCAGTATTTTGTGCTGTCGACGTTTCGCGTGGAAGGGCAGGTTGCGCGGTGAGCGAGCACATCGAAGAAACGGTGGTATTTCCACAGCTCAGCGGGCTGAACTGGCCGTCTTTTCTGCTGGCCGCTTGGCACACGCTGCACGCATTGGGAGTGCCCGAGGAAAATCTGCGCCTGCGGCCTGAACTCGGCCACTTCGCGGTTCCTGAAATCAGCGAGCAGGACCCTCCCGGCCCGGAGTACGACCCATTGTCCGAGCGGCTGATTGTTCACCGGGTCAACCCGGCGCAGGTGCGCCCCCGTCTGAGCATCAGCATCCGCGCCGATGTCGTGGATGATTTTTCTCCCGACGGAGAGTTCCTGGGCAGCCGCAGGGTCGGCCGGCTCGCCCACTTCGTGCCGGCCCTGCTGGCAGGTTTGCCGGGAGCGCCCCCGCCCGCCGTGCCCCGTTCTGCGCTGGAAGATTTGACGGGTCAAATCTGCGCGCTTTATCCCGAGCTGATGCAGACCCTGACCCCAGAAGAGCGCGGGCTGCTGGAAGCCGGAGCCGATGACGTCCTGGCAATTTTGTTTGAGACGGACGTTCCGCGCCGGGCGGCTTTGATCGCGCTGGCGATCCGGCGGGTCGAGGAGCCGGAAGCGCGTTTGTCCTGCCGTGCCGCCTGGACTCGAATGGCGGGCAAGCTGCCGCCCCAGGAGATTGCAGGCCTGGAAGAGGCGGCCCGGCCCGCTGCTCAGGCGATCCTGGAAGGGTGGGGGTTTCTGCTGTACGGCGCGTCGCCGGACCTGGCGGCGGAAGACGCGAACTGGACCGCGCTCACGGCTCTGGAGCGTGACGACCAGCGGGCGATGCTGCGCGGCCTGCGCTCGGCGCTTTCCTATGAGACGGCACGCGAGCGGGAGCGCATTGTCGGCGAGCTGATGGAGATTATGACCACCGAAGCCCTGCTGGCGACTGCCGTGATTGATTCTCTGCACGGGATTGGCTGGATACATGGGCGCATCGCCGACCAGCGTGCGGTGGGGGTTGGGCTGGACGAGGGCTGGTTTTTGTCCATCACCGGGGGGCGCAGCAGCCGCTCTGTGGTGCAGGGGCGGCTGGAAGAATGGGCCGAGACCGGTGTGCTGGGGATCGAGCCGAATCTGCTGAAAGCGGCGGATTTGGACGAGGCCGAGAAAATGCAGATCTGGGCGCTGGTCGCCTGGCGGCGGGAGACCGCCGATCCCTTTGTGCTGCTGCAAACGGCGGTGCAGCGCCTGATTCACCCGGAAAGCGTGGTTCGTCTTCAGCGTTATACTCCGGCTTTCAGCCGTCCCGGAACCCTGCTGGCGCAGCTGGGCAGCACGGCCGTTCTGGGCGGGGCCGCCCGGCTGCAGTACCCCGGTGTCGTGGTGGAGCTGCCCCTTTCGGATTCAGACCCCGGCGTGGACCGGGTGCGGACACGTCTGGACGTGCTGCTGCGCTTGTTTCTGCCTGTCTGCTGCCGCGTGGAAGTTGTCTGGCGCGAGGCCGAAGCGCGTTTGGACCGGCCCAGCTACCTGCGGCATGAATTCCAGACGGGGGCCAGGCTTTCGCCCGGCGTTTGAATTCGTCTGGCGTTTGAATTCGCCCGGCGTTTGAATTCGCCTGGCGTTTGAATTCGCCTGGCGGCTGAATCGGGTATAGTTTGTCGGGAGTGCTTTGCGATGCGTAAATTTGATCTGGTTTCGGTGGATTGGGACAGCGTTCGTCTGCTGCAAAGCGGCCAGTTCAAACAGGAAACTTTTTATCTGGAAGAGCTGGTGCGGTGGACTTTGCAGCGCGGGCGGATTGCGGGCCTGCTGCATCTGGCCGATGACGCCGTCAGCCGCCCCAGCCCCGAAGGCGACCGCCTGTATTCCGTCACCGTGCGCGGCTGCCTGGCCGTGGGGCGGCAGGGGCAGATTGTGGACATTGCCGATGACCCTGCCCTGGCGCTTCGTGCCACGATTGAGGCGCGGGACACGCTGGTTCCCCTGTATGTCGGTGCATCGCTGGTGGAGCACGCGGAAGAGCCGCATCTGCATTCCTCTGTCGATACGGGCCTGCTCGGCTGCCGGGGGCGGCGGTTTGCCTACCGGCTGTCTTCGGACAGCAGCGATGAGACAGTGGACTGGGTGCAGATCGCCCAGTTTGAGAAGACAGCCTCCGGCCTCAGCCTTGATCGCAGCTATATCCCCGAAACGCTCTTTCTGTCCAGCCATGCCGGCCAGTGGCGTGCCCAGGCGGAGCTGCGAACGCTGGCGCGGCAGGCGCTGGATCTGCTGGTGAAAAACTCTTCCGCCACTGTGCAGCGCTACGCTGCCGCCTCCGCGCTGGCCGCCTCGCTCGGTTTTCTGGCAGGCATCTCGGACGCCAACCAGGCGCCGCGCACGTACATGAGCGGCGTGGCGGGAGTGCTGGCCGCCCAGCACACCCAGCTTCTCGCACTGCCCTCGCCTGGCCTGAAAATCTACCAGGACACAGCGGACCAGATTGAAGACACGCTGCGCTATCTGGAAACAGCGGACTGGACGATGGGGCAGGCGCTGCTGCTGGTCCGTGAGTGTTTGGATCGCCTGATTCAGCTTTATCCGCCGCTGCTGGCCGCTCTCGAAGCCGCTGCCCCCGCCCCGGAGCGCCGCCTGCTCGACCATGAGACTGTGGTGGCGGCGCGGGATCCACGCGGCCCGCAGCCTTCCTCGCCGGAGTCTGCCCCTTCTGAGGAAGACACGCCCCGGCGCACGGGCGGTTTCATGTGGCGCAAGTAGATAGGCGTTCTATGTAGATAGGCGTTCTATAGGGTAAAATAAGGCACGATGCCTTCTTTCTTTGCGTCAACCTGCTGGCCCAGTCGATTTTTCGCCCGGTGGCTGGCCGTTTTTTTCGGAGCCGCCCTGCTGGGCCTGGTTTTAGGGGCGGTGGTTCACAAGCGCCTTGCCCTCAGGCCGCTCCCCCCGCCAAAGCGTGTTCAAGTCAACCTCAAAGCGGTGGAAGTCTATGCGGACGGCACGCAGGCGCTGGTTCCCGCCCTGCTGTCCACCGGTGGAACCGGGGCCGAGGCGCAGCCGGAAAGCGATCAGGGAAAGCTGTCCACGAACCCCAAAATGCTGACGCCAATCTCCCGCGTGTCCGGATCGCGGCTCTGGCTGATCTTCCAGTGGCAGGGGCATGTGGAAAAGCGTTTGATTAATCCGTGGCCCCAGTCCACAATTCCTTATACCGTTGAGTTCCGTCTCCGCCGACCGAACCCGCGCCGCGCTCATCCTTAACTCGCTTTCAGTGCGTTCTTTTGATCTTAGGCAGCCTCTTATGTTTGGAAGATTCTTAAGCTTTCTCAGTTTTATTCCCGGCCTGTCCGGGCTGTCGGGCATGGCGGGCGGTTATGGCCTCGGCGCTGGCTCCCGCGCTGACGAGGGCATAGAAACAGAAGGCGAGGCGGCGGTTTCCTTCCTGCCGGGCAAGCCGCTCGCCACCGCCGAGGAAACCCAGGACTCCCGCCGGGAACGAATTACCGACCGCGATCTGGTCTGGGCGGGCAAAACTGAAACCATCCATATTGGCAACCCGGAGCCGATTGCGTATCGCTTTGACCTGACCGTCACCGACCTGAACCCTGGCCTTTACCTGCGCCGTCCGCCCGTGGGAGGCATTGTGCAGCGCGAAGGTGGCATACTGCTTCAGCCGGGCGAACAGGCTTCCTTTGAGGTGGTCTTTGTGCCGCCGCCGCTGGGCGAAACCGCGAAAACACGCACGTTCAGCTTTGTGCTGACCTGCTTTGATCCGCGTCGCGCCGGTGACCCCGGACGCATTGTTCAGGAGCTGCCCCTGAGATGGGTGACACTGCCGACGGAAAACGACCTTCAGATTTCCGCCGTGCCGCCTGCGGTCGTCCTCCGGCCCTGGCGGCGCGAGGCGCGATTTGCGGTTCATTATTCCAACAAGAGCTTTCTGCCGTCCACCGCAGGCATGACCATCCTGCGTGCCCTCACAAAAGACGCGCTGGGACGCGAGCCGGAAACAGTGGGGACTATTCAGCAGTCTCTGGCCGCCCGAACGCCGGGTGTCTGGCAGTGCATACTGCCGCCGCCGGTACGGCGCGGCTCCTATTACGCGATGGTGCGCGGGGCAGCTCAGGCGGCTGAGAGCGTCAGCATCCCGCTGGCGCTGCCGCGTCCGATTGTGGTTCGCTACATTCCCTGGCTGCGTCTGGGGCGTGACTGGGCTGCGCTGATTGGCGTGCTGCTGCTGCTGCTGTGGCTGGTCTGGGGCATCCCCGTGCGGAAAACGCCCGTGGTTCGGGTGGGACTGGCTTTTGCCGGTCTGGATGCCGGGCAGATGCCCCCGGACAGCCAGCTCAAGGACCTGAGCGCCCAGATGATCCTGCTGGATGAGCGCGGGCACGATCTGGAAGGACAGCCGCCCGCAGCGGGACTGGTCACCAGCGGTGCGTTCGAATTCACCGGGCCGAAGCGTCTCTACGGCTTCCGGTGGCCGTTCGGCCACCGCCACTGGTGGAACATCTGGAGCCGTGAGCCGCAGCGGTTTCGGGTGGTCGTAGCCCCGTCCGAGGCGGAAAAAAATGCGTTCCGGCGCTACGACCTGAATGCTTTGCAGGCGGATGGAAAACCAGCCTACAGCGCGGTGGATGCCGACCCGCCGTTTGGCCCGCTGGTAGTCTCGACAACATTCACGGTTCCGGCGGTTCACGGCGTCCTGGTCAGCCTGAAAATGGGTCATCTGGGGGCGCTGGCGGGAAAAGACCTGCAGAAAGTCACGGTTCGGTACCGTCTGGACGGCCAGGAACAGCCACCCAGAACCTTTGAGCTGATCCACGACACGGAAGGCGGCCTGCGGCCCATCACACTGGACCTGACCGATTCGATTCCGCTGGGCGGCTCGAAAGCATTCACGGTCAAAGCCACCGCAGACGGCCTTTCTTCGTATGATGTTCAGGAAGTTCAGGTGCGGCGCCGGGATAAGCCGCTGACGATTGTGCTGGCCTTCCCGGATGCATACCCGAAAGCAGCCACTTCGCCTGCGGCGAAGCCGCCGACGGCTTCCGCCCAGAATGACCCGGTAACGCTGCCAGTCGGCCAGAACCCCGCCGTACAGCAGAACCCTGCCGTACAGCCGCCGCCGGGCGGGGGCATGCCCCCGGTGTCCCCCTCCGTCCCTGCTGTGCCCCGTGTTCAGCCGCCTGTTCGTCCTCCCGTAACGGCGTCCGGCGGCCAGACCGGCGGCGGCCAGAGCGGCGTCCAGACCGGGGGCAGTCGTCCGGGCACCGCTTCTGGCGGCATGGTTTCCTCTCTGCCCACGCGCCTGCCGGTGTCTTCAGGGACGCTGCCGACTATTCAGCCGACCGTCCCTGCCACGCCGACCGGGCTGGCCGCGCAGCCGGTCAATCCCACTCAAATCAATCTGCGCTGGAACCCGGTTCCGGGGGCGGTCAAATACATTTTGTATCGCAGCGGCGGATCGGGGCCGGGCAAAGGAGAGCGGTATCTGTCGGGCAGCATCACCTCGTTCTCAGATACGGGCCTGACGCCGGGCGTGATTTAC
Organism: uncultured Armatimonadales bacterium; assembly: GCA_964251675.1. Classification (GTDB taxonomy): domain Bacteria; phylum Armatimonadota; class Armatimonadia; order Armatimonadales; family Capsulimonadaceae; genus JANXMY01. Next base: position 93,708 of record CAXUKS010000002.1, read on the forward strand.
CATTACCGCATCCAAAGCAAAGTGGGCAGCATTAGAAGCCTTCAAAGCAGCCCCACCCTGGTGCTGACCCCGACACCGACGGTTTTGCCGGCGACGGTGACGCTGACGCTTCTTCCAAAAGGTAAAGATTTGATCGCCGTGCTGAATTTCACCAATATCTCCGCGCACCGCGTTTTTCTCGACAAAGTCAGCGCGTGCGCGGGCGGTAAAATCGGCGATGACGTGTTTCAAATTACAGCGGACGGTCAGCCTGTCCCGTTCAGCGGGCAGAGGTCCAAGCGGCGCTCCGATCCCGGCGACCGTCAGTTTATCGCGCTTGGTGCCCAGCAAAGCGTGCGCGAAGAAATCACGCTCAATCGCTCGTACCATTTTCCGTCGGGCAGCCACACATACAGCGTCATTTACAGAGCGCCCCACGATTACCCCGCTCGTTTGCAGCGCATCACATTGACGTCCAGCCTGGTGCAGGCTGACCTGACACATTAACACAAAACGCATCAACTCAAACGTTTGCCGAAGTCCGCGCCGGGGTAGGCTTAAACGGAGCGGACGCTTAAATGAGGCATCTCCAATGGCATTTCAAATCCAAATCGCCGGTGCAGAAGAGCTTTCCAGCCGTCACCTTCTGACCAATGTGCGAATTTCACGGCCCCTGTACGACCATGCGCGGGCAGAACTGACCCTGCGCTGGCACGAGGGCAGCCGGTACGAGGATCGTCAGACGGCTTTTCTGGCTGGCAAGCTTCTGGATTGTCCCATTGACATCCAGTGGAAAGACAACGATCTCTTTGAGCACTTCAATGGTTTTCGCGGCTACATTGAAAACGTGCAGGGTCGCCGCAGTGCCTCAGCGTCCTCTTTGGTGCTTTCCTGCGTGGCATTCAGCAAGCGCACCGATTTGATCCCGCGCTACCGTACCTTTCAGGCGACCAGCCTGCTGGAGATTGCTCAGCACATCGCTAAATCCGATCCTCTGATAAAAATTGAAGAGGCTGGCGACCTGGATTTGCCCATCGTTTTGAGTGTTCAGCATGGCGAAACAAACTTTGCCTATTTGAGCCGAATGCTGCACGCCTGGGGCGTGCCCATGCTGGTGCGGGACCAGACCGGCCAGGTCATTCTCGGCGCACGGGGCACGGAGCCGCCGTCTTCTTTTCCGGACACCAGCTTTGGCTGGACGGAAATCAGCTTTGCCGGGGCGCTTCAGGCGCTGCCGTATCTGGCAGGCGCAGGCGGTGGGCCTGCGGGCGTGGTCGGGGGGCGCGAAGAAGTCCACAATGCCCAGCTTTCGCGGCTGGCGGCCCTGTATTACGGCATTCCTGATGCGCCCGCGATCAGCAGGAAGGTCAGCGAGGGCGCCTCAAAGGTAGACACCAGCGGCTATCATCTGACGCTGGAAGGGGCGGTCCTGCCGTTTTCGCCCGGCGAGGTGGTGACCTTTGAAGGACAGCAGCATCTGATCCGCGAAGTGGTCGTGACCGGTCATCCGCAGCAGACGACGGCGACGCAGGAGTTCAAGCTTCAGCCTCTTACCCTGCCCCTGCCGCCGGACCGCCCGCACCCGCAGTGGACCGCACGGGCGCTGTGGGCGCACGTCACCGCCAACGAACATGATCCGCTGCATCAGGGCCGCATTCAGGTAGAGTTTGAGTGGGAGCATATGGACCCGCAGCCCTCGGGGGCGCGTGCCTGGCTGCATACGCTGACTCCCTACGGCGGCGGGGCGGGCGGGGCCAAGGCAACGGCCTACAGCGGGTTTTATTCTGTCCCTGAAATCGGCGAGCGCGTTCTGGTGGAGTTTTTGGGTGACCGGGACTCCGAAGCCGTCGTGATCGGCGGCATCCGCGAAGCCACCGTGCCCGATGACCACAACCAGCATAATACCAAACGGTGGCGCACGCCGTCGGGCAACGAGATTTCGCATCACACCCTGGACGGCACGGACAACACGCGCATCCGCACCCGCGATGCCGAGATGTTCATGTCGCAGGTGGCTGGCGGCGGAACCAGTGTGACCCTGATCAATGCCAGCCAGCCGGACAACATCGTCCACATGGAGACGCTGGGCGGCACAAACCGCGTCTATATCAACAGCGGCAACATTATCAATGTCCATTCCGCCGACGAAATCCATCTGACCAGCCGGCGCATCAAAATGGCAGCCTCCGAAGATTTCCAGATCTTCGGCAAAAACATCCGCGTTTCCGCCCAGGAAGATATGCAGCAGATCGCCGGCAAGCGTCTCGGCATCTACTCCGTGCAGGACCTGACCGTGGCGAGCCAGTCCAATATGCACGTCGGCGCACACGGCTCGGTGCAGGTGGGGGCGGGCGCTCATTTGCAGCTTGACGGACGGACCCTGCAGGTGGAAAGCGTGGCCGATATGAAAATTGACGGCGCAAATGTATTTGTGAATACCGGCCCGGTCACAAACCTGCCGCCCACCCAGCAGCCCAATGTTGCCGCCCCGCCGCCGCCGCCGCCCGCGCCGACGTTTGCGAAGCCGCACCCGTAAGAGAGTCTAAAGGCATGGGGATGACAACACCTGGAATTGACCAAGCCGCAGCGAGGTCAGCCATTCAGCGCATCCGTGGGATTTCCTGGCGTCGCGATCCTGCCCGGCTCCCCTCACAGATTGTCCTGATGCGCGAATATCTGCGCCGCTCGGCGCTGGTCGCTGAAACAGTGGGGGGCGTGGCAGACTGGCCCTGGGACGACGCGGCGGCGCGTCTGACCCTGCCGGGCGTGGATCGCCGCCGCCTGCCGGGCTGCGTGTTTCTGGACCCCGCGCCGGAGTATCTGGGGCCGGATGCTGATCCTCTGGAAGCGGAGGTGATCGCGCTGAATGGCCGGGTCAATACGGGCGGTCAGGCGAAAAGCGCCTATGCCTGGGAGAGCTGCCTGTGGTATATCCGCTGGGAGGCCGTTAAAAATCACCCGGCCCTGCGCGTGTTGAATCTGCCCGACTTGTACGACCCGCTGATTACATTCCACGAGCGCGGCGGCTGGTTCCGTCCCGAACAGGGCTATCTGGACCTGGACGGATATAACCTCTCCCGCCTGAGCTGCCGGGTGATGGCCGAGCAGATGCCGCCGCCCTCGCTTGCCCCGGCGGCGCTGGATCACCTAGATCAAGAAAGAAACCCCCAATGACCCCGTACCGCATCCAGGAAGGTGACCTGCTGCTGCCCGACGGCGCTTCCGACCAGAGTGTGTCTGCATTCGGCATCACACTGGGACACTCCCCGCCCGGACAGCCGCCGGAGTTCAGCTTTGTGATCAGCCGCCAGCCTCTGCCGGAAGGCACGACTATCCACGCCTATGTGGACCAGCAGCTTCAGAGCTTTCCACAGATTTTTAGTGGCTATCGGCTGGTGGAACGCACCGCTGCGCCGGTGGGCGGGCAAGTCGCTCCGCTGATTGAGATGATCTGGCAGTCCGAGCGTGGGCCGATGTATCAGCGTCAGGCTATTTTGGCCTGCGGACCGCTGGACGGGCGCCCGGCGGTGGCGCTGTCGCTGACCGGAACCACCCGCGAAGGGCTGCAGGATAAGTATCGGGATACATTTTTTCAGATGCTGTATGGCCTGAAGCTGCGTGCCTGACGAAAGCTGCCGTTATGCCTGACTCCACACAGACCGCTGTTCGCGTTGGCGACGATATTCTGCACTCAGAGTCCCTGGGATGGGGTATTGCAGGCATTATCGGCGGCCTGGCGGCTGGCCTGGTGGTAGGTGTATTGATTGTCGGCGGGACTATCGCTACCGGCGGCGCTCTGGCAGTGGTGGTCGGGGCGACTCTGCTGGGCGGCGGCCTGGGCGGTGGTTTAGGGAAAATCCTCGGCTCCCACCATTCCGCTGGAGCCAAAGGCAAGGTGCTGACCGGCTCGCCCAATGTCTTTATCGGTTTCGACAAAAAGCCGGCGGCCCGCGCCGAGGCGGATGTGGCGCACTGTGAGGAGCACTCTGACTCGGAGCCTGCTCTGGAACAGCCTGCGATTATCGGCAAAAAGATCGCCCAGGGCAGCGAGCACGTTCTGATCAACGGGCATTACGCCGCCCGCAAGGGGGACCGGGGAACCTGCGACTTCACGCTGGGCGACGGCTGGGCGACGGTAGTGATCGGCGGTCCGCCCAAGACGGTCGCGGGGCTGACAATCACGTCTGAAACGGCGTCCATTGATGGCTTGATCACCGGCATGATGATTGCAGGCGGTATTGTGCTGATGATTCCGGCGGCGGCAGCCATGCTCAGTGCCGGAGCTGCTGCCGGGGTGTCCGGCGCGGCGCTATATGGACAAGTCGCACTGAGAGTGGCAGGGCAGTTTGGGCTGGGCTACCTGATGAGTGAAGGAGGCGGCAAGGGAATGCATTCCCTCGGTGTCAATGTCTTTGGCTTAAAAGAAGGTTCAGAAGCACTCGAGATGATGACGTTCGGCGGACAGGTCCTCACACCGTTCGCGGGAGCAAAAGGCTTCAAAGCAATCAGTGATGCGCCGTTCGTGGGTGGCAAATCTGGTGGCGAGGTTCCAGTCGCCGAGCCAATCGTGGCTGAGCCAATTGAGCCTGCGCCATCTGAGCCAATCGTGGCTGAGCCAATTGAGCCTGCGCCATCTGAGCCAATTGAGCCTGCGCCTGTTGAGTCTGTTGAACCTTCGTCTGCCAATTATCCCGAAGCCTCTCGTCCCCTTCCCGAAGCCGCGCCCGCTGCTGACGCGCCGAAGATTGCCGAGCGACCTGTCGATCCGGGTGAAGCCCCCGCTGCGTCTGAGCCGCTGCCCGCCAATGAGCCGGAGGCACCCCTGCCTGAACGCGCCCCGGAGGCCAGTGCGCCGGATAATGCGCCGGGCAGCGAACCGGCAGACGCCGAGCCACCGGTTACGAAGCTCTCGCAGTCTGGTGGGCTTAAAGCAACCGAGGGGACGCGGGTTACCAAGCCGAATGGTCAGCTGGGACCCGCGTCGCATCCTCTGGAAAGTCATGGACCGGACCGGCCTTTGAGCGTGTCGGACGGCCTTGATTCCGTGGAGCAAAGAATGATTGATAAGCCAAACATGGGCAGCTCAACCAAGTTCGCAGATCGTGCGGCCATGGAAACGGCTATTGGCAAAGCGGTAGATGCCAATACTGCGGATATTGACGCCTGGCTGGCAACCAACCCGCCTGCGGGATCGAATATGCCGCCGATTGACTACGATCCCCAGATGGGAAATATTGGTGAGGGTTACAGCCGTCCCTCAGCGGGGGCACCCTATAGCCCTATCAATACCCCTCTCGAAAGTATTCGCATGATTCTGAAGTCGGATGGCAACGGCGGGTATGTGATACAGACTGCGTACCCGACCCCTTAGGAGAGAAACTTGAGCTGGCAAAAAAATGTGAATGACGTGCTTGGCGCTTATTTTTGCGACTCTTCGGTCGCGGAAGGGGCAGCCGAACTAGTTTTCGTCAGTGAAGACCACCCCGATTATCACCACCTCTACCTCTCGACCTTTGATGAGGCCATAAAAACTGCGCTCTTGGGGAGCGAAACGGAGAAAGCGGAATTGGTTGCTCTCCTGAAACGCTCAAACCTCGCTGTCGCCACAGTCGAGGAGGCGCATAGCCTGCTGGAAGAGATACGGGCAGAATACCTCAGACAGTATCACCTCGCCCTTACCAATTCACCTCGCCCTTACCAATAAGGTGTGACCGAGGGGTGGCAGTCACCAGCAGGGTCCTTGTCTGTGAGAACGACGAGAAGCCGCACGATAAGGAAGCCTTTCGTATGAACCGCACCCACTCGACAGCCCAGCAGGTCTTAGACAAGGGCAGGCAGCGAACTTTTGGGAAGCGGTGCTGGCGAAGGCGGAGTTTCATGGTTCCGACTTACGTAACGCCAGCGTCGACAAGGCAAATCCCATTCAAACGTTTTTCTGAATTGCAATTTGCATGGAGCTGCGTTTTGCGACGCGGCTGCCAATCCGTAGAGTCTGCCAGCAATCTAAACTGATTCACGACACGCTCGACAACCGTCGTGGAAGTCACCGTGGAAAACAAGCACCGCAGATAAGAAGTGGCTTGGACGCGGGAACCGCTTCTCTGCGAAATTGTCCTGTCCGCGATGGGTAATGAGGGTGGCAGGACCGAGGATAAGTACCGAGATACGTTACAAAGATTGCCTTTATGCCTGATTCCACACAGACCGCTGTTCGCGTCGGCGACGATATTCTGCACACAGACGCCCACAACTGGGGGGTTCTGGGAATTGTCGGCGGCCTGGCGGCGGGCCTCGTCGTGGGGGCGCTGCTTGTCGGCGGGACTATCGCTACCGGCGGCGCTCTGGCAGTGGTGGTCGGGGCGACTCTGCTGGGCGGCGGCCTGGGCGGTGGTTTAGGGAAAATCCTCGGCTCCCACCATTCCGCTGGAGCCAAAGGCAAGGTGCTGACCGGCTCGCCCAATGTCTTTATCGGTTTCGACAAAAAGCCGGCGGCCCGCGCCGAGGCGGATGTGGCGCACTGTGAGGAGCACTCTGACTCGGAGCCTGCTCTGGAACAGCCTGCGATTATCGGCAAAAAGATCGCCCAGGGCAGCGAGCACGTTCTGATCAACGGGCATTACGCCGCCCGCAAGGGGGACCGGGGAACCTGCGACTTCACGCTGGGCGACGGCTGGGCGACGGTAGTGATCGGCGGTCCGCCCAAGACGGTCGCGGGGCTGACAATCACGTCTGAGACGGCGTCCATTGAAGGCTTGATTCTGGGCATGACGCTGGTGGGCGGCGCTTTGCTGATGGTTCCGGCGGCAGCCGCTATTGTCAGCGGTGGCGCGGCGGCGGGACTGGGCTGGGGAAGCATCGCAGGCCAGCTTGCGGTGCGCCTGGGAGGCCAGCTTGCGCTCGGGCTGGGGCTGAGCACGGCAGGCGGGATGGGCCTCGGCTATGTCGGCGGCAAAATCTGGGGGCAAGGCTCCCTGGGTCAGGATTTGTCGGCATTTGCCGGACAGGTCATTGTCCCCTTCGCGGGCGCGGCCAAAATTCCCGGTGTTGGCAAAAGCGCCTACGGCCTGATTGACGGCGTCCCGGCGTTCGGCAATGGGGCAGGCAGGGCACTCCCCGAAGGACTGCCGGTGGGGGAAGATGTGCCGCAGCGCCTCGGCGGCACGGGCGCGGGGCCGGAACTCACAAACACGGCAGCGGAGCAGGCACGGGCCAATGCCGCCTATGAGCAGATTCGATCCAACCCGGACGATGTCGCACAGATCGCCCGCAATACCGGGCACTCCCCTGAGACTATTCAGACCGTCAAAGACCACTTATTTAATAGTCAGCACGACATCATGGACCCGGAAACGGGGCAGGTCACACGCGGTAATTTCACGCCGGACGAAGGCATTGCCAACCAGTGGAACAAAGCTGCCGACGGCACTCTGGGGCAGCCGCGCCAGACCGCCTGGGGCACGCCAATTGAAGGCACGGCAAACCCCGGCGAAGTCACCGATTTCAACCGCCTGATCGCCCACGAATATACGGAGCAGGGCCTGGTCTCGGACGGCCTGCCTTATCAGCACCCGGACTCATGGGTGCAGGATGCCAGCGGAGAATGGCAGTACCGGCCCGGCCCCAACAATTTCGGGGCGCACGACCTATCGCCGAACTTCCGCGAAGACCCATTTTCTCACTACGAGAGCACCCTGGGCCGCTCGTCTGAGGGCATCCCGCGCCCCAATGAAACCAATTCCAATCTGGACGACGTGCTGGCTGGCATCCGCCGCAGCCTGGGAGAGGACGGCGGCCCCCCCGAAGGCGGCGGCGGTCCCAAAGGCGGCGGCCCTGCCGGGGGCGAAAAACCCTTCACTCCGGCCCGCCCCCTGCCGCCGAACCCGCCCGAAGGCCGCCCTATCACGCCTGCGCCCGAAGCCGAGCCGGTGGCCGTCCCCGACGCTGCTGCCGGCAAGCCGCCCGGCTCTGGAGTCGCCCCTGAGCCAGCCGAACCGCTTCCGGCTGCTGACCCGCAGGGGCCGACACCCGAACCCGCGCCGGAGGCCAGTGTGCAGCAGGCTATCTCGCGGGAGCTGTACAGCAAGCTGCGAAAGCAGACGCCTTCTCATGCAATGAGAGATGCGGTCAATGAAAACACTCCGGAGCTTCCTTACGACGACCCGGCTCTGCCCGGCCAGAGTGTGACAGGCCGCCTGGAAGCAGATCATATTGTGCCAATGAAAACAATCACGCAGATGGAGGGCTTCGACCAGCTCAGTGAAGCCGACCAATTGCGGGTTCTGAACTCAAGAGATAATTTTGTTGGCCTGAGCAAAACGGCCAATACCTCCAAGGGATCGAAAAGTTATGCGGACTGGACCGAATACAAAAAGGAGGGTGTTTCGGTAGACCCTGCCTTCCGGCAGCGAATGATGCAGAGGGAGCAGGAGAGCGCCGTCGAACTGCAGAACTATATCAATCGTCTTCGCGGAAGATAGTCCCAATCCTTGAAAGAAAACTATGTCTCTTCCTACCACCGAAAAAATGCTGGACAAAGTGCGAAAGTTTGTCCCCCGCCCCCGCCTGATTACTTCCGCCGAGGAGGCCGAGCGCATCCCCGGCGTGCCGGACGCCTGGGTAAGCGTGCTGCGTCAGCAGGAACAGGGCATCAACGGCTGGGCGGACCTCTGGCAGCCGTACCAGAGCCTGCTGCCAGGCGTATATGACTTCCTGCAGCATCAGGTGCGCGGAGTCTGTCTCCTGCTGGAAGAGACGCAGCCACCGAGCCTGCTGTATGTCTACAGTGAGGGCGAGGCCGACTACTTCCATCGCGGCTATCCCGCCCTCGGCAGCCATCAGCCCGAGGAAAGCCGGGCTGTCTGGGAACACTTGCCGCCGCGCCTGCAGGAGTTTTACCGCTCACTGCACAATGGCTGGACACAGCTTTCTTCCGATGCCCTGGGGCCGCTGCCGCTGGCGCATCTGGAGCTGCTTTCCGACCAAGACTGGGAGCTGGAACCGGGCGAAGAAGAGGCGCTGCCGTTTCGGTTAGATCAGGTGCTGACCGTATTCAACAACGGAGGCGGTGATCTGCTGGGGCTGGATTTTGGTTCGGGTGCGCCGGAGAATCACGCCCTGGTCTGGTGGCACGAAGAGCCGCTGGAGCCGGATGTAGACCAAAACTTCTGGGCCTTGATGGACGGCTGGATTTGCGGGCAGATGGAGACGGTGGACCGGCAAATAACGATCAAATAACGATGCCTGAGACCGCGAAGTCATAGAAACAAGGGCGTTGCCGCATAAATCCTAGCCGCCCTCGCCCTCCGGCTAGGATATATGCAGCAACGCCGAAAACAAGCGTCAGGGTGGGACTCGCTCTGACAAGTGCCAAACGCGTTACGGAGAAAACTTGACAATCGCTTGATGAGTATGTTATCATAGCGCCATCGAGTTTCACTGGCACCTTGCCTTATCTTCTGCCGTACCCGTTCTATTTTCAAATCACTGTTTCCCAGCGTTCCCAGGGCTGCATGACCATTCGTTCCTGCCAAAACATCCCTTGCTTGACGCTGATTTCTGGAGGAAGCACCCATGTTCAGAACGAAGCAAATCGCTTCCCTTGCTGCTGCCCTTGACCTTGCTCGGATTTTCACGCATTAATCCCTTACTTGTTTCTCCGCAGTGTGCTTTTTGCACACTGTGCTCGTGGCTGATCTGATCCCTGCTGGTACTGCACATCAGGAGTAGTGGCCTTGACGGTCTACAACTATGACTGAGCATACTTCGCCATTCAAGCGTACTTTACTCAAGCGTACTTTGCGCCACTCAGCGGTCTCCCGGCCAAAATCCGTGCCCTGTGCCCCCACGCCTCCGGGTGGTCAGGCGCTGGACACGCGCACCCAGCGCCGGATGGAGGCACGCTTCGGCCATGACTTTTCCCAGGTCCGCATCCACGCAGGCAGCCATGCCGCCGAGACCGCGCAGACTCTGGGGGCAAAGGCCTACACGCAGGGCCGCGACATTGTGTTTGGCGAGGGCCAGTTTGCGCCGCACAGCCGGGACGGGGAGCGCCTGCTGGCACACGAGCTGACCCATGTGGTGCAGCAGTCTCGGTTCGGGGTGGGGGGCGAGGCACGCCTGAGCCAGAGTCAAGATGCGTCCGAGCAGGAAGCGGCGGCGGCAGCCTCTGAAGTGCTGGCGGGGCGGAATGTACAGGTGCAGGCACTGCCGCAGGCGGCTGTGGCGAGAGATGGAAATGATGCGCTGGATCGCAGTGTTCAGCAGGGGCTTTCCGACCAGTGGAAACTGAAGCTGGATGATCAGGGAGCAGGCATGGAATACAGTCAGGGGCCGTTCACGGGGCGGTTCGGAGCGTCCAGCCCGGACACCCCCGGCGTCTCCGGCAGCCTGGGGCTGGGAAGCCCCCTGGCCCCGTTTCCCTTTTGCCACCCTGATCCGAAAGACGATCCCTTTCATCCGGTCCTGCCGCCGCTTTCCAGCCCTGGCTCGGCGGGAGACAGCACGGGGCCATCCCTGCCGTGGGGACTACGCGGTGACGGCTTCTTTGGCTCCGATGGGTGGGGCGTGGGAGCGAGCGGCGGATTTCGATTTTGATTTGGCTTCCCAAAACCCAGTGTAAGTGACTGAACAAGAAATAAACTACAAGGAACAAGCAAATGGCTGAACAGACAAGACAACACAAGCCGGAGCGACAGATCATTCCAGCGTCGAAGCCGAAAACCCTGCCTTCCACAGTTCATCACGCCACCGCCTCCGGCGGCCAGACGCTTGACGCCAAAACCCAGCAGACACTGGGGCCACGCTTCGGGCATGACTTCTCGCAGGTGCGTATTCATGCCGACAGCCACGCCGCTGAGTCCGCTCAAGCCCTGGGCGCAAATGCTTACGCCGTTGGCAGCGATATCGTGTTCGGGGAAGGCAAATACGCTCCAGGCACCTCCGACACCGAGCGTCTGCTGGCCCATGAGTTGACCCATGTGGTGCAGCAGGCCAGATACGGTGCGGGCGATCCGAGCCGCCCCAGTCAGCGAGGGGATGCTTCAGAGCGCGAGGCCGACAGTGTGGCCGCCCAGGTAATGATGGGGCGAAGCGTACAGGTGCAGGCGATGCCAGACGCCGCCGTCGCACGGGACCCCAGCGACAAACCCTTCTGGAATCCCAGTGACAAACCCAGTTGGAATCCCAGTGACAAACCCCGTTGGGATCCCAACGAAGACCTTTTCACCAGAGATAATACCGGCTCTTGGATGGACAAACTCTTTGGCCTTGACCGAACAAAATCTTTTCAAGAGTCATGGCTGGATGGCCTGCTTGGGCCGGAAAGCCCAGCTCATATTAAAGAGGGAGATTCCGACCTTACAAAGCTCGGCCGGGCAGGCTACAGCGTTGGAGCTGGGATGGTCGCCGGGGTCGGTGTGCCTGCGGCCGATCTTTTGGATACACTCGCGTATGGTCCCTTTGGCGTGATGGAAAGCCAAATCAAACAAGAACCGACGGAAGCGCACGAATAGCGGAGGGCTATGATTCCTGCTTATGATCCTTGACCTTGACAGAACCCTGCGGCAAATGCTCGGCGCGGAGCTGGCACTCATTCCCGGCTGCCCGGTGTACACCGAAGAGCAGCTGACCTTTGACCCACCGACGGAAGCGGCGGCGGCGCAGGACGGCGAGGCGCGGATCAACCTGTTTCTGTACGACATTCGGGAAAACCTGGAACAGCGGGACGAGTCATTCGCACAGGTTCGCAACGGGGCGCGGACGGAAGCCGGGAAGAGGCGGGCGCCGATCCGCATGGACCTGTCGTACCTGGTCACCACCCATGCAGCCCATGACGTGTCCACGGAACACCGGCTGCTGGGGGATGTGATGAGCGTTTTAATGCGCCACCTCGCCGTGCCGGAGCGGTTCCTGGTCGGCACACTGCAAGGCAACGGGCCGAACAGCGTCCACCTAGCCCTGGCCCAGCCGGAGCATCTGGAGCTGATGAACCCGACTAATCTTTGGCAGGCGCTGGAAGGACAGCTTCAGCCCGGCCTGCCGCTGGTGGTCACCGCCTCCTTTGATCCGTTTGAGACGCACTGGACCAAAGTGGTCCGCGAACTGCTGTCCGCCGTGGGGCAGGGCGGCGCGAGGGACGGGCCAAACCGCCAGCCCGGTCTGTCCTCGCTGCGGGCCAGCGCCGCCGGGGTGGTGGTGGATGCACGGACGGAGCGGCCCCTGCCCGGCGTGACCGTGTGGGCGGCCTGGTCGGAGGAGGCCGTGCCGACCGATGGAAACGGCTTCTTTCTGCTGCTCAATCTGCCGCCAGGGCCGCAGGTGCTTCGCCTGGAACTGCGCGGCTACCGCACTGAGGAAGTGACCACGAATGTCCCGCCGATGGGGCGGCTGGAGCAGATGGAGCCGCTGGTGGTCGGGCTGACGGCGCTGACACAGGCCGAGCGGCAGGCAGAAACCACGGCCCGCGAGACAGAGGCACGGAACCTGCCTGCACTGGCCGAGACCGGGCGCATTTACCAGGCATCGCTGACCGGCACGCTCCGGTACGAAGACGGACGCCCCGCCGTGCGTGTGCCCGTGTCTGCCGGGGCGCGGCAGACGGTCACCGACACCGACGGCGTTTATTGCTTTTTTGACCTGCCGCCCGGCGAGCATCTGATTCAAGCCGTTCTGCCGGGGCAGGGCGAAGTAGAGATTGCACGGCACACCGTTCCCGCGATAAAAAGGACACCCTAATGCTGAGAATTCCAAGTCTGCGCTATTCTGCTGCCAGCCTGTCACTGGCTGCCCTGTCTCTCTGGGCTGCACCGGCGGCGGTAGGCGACACGCTGGTGGTCAACGGCAAGTCCACCCCGGTCGATGTCCGCCCCATCAGCGGCAGCGCCTATGTGAAGTTTTCGGATGTGGCAAAGGCACTGGGCATGGTGCTGGTCAAGCGCGGCGGCCACTATGAGCTGACAAAGGCGGGCGGAACCGATCAGGTGCGGGCGCTGACGCAGGGCAAAATCGGCGACGTGCTCTTTGACGGCTACTGGCGCTTCCAGGTCAAAAGCATCGCTATGACGGATGCCTATACGGTGCAGAAAGAAGGGCAAAGGCTGTCTTACGACCGCAGGGACAACATTGTCCATGCCGGGCCGGGCAAAACGCTGGTACTGCTGAACTGCCGCATCACCAACGGGCAAAAGTCAGTCCAAACATTCTGGTTCGCCCCGGTCAGCGGACGCAATATCAACAATGCCCTGACCGACACAGAGGGCGAATCGTATCCCCCGGATGGCTACGATTTAGACGGCTCGATTGCCCAGACCAAGCCGCTGCTGCCGGGGGCGAAGACCGACATTGTGATCGTGTTCAGCGTACCTGAAGGACTTCAGCGCAAAGACCTGAAAGACCTGGTGTTTACGCTGCAAAACAACGACTCCCGGCCCGGCAATGATGTGCGCGTGACGCTCACACCCTAACTTTCATATTCTGACTTTTTTGTAAGACCAATCGTATCTATTGTTCGGTCCGAGCGTCCCCCGCAGACAGGGAATGCTCAGAAAAGGAGAAGTTTCATGCCGGAGTATCTTGCGCCAGGCGTATTTGTCGAAGAAATCGACAGCGGCAGCAAGCCGATTGAAGGAGTCGGCGTCAACACCGTCGCCTTTATCGGCTACGCCAAAAGCGGCGACTACAACAAGCCGACGTTTATCACCAACTGGTCCCAGTTCTGTCAGGTGTTCGGCGAAGAAGAAAACGCGCTGACCTCGGCCCTGTGCGCCGAGCTTGGCATGACCGTTTCCGACGTGCGGGCTGCCAAGAAAGCATCCCGCAAAGGCTGGATGGTCTATGCCAGCGAGACCGTAGACCGCGCCGTGCGTGAGCGCAAGACGCCCGTGAAGAACTTCTCGGATTTCCTGCGAAAGCACAATATCCCCGCTTCCAGCCAGCCGTTTGTGGATGGCGGCTACCTCGCCCACGCCGTTTACGGCTACTACATGAACGGCGGCGGGCGAGCCTATATTATTCGGGTCGCCCGTCCCGCCGACATCGAGGCGCTGTCGTTTATCCCCGCCGGGGAGACCCCCATGACGGCGGCGGCTCCGGCACAGGTCACCGCTGGCCCGCTGCTCCTGACCGCCAAAGAGGCCGGGGCGGCGGGAAACGACATTAAAATCGACGTGGAGCACATCGGCGAGGAAGGCTTCACGCTGAAAATCAGCCAGGGAACGTCGTCCCCGGAAACCCTGGGCACGAAAGACAAGCCCCTGTCGGCGGACACAGCGACCAGCGCCAAATCCCGGCTGGTCACGCTGGAAAAGGTCGCGGCGGCCTCCGTGCTCCGGCCTGAGCTGAAGACGTTCGTGCTGGCAGGCGGCGCGGACAGCCTGCTCGCCAAGACCGGGAGCACCGCACTGGCCCCCGCTGGTTCGCCGCTATCCAACGGGCTGGCGAACCTGCGGGCGGATGATTTTATCGGCGATGATGCCCAGCGGACGGGTTTGGGGGGCCTCGCCCCGATTGAAGGCGTCCAGATGATCGCCGCCCCGGACCTGATGGCGGGGCTGTGGCAGCGCGAAGAAGTGCCCGGCGGCGAGGGCGATGCGCCCGAGAAGCTGGTCATCGACGAAAAGCGCAAGCAGGCCATCCTGGATGCTCAGTGCATGCTGGTCGCGCACTGCGAGCGGGCGGGCAACCGCATGGCGATTTTGGACCCCATCCCCGGCCTGTCTCCCCAGGAGATGAACGAGACGACGCTGAACACGCCGTACAATTCCGACTTCGGCCAGGGCGCGATTTACTACCCCTGGATCAAAATTGTAGACCCGATGCGCCGGGGACAGCAGCTGTTTGTCCCCCCCTCCGGTCACATCGCCGGAGTGTGGGCGCGGGTGGGGGTCGAGCGCGGCGTGCATAAAGCCCCCGCCAATGAGTTCCTGCGCGGCGCGGTGGACCTGGAAGTGACGGTGACCAAGGGCGAGCAGGAGCTGCTGAACCCCAACGGCATCAACTGCATCCGCTCGTTCCCCGGCATGGGCATCAAGATCTGGGGCGCACGGACACTGGCAACAGTCGGCAACCCGTCGTGGAAGTATGTCAATGTCCGCCGCCTGTTCAACTACCTCAAAGATTCGCTGGATCGCGGTATGCAGTGGGTCGTCTTCGAGCCAAACGACCCTGACCTGTGGGGCCGCGTCCGGCGCACCGTCTCGGCGTTCCTCTTGACCGAGTGGCGGGAAGGCAAGCTGTTCGGAACCGTGCCGGAAGAGGCGTTCTATATCAAGTGTGACGCCGAAACCAATCCGCAGGAAATGATTGATCTGGGCCGCCTGTACGTGGAGATCGGCATCAATCCGGTCAAGCCCGCAGAGTTTGTCATCCTCCGCATGGGCCAGTGGTCCGGCGGCGGCAGCCTGAACGAAGAGTAATCAGAACAGTACACAAAAGAAAGGACAGCTCCGATGCCCTCAGAAGCTTTCGGCAATCTACGTTTCTACTTGGAGATCGACGGCATCACCGAAGGGATTTTCCAGCAGGTCGGCGGCCTGACCTCGGAGACCGAAGTGATCGAACACCGGCACGCCGGGAAAAAGGGCAACATCATTGTCCGCAAAGTCCCCGGCGCTCTTAAGTGGTCCAATATCACGTTCAAACGGGGCGTCACCGACGACACCAAGCTGCACGAATGGCGCAAAGCCATTGAAGACGGCAAGATCGCCACTAGCCGCAAAAACGGGACCATCACCTGCTACGCCCCTGATCTGTCGGTGGTCGCGCAGTACAACTTCGTGAATGCCTGGCCCTGCAAGCTGACCGGGCCGTCGATGGATGCCACCCAGAACCAGCTTGCCATTGAAGAGCTGGACCTGTGCCATGAGGGCCTGACCCGCGCCAAGTAAGGCAGCACGACTACTATGATGAAAACTTCTAAAACCGGCGGCCTGCAAACCGAGTTCGAGTTTACTCTGCCACGCGGCTATGTGGACGGTGAAGGGACCCTGCACAAATCCGGCACGATGCGCCTGGCGACGGCGATGGATGAGATCGCCCCCATGCGGGACCCCCGCGTGCGCTCCAATCAGGCGTACCTGGTGATTATCCTGCTGGCCCGCGTGATCACCAAACTGGGCACAGTCGCGCACATTGATACCGGCGTGGTGGAGAACCTGTTTTCCGCCGACCTTGCCTATTTGCAGGATTTCTACCGGAAGATCAACGACATCTCTTCCGAGGACGCGGGCGCGGAGGCAGAGACCGACGAGTCGGGGGAATGATGCGCTACCCCTCCGAGGCGCTCTACGAGGAGGTAGCGTATATCGCGTACCACTTCCACTGGCCGCTGGAAGACATCCTGGACCTGGAACACGCCGAGCGGCATCGGTGGATCGAGGCGATCAGTAAAATCAATGAGCGCCTGAACAAAGCTGAGTGACAACGCTGAGTAACACGCCGCGATGAGCATACAGACAATAGACATCGCCGCACGGGTCGGTCCCCTCGCGGCCCGGTTCGCCCGGCGGATAGCGCAGCGCCTCGCCGGAACTCAGCCGAGGGCGTCGGCCTGGGCGGCGCGGCAGGCCGCCCGGCGCGGGATGGTCCGGGCCGTGCCGAAGCTGACACACTCGCTGCACGGGCTATTGGCTGAAGCGACGCCCGCTGTCCTGCGAACCAATCTGGTCCAGCAGTCTGGGGCCGGGGAGCCGCTGACAAGCGCCCTGCGGAAGCGGCTGCAGCCGCATTTGAAGTTTGACCCGGTCCAGGCGCGGCTGCATCGCGGGGCCGCCGCCGCCGCCGCCGCCCGGAGCCTGAAGGCCGAAGCGTTTACCATCGGCCCGGATGTCTTCTTCGGCGCGGGACGCTACGCCCCGGAAACACGGGCGGGCCTCGGCCTGCTGGCGCATGAGCTGACCCATGTGGGTCAGCAGACCGCACAGGTCGGCGACCAAATGCGCTTCTTTACGCCGCACGGCGGGGATGCGATGGAAGGCGAAGCGCAGCAAACTGCCGCCGAGGTTCTGCGGGCAGAGGATAGGGATCAAGACGACCGGGAAAAAAGCAACCGCACGGGCGGCGCTCTGCATCAGGCCGCCGCGCCGCCGCGCCCGGCACTGGCCTTTTCCCTGGCGTCCCCGAGTGCCCGCGCTGGAGCAGCCTCCGCTCCTGCTCAGACGGCGACCGAGGAAAGCGGGGAGACGGGGTCAAAGACTAGCCCGGCCCAGGCCGATGCCCGCGCTGTCACCGACCGTGTCTACCAATTGATGAAGCAGGAAATCGCCCTCAGCCGGGAGCGCGGCTCCGCACGGCGGCAGTAAAGAACAAGGCAGAACCCTATGGCCGGACTCGTCAATGCCGAAAAACAGCGCTCCAAAGACCCCCACCAGGGCCTGCGCTTCTGGGTCCAGCTCGGCCAGATCGAGATCGCGGGCTTCCGCGAATGCTCCGGGCTGACCATCGAGACCGAGATGTTTGAGTACGCCGAAGGCGGGCAGAACACGTACACGCACAAGCTGCCGGTGCGCCGCAAGTACGCCAATATCACTTTGAAGCGAGGCATGGAAGAAGGCCAGGACCTGTACAAGTGGTATTTGCAGACCGCCACCGGCAAAGTCTCGCGTCAGAATATCTCCATCATCATCTATGACCCGCTCGGGGAGCCGGTGCGGAAATGGGACCTCCAAAACGCCTATCCCTGTAAATGGACCGGACCGGATCTAAAAGCCGACTCCGGCGCACTCGCCATTGAGACCCTGGAAATTGCCCATGAGGGCCTGCTGCCGTCCAGCCAGTGAAATTCGTATCGTCCATGCCACCCTCTGCGCCCAATTTAGAAGTCCCCCCCGAGTGGAACGGCTTGCGCCCCCCGGCGTCGATCCTGCAAACGCAGCGGTTCGCGGCGGCGCGGCTTCCGCACGTCTCCCGGCAAATAGCTTCGGGTCTGCCCCTCGGTCAAGGGGGGCACGCGGCGGCCCGGTTCGCCGAAGCGCAAGCCTCGCGCCGCCTCCGAACTGGCCGCCGCGCCTGGGCCACTTTCGAGCGGCTGCTCGCCCGCCGAAGTGACCTGCGGCTGGCACGGTGGCGTCCTCGTTTCCCTCACGCGCTCTTTTCGTCTGCGCGTCCGTCGGTGCTGCCCGTCGCTCAGGCGCTCTTTCGCCCTGCCCGGTCTGACTCGCCGCCCCCGCAGGAGTTGGCGCGGGTCACGCACCAGACAATTTATTCGTTCGTCACGCTCACTCTGCCGTTCCGTGCGCCGGAGGCAGCCTCTGCGCCTTTACTGCCCGGTTCGTCCGTCGGTGCGCCGGTCCCGGCCCTGCCTTCCCTATTCGCCAAGTCTCCCCAACAGATTGAAGGCAACACGCCTGCGTCCAGCCGCGCTGCGGCGGCTTTTGAGCCGCGCCCCTGGCGGGACCGTGCGCCGCTGACGGCCTCCCTGCCACTGTCCCGGCCTCCCGTTCCGCAGGCATCGTGGCTTGGCATTTCGCCCACCGCCCCGCCGCAGGCCGAGCGGGAGCGTTCTGTGCCCAGTGTTCTGCCCCTGTTCCTGCCGCCTGTTTTGCTTCTTCCTCCTGCCGGACCGGTGACGCGCTCCGCCGCTGTGCTGCTGCCGGAACTGGTGTACGGCACACGGGCTTTTGTCACGCGCCCGCTGGTTGAGCGACCTGCTTCCGTGAGCGGCCCTGCGCCTCTGCTATCCGCGCCTGCCGCACTTGTGCCTGAGGCGGCGATTTCTCCGCGAGCCTCGTTTCTGCCATCAGTGACGCGCCTCCTAGCAGTGACTGCCGCGCTGAGTCTTGTGCAGATGCTGCCCACCCTGCGCCCTGTCTCGGCCTTTGCCGCACCGAGGCAGCGCGTCAGTGCCTTTTCCGTTCGCCCAACGCCGCGGCAGAAAACAGCGTTCCAGCCAGTGCTTCCTGGGCCGAGGCTTGTGGGGCAGGTCCCCACACTAAAACCGATACCCTTCCTGCAAGCGCCAGGGCTGACGCTTCCCGCGCAGGCGGCTTCCCTCCCGGCGTCGCATCTAGCAGCCACTCTTGCCTTTGTGGGGCCTGTCGGTGGCCCGCTCGAAACCGTGCCTCGGATGGCTGGCCCTGTCCCGGCACGGCGACAACCGGGAAAGCAAGAACAGGGGAAGCGAGAAAGCCAGCCCCTACCGTCTTGGGAAAGACGCACAGCGCCAACACCAGAGGCTGTGTGGCCTCGGTTTACGGCGCTTGGCCTGACGCGGCTCAAACCGCGCGTCGTGGCGGCGCAGGAATTGCCCATCGCTTTTCCCCAAGCGCACTTGCAGGCTGCTTTGCCGGGAGCAGAAATTCCGCCAAATGTGGCGTCTCGCCAGGGTGCTCTGTCCCTGGCACGGACAGTGCCAGCGGCGACAGAACTAAGAGGGGAGCAGACTGCGCGTGGTGCTGTCCGGCGCATCCCGCTTGCTGCCTCTCGAGGCTTCGCCAATCTGGCGGCACAGCCCTGGTTCCCGCCGCCGCTGCTTCTTTTCACTCGCCGGGTCTCTGAGAGAGAGCAAACAGATCGCCCCTCTGCCCCCAATTCTGGGGGAGCCAGATATCAGGCCAGCCTTTACAGTCCCCCCCTTGTTGTGAGCGAAGGGGCCAGAAGGGGGCTTTCTTTACCGTCTTTTAACCCCCCCAGAATTGGGGGCGGGGGGGGCGATCTGCTCCGGGTCAGAGTCTTCAATACAGTTTCTGCAATTCCTGAGCAGCCAGAGCGTGCCGGGGCAATCACTCACTCACGCAGAGCAACGGAGGCTGCTGCTTCTGTCGCTGTCAGTATAGGCTCTCCGCAGAGGCTCCGCAGATCCTCACTGGCGCTGACGCAGGCTGCTTACGTAGCTAGAGAAGGCGAGACCGCCGCCGAGTTACCGGCCCGTGTTCGCATGGCCCCAAGTCAAGCAATGCGTACACAGGGGAGACAGACACCCGATCTGGAAACTGTCGTTGCCGACGTCATTGTGCAGGAATTTCAGCCGCAGCTTTTAACGGTCGTGCGCGATTTTCTGGCGGCGCTGTGGAATACGGTCCAACATTCTGATGAGCGCCCCGAGGCTGTTTCAGCCACAGCCGTGCCGCAGGCGGCGGCACCCTGGCTGCCGGTTCTCTCCGGCGCCGCGCCGCTTCCGGCCATGTCGTTCGGCTCCACGCCGGGTGACCGCAGCGCCCTTTTTTCGGGTTCGCCAGCCGGGCCGACACTGCTGCCTCCGGGGCTAGCCTGGCAGGTCGTTCCCGATTTGACAGTTACGCCGAAGCCCCCAACGGAAAGAACCGGGGTGCGCCCGGCCGCGCCGCTTGCTGTTGGCCTGTCAGCGCGGCCTCGCACCCGCGTCCGGCAGACAAGGTTGGCCCCGGAAGGCGCTCTGCCAGCGCGGCGGGAGGGGCCTGCGGAGGTCTTGCCGCTGGCCGCACGGGCGCTCCCGATGACGCTGCCCGTTGCCCCCCAGCCGCCGACGCCCGCCGAAGACCACTGGCGGGTCCAGCGGGCGACCTCCGGCGAGCCGAGCGCGGCTCCGGCGGGAAGTGCATCGCATCAGCAGAGCGTCAATCTGGCCTCGCAGGAAAAAGGGGCTGCCGCTAACGATGTTCATCTGCTGGCGAATGAAGTCTGGTCCCTCTTGAAGCGCAAACTCGAAACGGAGTCGGAGCGCCTCGGGCGGCGCTGACGGAAAAGGCAAGCAAAAGATGACGCTGATTAAAGCAACCTTGAAAAATCTGAACAACGGCGATGTGATTACATTTCTGTTCAATCCCACGGAATACACCATCGCCAAGACCAACAACTGGTCGAGCAAGCCCAATGTCGGCAAGAACGTTCCCAAGCGCGACTTCACCGGCGGCAACTCGCGCAAGCTGGACATGGAGCTGTTTCTGGATGTTTTGGAAACAAAGGGGGCGGATGACCAGCTTCAATTCAAACCGAATGCCGACGTGCGCCTTCATGTCAACAAGCTCGTGGAGCTGACGCTGATCGACCAGACCAAGAAGAACCCCAAAACACAGAAAGCACGGCCCCCGCTGTGCCTGTTCCAGTGGGGCGGCCAGTGGTCGTTCCAGGCCGTTGTCACCAGCCTGTCCGTGCGCTATACGCTGTTCCATGAAGACGGCATCCCCGTCCGCGCCACGGCCAAAATCACGCTGGAAGAGGCAGAAGATGCTCAGGAAAAGAAAGGCACAAACCCGACGTCCTATGCCGAGCCGGGCCGCAAGCGCCGTGAGGTGCGCCCGTTTGACACGCTGCCGCTCATTGCCTACGAGGAATACGGCGACCCGACCCAGTGGCGGCGGATCGCCGAAGACAACCGTTTAGATAACCCGTTTGCGCTGAAAACGGGGCAGATACTGTCGATACCGCAGTAGCCTGCCGCAGATAAGAGACCTCTCCCCAGCCCTCTCCTTCAGAGAGGGAGCCGGATAATTAGGACAAAGCGGGCGCGATAAATTGCACCCCTGCTCTGGTTCCCCCATTATTGGGGGTTAGGGGGCGATCCGGGAGCTTTCTAGACAACTTATGAGGACGATTGCTATGCCGGAATCCAAAGACCCGCACCTGTCCCATTTTAATCTGCTGATCCAGGGCGCACAGGCGGGCAAAGATGTGATGAACCAGATTTTAGACTGCACCGTGGACAACACCATTCATCTGCCGGATGTCTGCACGCTGCGTCTGCATGATGCCGGGTTTCATTGGCTGGACCAGGACACGTTCAAACCGGGAACCGAGATGGAGGTCTTCGGCGGCGACGAAGGCACGGCGTCCCTGAAGTCTATCTTTCACGGCGAGGTCACAGCGCTGGAGATGGACCTGGCCGCCCACGGCGTCCCGACCCTGTCTGTGCGCTGCTATGACCGCTCGCATCGCTTGCAGCGCGGCTCCCATAACCGCTCGTTTGTGCAGATGACTGACACCGACATTGTGCGGAAAATCGGTGACGAGATGGACTTTCAGGTTTCTGCCGACAGCACCGCGCAGGTCCATGACTGGGTGTTCCAGAACAACCAGACCAACTGGGAGTTTCTCACCGAACGAGCGGCCCGCAACGGCTTCCGGCTGTACCTGGAAGGCAAATCGCACCTGCTGTTCAAGCGGGTGCAGGAAGAAGGCGAAGGGACCGTCAAGCTGGAATGGGGAAAGACCCTGCGCTCGTTCCGCCCGCGTCTGACCGCCTCGCCGCAGGTCAGCGAGGTGATTGTGCGCGGCTGGGACCCGCGCCAGAAGCAGACACTCATCGGGCGCGGCGTCACCCCGCATGGTCTGCCCCAGGTGCAGGGCGATGTGCGCGGCGGCCAGGTCGCGGAAACGGCGTATGGCAAGGCGCGAAAAATTGTGGTAGACCGCCCTGTCCACACCCAGGCCGAGGCAGACGATGTCGCCCGCTCTCTGTGCGACGACATTGGCGGGCAGTATCTGGAAGCCGACGGCCTGTGCTACGGCCTGCCCACCCTCAAGCCGTGTATGATGGTGGAGATCGACAACATTGGCGACCGCTTCAAGGGCAAGTATTTCGTGACCAGCACGACGCACACCTACAGCCCGTCGGAAGGGTACACAACGCTGTTTTCAGTGAACGGCAAGCGGCCCTCCACGATCCTCTCGCTTCTGGACGAGGAAGGCGGCGGCAAGCGTGCCCCGCTCGGCAACAACATTGTGATTGGACTGGTGACGGACAACGCCGACCCGGAAAATCTGGCCCGCGTCAAAGTCAAATACCCGCATCTCACCGACGACCACGCCAGCCACTGGGTCCGGCTGTCCGCGCCCATGGCCGGGCCGGGGCGCGGCATCGAATACCTGCCGGAAATTGATGACGAGGTGCTGGTGGCGTTTGAACACGGCGACATTCGCCGCCCCTATGTTCTCGGCGCTTTATGGAACGGACGCGACAAGCCGCCACTTCCAAACAGTGAGGCCGTGAAGGGCGGCAAAGTCGTCCGGCGCATTACCCGTACCCGCACCGGCCACCAGATGCTGTTTGATGACGGGGAAGGGCAGATTCGAGTCCACACAGCGGGCAATCATCAGTTTGTGATGAGCGACAAGCCGCAGGATGTCGCCGTGGGCCTGACCACGGCGGGTGAGCATCGGGTGCTGCTACTGGATGACTACCAGGGCCGCAAGACTATCGGGATTGAAACCAAAGACGGGCATCGAATCAATCTGGACGACTCCAACAGCGGCAGTGTCGGCATTACTATCCGGGACAAAAACGGCAACACAGTTCACCTGAATTCGTCAGACAATTCGCTGACGATTAGCTGCCTCGGCAATCTTTCGCTGGAAGCTGTGGGGAGTGTCACTATCAAAGGGGCACAGGTCAGCGTCGAGGCGACCGCCGAAGTCGTCATCAAGGGCGCGATGGTTCAAATCAACTGAGACGCATAGGAGAAACCCGATGGGACAGCCCGCCGCCCGCATTTCTGATATGACCGCTCACGGCAGCCCGCTCGCGCCGGGGCCGGGAAGCCCGACCGTCTTCATCGGCGGCCTGCCCGCCTGGCGGGGCATGAGCGCCGCCGCCGCTGCCGCGCTGGCCGCAACTATCGCGCAGGGGATGCAGAATATCGCCACTGCCAGCGCCGCCCAAGCGGCGGCGGCGGGGACTCCCGCCGCGCCTGCCGCCGCCGCCAACCTGGCGAAAGCCGCCGCTGATGCCGTGGCGGGCGCAGCGGCGGTGATGGCAAGCTCCGGGGCAGACATTCATGCCTGCCCGATTGTCAAAGTGTTGATTCCCGACGGCCCCGGCGTCGTGATCACCCCGAGCCAGACGGTGCTGATCAACGGCATGGGGGCCAGCCGCATGGGCGATGTCCTTCAGGAAGCCACCTCGGTCAACACCGTGGCGATGGGCCTGCCGACCGTGCTGATTGGCGGATAGGAACTCAAGTTATGGCAGATGCCACCAAAGATTTTCTTGGGTCCGGCTGGAAGTTTCCGCCGCGCCTGGACGCACGCGGGCGCATCGAGCTGGCCCATCAGGAGCAGGATGTGGAAGAAGCCATCCGAATTATTCTGCTGACCAACAAAGGCGAGCGCCCGATGCGCCCGGAGTTCGGCTCGGACCTGTCCCAGCTTCAGTTCGCGCCGAACGACGGCGCGACGGCGGGGCTGGCCCGCCGCTATGTCGAAGAGGCGCTGTCCATGTGGGAGCCGCGCATTGATATTATTCAGGTAGATGCCGCGCCGGATGCGGGCAATGCCGCCCGTTTGAACATTGATATTCGCTACCGGATACAGGCTACAAACTCGATCCGCAATCTTGTGTTCCCGTTTTATGTGATCGCCGGAGAAGACTAAGCTATGTCGCTGCCCTCGCCCAATCTTGACAACCGGACGTTCCAGGAGATCGTGGACGACATCAAGCGCCAGATCGGGCGGCGCTGCCCGGAATGGACCGACCACAATGTCTCCGACCCCGGCGTGACCCTGATTGAGCTGTTCGCCTCCATGACCGAGATGATGCTGTACCAGCTCAACCAGGTCCCGGAAAAGAACTATCTGAAATTTCTGGAAATGATCGGAGTCTCTCTGGAATCGCCCGCGCCTGCCCAGACGGAGCTGCGCTTTCGGCTGTCCCGTGCGATTGAAGACCGGGACGGAGAGGAAACCTTCGCGCATACCCTGCGTGCCCGCGAAACCGTGGCGGCCACCCTGCGGACCGAGCAGGAAGAGTCGGTGGAGTTCTGCACGGACCAGGATTTGCGCTTTGTGCGGCCTTCTCTCAGCTTCATCAAAGCCATTCCGGCGATAGATGTGGGCGTCACCGGCGAGCAGGCCGCCGTGAATGTGCGTGACTTTGTGCCGGGCCGCGCCTTCACCGTGTATAGCGCCGTGCCGCGTGCGGGAGATGCGCTGTTTCTAGGCTTTGAGGCGGATGTCTCCGGCAACCTGGTTCAATTGGAAGTGGACAGCGTCCGGTCGGCGGCGACGGGCCTCAACGAAGACTACCCGGCACAGCTGTGGGAAGTATGGAACGGGGCGGAAAATCGCTGGGACGGGCTGGAAGTCTCGGACACGACCTACGGGTTCAACCGCCCGCCGGGGCAGACCAAAAATGACCTGCCGACTGGACTGATTGAGATGGCCCTGCCGCCGGGCCTGATCCGGCGGCAGATTGACGGCAAAAGCGCCTACTGGGTGCGCTGCCGCTACACGACCGCCCTGCCGCCGCGTGGCCCGGAGCAGCAGACGCCGGACACGTACCAGAAGTCCCCGGAGTTTCTCGGACTGTTGGCGCGGGTGGTCGGCGGCACGGTCCCGGCCAGCAACTGCGCCACGGTGCTGGACAAAACGCTCGGGCAGAGCGACGGGACGCCCGGCCAGGTATTTGCCCTCGGCCATGCGCCCATCCTGCCGCGCCGACCCGGTGAGACCATTGCGGCAGGCGAGCAGGACGCCGCCCGCGCAGAGCGGGAAGAATGGACAGAAGTGGAGGACTTTGCCGACAGCGGCCCGGAAGACCGCCATTTTGCCTGCGATTCGTACACCGGTCAGATACTGTTCGGCCCCGAGATACTTCAGCCGGACGGCGGCGTCCGGCAGCATGGCGCGGTTCCGCGCAAGGGGCTGACGCTCACCATCACAGGCTACCGGCACGGCGGCGGGACGAGGGGCAATATCGCGGCGGGGCAGGCCACGGTGATGAAATCGTCCATTCCCTACATCGCCGAGGTAGTCAACCCGCGCCGCGCTTACGGCGGGCGGGAGCAGGAGTCGGTGGAGCGGGCCAAGATGCGCGGGCGGGCGATCCTGCGCCACCGGGCGCGGGCGGTCACGGCGGAAGACTATGAATACTTTGCCTGCCGGGCCTCGTCGGGCGTCAGCCGCGCCCGCTGCGTCCAGCCGCGTCCGCTGCACAGCCGCGCCGGAGGCATTCCGCCGGGCGTGATCCGCGTCCTGCTGGTCCCCAGTTTGGATGAGACGGTGCGCGTGCCGCGCCCCGCCGATCTGCGCGTCCCCGACCGGGTGCGGCGCGAGGTGGAAGAGTATTTAGATGCGCGGCGGCTGCTGACCAGCGTGCTGGAAGTCGGCGAGCCGGACTATGTGTACCTGTCCACCGAGATCAAGCTGGTGGCCGACCCCCGTGTCGATGCGGACCAGGTCGTGCAGAATGTGCGGACCCAGATGGAGGATTTCCTGCATCCCCTGCGGGGCGGGCCAAACGGCGACGGCTGGCCGTTCCGCCGCGCCCTGACGCTGGCGGACATTTACGCGCAGGTCCAGAAGGCGCACGGGGTGGCGTTTCTGCTGGATGCCCGCGTGTATGTGTCCCGGCTGGCGGCGGGCGGGCAGAACGCGCTGACCTCGGAGACGCTCATTCCCAATACCGACGCCGTGCTGGTGGGCGATCACGAGCTGCTTTGCACCCGCGAGCATCGCATCCGCGCCGTTCCGATGTGGCAGGTGGGCATGGAAGACGCGCAGACATGAGCGGTATCGAAATCAGCCTGACACCCGACGAGATCACGCTGCCGCTCCCGCAGAAGCGCCCGGAGACGCCGACCGGCCTGCGCTCGCCCTGGCATCTGGTGACGCCGGGCGGTGGCTCGGTTGTCACCGTGCA
Organism: uncultured Armatimonadales bacterium; assembly: GCA_964251675.1. Taxonomy (GTDB): domain Bacteria; phylum Armatimonadota; class Armatimonadia; order Armatimonadales; family Capsulimonadaceae; genus JANXMY01. Next base: position 120,229 of record CAXUKS010000002.1, read on the forward strand.
GTCGTCAGAAGACAGTCTGCGTGTCGTGCAGCTCACCGTGGAAAGCGATGCGCCGGGGTGGAGTCTGCGCTGGCCGCGCTGGTCGTATGCCCTGCGCCGCACGCCCAAAGACCTCGGCGGGGATGCGCTGGCGGCTCAGGATGAGCTGTCTGCCGATGAGTCCGCGCTGACACTGCTGCTGCTGCCGGGAGAGGGGCGGCAGGCGACGCTGGAGTTTGACGCCGAGCTGGACGGGTTCGCCTACCCCGGCGATTTTGCGTTTGACGTTGTGCTGCGGGATTTGGAAAGCGGCGCGGTTTCCAACTATCCAGGGCTGCTGCGGCTGCGTCACCCGCCCTCGGCCCTGCTCGGTCAGCTTCCGGCGATCTACACCGACTCGCCGTCCCCGGCGGCCTATTACGCGCCCTATGAAGACAAGCCCTTTTTTGAGCGTTACCTGCGCGGCTTTGACGATGTGATTGAGCCGACGCAGGCATTTCTGGCGGACCTGGCACGGTGCTTCGACCCGGACGAAACGGCGGCGGACCTGCTGCCCTGGCTTTCCACCTGGGTCTCGCTGGCCCTCGATGAGAACTGGCCGCAGCTCAAGCGCCGCCGCCTGATCAAAGAGGCCGTGGAGCTGTACCGCTGGCGCGGGACCCGGTGGGGGCTGACACGCTATCTGGAGCTGTACACCGGCATCACCCCGGAGATCAACGACAAGCCTTTTCAGGGAATGCGTCTGGGCGGGTCGGCGCTGCTGGGCCGAAGCACGACCCTGGGCGATGTGCCGCCGCATACGTTTGTGCTGACTCTCGCCGTGACCGGCCCGGAGCGTGTCAACGAACAGATTGTCCATGAGATTATCCAGTCCAGCAAGCCCGCGCACACCGCGTATGAGCTGCGGATTGTCGAGCGCAGCCCCGCAGAGTGAGCCTCTTTGGAGAGGCTCGGAAGGAAACGTTTATGCCGCTGGAAGACTTGCTGACCCGCCCGATTGTCGGCATCAACCCGTTCAATGAGCTGCCGATTGACGCCGAAATCTGGCGGCTGGCGCACGGTCACCACCACACGCACCGCTACCTGCACGCGCTGACCGCCCACCGGCCCGGCGTCGTGCTGGGCCTGGAAGTGATTGCCTCCGAAGCGCGGGAGCGCACCGTGGTTATCGCCCCCGGCATCGCCATTGACCCGGAAGGGCGCACGATTGTGGTGCGCGAGCCGGTCGTGCTGACCATTGAGCCGGTCAGCCGGATGTATATCTATATCACGCTGGCCTTTCTGCGGGCGCACGACCGCGCTTCGGGCGTGATGGTCGGGGACGGCCAGCAATTCTACAAAGAGGTGGAAGGCTATGACCTGACGGCGACGAAAGAGCTGCCGCGAACGCCATATTTGGAGCTGGCGCGGATTTACTGCTCCACGCAGGACAAAACCGTGCGGGACGCCGCCAACCCTTCCGCGCCGGGCAGCGATGAGATCAACCGGCTCTACTGCCGGGCGGCCTTCCCGCACTGCTGCGCCGATGTGGGGGAGCTGTCGTATGTGCCCAAAACCAGCGCGTCTCCCTGGAACCCGAACCGGGCCGGTCTGTGGAACCTGCTGCGCGAGGGCAACGCGGCGCAGTTTCATCTGACTTTCACCGGTTCGCTCGCGCTGACTGGCCCGAGCAGCGCCGCGCCGTCTCTGCTCTATATGGCTGGGCGGCAGAGCTTCCAACCGCTCAAGGAGGCGGAGGTGGACGGCCTGCGCCAATTTTTGGACGGCGGGGGGATGCTACTGGGCGAAGCCGGGCAGGGCAGCCGTGAGTTCGCCGAAGGCTTTGAGGCACTGGCCGGTCAGCTTGGAGCTAAACTGAAGCCCGTCGCCAAAGGCGACCCGCTGCTGACGGTCCACCATGTCTTTTCCGCTCCGCCGCCCGGCGGGCAGAGCGCCGGAACTGTTTCGGCGGACGCCGACAATGGCCTCGTGTTCAGCACCTACGACTACGGCGCGGCCTGGCAGGGCGAAGTGGATCACCCCGATGCGCCCGACGCCCGCGCCCGCATCCGGCAGGCCCAGGAGTTCGGGCTGAACATCATTGCCGCCGCCGCGCAGCGCCGCCGTACCCGCGAGCTTTCACGGCTGGGATAGCCAAAATTATGAGGAGAACCCCTGCACTGTGAGAACTGAGACGACACCGGAGACGGCTAAAACCCGCGTCCATGACCCGAAAGCCAAAACGGTGCTGACGGCGGCGGCAGGCGAGTCCGTAGAAGCGGAATTCAGCTTCTTCAATGACAGCCCGGATGTGGCTGGCTTCTGCCTGGATGTCGCCGGACTGGCCGACGACTGGGTCAGCGGGGCCGGAACGGAGTGCGAGGCGATGGCCGCAGCCTCCGGCGGGGACGTTCTGGTGCTGAAACTGTCGCCGCCCTCGGACGCCGCCGTGGGCGATTATGAGCTTCTGGTTCGGATACTGTCCGGGGGCATTCCCGTGGGCCGCGAGACGCCGCTTACTCTGCGCGTCGAGGCAGGCCGTACCACTGCCGCCGCCGTGCTCGCTGATCCGACGCCGGTCGTCTCAACGAAACGAACCCGCGCCCCGCGTCCGCCCGCGCCGCCTCCGGCGGAAGAGCCGCCCCCGCGCCCTGCGGAGGTCGTCACAGAGACCGTACCTGCACCGGACCCGGCGGACAGTCCAACGCACTTTATCGACATCGACACTGCTGACCCCGAGGAACCCGAGCCAGACGCCGTCGGGGAGCCGTTCGTGCAGGAGCCGCCGGAAGGAGCCGTCCTCACCCGGCGGCCCGGCGAGACCCTGCTGCTGCGCTTCGCGTTCACCAACGACGGGCCGCGTGAGCGCACCTATATCCTGGATGAAGACGGGTCCCTGCCGCCCGGCTGGATTACGCTGGTCAAAGATCAGGTCAACCTGACCCGCAACGGGCGCGGGGAAGTGTCGCTGCGCCTGAAGCCGCCGCTGGATGCCCAGCCCGGCGACTACCCGTTCGCTGTCACTGTGGGGCCGCAGGGAGATGCCCTCACGTCGCGCCTGCTGACACTGGCCGTTTCCGCCACGCCCGCCGTCCGGCTGACGGCGGAAAAAGCGCAGGTCAAAATCGGGCTGTTTGCCACAGCGGCGGACTTCCCGCTGTCCGTGGAAAGCGTAGGCAATGCCGACACTGCGTTCCGCATCGCGGTCAAAGCCCCCCCGGTCAAGCAGGGCGAAGAGATCAAAAGCGTGCGCGGCTCCGAGGCCATTTATGAGACGCCGCAGTGGCGGTATCTGTTTGACCGTGAGGTGGACTCGCTGCGCTCGGCGGGCGCGGGCCGCGCCCCGAGGCCGGTCACGCTGCGCTTCCGCTTGCAGCGGCGCGGCGCGTGGTGGCTGGGGTTTCAGGAGGCGCATACGGTCATTCTCGCCGCTGTGCCGGTGACGGACCCGGCAAACGGCGGCAAGACGGAAAACCTGGTGGAGCTGACGGCGATTCGGCGGCGCCTGCTGCCCTTTCCGGCCTTGTTCTCGCTGCTGCTTCTCATTCCGCTGCTGCTGCTGCTCGTGGTCAAGGCCAGCTATCTGGGCGTGTCCAATGCCTATGTCGCGGGCAGTGTCTATTACGTCCTCGGCACAGCAAACGCCAGCCAGCCCCTTGTCGCCCGGCTCCGCTGGGACGCGCCGTTTTTTGCTTTTGTGAATGTGAGCGCGACGGAGAACGGCAATACCGAAGTGCATTGGTTCCAGCATGGCCGCGATGAGGACAAAGTCACCAGTGCCGGATATGGCCTGGAAAAGACGTATGAAGTGACGCGGCGCAAAATCACCGTGCGCTTTGTCCCGCTTAAAACAGATCACAAGTTCCAGCTCACTCGGGGAAACCTGGACTACAGCCGCCGGCAGGATAAGCCGCTGCCGCTGATCAAACAGGAAATGGAAAAGGTGGGCGAGGACGGCGTCCCCGTGCAGAGCGCGACCTACCTGCTGACGGTCCCGCGTGGGCAGAACGTGCCGCTGAACCTGATCAACACGACGCCCCGGTCCAGCAGCGCCAACATTCAGTTCTGGGTCGTGCAGCGTCCTGACCCGGCCTTTTTCACCGTGCTGGACAGCAAGGACAACGACCAGATTGGCCCCAGCACGGCAGCGGCCCCGCTGAAGCTGCGGGCGGTCGGCGGGGCGACCAGCGACAGCCAGGAGCTGACTCTGGTGACCACCGACGGCGGCAACCAGCTTGTTCATATCAAGTTAAAAGCCCGTTAGTTTTTGAGGACATGACCCCCCACGATGAAACTGCTGCAATCTGAAATCGAGATCATCCCTGGCCGCCCCGGCAGCCGCCCTTCGGTCGTCAGCGAGAGTCAGGTCCTTCCCGGCAGCGCCGTTCTCCGAATCACCAACCCGATGCCGCAGGAAAACGCCTTTGTGGTGCGCCTGCGCTGCGACCATGCGCTGTGGCAGGAAGCCTGGTTTACCCTCACCGCCCTGCCGCCGCCGCCCGGCATATCCGCTTCGGGCCAGTCCGGCAAGCCGGACCAGCGCGGCGCACAGGATCGCGGCATCAAAATCTATGTGCCGCGCGGCGGAAGCCGCGACCTGCTGCTCCGCTTTGATGTGCCGCAGCAGCCGGAGTCACGCGCGGGCCGCTATCCGTTTGTGATTGAAGTGGAGACCCAGGTGGTCGGGGAGGCGCTCCGGCGGCGCAGCCGTGTCACCACCGTGCCGGGCGTGGCGACGATCCGGCCGTATCATCGCTGGAGCCTGGAGATTACCCCCGAGCAGCAGCGCGTTGGGCCGCGATGCCGGGCAGGTGAGTTTGAAGTGGTGGTCACCAATGAAGGCAATGACTGGCTGTACTGCGACCTGCAGCTTCCGCGCCCCCGCGACATGGTGCTGGACTGCCCGACCCAGCGGCTGGCCGTGCCCCCGCCAGAGCCGGGCGAAACGGTGCTGGCAGACAACGACCGCGATTCGCGTCCCGGCACGCAGCGCAGCGTGCCGCTCCGGGCGGTGACGCATCTTAAAACAATCAAAGGCAGCCTGACGCCGCAGCCGCTGCTCCTCAGCGCCCTGCGTCTGGATGCCCCTTCGGTCCCGCCCCCCGCCACGGCGGAAGGGTTTTTCCAGTCTTCCGCCGTGGTCGCCACCCCGACCACGGAGTCCCGGCAGGTGGAGGGTGACCGGGCGCTGATTTACTGCCCGCCGATTCCCGCCAAATTGACGGACTTTTTCCGGCAGAGCGCCAGCAGCGCCCGCACGCTGGTGATGTCTCTCGTGGCACTGGCGATTTTAGTCCCGGTGACCTACCTCGCGTTCGAGCAGAGCCGCCATTCCGTTTCCATCAAGCCGATGGGCTTTGCCTATGCCGGTCAGCCGCTGGTTCTGGGCGACCGCTGGGTGCTGGGAACCCGTGTCACTTTTGCGGGCAAGATCGGGGACCGCCCGGTGGCCCCGGTGACACTCGATTCGCAGCCCGTTCCCGGCAAACGCGGCAACCCGGACCGCTGCCAGGTCCTCGTTCCCGCTGGCCTCAACCACATGACCGGGACGCTGACCGCCCAGCGGTTTGCGCGGTTCATGCCCTGGCCCTTCGCAGGCCTGATGCCGAAAAGCACCTGCCCGATCACCATCGGAGCGCCGCTGGCGCCGCCGACGGTGTACCCGCTGACGGCACAGCTTGTGGCGGGGAAAACAGTGACCATCTCGGGGACCAGCCTGGGGGATCAGGTCGGCTCCGTCCGCCTCGGCGATCAGGAAGCCAGTGTCAAAAAGTGGACCCCCAGCGCCATCACGGTCGTCGTGCCCAACTTGAAGCCAGCGGCAAGCTGCCCGGTGATCGTGACGCCCTCCGGCGGCCCGGCGCTGACTCCTTCCGGCGGCAGCCTGCCGTCGGTGACAACCACAGCGGCGCTGGCCCAGGGCCAGCAGGATCAGCGTCAGGTTTATGCGGACAAGCTGACCGCCGCCCAGAGCGCTCTCAGCACGGCGCAGCAGGAGAAGCTGAATTTTGAGCTGGACCTTCAGAATAAAGCCAAAGCCGTGGACACCACCAATCCGCAGGCCGTCTCCGATTTCAACAACACCTACGTGCCGCTGGCAAAGCTCAAAGAAACCGTGCTGGACAAAGAGATTGCCCGCAGCCAGCAGAGCCTGGATGCCGCCACGTCGGCGCTGAAAAAGTTCGATGCTGGGTCTCGATAAGAGGTAAGAGACCTAACCCCCCAGCCCCCTTCCCTAAGAAGGAAGGGGAAGGCAGAGTAAGAATAAGAGCGAGACCCGTAGGGGCAGGGCTTGTTCCTGCCCTCTCCTCTTTTCTATGTCTGTATGCTCTCCCTTCTTTCTTAGGGAAGGGGGCTGGGGGGTTAGGTCTCTTACCTCTTATCGGGCCGCCTGCTGGATTTCCTTGAGCTGGGCATCGGTCAGCGACGGCTCCCCTTGCGCGTTCGTGAGGAGCGCGTTGATCTGGGCCGTCTTGTTCTGCTCTTTGTAGACGCCAATCAAAAGCTCATAGGCGGCCACATAGCTGGGGCTGTTTTTGATCGCCTGCTGATAATGCTGCTCGGCGGCGGCCCGGTCCCCTTTGCCGTAAGCGTCGTCCCCGGCCTGCTTTTCCTGCACGGCGGCTTCCTGCAGAGTCGTCAGCACGCCTTTCGCCGTGGATACCTCCATCGTAGAGCGGATTTTGCTGACCAGGCGCTGGGCCAGGTTCTCCGGCGATGTGTTCCACTCCCGCGCAAAGCTCGCGTCTGCCGTGAGAATATAGGGAACCGGCCCGCCCGGCAGGCTGACTACGGCCTGCCCGTTCGCCGCCGTTCCGGGTGTGATACGGCTCCACCAGGCGGGGTCTTTCTTCTGAACGCTGGTCATGCGTCGGGCAATAGTCCCGGCACGGGCGGCGACGCCCATGTCGCCCGCCGTCGTTGGGATTTCCACAATGCGCGTTTTGCGCGTCCCCTTGACCATGTCCACGTAGCCGCTTTCCCCCCGGCCCGGCTGGCGCAGGACGCCCGACGTGTAGCTCACAGAACGCCCGGCACTGGCGATGCTGGTATAGCTGGCGTTGACAACTTTGGCGACGGGCTTGATCACCGTGGCGGCCTGCACGGGCGTCGGGCGGGCCGCAAGCGGGGTGAAGTGCAGGTTCAGAATCATCCGCGTGGTGACATCCGTGCCTTTGGCCCCGTCGATCTTTACCGAGTGCCCGGTCAGGAGCGCCGTCGCGATTGCCATTTCATCGTCATTGGCCTGCTCCGGCTCATAGATGACCCGGTGCAGGATAGCTTTCAGCGTGGGGATGCGGGCGCTCTGCGCGGGAGTGAAATAGCGGGACACGATTTGGAGGTTAGCCAGCCCGCCCCGGTACAGGGCATTGCGGCTGTCGCCCTGCGCGGCTACGGGCAGGCTTCCATGAGCGAGAGCCACCGTGAGCGCAGCGGCGCAAAGGCCGGAATAAAAGAAAGTGTGTCGCATAGCGAGGTCTCCTGAGCGAATAGAAATTTCCGGGCTATTGATCGCGGCTCTGAACGAGAATAGCCCGCAGCTTGGGCAGCAGAGCTTCGGTCAGCTTCTGCGTGGCCTCCTGCAAGGCCATCTTGGACGCGCTGCCTTCCGTGATGTCCGTGCCTGCCACCGGGTCGTCCTGCGTGCCGCCGACGACGACCTGGCACAAAACGTTTCCGGTCTCGTCAATCACTTCCGCCGTCACCGTGGCCTGGACCGTGATGAAGTCGCGGGTAATCGCCAGCTTGGTCGCGGTGGTCGTGGCAGTGCCCCGGATCAGGAAGCGTGCCCCCAGTTTTTTCGTCGCCGCGCCCGCCTGGCGGCGGTTCAGCAGGGTGGCAATCTGCCGCGCCGCCTGCGGGTCTACCAGCGGGAAGTTCTGGCGGAGGAGCGCGGCACGCAGGCTGGCCTGCGCGATATTGCTGGTAATGACCTTGCCGCTGAGCTGCGTTCGCACTTCCTTCATGTCCACCAGCAGAGCCGGGCCGAGCGGGGAACGCGCCACCAGAGCGCCGGGCGGCGGGCTGACGGGCTGAGTCGCCGGTGGGGAAACCGCTTCAATCAGGCCGCCCGAGGGAAGCGTGCCGATCACCTGCGGCGTCTGCGTGAACGGCTGTTTATTGCGGCGGATGTAGGTCGAGACATGGGTGTTGACGAAGGTGGCATCCTCCTGGCTCGGAATACGCAGCGCATTTGGATTGACCTGCTGCTGCTTCTGCAGAAAAAACCAGGTGAAGACGCCTTCGCCCAGCTCCGGGATTTCCCAGGAGCTTTCTTTGGCTCCGCAGGAGGCCCAGACCGTGGCGGTATTGGCGGGCACGCCTTTTTGCCCGCCGCTCAGATCGTCCCATCCCGAATGGCAGGCATCCACTACCAGAATTTTGCGCCGGGCGGCACAGGTCAGCGTGAGGCTGTCCCGCAAGTCTTTCAGATTGATCGCCGTCCGCTTGTAGCTGCTGATCTGGACATCGCACGGCAGAAGGTAGTGCGCTCCGGCCTGATCTTCGCCGTGGCCGGAGAAGCAGAACCAGAACTCATCGTCCGGCTTGGCGCGTTTTGCCAGACGGGCCACGCTCTGAGCGATAATGACACCCGTGGGCTTCTGACCGCCGGTGGTCAGCAGGACAACATGGTCTGCCGGGGTGGTTTTGGTCATCAAGGCGTAAAGACGATTGGCATCAGCGGCGGCAAAGCGCAGACTTGGAATAGAGCTGCCGTAGTCGTTGACGCCGACAATCACCGCCCAGGTTTCCCCGGCACGGGCCGGGGACCCGCCCAGGAGGACGAGCAGGCCAGCGACGATTGCCAGCAGTTTGCACGACATGGGGTCTCTCCTTCCTAATCTTTCCTAATCCGTCTGAGCGCCGCGCAGCAGGCTCGACGTCAAAGAACGCGCCAGTGTCAGAACGTCCGCCGGGGACGACGCCTCGCCGTCTTTGGAGGCTAAAATCTTTCCGGTTTCCACCGCTTCCAGCCAGAGTGTCACATGGTAGCTTTGCGCGACCGGCACGATTTTGGCGACCAGAAAGCGGCGGGCATTGACCAGGTGGCCGAGCTTCAGCCGCGCCTTCTTTTCGACGAGGCCGGTGCGGGACAGGGCCAGCTCATCCATGATCTCGTTCAAGTTGCTGCGGCTGACGACCACGCAGCGGCCCGTGGCGACGGCGGCGGTCTGCATGGTGTCGGCGGCGGCGCGGGCGAGGCTCAAAGCCGCCGGGTCTTTGCCTTCCGTCGGCACCGTGACCGCCAGGGCGTCCGTCGGTACTTCGCCGGAACCCGCGCTGACAGTCAGGGGAAACGTCGTGAGGCTTTTGCCGTCGGCGACGACGACCTGCCAGCCGGTTTGCCGCCAGCCAAATTGCAGCGCCTGCACTTTGGACGGCAGGGAAAGCTGGCCTACGGTGTCTTTGGTGTGGGCGTTCAAGACGGTCACCGAAGTCGCCCCGCTGCCCGTCTGCCCGGCGGTCGCCAGCAGCAGGCCGTCATCGGACAGGGCCAGCACGGACTGCGGGTTTTCGGCGACCTGCTTGAGGCTGTCGGCCACGACGGCGGTTTTGGCTCCGGTCGTCGTGTTGATCATCTTGATGTAATGCTCATCCACAATCCCGGTGTAGCTGCCGACGACGTGCGAGACGGATGCCGCAATAGCGATCCGCTTGGCGCTCCCGGCCACTGCCGCCGCCCGGTAGCGCAGCTCACGGAAGTTGGCATCATTCTCGTGCCCGATCTTTAAGTTGACCTGCGTGACCTGCTCGCCGGTGGCAACATTCCAGGTGTCCAGCATTTTGTCTTCGCCGACCGAATAAAGCGTGCTGTCGTCCCCGGCGGCGAACACGGCGGTCAGCACCTTCTTTTTGTGTGCGGCGAAGGTCTGCACCGGCTGCGGGCTGCCGAGGCTCCAGACTTTGACGGCCCCATTGTCGTAGCCAACAGCGAGGGCGGCGTTGTCGGAAGAAAAATCCAGCGTCAGCGCCTTCGGCCCGGATTTTTGCGCGAAATGATCCACCCGCGCCAGCGTGTCGGCATTCCAGACGGAGACGCGGCCATCCTCGGAAGCAGTGGCAACAAGGGAAGCATCAGCAGAAAAGCGAACAGCGTTGATTTGCCGGGTGTGCGCGGCGATGATTTTAGGGGAAGGGTCCGTGTCGGTCCACACGACAAGCTGACCGTTTTGCAGACCGGCGGCCAGACGCTCGCCGTAGCTGGCCGCCAGCGCGGTGATTGTGCCGGGGGCGGTGCGCGTGACCGCTGCCGCCTTATTGACAGTGATGGCGTCGTCCTGTGCCCGCACGGGCAGGCTGGTAACCATGCCGCAGAAAGCCAGCAGGCAGGATAGGGGCAGAGTGATTCCGAACTGGCTAAAGTGTCGCACAGACGTACCTTCCTCAGAACAGGCAGCTACAGGAGAGGGGCAATTTCTGACGAGCGGCGTACTTTCTCGAAACAGGCTCAGTATAACAGAAGGCCGCGTAATTTTCAAGCATCCCGGTGAAAAATAAAAATTCCGCTGTCGCGCAGGTTGACAACTTCTGGCAAACGTGCTATCCTTCCCCATATCGGCACTCAGGCGTACTTCTAGCCTCTTTGGAATTTCGCGTGCCCTAGCAGTTAAGCACTACCCTTGTTTTCTCGCACAGCTTGACGGTGATCCAAAATCCCAGACACAGCCACCCCAGACAGTGATTGTTCGACAGTGATTGTTCTTCCGAAGGAGGGATATGTCCCATGCAGCATCGGTATTTCCTGGTCGCCGTTCTTCTCGCTCTTCTGGCGACTGGCGCAAGGGCACAGAGCAAGTTCGAGGGTGGCCCGGACAAGGGCACACGCACGACGTCCGTGTCCGGCAGCGCCTCTTACACGGCGAAAGACAACTACAATGCCACCGTGCGGGTGGAACTGGGCTACTATACCAGTCCCGCGCTGGAATTTGCCGGGGTGATCGCTCTCAACGGACAGGCCAGCCCTGCCCAGCGGCTTTCCGTAGTGGGCGGGAACACCGCTGCCTTCCAGTCTTCCAGCTCCAGCTCCGGCCTTGCCGTCGGGGCCGCCGTCCGCTACCATTTTGGGCGCTCCAAAATTATTCCCTATGTCGGCTTTGCCCCGCAGTATGATGTGATCAATCTGAGCGGCAATAAAACCAAGCAGGCGGTCTTGATTGTCACCGGCGGCGCGGACTTCTTCATCAAGCCACAGCAGTCCATTTTCGCCGAGCTGTCGGCGGAGAAGTTCACGCGGGACGGCTCCACCACGGCGCGTCTGGAAGTCGGCGTCAAGCTATTTTACTGACTTTCCTGCCGACCTTCCGAACAACCCCAGGAGGCTTTCATGCGATTTCAGCGAGGCATCTTTTCACGAGGCATACCGGTACTGGCCGGGCTGGGCGCGGCACTTCTGCTCGGTGGCTGCGGCGGCGGGGGCGGCGATGTCACCCTGATCCCCGGCACGCCCGCGACCCCCGCCAATGCCGTGGCGGTTTCCGATGCCGCTGGCAGCCGGGTGGTCGTGAAGTGGGACATCGTCCCCAGCGCGACAAACTACAAGATATTCCGCACTCCGCCGCTGTCCGTCGCCCCGGCTCTGGCGAAGCCCCGCGCTGTGAAGCCCCGCGCTGTGAAGCCCCGCGCCGCCGCCGGGGGGCTGATCGGCTCCTCCGCGCAGGGCGAGTATGATGACACCGCCGTGCAGGACGGCATCACGTACACCTACGAAGTCGCGGCCTCCAATGCCAGCGGTGACAGTCAGCCGTCCGTCGGTGTCGCAGTGACCTACCACGCCGTTCCTGGTATCAGCATCAACCCGGTCATCCCAAGCCTGCTGCCGGGCGGCACGACGACCTTCACGGCCACGGTGACCGGCCTCACCGGCCCCAATGCCGGAGCGGTTGTCTGGAGCGTGCAGGAAGGTGTGGCCGGCGGGTCCATCACGCCAGCCGGTGTTTACACCGCGCCGGCGACGGTGGGAACCTACCATGTCGTCGCCGTCAGCCAGGCCGACCCGACCCGGCAGGCTGTCGCCACGGTGCTTGTGGGCACGTCCAACGGCTCCACGACCGTCACCGTTCAGTAAGGGAGGCCCTGATGAAGTTTTCTGCATGGTTTGTTTCAGTGATACTTGTCGTTCTGGCCTCCCTGACCGGCTGCGGCGGGGGCGGGGGCGGCTCGCACTCCCCGGCAGTTCAAGCAAACGGGCAGGCCGCGCTCACAATCCAGTGGCCCCTGCCGCCTGTCCCGGCCACGGGGAGCGCACAGCCGCGCCTGATCCCGGCGGCCTCCAACAGCATTGTGGTGACGATTTCAAACGGCGCCACGGTCCTGCAAAGCTTTACGTTCGTGCGCCCGGCGCTCGCCCCAACCGGCTACCCGGCACAGACGCACCAGTTCACCAGTCTGCCGGTCCAGACCCTGACTGTCACGGCGACGGCTTATCCTACCACCGATGGGCACGGGGTCGCCCAGGCATCAGCCGCACAGCCCCTTGTTTTGACCGCAGACAAGCCCGCCTCCGACATCGCCCTGACCCTGCTGTCTACCATCACCCGTTTAACCCTTCAGCCGGGCGGCTCCCTGTCCCTGCTCACCGGGCAAAGCCAGCAGCTCTTCGCGGTCCCTACCGACGCCACCGGCGCGACCGTGCTGACAGCGCCCAGCACGCTCACCTGGAGCAGCACGGATGCCGCCGGGCAGTATCTCACGGTGGACGGCGCGACCGGCCTCCTCAAAGCCGTTAAAGCGACCCTGGTGGCAGTCCCCATTACGGTGACCGCGACCTACACGGACAAGGACGTTCCCGCGCCGCTGACGGCGTCCGCGACGGTGACAGTTGCCCCCCTTCCGACTGGCGGCCCACCGAACGTCTCCGCGTATGTCAACCGCAACGGCCTCGCTATCGGTCCCACAGGCAGTGGCCCTGGCAAGTTTACAACGATTGCCGATGTTGCTCTCGGCAGCCTGTACACCGCCGACGCTGACAACAGAGGAGCGGAGGTTCAGAAATTCAAGCAGAACCCGGACGGCTCACTGGCGCCGGACACGACGTTCAATACGACCGGCGCTGTCAGCGTCACCGGCGCCGCCTCTGTCGCGGTGGACCCGGTGGACCCGGTGGACGACAGCGTGTATGTCCTCGGAAACGTCACGGATCCGAGTACCTTTGTAGTGACGAGCACGCTCTACAAATACAATCCGGATGGAATCGGGGGTGTCTTTGTGGCTAATATCACCCCCAGCACCAGCCTGGCAACCGATCCGGCAGGCAATCTCTTTGTCGCGGAAAACACCGGAAACGGGGCGCAGGTAGAGGTTTACAGCCGGACTGGCACGCTGCTGACGACCATCAACAGCCTCCCCGGCTTACTCGCCGGAGCGCCAACGGGCATTACGGTGGACCCGAGCGATAACATCTACGTGCTGGTCGCCAACGCCGTGGTCAAGCTCAAGCCTGCCGCACCCGGCACTCCGGCGGGCTACACGCAGGATGCCGCCTTTGGAACCGGCGGCGTGACAACGGCACTTGCCAGCGCGGCGGATGTGGCGGTGGACACGCGCCCCGGCCTGAACACAACCGGCAACCTCTATGTCACCGTGCCCACCAGCAATGTGATTGAGGTCTTTGCCGCCAATGGAACCGACTCCGGCAGCCTGCCGCTTACCCAAAGCGCGGACGTCAAGGTCGGCGGCCTCGGAGGCATCACGATAGACAACCGAGTCAATGTCCCGACTTCCGGCTATATTTATGTGGCAAACGCCGCTCCTGCCGGGACGAACAGCCTGAATACCGGTCGTGTTCAGGTCCTCAGTCCGGGGCCATAACCCAAAGGGAACCACCCGATGAGCCACACGCTTGTTCTCGCGGCGGTCACGGCGGTGCTGAAGAACGTGCTGGAAAATGGGCTGGTCGAGCGCGGCATCACTGCCGCGCTCGGCAGCGACACGACGATTTCTGCGCTGCCGCCGGACCGGATGGCGTCAGGCGCGGATGAAAAATCCCAGATCAACCTGTTTCTCTATCAGGTCCAGTCCAAAGGGCTGTCTCCCGGCAGCCGCCATGCGCGGGAGTCCGACAGGGTCGCCGCACACGGGCTGCCGCGCAGCGTGGAGCTGCACTACCTGCTCACGGCCTACGGCGTGGAGGACCTGCAAAGCGAAATCCTGCTGGGGTACGCTATGGAGCTGTTCCAGGAGACGCCGGTGCTGACCGCCGGCACGCTGCGGACCCTGCTCAAAAATGTCGCCACACGCAGCGGCGGGCATCTGGCTCCGCCGCCGCGTGCGGCTCTGGCCGATCCCCGGCTGCCGGACAGCGTCCACCGGATCAAGCTCTGCCCGCAGGCGATGCAGATGGAAGAAATGGTCAACCTGTGGTCGGCGTTCCAGGTCAGCTACCGGCCTTCCATCATGTATCAGGTGACGGTGGAGCTGGCCGACAGTGCCCCGGCGGAGAAAGCGTGATGACGCCCTCCTGGCCCGAGCGCAATCAGCAGTCTCTGACGAAACGGCTGCGCGTGGTCCGTGCGGCTCTGGAAGCTTACCTCAAGTCGCCGGAGGGAAGCGGCCCCGTCGGGGCTTCTCTCACCCTGCCGGAAGACGACCCTGAGCCGACCGCGCTGGACGGCCTTTGCGCTGTGTTTCGTCTGTCGCCGTTTGAGCGGGACCTGCTGCTGCTCTGCGCCGGGGTGGAGCTGGATGCCGAGTTTGGCCGCCTCTGCGGCACGGCGCAGGGGGATCCCCTGCGCCTGTCCCCGACGTTTAGCCTGGCCCTGGCGGCGCTGCCGGACGCCCACTGGAGCGCGATTGCGCCCCATGCCCCGCTGCGGCGGCATCGCCTGATTGAACTCGGCGCAGGGGCCACCCTCACCACCAGCCCCCTGCGGATCGACGAGCGCATTCTTCACTGTCTTGTGGGCATCAATGCGCTGGACGAGCGCCTGCGCGGCCTGATTATTCCTGTTGTCAAGGACGAGGCTCTTGTTCTCTCCCATCAGGCGCAGGCCGACCGGATTGCGGCAATCTGGCGGCAGGGCAGCGCCCTGCCGCCGGTATTTCAGCTATGCGGGCCGGGCCGCCGGGACAAGCGGCAGATCGCGGTGGACGCCTGCTGTCAGGTCGGCCTCGGTCTGGGGGCACTCTCTGCCGAAGCATTGCCGACCGGACTGGCGGAGCTGGACTTGCTGATCGAAGTCTGGAACCGCGAGGTGGCCCTGACGCGCAATGTGCTGCTGGTGGAAGCGGACGAGATAGATGCAGGCGACAGCGCCCGCGCCGCCGCCCTGGCGTGTGTCCTGGATCGGCTCCACGGACGTGTTCTAATTTCCACCACCCAGCGCCACCCGATGCGCCAGCGCCCCGTGGTCACGCTGGAAGTCACCAATCCTACGCTCCCCGAGCAGCGCTCGCTTTGGAGGCTTGCGCTTGGAACGGCGGATCAGTCAGCACTCAGTGGAAGTATCGAACAGCTTGTGACGCAGTTTGACATCTCTGGTCTGACTATTCGCACGGCCAGCACAGAGGCTTTGGGGAGCCTTGCGTCTGGCTCGGAGCGGTCTGAAGAAGAACAAGTGGTGGCGCTTCAGCAGATGTTGTGGGAAGCGTGCCGCGTTTCGGCACGGTCACGCCTGGACGACCTGGCCCAGCGGATCGAGCCAGCGGCAGAGTGGGCTGATCTGGTGCTGCCGGAAACGCAGCGGGTGACCCTGCATGACATCGCCGCTCATGTGCGGCGGCGCGGCACGGTCTATCACCGCTGGGGGTTTGCCGCGCAGGGCACGCGCGGCCTGGGCATCAGCGCCCTGTTCGCCGGAGCCAGTGGGACCGGCAAAACGCTGGCCGCCGAGGTTCTGGCCCGCGAGCTGGATCTGGACCTGTACCGGATTGATTTAAGTGCGGTGGTCAGCAAATATATTGGCGAGTCGGAGAAGAACCTGCGGCGCGTCTTCGACGCGGCGGAGGCGGGCGGGGCCATTCTGCTGTTTGATGAGGCGGACGCTCTGTTTGGCAAGCGCACGGAAATCAAGGACAGCCATGACCGCTACGCCAACCAGGAGGTGGCTTATCTTTTGCAGCGCATGGAGGCCTATCGCGGGCTGGCGATCCTGACGACGAATTTGAAGAACTCGCTGGACGTAGCATTTCTGCGCCGCCTGCGCTATGTCGTTGCATTTCCCTTCCCCGATGCCACCCAGAGAGCGGAAATCTGGCGTCGCGTCTTCCCGCAGGCGGCTCCTACCGAGGGCCTTGTCCCCGAAGCGCTCGCGCAGATGCTTGTTTCCGGCGGAAACATTCGCAATATTGCCCTCAACGCCGCCTTTCTGGCCGCAGACGCTGAGGAGCCGATTCGGATGGGGCATATCCTGCGGGCCTCCCAGGCGGAATATGCCAAGCTGGAAAGAACCCTCACGGATGCCGAGGTCGCCGGGTGGCTGTAACTTCAAGGGTCTCTCAAAAGAAAAAAGCCATGCGGGCTGCCGGGTCAGGCTATACCCAGAGCTTGTTCCAGGAATTGTCCCGGTGTCTTCTCAAAAAGGGTTTCCAGAGACAGAACCGTCCGCGTGGATTGGACGACGCCGGTGCCGCGCAAATCAAGAAGAAGCTGCCGCACTTCAGTGATTTCGGGCGCGACGACCCTCGCCTGAAAATAATCGTCCCCAGTCACGCGGTAGCACTCACGCACCCAGGGACTGCGGCGGAGCAGATCAATGACGTACTCTTCCTGCTTGTCGGTGCAGGCGGGCAGCAGCGTGACGGAAAGGAAGGCGCGGACCGCCATCCCCATCTTATCCGGGTCCACCGCCACCGTGTAGTGCTGGATGACTCCGTCGCGCTTCAGCCGGTCCAGACGCTCTGTAGCGGCCTGGCGCGTCATCCCGATCCGCTCCGCGAGCGCGGAGGCCGAGGCGCGTGCGTCGCTGCCCAGCAGGGTCAGCAACTGTTTGTCAACTTCATCAAGATTGTTTTCCACCATTTGTTAGGAAAGCGCCTTTACTAGAGAACGATATGCAAAATAAAAATCAAATTATTTAACGTACAGCATTGACAGGCCGAAAAAAAAGGGCTATAATGCACTCAGAACGAACTATCTTTTAACAGTATACTCTGTGCAGCAGGCAACGACGTCTTTCTGCTCTGTTTTTCGCGTGGCCGCGAATCTGAAACAGGCAAAAGACGTCTTTTTTTGGCACTTGTCATGGGTGAGGAGGCGCAGCGTATGTGCGGTATCGCAGGCATATTGTATCGTGACGGCGGGGCTGAAACACAGTCGGCGGGCGCAGACCTGATGACGCTGGCCGGCTGCCTGCAGCACCGGGGGGCCGACTCAGCCGGCGTGGCGGTCTTCGGCCCGTCCCATCCCGGCGTTCAGACCCTTCAGGTTTCGCTGCCGCTTGATGCGGCTCTGCCGGAGCCTCAAACAATCCTCGCGCTCGGCGGGGGTGCCCTTTCGGGGCTGCGGCCAGAGCGGGCGGGCTTTGCCCTCTCGCGCCGTGCCGGAGCAGGACCTTCCGATAAGGAGCTGATCGCCGCCCTGGAAAAAGCACTGCCCGGCGCCGTCGTGACCTCCCTGGGCGAATCGCTTCAGATCTTCAAGGCCGTCGGACGCGCCGCCGCGCTGACCGAAGAAGTGACGCCGCTGCATGGGACGCATGGGGTGGCCCACCTGCGACTGGCAACCGAGAGCCGCATTGATCCGGCCCACGCACAGCCATTCTGGGGCCGTCCGTTCCCGGACATCGCCGTGACCCATAACGGGCACATCACCAACTATCTCAAGCTGCGCCAGCGGTTTGAAGCGCGTGGGTTCACCTTTGCCAGCCGCAATGATTCGGAGATCATCGGCACTTATCTAGGCGACAGGATGAGCGGCGGCCTGACGTTTCAAGAGGCGCTGGCGGCGGCGGGCGCCGAACTCGACGGCTCGTTCAGCTTCATCGCGGCAACAAGCGCAGGGCTGGGAGTGGTCCGCGACCCGTTCGCCACCAAGCCGCTGCTCTTCTGCGAGTCGGCGGCGGGCACGCTGGCACTGGCCTCAGAGCCGCAGGCACTGCACCGGCTTCTGGGCGACGAAATCACGATCCGAGAAATCAAGCCACGGGAAGTGCGTGTCTGGGGGAAAGATTAAAATGGGCGAGGGCATAAAAACATTTGACTGCGCGGGGCGGACCACGAGGGAGATCAACGCTTTCCTGAAAGAAGCGGCGCGGCTCGGTCCCGATGCCGCCGTAGCCCTGCTGCACCCGGACAGCCGCCACAACCTGGCCGTCGGACTGACGACGCCGCTCCAGCTGCGTATTGAAGGGCATGTCGGCTACTACTGCGCGGGTCTGTGCGAAGGAGTAGACGTGCGGATCGCGGGCGACGCCGGGTGGGGCCTGGCCGAGAACCTGATGTTAGGCCGGGTTCAGATCAGCGGCTCGGCAGGCTCGGCGGCGGGCGCGACCATGCGCGGCGGCACAGTCATTGTCGGCGGCAATGCCGGGGCACGCTGCGGGGTGGCGATGAAGGGCGGTCTGCTGGTCATCGGCGGCGACGTAGGCTATATGACCGGCTTCATGATGCAGAAGGGGGTCCTGATCATCGGCGGCGATGCGGGCGAGGCGCTCGGCGACTCGCTCTATGAGGGCAAAATCTACATCCGGGGACGCATCGAGGCCCTGGGAAGCGACGCCGTTCAGGCCGACCTGACCGAAAGCGACATTGTCCTGCTGGCGGATGCGCTGGCCGACGCTGGCCTGGACGGCGTCCCCGCCGACTTCAAGAAGATCGTTTCGGGCAAAAAACTCTACAATTTTGACACCAAAGAAAAGGAGATTTGGAAGAACGCACTCTAGCTCTTATGTCCATGCTCGGTCACCGCCGCTGACGGCTCTTATCTTCTTCCCTGCCGGCCTGCAATGACGTTGCGCCGGACGATGCACCACTTTCGTCCGCGCCGCGAGGCGCAGAAGGAGAAACACCATGAGCACTGTCCCTGGGGTCATTCCGGCCTCCCCACCTGTCACTACTGCGGGCGACAAAAACACGCTGACCCGCACTGTCACCTGGAAATCCTCGTTCGTCATCTCGCTTGGCGGCTCCCTGCTGGTGGCGACGACGCTTGGCCCAATGGCCGCCGAACTCGGCCCGGCCTCTGTCTTCGTCTGGACACTGATCGCCCTGATCGGCGTTCTCCAATGCCTGATGATCGCCGAGATGGCGGGTATGTTCCCGAACAAAAGTGGCGGCACGGCGACTTACGCCCATGAGGCATTCAAGAAAACCTCGCCCCTGTTCGGCGTGGCCTCCAACTGGGGCTACTGGCTGGCCTGGATTCCGGTCATCCCGGTCAACATGATTCTGGTCGCTGGCTACATGAAGGCGACGTTTCTGCCGCATGGCAACGTGGTCGCCATTGCGATCAGCCTGACCCTGCTGCTGTATTTCGTGAACTATTTTGGGCTGAAGCCCGGCGTCTGGTCTTCCGTTGTGATGGCGGTCTGCTCCCTCGTGCCTCTGTGCCTGATTGCCTTCTCGCCCCTCTTCCGGCCCGGCCTGTTCCATCCGCATTATGTCTTCCCAATCGCGCCGCTGCACGGGTCGTGGCATTCTGGGGAGTCGTGGATGATTATGATCAAGTGGATGTTTGTCGCCGCCTGGTCGGCCTATGCCTTTGAATCCGGGACGACGATCATCGCCGAGCTGAAGAACCCGAAAAGCGATGCCCCCAAAGCAATCAAGGCCGCATCCGCTGTCGGCATGTTCGCGTATGGCCTGGTTCCGTTTATGCTGATGGCAATCATCGGCACGGACGCGATCACGAAAGACCCCATCGTGGCCTTTTTGCCCGCCGCTCAGGCGATCTTTGGTCCTGTTGGCGCAAACATCGTGGCCTTGATGCTGATCGCCGCTCTGCTGCTGGGCGTGCAGACGACCATTATCGGCTCCACGCGCTGCGTCTATGAGATGAGCCGGGACGGACTGATCATCAAGCAGTTCGGCAACATCAACAAATACGGCGTCCCGGTCGGCTCCATGTACCTGGACTGCGCCGTCACTATTGGCCTGCTGGTGATTTTCAAGGACAACATCGTCAACCTGATCGCCTCCTCCAATGTCGGCTACATGATTGTCTGGATACTGCTGCCCATCGCGTTTATCCTGCTGCGTCGAAATCAGCCGGAGGCGGAGCGGCCCTACAAGCTGCCAGCCTTCTTTGTGCCGGTCGCCGCCGTGGTCGCGCTGTTCAACATCTTCATCTCGCTGGTAGGCGGGCCGCAGCTTGGCGCGACGGTGATGTGGACCGGGATCACCATCATGCTGGGGGTGGTGCCGCTTTACCTGTATCGGCGCATGGTGCAGGACCGCCGCCCGGTGCTGGCCTACTCGGCGGGAGACACCGGGCCGGGCTTGCCGGAGATGCAGGAAGGCGATGACGACCTGGGAGGGCGACGCGAGGTCGTCCACCGCGAAGGATAGGGAGCAAGAACCCCTCTCCGTACAGGAGAGGGGACGGCACCAACTATGATGCGTTATTTTCCATTTGAGCATGACGAATACGATATGCCGATGAACGCACGAGCGGGCATCGGGCCGATGATTGAGGTAGAGGAGGAAGAGTACCGAACCGAGCTTGCCCTGAAAGACCCCATTCTCGCCTCGGATTACCGTTACTATTTCCAGTGTCCGCCGGAAGTCGAGCCGCTGGCCTGGGAGACCATCGCCCTGCTGCTGCCGGACATGGCGCAGCACACGCCGCAGCACTTCGCTCTGCAGGTGGAGGGCGACCGCTGGACTTGGACCAACCGTCTGCTCGGCACGACCACCACGTTTACGCTGGGCGATCCGGCCACCCTGCCCCTGCCGCCGCTGGACTGGATGGGACGGCAGGTGCAGGAAGACCTCATCTTGATGGCGGAAACGCCGGACGGCGCCGACACGGTCTGCGTCGGCGGGCATCTGTGCTTTGCGGCCTCCTGGTGCCTGGACGACAAAATCGGGCAGAACTTTCTGCGTATCCATGAGAACATTCCGCAGTTTTTGGAGCGCATCGGGCGTCCTGCGAACCTGATGATGCAGCGGCTCAAAGCCGGGCGGCCTACGGGCCGGGTCAACTGGACCGTGTCCAGCACGGACCGACTCAATCTGGCCCCTGCCGTGTCTCACGAATGGATTGCCTCCCGGCGCGGCATCACGGCAGACAATGCGGGGGAGCGGTGCTTTCTGCGAATTGAGCGGCAGGTCTTCGCACGTCTGCCCGAAACGCGGGGCATATTGTTCCTCATCCGCACTTACCGCAACCCGGTTTCTGAGGTGGTGGCCGACCCGGACCGCCTGCGCCGCTTCACCGCCGTCGTCAAGGGCATTCCGCGTGCCACACGCGAATACAAAGGAATGGCGTCGTTCGCCGACGCCCTGGTGGACTATCTGGAGTCGCGCTGCCGCCGCGAAGCCGGAGCGCCCGCCACTACCGTTCCCGGCCAGCGCGAAGAGCGCCCCGTGGAACACAAAAGGGAGCCTGTTATGGGAAATATTGCCTACTCGTCTATTCACACCTCCCTCTGGGAGCCGATGCCCATTGATGCGCCCGACCTGCTGGTCGGCGATCCCGTCCCGCGTGTCCACTGGCTCAAAAAGAACGAAAAGGGCGACCCGACCTACCTGGCGGGCCTGTGGCACGTTCAGCCCGCCAAGTTCCGGTGGCTGTTCTTCGGCAACGAGACGTTTCATGTCCTGGAAGGCCGTGCGACCATTACCACTGACGACGGCACTTCCGTCGAGGTCAACCCTGGCGACATCATTTCCTTCCCGATCAACACGCCTTCCGTGTGGGAAGTCCACGAAACGCTTAAAAAGATGTTCGTGATCTCGCTTTAAGGAGGTTCTGCCATGTCCACCCCTGAGTCCGCGACGGAAGCCTCGGTCGTTTCGCTTTGGCGCTACCCCGTCAAGTCCATGCAGGGCGAGGAGATCAACTCGTCGCGTGTCACGGAGCGCGGCCTGTTCGGCGACCGCGCTTATGCGCTGATGGACGCGGAAGACGGCAAAACCGTGACGGCCAAGAACCCCAAAAAGTGGCCTACTCTGTTCCGCTTCCGTGCGGCCTTCGCCGAGCCGGCTGCAGACGCGGCCACTGTCCCGCCGGTGCGGATCACGCTGCCGGGCGGCGAAACGCTCCTCAGCACGCAGCCGGATTTGGACGGGGCGCTGTCGCAGGCGCTGGGCCGGGCTGTCACCTTTGAAAGTCAGCCGCCCGCGCATCCGCACCTGGACGAATACTGGCCGGACGCTGAAGACGTGCCGGGTCTGCCCCACTCGGATGACGTGACGGACGAGAACACGCTGGAAAACACGTTCTTTGACCTCGCCATCCTGCACCTTTTGACCACGGCCACCATTG
This sequence comes from uncultured Armatimonadales bacterium, assembly GCA_964251675.1. GTDB lineage: Bacteria > Armatimonadota > Armatimonadia > Armatimonadales > Capsulimonadaceae > JANXMY01. Next base: position 142,550 of record CAXUKS010000002.1, read on the forward strand.
ACACGCTGCGTGCGGCCTACCCGTCAGGTCGATTTGAGGCCCGGCGGTTCCGCCCGAACATTGTGGTCAACGCGGGCGGCGAAGGATTTGCCGAGAATGCCTGGATCGGCAAGACGATCTCCATCGGCGAGGAAGTGCGGCTGGCCGTCACTGGCCCCTGCCCGCGCTGCGTGATGACCACCTTGCCGCAGGGCGACCTGCCCCGCGACCCCGGCATCCTGCGAACGGCAGTGCAGCAGAACGGGGCCAATGTCGGCGTTTATGCCGAAGTCCTCCAGGGCGGCACCATTCGCCAGGGCGATGTCATCCGAGTCGAATCGTCATGACAGCGCCCGCTGAAATAAAGCCCGTACTCTGGGAATGGCTGACCTGGCAGGAAGTCGGGGCACTGCGGCAGTCAGGCATGGATATGGCGATCCTGCCGGTCGGCAGCACGGAGCAGCACGGCCCGCACCTCTCGCTGAATGTGGATACGCTGAGTGCGAGCGCCGTTGCGTCCGGCGTTTCGGCGCAGACGGGAGTGCCCGTCCTGCCTGCCCTGCCTTACGGGGCGGCCTGGGGGCACACGGCGCACTGGCCGGGCACGCTGTCCCTGTCGCCCGCGACCGTGACGGCTGCCGTTGTGGAGATTGGCGAATGGCTGCTGGAAGCTTCCGGGTTCACCCGGCTGCTGCTGCTGAACGGCCATGTGACCAACTTTGCCCCCCTGCGTGTCGCGCTGGAAACGCTGCGGTTCCGGCACCCGCAGATGCGGATTGCGCTGCGGGGCCTCTGGGAAATCTCGTCGCGTGTCGCCGCCGCCTACACCGAGGATGCCCAGGATTGGCACGCCAACGCCGCCGAGACCAGCCTGATGCTGGCGCATCATCCGCAGGGCGTCCGCCCGGAAAAGATCGCCGACGACCCCGACCGCACGGGCAGCCTGTTCTTTTCGTACCCGGTGCCGCGCACCAGCCGGAACGGCGCCACAGGCCATCCGACTCTCGCCGCCGCCGCGCAGGGCGAAACCCTGCTGGCGTGGTCCATTGAAGACCTGTCTGCACAGGTGCGGGCTGCACTGATCGAGGAGCCGCCTTTTCCGAACCGTCAGGAGACCTTATGACCCAAGTGACTCAGTATCAAGTAAACAAATATACGGATGAGCAGATCGAGGCGAAAGCTTCCGAGCTGAAGTTTCAGGGCGTGCGCTACGTCATCGGCGCTTATGTGGACATTCACGGCGTCCCCAAAGCCAAGTGCGTGCCGCTCCCGCACTTCGCCGACATGGCACGCGGCTCCGAGCTGTTCACCGGCTATGCGCTTGACGGCCTCGGGCAGCAGCCCAACGACGATGAGATCAGCAGTGTTCCTGACCTGGAGCGGGGGTTCCTGATCCCCTGGCAGCCGGAGATTGCCTGGTTCCCCGCCGACAACTATTTTCACAGCGAGCCGTATGCCCTGAACACCCGAGTCGCCCTGCAGCGGGTTATGGACCAGGCAAAAGGTCTGGGCTATACATTTAACCTCGGGATTGAGGCGGAAGTCTATCTGCTCCGTCTGGATGAGCGCGGCCAGCTGGTTGTCCCCAATGACAACGACAATCTGGTCAAGCCCTGCTACGACGTGCAGCGGTTTATGGAGGCTTACCCCTTCCTGGACCGGATGACGACGCTGATCAACCAGCTCGGCTGGGATGTCTACTCCTTCGACCATGAAGACGGCCATTCGCAGTTCGAGTTCGACTTCGGGTACGCCGATGCCCTGACGACCTGCGACCGCTACACCTTCTTTCGGTTCATGGCGAAGAAAGTGGCCGCCGAGCTGGGGCTGGTGGCCGTGTTCATGCCCAAGCCGTTCGCCAACCTCACCGGCAACGGGGCGCACTTCAACATGAGCCTGGCCGATGCCGACACCGGGAAGAACCTGTTCGTCCCCGCGTCCCCCGAAGACGACGCGCACGGATGCAAACTGTCCGGGCTGGGATACGGCTTTATCAGCGGGCTGATCAAGCACGGCCTGGGCAACGCCGCCGCCTTTAGCCCCACGGTGAACTCTTACAAGCGTTTGATTCGCAAAGGCAGCATGTCGTACTACTCCTGGGCGCCGGTCTTTAATTGTTACGGCGGCAACAACCGCTCCAACAATCTGCGCGTCCCGATGAGCGGCGGCCGGGTGGAGTGCCGGGCGGCGGACTCCTCCTGCAACCCCTATCTCGCCGCCACGCTGGCCCTGGCGGCGGGGCTGGACGGGATCGCAGAAGGCCGTGACCCCGGCCCGCCGCACCACGAGAATATGTACGCGTACACGGACGCCGAGCTGACCGACAAGAGCATTTCACTGCTGCCGCGCACGCTGGACGAGGCAGTAGACTTTTTCGCCGCCGATCCGTTCATTGAACAGACACTCGGCACCGCCCTGCGCGACGAGTTCGTCCGCTACAAGCGCGAGGAGTGGGAAGAATACCACCAGTCCATCTCTCAGTGGGAAGTGGACCGCTACGCACGATTTTTCTAAGCCAGACACAGTCAAAGGAGAGTTTCTTATGCCCGCTGACGAAGCCACGCCCTCCCGCATTTGGGACCCGGCCAGCATCGCTGACATTCAGGAGAAGGCCCGGCTGGGCCGCTACCGCATCCGCGCCTTTTCCACCATCCGCCAATTGCCGACACTGGAAGACCTGACCTTCCTGCCCTCCGGCTTGACCCGCGTACCTCTGGAAGGCTACCGGGAGACCTGCGATACGAGCGTCCTGCTGGGCACGCGCTTTGCCAAGAAGCCGCTGCGGCTCCAGACGCCGGTGACCATCGCCGGGATGTCTTACGGCGCCCTGTCCCGGAACGCCAAAGAGGCCCTGGGCCTCGGGGCGACACGGGCGGGAACCTCCACCTGCACCGGCGACGGCGGGATGCACCCTTCTGACCGGGAGTATTCCCAGACGCTGGTGTACCAGTGCCTGCCCTCTCGCTACGGGTTCAACCCACGCGATGTGCAGCGGGCGGACGCCATTGAAATCGTGGTCGGCCAGGGGGCAAAGCCCGGCACGGGCGGGCTGCTGCTGGGCCAGAAGGTCAGCCCGGAGATCGCCCGAATGCGCGACCTGCCGGACGGCGTGGATCAGCGCTCGCCCTGCCGGCACCCGGACTGGATGGGGCCGGAAGACCTTGCCATCAAGATCGAAGAGCTGCGCGAGGCCACCAACTGGGAGAAGCCCATCTATGTGAAGCTGGGCGCGGCGCGTGTCTATGAGGACGTCAAGCTGGCGGCCAAGGCAGGCGCGGACTGCGTCGTCGTGGACGGCATGGAGGGTGGTACGGCGGCCTCGCCGGACGTTCTGCTGGACCACACAGGCATTCCGACCCTGGGCGCGATCTGCGAGGCCGTCCGCGCATTGGAAGACCTGAAGCTGCTGGGCGAGGTGCAATTGATCGTCTGCGGCGGGATCAAGACCGGCGTGGATGCCGCCAAGGCGCTGGCCCTGGGGGCGGATGCGGTCGCCATCGGCACGGCGGCGATTATCGCGCTCAACTGCAATGCGCCGTTCTGGATCGAGGAGTATGAGGCGATGGGAACAAAGCCCGGCGCGTGCCATCACTGCCACACGGGCCGGTGTCCGGTCGGCATCGCCACGCAGGATCCAGAGCTGGTCAAGCGTCTGCCCGTGGAGGAAGCGGCGGAGCGGGTGGAGAACTTCCTGCACGCCATGACGCTCGAAATCCAGATCATGGCCCGCGCCTGCGGCAAGTCGCGTGTGGGCAGCCTGGACCGGGACGACCTGCGTGCCCTGACTCTGGAGTCGGCCCTGATCACGGGCCTGCCATTGGCTGGAACGCGCCGCCCGATCCCGCTGAACCTGTGGGGCGAGGGAGGGCATTGACCATGCCGGAAACGACGGACGTTCTGGTCATTGGCGGCGGCCTGATGGGCTGTTCCACTGCCTATCATCTGGCCCGGCAGGGAGCCGAAGTGACCCTGGTGGAGCGCAAGGCGCAGCCGGGTCAGGAAACCACGGCCCGGTCAGGCGCAATCATCCGGGCGCACTACGGCGTGCCTGCGCTGGTGACGCTGGCCCTGGAAGCGAACCGGCGCTATATGCGCTTCGAGGACGAGGTTGGCCTGCCCTGCGGCTTCGTCGCCTGCGGCTATTCCGTCCTGGTGGATGCGGCGGACGAGGCCAACTTGCGCGGGGCAGTCGCAATGCATCAGTCGCTTGGCGTCAACGTGTCGCTGATTTCGCCGGAGGCGCTGAAGGCGCTCGTGCCCGCCGTCCGAACGGAGGATGTCGCCCTGGCTGCCTGGGAACCGGACGGCGGCTACGCCAGCCCGCCCCTGACGGTGGCGGCCTATGCGGCGCAGGCGGCCCAGCTCGGGGCGGCCCTGCGCTTCGACTGCTCCGTGGTCGCCGCCGTGCGGGAGGGAACAGGCTGGCGCGTGACCCTGGGCGACGGCTCGGCCATTCTGGCAGGTCAGGTGGTGCTCTGCACCGGCAACTGGTCACGGCCCATTGGGGCGCTCTTCGGGCTGAACCTGCCGGTCACGCCGGTCCGAGCGCAGATCGTCGTGCTGGAACGCCCCGCCTTGTTTGCCGGAGGCTTCCCCATCGTGTCCGACCTCATCCATCTGGCCTACTTCCGGGAGGACGGCGAGGGCGGCATGTGGGTCGGATCGTCCGACAACGCAGACCTGGCGGAAGCTCTGGGGCAGCCGGAGGGTTTTGACGAGGGGGCAGGCGCACAGGCCATCAGCGATGCCCGGCGCAAGGCCAGCCTGCGGTTCGAGGGCATGAATGCCGCAGACAGCAGCGTCCAGCGTACCTTTGCCGGGCTGTATGAAACGACGCCGGACTGGCAGCCGGTTATGGACTCGCTCGAAGACGGCCTCCACGCCGCCATCGGCTTTTCCGGGCACGGTTTCAAGCTGGCTCCCGTCGTCGGCGAGGCGATGGCCGCCCGTGTTCTGGGACAGCCCGACCCGTTTGATATTTCCCTGTTCACGCTGGCACGCTTCGCCGAAGACCGCCCGATTCGCACGTCTTATCCCTACCAGCGGGCCAAGTTCCTGCGATAAAAATCCTGATTTGAGGAGACCGCTCTGATGTTCACTCTCACCGACACGCAGAAACTATTCGCCGACAAAGACATCAAGTTCTTCTTGATGTCGTTCGTAGATATGCACGGCGTCCCCCGCGCCAAGCTGGTCCCTGCCGAGTGCCTGGCCGATGTCATGGAAGGCGCGGCGGGCTTTGCAGGCTTTGCCGTGGACGGTCTGGGCCAGGGGCCGCACGACCCTGATTTGTCCTGTGTCCCCCAAAGCAGCTCGACCGTCTTCCCGCTGCCCTGGAAACCCGGCGTTGCCTGGATCGCTGGCAATCTTCAAAGTGACGGCGGCGACTGGCGCTATTGCCCACGCGCCATCCTCAGCCGCGCCCTGGCGGATGCCAACGCAAAAGGCTTCACCTTTATGCTCGGCGTCGAGCCGGAGTTCTTCCTGGTAGAAAAGCAGGCCGGGGGCGGTCTGGGAGTGGCTGACACCGCCGACACGCTCGCCAAGCCGTGCTATGGGCAGTTGTCGCTGCTGCGGAACGCCGACTTTCTGATGACACTGATCACTCACCTGAACGGGCTGGGGTACGGGGTTTACCAGAACGACCACGAGGATGCCAACGGCCAGTTTGAAATCAACTGGCGCTTTGCAGATGCGCTGACGATGGCTGACCAGGTCTCATTCTTCAAGTTCATGGTCAAGGCGCTGGCCGAGGAGCGCGGGCTGTGCGCGACATTCATGCCCAAGCCGTTCGCCGACCTGACTGGCAGCGGCTCCCACCACCACATCTCCCTGTGGGACACCGACGGCAAAGATAACCTGTTCCTGGACAAGAGCGACCCGCGTGGGCTGTCGTCTCTCGCTCTTTCTTTTATGGCCGGAGTTCTCGCCCATGCGCGGGGACTGTGCGCTCTGACCGCGCCCTCGGTCAACTCCTATAAACGATTCGGGGCGCGTTCGCCCCGGTCCGGCGCGACCTGGGCGCCGGTCTTCATTGCTCACGGCGGCAACAACCGGACCCTGATGATGCGCGTGCCCGCGCCGGGCCGCATCGAGTACCGCACGGCAGACGGCTCGGCGAACCCCTACCTGGCGGCGGCGGCGCTGCTGGCGGCGGGGCTGGACGGCGTGGCACGCAATCTTGAGCTGGGCGAGGCGCAGACCGACAACCTGTTTCTGCTCTCGCCCCGCGAGGCGCAGGCACGCGGAATCGAGATGCTGCCATCCAATCTGGGGGAGGCGCTGGATGCACTGGAACAGGACGACGTGCTGTGCAGGGCGCTGGGCAGCGAATACGCGCCGCACTACCTGGAAGTCAAGCGGGCGGAGTGGGACGATTACGCGGAGATGACCGCCAAAAGCATCACCGCCTGGGAAATCGGGCGCTACCTCGGCCTCTAAAGGGGCAAAATGGCACAGACCGGAAGGGGGAGCGGTGGCATTCGTCTACGTTTTGCAGCATCACGAGGCTGAAACCTCGGGCACTCTCGGAGACGTGCTTCGCACGCGCCGCATCGCCACGCGCACGGTGGCTGGCTTTGCCGGGGAGACCGTTCCCCGGCACCTCGGGGATGCGGCAGGGCTGGTCATCCTGGGTGGCCCGATGGGCGTGTCCGAGCAGGAGAGTTACCCGTTTCTGCGGGACGAGGTGGCTCTGATCAGAGATGCTCTCGCCCACAATGCGCCGATTCTCGGAATCTGTCTGGGAGGGCAGCTTCTGGCGCATGCGCTGGGGGCCGCCGTGACAAAAGCGCCTCACGCTGAGATTGGCTGGTCGCCGCTGCGGCTGACCGACGCCGCCCGGCAGGACCGGCTCTGGGCCAGTGTTGACTCTCCCTGCTGCGCCTTCCATTGGCACGAAGACGCCTTTGATCTTCCGCCGGAGAGCGTAGCGCTGGCCTCATCCGACTTGACCCCCTGCCAGGCGTTCCGCTTCGGTTCGTGCGTTTATGGCCTGCAGTGCCATTTAGAAGTGACTCAGCCATTGATAGAAGACTGGCTGGCTCTGTGGGGAGAGGGCTTGCCAGATGCCGGGGCGGCCGCGATCCGGGCGCAGGCACGGCAGGAGCTGCCAGGGCTGGGACGCACGGCGCAAACGGTTTTTGGCGCATGGGTTGATCTGCTTGCGCCCTGAAGCCTGCACCATTCAGTGTGTCACCCCCCGCTTCGCAGGCCAGCAGACGCCTAAAAGCCCAGCCCTCTTACGTGAGTGGCTGGGCTTTTGGGCATTTTCAGGCAGGCGGCGTCGCATCAGACAATACCAGGTCAGGCCCGGTCGAAGCGGTCCAGGTTCATCACTTTGGTCCAGGCGGCAGCGAAGTCCCGCACGAACTTGTCCTGCGCGTCATCACAGGCATACACCTCCGCGATGGCTCTCAGCTCCGAGTTCGACCCAAAAATCAGGTCAACACGGGTCCCTGTCCATTTGACCGCCCCGGTGATGCGGTCGCGGCCTTCAAACACGTCGCTTTCCGAGGAAACCGCGCTCCACTTTGTCCCGAAATCGATCAGATTGACGAAGAAGTCAGAGGTGAGCATCCCAACCCGGTCGGTGAAGACGCCGTGCGGCGAGTGGTCAAAGTTCGTCCCGAGGACACGCATTCCGCCGACAAGCACGGTCATCTCGGGAGCGGTCAGGTTCAAAAGCTGAGCTTTGTCCACCAGCAGCTCCTCGGCGGAGGCGATATGCCGGGGCTTCAGGTAGTTGCGGAACCCGTCGGCCGCTGGCTCGAGCGCGGCAAATGAGACCACATCGGTCTGCGCCTGGCTGGCATCGGCCCGTCCGGGCGTAAAGGGCATCGTGAGAGTGTGTCCGGCGGCCTGCGCCGCCTGTTCGATGCCCGCACACCCGCCAAGAACAATCAAGTCTGCGAGCGAGACTTGCTTGCCGCTGGACTGAGCCGCATTGAACTCCTGCTGGATTCCCGTAAGCGTTTCCAGCACTGTGTCAAGCTGACCGGGGCTGTTGACCTCCCAATCCTTCTGCGGGGCCAGCCGCAGGCGAGCGCCGTTCGCGCCGCCGCGCTTGTCCGAGCCGCGAAACGTCGACGCCGAGGCCCAGGCGGTCGAGACTAGCTCGGACACCGACAGGCCCGACGCCAGGATCGTGCTTTTGAGCGCCGCGCCGTCCTCGGCGTCAATCAGCGGATGGGTGACTGCCGGGACCGGGTCCTGCCAGATCAGCACTTCTTCGGGAACCTCGGGGCCGAGGTAACGCGCCACGGGACCCATATCGCGGTGGGTCAGCTTGAACCAGGCGCGGGCGAAGGCATCTGCGAATTCGTCCGGGTGCTCGTGGAAGCGCCGGGAGATCTTCTCGTAAGCCGGGTCCACGCGCAGGGCCAGGTCGGTGGTGAGCATGAAGGGCGCATGGCGCACCGCCGGATCATGCGCGTCCGGGACAGTTCCGGCCCCGGCCCCGTCTTTGGGCTTCCACTGGTAGGCCCCGGCGGGGCTTTTTGTCAGCTCCCATTCAAAGCCGAACAGGTTGTCAAAATACTCATTGCCCCACGCGGTCGGCGTCGTCGTCCAGGCTCCCTCGAGGCCGCTCGTGATCGTGTGGACCCCGTTTCCATTGCCCAGCGTGTTCTTCCAGCCGAGGCCCTGCTCCTCGATGCCTGCCGCCATCGGCTCGAAGCCGACGTACTTGCTCGGGTCGGCTGCGCCGTGGGTCTTGCCGAACGTGTGGCCGCCCGCGATCAGGGCGACCGTCTCGGCATCGTTCATCGCCATCCGGCCAAAGGTTTCGCGGATGTCGCGGGCCGAGGCGAGCGGGTCTGGCCGCCCGTTCGGGCCTTCCGGGTTCACATAGATGAGGCCCATCTGGACTGCGGCCAGGGGATTTTCCAGCTCCCGGTCATCGGTGTAGCGATTGTCCGCCAGCCACTCTTTTTCGGAACCCCAGTAGATGTCTTCGGCGGGTTCCCACACGTCCTCGCGTCCGCCTGCGAAGCCGAACGTCTGGAAGCCCATCGACTCCAGGGCACAGTTGCCGGTCAGCACCATCAGGTCGGCCCAGGAGATCTTCCGTCCGTACTTCTTTTTGATGGGCCAGAGCAGCAGGCGGGCCTTGTCGAGGTTGGCATTATCGGGCCAGCTATTGAGGGGGGCGAACCGCTGCGTGCCGTAGCCTGCGCCGCCGCGACCATCCGAGATGCGGTAGGTGCCCGCGCTGTGCCAGGCCATTCGGACAAAAAGCGGTCCGTAATGGCCGTAGTCGGCGGGCCACCACTCCTGGGAGTCGGTCATCAGCGCGAAGATGTCTTTTTTGACGGCCTCTAAATCCAGGGACTCAAACTCTTTCGCATAGCTGAACGCCGGGTCCATCGGGTCCGAAAGCGGGGAGTGCTGGCGCAGAATGTTCATCTTGAGCTGATTGGGCCACCAGTCGCGGTTTCGCATTCCCCCGCCCGCCGTCTGTTTAAGCACCCCGCTTGTGAACGGACACTGCCCTTCCAGGGAAGCAGGGTTTGCCTCGTGAATAGGAGCAGGTTCCGGCTCATGGTTGAGGGCTGAAATAATATCGGGCGTGCCCTGTTCCAGGGTTGTGTCGCTCATCAAAGTTGTTCCTTCATTCTATTTTGGTGATTATTTTGCGTGCAGTCTGGGCAGAGGCCCCAAAAGATAATTTCCGCCTCCTCCACGACAAACCCGTGTCTATCGGAAGGCTCCAGGCAGGGGGCCGCGCCAACGGTGCAGTCTGCGTCGGCGGTCGCGCCGCAACGGCGGCAGACGATGTGATGGTGATTGTCGCCCACCCGCGCTTCGTAGCGTCCGGGGTGGCCGGAAGGCTGAATGCGCCGGACAAGCCCGGCTTCCTCCAGGACGTGCAGGTTGTCGTAGACCGCCTGTGTGGAAAGCGTGCCAAGCTGCTCACGGGCCGCCGCCGCAACGGCTTCCGCGTCCCGGTGCTGCCCTTCACCCTGAACGGCAGCCAGCACCGCCAGTCGGCTGGCGGTGACCCGCAGACCGGCCTGACGAAGGGCGTTCTGAAGTGCAGGTGGTATCATAGGCTTTATTATAGCCGCTTATCTGGAATAAGTCAAGACTACGACCCGGTAAACTTTGCACGCTCCCCGCGTATTCCTCGTGGATGCAGGCAATTCCTGCTGACTGGGTACGGTTACAGGGCGCGGTGGGGCGGCGCAGGTATTCCCACCGGGAGCCTTACCCGCACGTCCTCCTGACCGGCCTCCACGGGGACTTTGCGGAACAAGTCCGGGCTGTCCTGGCCGAGCCTCGTGAAATGATTGGCTTCTTCCTGATACAAGTCCAGAGTCAGCGGCTCCCGGACGACATGGGAAACGCGGAACCGACCCTGGCTGTCTAAAGTCGCCGTCTGGCTGGTGTGCGCCCCGTGGATAATGACGGTGATGCCCTCCGAAACAGGTTTGCCTGCGGCATCTACGATCTGCCCTGAGACCACCTGGTCGGCGGGCAGCACCGTCAGCCGTCCAAAATCGTGCTGCTCGCCATCGCCCAGGGTCAGGATCGTCTTGCTGTAGGGATAGCCGGGGTCTGACGGTGGAAAGGTGACCAGTCCGTAGGACCCGCCGCCGAGATTGACCTGATAGCGGCCCGCTGGCAGGCCCGACAGTGTAAACCTGCCTGCGGCGTCCGTCACCGTCGCCCGACTGAGACCGGCCCCACCCGCCGCCGCCAAGCCGCCCCGGCAGGAGACGGCGACGCCTGCTTTGGTCTGCCCGTCTTCCCCGACAACGACGCCTTTGTAACACGCCAGCGGCTGCCGCGAAAGCTGCACCCTGATTCCGTTCCAGATCGCCTCCGACGTCGGGACTTCCACGGCATACTGCTCTGCATTGTGAGCTGCGTTCTGGGCCAAAATTGCAACGGCCCGGTACGCGCCGCTGTATTCGCTGGGCAGGAGCGGCGGCAGCGAGGCCGCAAACCGCCCCTTGTCATCGGTTGTCAGCAAGACTTCCGAGTTCGGGCGCAGGACGGACACTTGAGCGCCGGACGCCGGCTTGCCGTCTGCCGACAGCACAATGCCGCGCCAGACGGTAGGGGTCTTGGGGAGGTCTGCGGGGTAGGTCTTGACGTTCCAGACAACATCCTGAAGATGCTGCTCGTTGATCTCGCGGTAGAAGGCGTAGCCGGGTGCGGCCTGCACGGCAGGCTGCGTGCCGCCGGGCGAGACCAAAGAAAGCCCGGCAAACAGACTGGGAACCCGAAATCTGGCCTGTCCCTGGGCATCGGTCACGGCGGCGGTCACCGCAGAACTGCTGTAAGGCTGGTTTGTCTGATACCGGGCGAGGATGCCGGGAACAGGCTGGCCGGTCAGGGCGTCCCGCACCCGCAGGGTGACCTGCGGCCCGGTCAGCAGCCGAAAGTTCAACGCTGGACGGGGCACGCCCGGCGTCAGGGTGACGGTCCGGCTGGGCGGGACCAAAAACAGCGGCTGTTGGTCTTCCACCGTGACACGAAACTCCGTGTCGGGCGGAGCGGTGGGATCGTTCTGAAACAGGCGGGGCGACCGGCCCGTGTCTACTGTGATCTTGTACCGGCCTGTGGCATCGGTGACAGCTTCGGCGGCGGGCGCGGCAGACACATAGTGGGTAGACCAGGCGACCACTGAGACCCCCGCCGCCGGGGTGCCGTTGTCCCCGAATATCTGCCCGGAAGCAATTGCCACTGCTGCCGTGCCGGAATTAGGCAGAGCGACATTAGGCTGAGCGGCATCAGGCCGGGTGTGCCCTGCCGCCAGCAGAACGCACACTCCCAGGCTGATCCCCGCTGTGGCTAAACTCTGAACTCTTTTCATTTTTTCTCTCATTCCTGCTGCTTTTGGGCCGCCGCCCCGGCCAGAACGACGGTCTGCACCGAGGGTGAATGGGCCGCTTCGTTCGTTTGCGGCGGGACTGGAAAGGCCGCGCCACTGATCGTGTGCGGCCCAGCTTCCAGGCCGTCCAACCGCAGGTCGCCGCTGGCGTTTGCGGCGGCAGTCTCCGGCCAAAGCAGATCCGTGAGCGGCCCTGCTGGCCTATCCAGGGTGACCGTTTGCCCTGCCAGAGCTTTTCCCTGCGGGCTGACCAGATGCAGCAGGACGGGCAAGCCGGGCGGGGGGATGTCCAGTGTCATCTCCGGGAGCGGCCCTGCGGACACGGCGATTGTTTGCGTCCCGGAGAGCCAGATGTTGTCTCTGGCAGCCTGAACCTGATATGTTCCCGGCGTCAGGCCGTCCAGCGTGAACGTGCCGTCCGCCTGCGCCATCGCCTCAACGCTCAGCGCGTCGTTTAACCTTCCCTGGCCCTGATACGCAGCCCGGATGCGAAACTGAGACGGCAGGCTCAGCACTGACTGTCCTCCGACTGTCACTCGCCCGCCCACTGTGCGGGGCACAGGCAGGACCAGCCGCAAGTCCTGGCCCGGATGAAAGGGAACAATCACCGCCCCGCTTTGTCCGGGAAGCCAGGCGGCGACCACAGGCTCCGCTGGATTTCCCGGCGGCGCAATGCGGGAACGCGCCGCGCCGCGCCAGTAATCCTTCAGTACGAGGCGGCCCTGCGTGTCTGTCCGCGCCATGCGAAGCGGTACCAGACGCTCGGGAATAAAGAGTGCGGCCCGCGCTCCCCAGGCCGGTGTTTTTCCGTCCGCCAGGAACACTGTTCCCGAGAGGGGGGCCGAGTAGAGGGCTTCCTGGGCGGCTGTGCTTTGGGGCGACAGCACGGCAGAAACCACTTGACCCGCCTTGACCATCACCGTCACCTCGCCCGCATTGAGGTTGGTCTCCACGGGCGCCGGAACGTAACAAAACACATGGAACGTCCGGCGGCCTGCTGGAAGCGGCCCCAGAAGGTATTCGTTGAGAGCGGGATCAAAATGCGTTTCGGTGAACGCCTCCTCGTCCGTTTGGCGACCTTCCACGTAGTAGGATTTCGCAGAGGCAAGGGGGCCGGTCAGGCGCAGGCGTACATAGCCGGGCGGCACCGGGCCGAACGTCAATGAGGTCTCTTCGCCGCCTCGGACCCGCACTGCCTGCGGCATCGGCTGCCCTGTCCCGGCAAGGAGGGCGGCATCGGAAGGAAGCGGGCCATTTTGAGGTGACGGCAGAACTCGATCCGCCCTCCCGGTGATGTGTGCCGTGACGGTGTAGGGAAAAAAGTTTACCGCTACATTGGGGAAAACAACGACGCCGCTTGTTCCCACAGAGGCCGCGTACAGGGCGCTGTGAAACGGATCGCCGACCGTGACCGTGCCGCGCAAAGGCTTTCCCTGCGCGTCCACAAGGCGAACCCGGAGACTCGCAGGCCCAACGCGCCGGGTAAGAATTGTGAGCGGCTGCGAAGACGCGGTCGCTGCGGAAACGGCGACCAGGGAACTGCCCTCGTAGTAGGGGCCGGTGAGGGCATTGATGTTCAGGGGCTTGTCCCCGAAGCGTGCCGTGACTTGAAACAAGCCGGGAAAGACAAACTGCCCCACGCCGTTCCCGGCGCTGTCCGGGGAAAGTGAGAGGCTTCCGTAATTGGGGTCCTGCGCCGTCCTGAGAGTGACCACCTCCTGACTGACCCGTGATGGCACGCCACCTGGGCCAAGAATGCGGAAAGTGACCGGGCCGGGCGCTGGCAAAAGGCTGAGGGTATAGGACTGAACCTTCCCCGCCTGCACCGCAACACCCTGGCTGAGGCTGAACGGAAGCACAGGGGTTCCCGGCGAATAGAAATCCGGCGCTCGATTGGCAGTCACATCCCACAATCCTGGCGTCATGTCTGTAAATCGCACGACGCCGTCCGGCCCGGTCTGGCCGCTGGGAGACAGCAGCGCCCGCAGGGTCTGCGCCGTTTCCCCGCCATCCGACTCGCGCAGCATGGGGGGGATTACGGAACTCTCGCCCGGCGCGGTGAGGGCCACCAGAACATTCGGGCAGGGCTTGCCGTCTCGCAGCACCCGCACCGCCAGCCCGGCATAAGTGACGGGCAGGACAAGGTCCTTCACAATATCACCCCACCGGCCCATGAGCGGCCCTTTTTCGCTCTGCACCTTTTCGCTCTGTACCTTTTCGCTTTGCCCCTCGGCGACCGCCAGGCCAAACCCCGGCTGACGCACGACCAGATGCACAAAAGTCCCCCTCTGCCCCTCGCCTGTGGGAACATTGGGAATGAGATAACGGCCCGCCGCGTCTGTTTTGCCTGCAAGTACTTTTTGATTGAAACGACCGCTCATTCCTTCCGACGGAGAGCAGACGGCATACACATCCGCCCCCACGGCAGGCTGCCCCCCCTCCTCTGTGACCCGGCCTCGAACAGACAGGGCCGCAGTCCCTGAGGCATTTTGCGCCGGAGCGGAATTGGTGACGGGGGCAAACAGAACGAAAAAGAGGATCAGCAAAAAGAACCGGGTGAGGATTGCCATGAAGTATCCTGACTGCCAGCGTTAAATCATCGAGAAAATCATCCTCCTCCCCGGCATTTTGGGCGAACCCAACGCCGAGGAGAAAGCGGAACCAACTTCTTATACGACCTGCATGGGCATCAAAACGCATAGGTAGTCGGCGTCGTCGGTGGGGCGGATGACGCCGGGGCGCAGGGGTTCGGTCAGCTCGATGTGGAGGCCCTCGGTGTCGAGGACGTTCAGCACGTCGGCGAGGTACTTGGCATTGAAGGCGATCTCGACGGGGCTGTCATCGCCGGTGCGGGCGACTTCAACCTCTTCGTAGGCATTGCCGACGCTGCCGCTTTCGGCGGTGATAGTCAGCCGGTCGCCGTCTTCGGTGGTCCGCAGGACGACGCGGGAGGCGGAGTCGCGGGCGACAATGGCGGCGCGTTTGACGGCGGCGGCCAGCGGGGCACGCTCCACGGTCAGCGTCTTGGTGGCCTGCGCGGGGATGACGCGCTCGTAGTTCGGGAACTGGCCCTCAATCAGCCGCGAGATCAGCGTGGTCTTGCTGCCCAGTTCGCTGTCTTTGTCGTCGCCCTTTGCGTCTTCAATCTGGAACTGAATCTGGTTGCTGGACAGCGTCACCACCACGTCGCCTTCGTCATTGCCGATGATTCGCAGCAGTTCATTCATGGCCCGCGACGGCACGATGGCGCTGGCGCTGCCGGAGCCTTCTTTGACGGGGCAGTCGCGCACAGCCAGCCGGTGCGTGTCCGTGGCAACGAGGCGCAGGCTGTCGCCCTGGAAGACGACCAGAACGCCCGTGAGAATGGCGCGGGTCTCATCGGTGGACGTGGCGAAAATCGTCTGCCGGATGGCTTCTTTGAGGATTTCGCGGTCAATCACAAAGCGCGACTCTTCCTTGACCTGCGGCAGCAGGGGGAACTCATCGGCAGACAGGCCGAGCAGTTTGTAGTTGGCCTTCAGGCAGCGCAGATGCAGGGTGTTGGTCTCGTCTTCCACGGTCACGGATACGTCGGCATCAGGCATGGCGGCCAGCAGCTCGGTGAAGTTGCGGGCCGGAGCGGTGGCCGCGCCGTCTTCGGTGATGCCGACGCCGGGGAGGGTATGCTCCATCCACATCTCCAGATCCGTCGCCATCATGGACACGCGGCCATCTTTGGCGGCGATGCGGATGTGGGTGAGGATGGGCAGCGACGACCGGGTGGCGACGGCCTTGCCGACGGTCTGGATGCCTTCAAAGAGTTCTTTGCGGGGGGACGTGGCCCGGAGCAGTCCGGGGGTGATTGTTTTGGCGGCCATTGTGTCTCTTCTCCTGTGGGGTCAAATCGGGTAAATCATCGGGTGCGGGCGGTGCGGATGGATTCAGTCTCGGTGTCCTGCGCGTGTTCGCGGAGCAGGCGGTCCAGAGCGCGTTCGGCGAACCAGTCATCGGGCCGCTCGGCGGGGGTGTCGCGGAGGCGCTGGCTGATTGCCCGCAGCTCTTCCGCCTCGCGGACGGCGGCGGGGTCGGTTTCCAGCCGGGTCTGCAAGGCTTGCGGCAGAGCATCGTCGGCGTAGAGGTCTATGAGTTCGTCGCGCTCCTCGGATGTCATGGGTATTTATCTCTTGCCAGTAAAGCATCGCGCAGGGCGCGGCGGGCGCGGCCCTGCAAGGATTTTGTCGCGGCGGGCGTGCGGCCTAAAATCGGGGCCGCTTCGGCGGTGGTCAGGCCCTGCAAGTCGCAGAGCGTCAGCACCAGTTTGTGGTCGTCCGAGAGCGAGTCCAGCGCGGCATCCAGGTCCGAGACCGGCTCGGGGCCGGGGGCAAACAGCACCCAGTCCCCCCGCGCCGTCTCGGTCAAGCCCGACAGCGACAGGGTGGGCAGGCGCGGCTGACGCAGCCGTTCCAGACAGACCAGCCGGGCGATGCCCAGCAGCCATGTCTTGAAACGGCTTTCGCCCCGGAACCGCCCGGCCCGCAGGGCGCGGCCTGCGCGAAGCCATGTTTCCGACGCGGCCTCTTCGGCATCCTCGCGGGTGGGCAGAAACCGCCGCGCAAACGCATAGGTCGCTTCCAGATGCCGCCGAAACAATGTTTCCAGCGCCCGCGTGTCCGCCTCATCCGTGTAGCGTCCGGCCAGCCGGAGGTCATCTTCCCAGTCGTGTGTCTGCTGTCTGCTCATAAACTCTGTGTCGTTTTCGGGCCGAAACGCGCCGCGCCCTTGAAATTATTTTTTGGGAACTTTTGCACCCCGCCGTAACGTTTCTGGGAGCGGAGGATACTTGCCATGAAACTATTCGCTCGTTTGACAGCGGCTTTCAGCCTCGCCGCCCTGCTGATTGTGCCCGCCGCGTTTGCCCAGACCGCCGTGAAGGGCTACACCAAAAAGCTCAAAAATGGCGAGACTGTTGCCGTCAAGGGCTACACCCGGACGCCCAAGACTGCCCCCAAAACTACCACGGTCAAAGGCTACACCAAGACGCTGAAAAACGGCAAAACGGTAGATGTCAAAGGCTACACCCGCACCAAGACGACAAAGACCGCGCCGATGGCTCCGAGGCCCGGCGGCGGGATGTAATCTGCTCTATTTAGTGTGACACAAAACAGAAAGAACCCGGCACGGGAAGTGCCGGGTTCTTTCCATTATTCCACCTTGCGCTGCTTCTCCACAATCACATTGGTCAGCACCTCGGAGCCAATCTTTCCTTCGGGCCGCACCCTGCCCTTCAGGCCCACTTTGTCGCCCTCACGCGGCGCTCCCGCCCGGCTGATCACCCACGCCTGCCCCGTGCCGTCATTGATGCGATAGGCGGCGACATTGCTGATGCCGAGTGGCAGCTCGTAAACTTTGGTGACTTCTCCCGCCACCGTCACGTCTTTGTCGATAAACGAGCTTGGATTGTTACTGATGTCGCTGAGTTTGTCGGTATGCTGATTGCACCCCGCCAGCGCGGCACTGCCCAGCAGAGCCGCCGCCAGCCAAAGTGTTTGTTTTTGGTAGAGTGTTTGTTTTTGGTTTGGTTTTCGTGTGTTGACCATTTCAGATTATTCTCCTGCGCCTCAGACGGAATGCCTTGCGTCCGGGTTCCCGCACGGGCCGCGAAAGCCGCAAAAAAATAAATATATTTTTTTGTGCTGAAACGGAACTAACCGGCTGCTCCTGACGCTAACACCCATGAAATCTAAACTCAGGAGGCTTCATTCTCATGAAGTTGATCACCAACCTCGTCGCTGTTGCGACTATTGCCACATTGATCGTCCCCGCCGCGTTCGCCCAGACTGCCCCTGTGGCTAAACCAATGGCGAAGAAGCCCGCGACGAGCAAGCCGATGGCGAAAAAGCCTACGATGGCAAAGAAAACCCAGGCAAAGAAGCCTGCGATGGCGAAAAAGCCCGTGGCCCACAGCACCATGAAGCCCATGGCTAAACCCATGTAGTTTCGCTCTGCGCGAAGTTCCTCCAGACAACAGAACGCCGCCCCGGCCAGATAGCCGAGGCGGCGTTTTCTCTGTCAAGCCGCTTGCAGCACACGGATGTCACCCCTGGTTGCTTTGACTTCTCTTGCCACTCGCCCACCTTGAATGGCCTGGCACAGACCCGATTGGAACAGCCAGTCTTGTCCTTCGGAAAAACTCTCTTTTACCGCAGTGCTGTTGACTACAGATTCAAGCCATAAAGAAACCGGTTCTATTTGCTGAGATTCGTTGCCACCTGTGCTTTTCAATAATGGCATAACTTCAGAGCGGACATCAAAGTCATAACGGGGCGGTGCATCCAGCGCATCTTCTTGCCCCCAGAGGTAAAACGGTGCAGGAAACACAGCCAGCATAAAATAAACGGAACTTGGAATGCCAGAATGCAGAAGAAGATTTCGCCGAATGCGCGTGGCCCAGTCTTCCATACGAGTTGCAAGTTCATAAGGATGTTTTTTGACCTCTACAACTAGTTGAAGCCGCTCTTGCCTGTCGTAGACAGCGACGTCATAAATGCGCTGTATTCTTGATCCTGGATTTTCCCACTCGCCCAGCCGCACCATTTCTTCCAGACAAACCCGGCAGACATTGATCTGCCTGCGACCGGGGGAACCCCAAACGGCTGTAATAGGGGCAGGCGTCAGAGCCGTGCAAAAAGGAGTCTGAATTTCACATTCTCCAATCATGACGATGCCAGATGGCTCAATTCTCATTATTTGTTTCCTGTTCTCATAGTTGTTTAGCAGTAAACGCTTGCCATTCGGCGATCTGTACCCGTGCATCTTCGATGAGATTGCGGCGATCCGTCTCGTTGATCGGCGGCATGAAAGAAGCGTGCAGGCTTGTTTCCGCTTCGTCTAAATAACCATCCGGCTTGGGTATCGGTCGATCAATCCCCATGCCAAACCGTTGAGCATGAGCGAGTTCATGGGCAAGGCACGCCATTTCAGACATTGTACTTCTAGCATCTACCCCAAAACCTGGTACAGCATCCGCGCCGAGCGCAACGATTCTTCTCGTCTGGATAAAGCGTGTGCGTGAGCCGTGCTGAGAAGCCTCCGAAGTATCTAAAGGACAGTATTCGTTTCCGTCCAAAACCTCCCAGATGTCCACGCATTGCTTAATTTGCAGGCTGGTCAGCCCTGTCTGATTTCTGGAAGAAAGCATCCTGACAGTTACTCCACCGTCACCGACTTTGCCAGGTTGCGCGGCTGGTCGATCTCGCGGCCCAGGTCGGCGGCGATATAGTAGGCCAGAAGCTGCATGGGGATAATGCTCAATACGGGCATAAATGTGTCGTGCGTGGCGGGGACGCGCAGGACGCTTTCCACGAAGTTTTCGTTGAGGCCCTCGTCGCCCGCTTTGACGATTCCGATAGCGACGGCGTCGCGGGCTTTGACTTCCTTGACATTGGACTGCACCTTGTCGTACAGCGCGGACTGAGTCGCCAGGCAGACGACGCTGACGCCCGGCTCGACCAGCGCCAGCGGGCCATGCTTCAGCTCGCCCGCCGGGTACGCCTCAGCGTGGATATAAGAGACTTCCTTGAGCTTCAGGGCGCCCTCTTGTGCCACGGCGTAGTCGAAGCCGCGCCCCAGAAAGAAGAACGACGACGACCCGGAAAGCTGTTTGGCGACCGCCTGCACTTCGGACGTGTCCGCCAGGATCTCGGCGACCTGCGCGGGCAGGCGCTGCAAGTCTTCCACATAATCGGCCACGACGCCCGGCCCCAGCTTGTTTTCTTCCTGCGCGAGATACAGGCCCAGCAGATACAGGCCAATGAGCTGCGTCACGTAGGCTTTGGTGGAGGCCACGCAGATTTCCGGCCCGGCATAGGTATAGATGACTTCGTCGGCTTCGCGGGCAATGCTGGAGCCGACCACATTCACCAGCGCCAGTGTCGTCGCGCCCTTGATTTTCGCTTCCCGCAGGGCCGCCAGCGTGTCCGCCGTCTCGCCGGACTGCGAAATTACAATCGCCAGCGTGCGACTGTCTACTAAGGGGTCATTGTAGCGGAACTCGCTCGCTACCTGCACTTCGACGGGGCGGCGCAGCAGATGCTCATAAAAGTTCTTGCCGACAAGCCCCGCGTGATACGCCGTGCCGCAGGCGACAATCACGATCCGGTTGAACTCGACCAGCTTGGCTTTCGGCAGCGTCAGCTCCGGGAACACAATGCCGTGCGCGTCAGTGATGCGCCCGCGCAGGGTGTCTTTAATCGCCTGCGGCTGATCGTAGATTTCTTTGAGCATGAAGTGGTCAAAGCCGCCCTTTTCTGCCGTAGACACGTCCCACGTCACATGGAACACATCCCGGTGCAGCTCGCCGCCCGCCAGCGTGGTCAGCGTCACCCCTTCGGGCGTAATCCGCGCAAAGTCGCCGTCTTCCAGCACCAGCACGTCGCGGGTGTAGCCCATCACGGCGGGGATGTCCGACGCCAGGAAGTTCTCGCCCTCGCCCAGCCCGATAATCAGCGGCGAGGCGGTCTTGGCCGCATAAATCGTGTCCGGCTCCTCGGAGGACACCACGCAGATCGCATACGCTCCCGTGACTTCCGCCAGCGCCGCCCGGATGGCGGATTCCAGCGACCCGCTGCCGTCGTTGTCCAGATGCGACTCAATCAAATGCACCAGCACTTCGGTGTCGGTGTCGCTCTGAAAGACGTGTCCGGCAGCCAGCAGCTTCTCCTTGAGAGGCAGATAGTTCTCAATAATGCCGTTATGGATCAGGGCAATCCGGCTGGCTTCATCCGTGTGCGGGTGGGCATTGACATCATTGGGCCGCCCGTGGGTCGCCCAGCGCGTGTGCGCGATGACCGTGCCGCTGGCCTCGCCCAGCCCGTTCAGGGCCGCTTTCAGGTTCGCCAGCTTGCCCTTTTTCTTCAGCACCGTGACCCGGTCCGCCCCGGCCTGCACCACCGCGACGCCCGCCGAGTCATAGCCCCGGTACTCCAGCCGCTTCAAGCTGTCCAGCGTCAGCGTCACGCTGCCCGCCCGTTTGCCCACATAGCCCGTAATTCCGCACATACACCGTTATCCTTGCTCCCCGTCAGGGGTCTTGTTCCGAGTTTCCCAACAGTATACCTTATTGCCCCCTCACCCCCAATTCTGGGGGAACCAGAGACCTACCTTCCTTGCTTCGCTCATTCTTCGCTTCGCAGGGTCCTTCCTAAAGGCAGGACTAGGACACGACACGGGGCCAAACTCGTAGGGGCAGGGCTTGCCCCTGCCCTTCTTTTCCGCCCCTGCCCGTCTTCTCCGGCTCCCTCTCCTTCCAAAGGAGAGGGCTGGGGTGAGGTTCCTCCGGGCTTTTCTCGACAGCCCCGCAGACCCCGCCTTGACGCCCCGTGCTCCCGGTGTTACAATGTTTATGGAGCAACCCCTATGTCAACCCTTGTACTGGACTCACTCGAAATCAAAAATTTCCGCGCCTTCAAGCACCTGCGTATCGAAAAACTCGGACGGGTGAACTTGATCGTCGGCAAAAACAATGTCGGAAAATCTACTGTGCTAGAGGCATTACGGATTTTTGCTGAACAAGGTGAACCCGCATCACTTTATAAAATACTATTCGAGCGCGATGAAATTGCCTTTGGAGGGTTTGAATTAGAAAAAGTTCGTGTGAATGTACAGGAACGAGGTTTAGCTCTAAACAACTTATTTTTTGACCGGCCAGATACGAGAAAACAGCATGATCCTATTCAAATAGGTTCTTTAACCGAAGGAGATAAGCAAGTTGTCATTGATGTTCATTGGCCTCTTTTAGACCAATCAGGAAATCGACTAACAGAAGTTAAAAACGATACTTATTTCGCTGCTCATCAATCTCCCTATCTTATTTTACGGCTTGGGTTTGCGCAGCAGTTCGGCCTTCCACTTGATCAGAATTTTGTTTGGGGTGATAGAGTCATGCCTATTGGATACGCAGATTATACTGAGTATTTTGTGGTTGGAGCAGAGGGAGTAACATTTAGTTTGATGTCCTTTTACTGGGACGATGTTGCTTTGTCACCTTTGGAACAAGAAGTTCTCAACGCGCTCAAACTTATTGCGCCAGAAATTGAGAGTCTGAATTTTATTGGCAGTGGTATCTCGATTAATAAAAGAACGCCTAAAGTACGCTTGTCGGGTTCGACCAATCCGATACCTCTCCGTAGCCTCGGTGAAGGCATGAACCGGATGCTGGGCATTGCCCTTGCGCTTGTCAATGCCAAAGACGGAATGTTGCTGATTGACGAGGTAGATACTGGCCTGCACTACTCGGTGCTGGCGGAGATGTGGAAGCTGATTTTTGAGGTCGCGCACCGGTTGAACGTCCAGGTCTTCGCCACGTCCCATAGCTGGGACTGCATTCAGGCATTTCAGGAAGCGGCGGCGGAAAACAAAGAGGCGGAAGGGGTACTCGTTCGGCTGGAACAGCGCAAAGACGGCATTGGGGCAGTCACGTTTGATGAAGACGAATTAGCCATCGTGACGCGGGAACAGATTGAGGTGCGCTAGGGATGGCAGACAAATTTGTCATGCTTGTGGAGGGGCCAGATGACTACCATGTGCTGCAACATCTGTTGACAGTGCAGGGTGTCAATCAGCAAGTCTCATACAGACTGGAGGGACGTCCTACTGCTTCCTTACCGCCCAAAGAGATTGTTTTTAAGGCATCGGGAGGCGTTAATCAAGTATTGGATAACCTGAAAATTCAGGTGAAAATTGTTGGCGAGACTAAATGTTTAGGGGTGGTTGTTGATGCGGACCTTGACCTTGTCGCACGATGGCAAAGTCTGCGGAACATCCTTGTAAACGCAGGTTATCAAGCTGTTCCGATGCAGCCTGATGCCCAGGGAACGATTGTAGAGCATGAAGAAAAACCAAGAATTGGTGTGTGGATTATGCCTAATAATACGCTGCCGGGTAAAGTGGAAGATTTCATTGCTCTGCTCGTGCCCACCGCCGATAACTTGTGGAAAAGGGCAGAGTTAAACGTACAGCAAATACCGCTTGCAGAGCGTCGCTTTACCGAAAACGCCTTCATTAAGGCCCATGTGCATACCTGGCTGGCATGGCAAGAAATCCCCGGCTTGCCAATGGGCCAAGCAATCAGGGAACGCTGGCTTGATGCAAATGAACCGAACGCTTTGCAGTTAATAAGCTGGCTGCGGCGGCTGTTTGATTTGGAAGAGACTTAAACAAATGCAGTTACTCTTCGGTTTGCTGCTTGGTGTGCTGTGCCTCGCGTCTGCTGCCGGGGCGGGGCGAGCGGCCCTGCGGGGTGACTTCCCAATCACTGTCCGAAGGATGCTTAACCAGACGGGGTGTTTGCCGCCCCGGTCTTCCAAAGGCTTCACACTGATTGAACTGCTTGTCGTCATCGCCATCATAGCGATCCTCGCCGCCCTGCTGTTTCCGGTGTTTCTGAAAGCGCGGGCGCGGGCGTACCGGGCGACCTGCCAGTCCAATTTGAAGCAGATGGGGCTGGCGGTGACGCTGTACGCTCAGGACAATGACGAAAAGCTCATGCCGGGGCATTCGCTCGCCGTTCCGAACCCGGACGGCGGCGGCAATTATGGCGGCTGGGCCGGGCCAGTGTACCCGTACCTGCGTTCGCCTGCTGTCTTCCTCTGCCCGACCGACCCGCGCACGCCGCAGACCGTGGGCGGCGGGCTGGCCCCGCTCACGTACTTTGCCAATATCAACCTGAGCGCCGGGGCAGCCCCCGCCGGGCTGCCGCTGTCCGCCCTGACCGCGCCGAGTGCGACCGTGCTTCTGGCCGAAGCCACCGGCGGGGGCCTGTCCGCCAGCGCCGCGCCGCTGACCAACCCCGACGAGAGCCTTTCCACGTTCGCTAACCTGTTTGTGAGCGTCACCGCGCCCGGTGCGAACCGCCACGAAGGCGGGCGCGATTTCCTGCTGGCCGACGGTCATATCCGCTGGCTTCGCCCGGAAGCCGTCAGCACCGGCACGTCCGCCACCGCCGTCGCTCCCGACCACCTCGCGCCGCCGCTGACCGCCACCTTCGCGGCATTTTAGGAAGCCCGCCCGCTCCCACAACCGGGGGTGAGGGGGCCTCCCAAAGCCTCGCACGGCAGCAGGTCCGCCGCGTCGTCTTCAGGCGTATCCACCAGAGAAGCCCCTTTCGGCTTCATCCACGTCAGGCTCCACTCGGCCAGCGCCTCGAAAATGCCGTGCAGCGCCTGCCCTTTGGGCGTCAGCGCATACTCTACGTGCGGCGGCATGACGCTGACCACGGTGCGCGTGACGACTTCTTCCTCTTCCAGCACCCGCAGACGCTCACGCAGGGTCACCGGGTTCAGGCCGACTTCGCGGGCAATCTCATTAAACCGCCGCGCCCCGCCCAGCAGGCTGCGGACAAGATGCAAAGTCCAGCGCTCGCTCAGTAGACTGAGGGCGGCATTCACCGGGCAGAACACGTCCGAGTCGTGCGGATGATGTGCAGAAGGGTCCATATCAATGTCAACACCGAAAACGAAACATTTGTGCCGGAATGGGGAACTAATAAAAGATGCCTGCTATTACGGCATCAGAGCGCCTTAAAAAATAGTGCGCTTTAGAAAATATACCCAATAGAACGAAAGTTCACAAGGAGACCGCTATGAGTGTTTATTCGCCGCCCACCGGCGCTGCGGCAGAGCGCCCCGGCGTGGATGCCGCCCTGCTGATTGCCCGCATCGCGCTGGCTTTGCCTTTTATCTTCCACGGCGCACAGATCGCCTTTGGAGCCTTTGGCGGGCCGGGACTGACCGGATTCGTGCAGCACTCCGGGGGCAAGCTGCCGATGGCTGCCGCTGTGCTGGTCGGCTACGGCGAGTTTCTGGGCGGCCTCGGCATCCTGTTCGGCGTCCTGAGCCGTCTTGCCGGGGTTGGGCTGCTCATCATCATGCTGGGCGCGATTTTCACGGTTCATTTGAAGAACGGCTACAGCAATCAGACCCAGGGCATCGAATACGCCTTGACCCTTGCGCTTCTCGCTCTGGCTATCACCGTCGTCGGGCCGGGCCGTCTGGCGCTGGGTCGCCTCGTGCTGCCCAGGCAGGAAGCCACCGGCGAGCCAGCCCCCGTATTGCAATAGAACACACCCAAGAGCATATACCCAAGAGCACACACAAGGAGACACACCCCAATGGAACCGGTCAAAGTTTTAATCCCGTTTTACTCACGCAACGGCAGCACCGAGGCACTGGCAAAAGCCATCGCTGAGGGAGCCGAAGCCCAAGGCGCGGTCGTCACGCTGCGCCGTGCCCGCGAAATCGTCAGCCGCGAAGTCATGGCCCACGCTAAAGGCTGGGCCGAAAGCGCGGACGCCATGAACGCCCGCTACGAAGCCCCCACCGAGGCCGACGCCGAAGGGTCTGATGCCATCATCTTTGGCACGCCCACCCGTTTTGGCACGATCTCGTCCGAGCTGAAAGCCTACATCGATTCGCTCGGCGGACTCTGGTTTCAGGGCAAGCTGAACGGCAAAGTCGGCGGCGGCTTCACCTCTACGTCGTCCGTGCACGGCGGCAACGAGTCCACTATCATCTCGCTGTACAACCCGCTGGCCCATCTCGGCCTGATCATTGTCCCGCTCGGCTACGCCGACCCGGCCCTCTTCAAAGCGGGCACGCCCTATGGAGCCTCCGCCGTGGCCGGTCAGGAGAACGTCCCGCCCACCGCCGACGATCTGGAAGTCGCCCGCTTCCAGGGCCGCCGCATCGCTCAGGTCGCCCAGGCACTCAAAGCCGCCGGCATGACGCAGACCAAGTAAGACACGCAGACCAAGTAAGACACGCAGACCAAGTAAGACACGCAGACCAAGTAAGACACGCAGACCAAGTAAGACTTGCAGACAAAGGAACCCAAAATGACACCGACACAGAAGCGCACCCTGGGCGCACTCCTTCTCACCACCGGCACGACCGCTGCCGGAGCCGCCGTCCTCCTGCTCTCTCCCGGCCCGGCCTTCCCCGCCCCGCGTCCGCTGGGCACCGCTCAGGTGCTGATCAATGCCCCCAGCGGGACCTACGCCATCGACCCTATGCACACGTCTATTGGCTTTGAGATTCAGCATATGGGTATCAGCAAAGTGCAGGGCCGCTTTGATGACAAGGCCGGGCAGATTGTGGCGGATTTCGCCGACCCGTCCAAATCCAGCGTCACTTTCACCGCGCAGATCGCGTCCATTGACACCAATGTGGCCCCGCGTGATGCCGATTTGAAGTCGGATGCCTTCTTTGATGCCGCCAAATACCCGACGCTGACTTTCAATAGCACCCGTATCCGCAAAGATGGGGATCACTATGTCGCCGACGGCACGCTGACCATCAAAAACGAATCGCACCCGGTCTCTATCCCATTCCGCTATTCCGGCCCCGTGCAGGACCCGTTTGGCGGTACGCGCCTCGGCATGGTCGCCGACCCCATCACTATTAGCCGCAAGGCGTATGGCATCACCTGGGACCACAAAATGCCCGACGGCTCCCCGCAGCTCGCCGACGACGTGACCGTGCGCCTGTCCGCCGAAGCCACCCTGCCCAGGCCCGGCGCGGCCAAGTAAGACCGCGCTCCGTGAGAGACAAACACGCCCGGCGGCCTCAGATTTCGAGGCCGCCGGGTGATCTTAGGTAACAAACGAGTGACATTCATCCCAAACCCTGCCGCCCTCGGCTTTGTTCATCGCTGGCAGCCTGCCCCGAACGCGGCAGAGGCCGACACGCTCCTTCTCCTGCATGGGACGGGCGGCGACGAAAGCGACCTGCTGCCGCTCGGCGCATTGCTGCTGCCGGAGGCCAACCTGCTGTCGCCGCGTGGGGCGGTGCTGGAACGGGGGATGCCGCGCTTCTTCCGGCGGCTGGCCGAAGGGGTCTTTGATGTGCCGGATTTAGTGGCTCAAACACACGCACTGGCCGAGTTTATCGCCCATGCGGCGGCAGAGTACGGCTTCGACCCGGCGCGGGTGACGGCGGCGGGTTTTTCCAACGGCGCAAATATCGCGGGCAGCCTGCTTCTGCTCCGGCCCGGCGCTCTGCGGGCCGCCGTGCTTCTCGCCCCAATGGTTCCGCTGGTCCCGGACACGCCGCCGGACCTTGTCGGCACGCGAGTCTTTGTCGGCGCAGGCCGCCGGGACCCGCTGGTGTCCGTGGAGGAAACCGAGCGCCTGCTGGCGCTGCTGGCAGGCTATGGAGCAGACGTGACGGTGCACTGGGAAGAGGGCGGCCATACCCTGACCCGCGCCGAGGCGCAGGCGGCGGCAGAGTGGCTGAAGACGTAAGAAGCTGTGGGAAGATGTGGGAAGCCGCTCAGATGGCTCATTTCCAGCCGGAAAAGTCCGTGCCTTTCATCAGGCAGCTATCGATGCGCGAGATCAGCGGCTGACCGTCCGGGTACAAACAATCCTGCCGGGCGGGCCACTGCGGGTCGGTGTAAAACGACGCCCAGGCTCGCTCCCGGTGGGCCAGGTTCTCAAAGACCAGCATATATGTCAGGCGCGGGGATGTGCCAATATAGGTCGTCCAGTAGCCCATCGCAAACAGCCCGTGTGTTTCAAATGCCGGGGCAAGCTGCGTATTGTACGCATCGAGCGTCTGCTGGAGCTTTGTCATGTCATCAAAGTGGTATGTTCGCATCTCAAAAATGCCGCCCGCCAGCCGTGCGGGCTGACTGGCCTGCGTGGGCTGCCGGGAAAACTCGGTCGGCTTCAAAATCGTGCTGGTGATCGTATGCGTCTGGTTGCCGTTCCAGTCTTCCACCGCCTCGCGCCGCGCTTTTTTCCAGGCCGCATCCGCCTCAAATGTATCCCACAGCGCCTGCCTCTGGGCCAAATCTTCCCAGGCCAGCATATAGGTGAGCCGGGGGCTGGGCGAGCCGACTAACACCGACCAGAACCCGACGTGGTGAATGCCGATCCGGTCCCAGATTGGCAAAACGTGCTCGCCGAAGCGACCGGTGACCAGACCCAGGCCCCGGCTGCTTCGAATATCATAATGCCGCAGTTCGTAAAGCATGATTTTTGTGAATGTTCCAATTAGTCGCTCCGGCTGGAAGCCCCGCCGGTGTCTTTGAGATGAAAATACGATTGCAGCATGGCACGGGCGACCCGCCCGGCCGTGTCCCCGCCGTGCCCGCCGTGCTCCACAATGGCGGCAATGGCAATGGTCGGATGGTCGTAGGGCGCGAAGCAGATAAACAAACCGTGCGTCTTGGAATTGCCCTGCGTCTGCGCGGACCCCGTTTTGGCGGCCACGGTCAGGGCCTTGAAGTTGACGATTTTCCCCGTGCCATTCGTCACCGTCGCCCGCATGGCCCGCCGGACGGCTTCCATATTGGCCGCGCTGACCGGGACATGGCGCACCACTTTTGGCTGACGCTCGTAGCGCACCGCGTCCGTGTCGCCGTCCGTGATTTTTGCAACTGTGTAGGGCGTCAAAACGTTCCCGCCATTTGCCAGCGTCGCCGTGACCCGCGCCATTTGCAGCGGCGTCGTCAGCACATCCCCCTGCCCGATAGACATATGCAGGGTGTCTCCGGGAAACCAGTCCGAATACTGCGGCCCAAGCCGCTTGAAATGCCTTGCTTTCCAGGCGGGGGAGGGGATCGTCCCGATGTCTTCCGGCAGGTCAATCCCGGTCTTTTCGGCCAGCCCGAACTGCTTGGAGTAATACGCAATCTTATCTGGCCCAAGCTTGCGGCCCGCCACGTAAAAGAACACGTCGCACGACTGCGCGATGGCTTTCGTGAAATCTGTGTCCCCGTGCGTCGCCCAGCAGCCGAACCGGGCACGGCCCAGATGGTACGAGCCGGGGCAGTAGACCGCGCTGCGGGTGGTAATCACACCGGTTTCCAATCCTGCCGCCGCAACCACGGGTTTAAACGTCGAGCCGGGCGGATACATCGCGTCAATCGCCCGGTCAATCAGCGGGTGTTTGGGGTCGGCATGAATCGGTGCCCAGTTTTTAGAAGTGATCCCCGTCGCAAACTTGTTCGGGGCAAACGTCGGCGCGGAGACCAGCGCCAGCACGGCCCCGCTGCGCGGGTCTAAAGCGACGGCGGCTCCGATGAAATCATGCTCCTTGAAGACCCGCTCCCCCGCCGCCTGCACCCCGGCATCAATCGTCATGTGCACCGTCCCGCCCGGCGCGGCGTCCTGTGAGGCCATCCGCTGCACGGTGCGCCCGTGGGCGTCAATCTGCACATCGGTCCCGCCGGGCCTGCCGCGCAGGTAGGACTCATAAGCGTCTTCGATGCCCGTTTTGCCCAGGAAATCGTCGCTGAAATAGCCTGTGTAGCCCCGTGTCCGTGCGTCCTTCAGCTCATCCGCGTTGATGCGCCCCATCGTGCCAATCAAGTGCGCGGCCAGATCGCCTTTGGGATACCAGCGCACCGGCTCCGGCTGCGTGGAGACACCCGGCAGAAAGGGCCGGTTTTCCTCAATCTGCGTGATGGTGGACAGCGGCACATCCAGCGCAATGCGAAGGGGGTCATAGGGGTTCTGCTTGGTGTCCGCGATGGTCTGCTTGATCTCCTCGGGGGTGACATGAATCAGCGCGGCCAACTGTGCCAGCTCCGCCGGGTCTTTGGCAACGCCGGGGACGGCATAAATCGCCAGGCGGGGGCGGTTCGCGGCCAGAAGGACGCCATTGCGGTCCACAATCGCCCCGCGTGGGGCGCGTGTCCGAATGCGTCGGGCCTGATTGGCGGCGGCGGCGTCTTTGAAGTCATCCCCGTGGACGATCTGCAGAAACCACAGGCGGCTGAGGAGGCCAAAGAAGAGCAGGGCAATGACCAGTCCGAACCCCCACGCCCGCTGCGTGGCCGACCGGCGTGTCTGGGGCCGCTCCGGCGGGGGCTGGTAACGGTCGGGGCGTCCGGCGGGTCTGGGAGAAATGATCATAGGGCTTTCGGGAGGGGCCTACTGCTCGCCCGGCGGCGGCGGGTACATCGGGCTGTATGTGTGCGGTTCCTGGCCGCGTGGGAATGACCGGCGTACCGTCTGCGGGTCCCATTTGGTGGCCAGCAGGCCGTCTTCCGGGTTGACCATGACGGTGACGCTGTCGCCTGGATCGGCGCGGCGGCGGTCCCGGCGGCTGCGGCGCGACGAGCGGCTGCTGTCCCCGCTGCTGGAGCCGTCTGTGCCGGATGCGGATGGGCTGCTGTCGCTGCTTTCCCCCGTGCTGCCACTGTCGCTGCTGTCGCCGCCCGAAGTTGTATACTGCGGGGACAGCGCGGTCGGTTCCGTGCCTGCCGTGAACGTCTCCGGGTGCGAGCCAGCGGAGCCGTCGGGAGCCAGCAGATTGGAGCCATCATCGACATTCACCGTCACTGTGCCGTCGCCGTTGTCGCGGGCGGCATTAGGACGGGAGCGGCGGCGGGAGCGGGGCGTGTCGTCCGAGCTGTCGTCTGACGCGGGCGGGTTGTCAGCAGCGGCATCCGTGTCCGCCTGCGTAAGCGGCTTGGCGACCGGTGTTTGCTTCGCTTTGCGTAGGGCAATCTCGCGGGCGCGGGCGGTCTGGAAAATGGGAATGCCCCGGCTCATAAACTTTGCCCAGATGGGGGCGCAGACCGTGGAACCCCACGCGCTGCCTTCCATCGGCTCCCCATAGGAGGGCGGCCTGTTTTTGGACTTGTAAACGGGATGCCCGGCCCAGACCGCGCACACCAATTCCGAGGTGTAGCCGACAAACCAGACGTCTTTGTGCCCCTGCGTCGTGCCTGTCTTGCCGTGGGCGTCTGCCACAATGCCGTTGATATTGCGGGCCGTGCCCTCGGTAACAACCGCACTCAGCATATCATTGAGCTGCTCGACAGTGTCCTTCTGCAAAACGTGCGTGGCCACCGAAGGCGGCACATCTTCCAGCACCGTGCCCTGCGCGTCGGTCAGCCGTGTCCACGCCGCTGGCTCGGCATGGTCGCCCCCGGCAGCAAATGTGGAATACACGCTTGCGATCTCCAGTGGCGTCACGCCGCTGGACCCCAGCGCCAGCGCCAGGTATGGGTCCAGCGGGGATTTGACACCCATCATGCGGGCGTAGCGAACGACATTCTGCGGGCCAATCACGCTCATCACTTTGATTGCCGGAACGTTGATGGACTGCGCCATCGCCTCCCGCAGCGTCACGCGCCGATAGGTATAGCCGCTGTCATCTTTAGGCGTGTAGGGCTTGCCGCCCGAGCGGAACGTCACCGGCGAGTCCAGCACCGTGCTGCTCTCTCTGAACGACCCGTCGTTGATCGCCGCCGAATACAGCACTGCCTTGAACGATGAGCCGGGCTGACGCCGCGCCTGTGTCACGATGTTGAACTGGCTTTGCTTGTAGTTGACGCCGCCCACCATCGCTTTGATGCCGCCCGTTTTGGGGTCTAAAGCGACGAGGCAGCCCTGCGTCGGCCCGTGCCCCGCCCGCCGTGCCCGGTCGATTCCTTCCACCAACTCTTTCTCGGCGGCCTGCTGCATTTCCCAGTTCAGGGTGGTGTAGACCTTCAGGTTGCCTTCATACAGCCGGTCCGGGCCATACTTGCGCCTAAGCTGATCCACCACATAATTGACAAAAAACGGCGCATGGAAAATCTGGCTGCCCTGCGGCGGCGCTTTGGCTCCGGCCAGCGTGATCGGCTCTTTGACCGCCTGATTGAACTGCGCGGGCGTGATCTTGCCCTGCTCCAGCATCTGCTGCAAAACCCGCCCGCGCTGGCCTTTGGCGGCTTCCATGTTTTTGTACGGGCTGAAATCGGCGGGTCGGTTCGGCAGGCCCGCCAGGAGGGCACACTGGGCTAAATCAAGCTGCTTGACGTGCTTGTTGAAGTACACTTCGGCGGCGGCTTCGACGCCATACGCCCCGGAGCCGTAGTTCACCAGGTTTAGATACTTGGCGAGGATGTCCTGCTTGGTGTAGCTTTTCTCAATTTGATTGGCGATAATCAGCTCATTGAACTTGCGCCCAAATGACTTCTTCCGATCCAGCCCTTCCACGCCCGCGTTCCGGGCGAGCTGCTGGGTAATGGTGCTGCCGCCTTCGCCTTTCATGTCGCCATGCTTGAAGTTGGAATACAGCGCCCGCTCAATGCCCCGGAAGTCCACGCCCGAGTGCGAGTAAAACCGCTTGTCTTCAAACGCCACGGTGGCATCCTGGAGGTATTTCGGAATATCCTCAATCGGAACCACCTTGCGCCGCTCGGTGAAAAACTCGGCCAGCTCCTGCCCGTCCGACGAATACAAATACGTAATGCCCTTCGGGGCAATAATGTCGATATCAATCGTGCGCGGCGTGTCGTGGATACGCAGAGCCACCCAGGCCATCAGCGTCAGCACCGACAGCAGAACCAAAACGGACACGAGCGTAAAAAACGCCTTGACCCGTCCCCAGAACGGCGACCCTTTGCGCTTCGGCTTCGCGGGCCGTCCGCCCCCGCCTGATTTTGTCGGCGGCTGGCTTTTCCGGGGCGAATTGGTTCTCGGTGTGCTTGTTGTTGCCATAGTTTGACCTGCCTACCATTATAGGCTCCGACGCCCCCAATGTCAAGCAGGCACGCTTGCCCGAAAGCCAATGGGCCGAAACATTCTGGTATAATAGGTCATGCTCCGCCGTACCCCGCGAAAACTTTTTCAAAGACTTGTTTGGCTGGCCGCCCTGCCTTTAGTCGTGCTGTCTCTGCCGATCCCGCTAAGCGGGTACACGAGCTATTCCGAGTCCGACTCGTCTTTTCTCGTCCCGTTCTGGGAATGGCAGATCAGTGATCGTGTGGGAGTGATGACGGTGACCCATCCAACTTACCCAGCCAAAATCGCCTCCCTATGGCTCTTGCGGGAACGGTACACCGGCCCCTTGCTGCGAACAACGGCGACCCGATTGCCCCTGCCCGCGAACAGGAATGCGCGTGCTGATAACACAAACTGATGTTTAAGTTCAATGAAGGCGCACAAGTCGCCATCAAAACGGACAACCCGATATTGGTCCTGAGTGCGGGTGAATGCGGCACGGTCTGGGCACTGTACGACACGCAGCCTCCCGCCTACGAAGTGACGTTTCCACCCGAAAGGGGCGACGAGTTCGACGCCTTGATGTATGAGAATAGACCTCTTGCGTAAGTGCGTAGTCAGTGCGTATCTCTGCGCCCGGATTGAAATCCGGGGCTGCGAAGGGCGATTGTCCACCGGCGTGGACATAGGAATTGCCCTACGATGCCTCTCTTATGTCCGCGAAGGCGGACAATCGCACTCGGCAGCCCCAGAATTCATTCTGGGGGTAAAGCCTGGTTTGGCAAAGGGTAAAAAGATGAGCGTCACAAAAGCCTACGAAGAAGTCGTCAATTTCATCGCGTCGGGAAGCAGCCCCGATGAGGTAATTGCTTTTCGCCCCTCCGAAGAAGCGCGGGCGCGTGTTTACGATCTTGTCGGACGCGAAAAAACCTCCGGCTTGAACACAGAAGAAACCGCAGAGCTTGACCGGCTCTTGGAGCGTCAAGCCTTACAGCTTGCTGGCCGCTACCCGACTGGGGCCGCACAAAAGCGAACGGACGCTGACGATGCCCCCTGAGCCAACTCAAACTGGCACACGCCGCCTGTCGGTGCTGATGCCGGTCTACAATGAAGCCGACACGGTCACAGACATTATCGCCGATGTGCTGGCCCTGCCCATAGACCTGGAGCTGATTGTCGTGGACGATGGCTCGACCGACGGCACGCGGGCACGGCTGCATGAGTTGGAAGACCAGCATGACCCGCATCTGAAAATAGTCTATGCCCCCAAGAACGCGGGCAAAGGCGCGGCCATTCGTGTGGCCCTGTCTCATGCGCGGGGCGAAGTCGTGGTTATTCAGGATGCCGACTGCGAGTACGACCCCCGCGACTTCCTGCCGATGCTGGCCCAGATTGATTCGGGCGCAGCAGTGGTCTACGGCACGCGCCTGTCGCCGGAAGCCGCCAAGCTGAACCACGAAATCCGCGACAAGTTTTATTACGCCCGCCGCCTGCTGCCCAAGCTGACGAACCTGCTGTTCGGCACAAATTTGACCGACGAGGCGACCTGCTACAAGATGTTCCGCCGCCCCGTCTTAGACGCCATCCCCCTGCGCTGCGAGCGGTTTGACTTCTGCCCGGAAGTCACCGCAAAAATCATCAAACGTGGGTATAAAATCTACGAGACCCCGATCCGCTACGCCGCCCGCACCGCCGAGGAAGGCAAGAAAATCGGCTGGCGTGATGCCTTCGACGCCGCCTGGGCGCTCTTAAAATACCGCTTTCTGGATTGAGACAATTAACGATGCCGATTACGATTACCGTGACGACCACGCCCGATGAGTTTGACATCTGCTACGATCTCCGCAAAGAAGTCTTTGTAGACGAGCAGAATGTGCCCTTAGAGCTGGAAATGGACGAGTACGACGCCATTGCCACCCACTTTCTGCTCCGCGACGGCGCGGCGCCGCTCGGGACTGCCCGGCTTTTGGAAAAGCACGGCCTCGCCAAAATCGGGCGCGTGGCAATTGTGAAAGCCGCCCGTGGGCAGGGCCTCGGCCTCCTGCTCATGCAGGCCGTTCTCGACGAAGCCCGGCGGCAGGGCTACGACGAAGCGGTTCTGGATTCGCAGACCTACGCCATCCCCTTTTACGAGCGCCTCGGCTTCGTGGCCGAGGGCGACGAGTTCGATGACGCAGGCATTCCGCATTTTTTGATGCGGCGGGGGCTGTAACCTCAAGCCCACGGATTAAAATCTGTGGCTGAAGGGCGCAGACGCCGAACGTCCCTTCGGGACGCCCACTTCGTGGGTCTTGAATCTTTTGTCCCGCAGGGACATTCAGCCGAAGGCTCTTCAGCCATGCATTTCAATGCGTGGGCTTTTCATACCCCGCCCCCACCGCCATCACCCCCCGGTCATCCCGCCCGAACACCCGCCCCGCCTGCGCCTCGCTGACCATCTCGCGCACCCGCGCAATCAGCTTGCCTTTGGCCTCCGCCCCCACCCAGAACGGGTACGGCAGCCGCTCGAAGTCCTTGCCCTGGATGTTCTTTGTGTGGTTGATCACGTCTTTTAAGAGCCGCCCACACAGCGGGGACAGCGTCCAGCCCAAAATAAAATACAGCTCGTCTTCGGCGACACCCTCCCGCAGAAACGCACACGGAGCGCCGCTGTCTAAAATAGAGCCGGGCGGCAGCCAGCGCACATTCAGCGTGTCCGAAATGAGCTGCCACGTCAGCCCCTCGCGCCCAAAATACTGCCGTCCGCCGACCCCATGCAGATACCACGGGCCGTTTTTCTTAAACGTCAGCACCGCGTCTCCGTCGTCCTTCCAGTAAATCGCGTGTGTCGGCGGCGCATAGACAATCGCCGAAGATGCTTTGTTGTAAGGCTTATAATCAGGATGGGGCAGGGGAATGACAAGCGGCGTCTCACGCGGCAGGACCCGCACCGTGCGCCGCGTCTCGCCCCGGCAGACCCGCGCCGCAATCTCCGCCCGCTTCGCCGGAGGCAGCACGCCCAGCCGGGCACGCTCCATTTCCCGCGCCAGCGTGAGGGCTTCGTCATAAAACTCAAATGTGTACGGCTCCGTCAGCGTGTCCTCTTGGATAGGCCGCACAAACAGCGCGTTCGCGCCCACCGTCATGCCGCTGGTCGCCACCACAAAATCCCCCAGTGTCGGCCCGGCAAAATACGGCGCATATTCGTCTGTCACCCGCCACGAATGGTTCCCCGTCGCCGCAATCTGCGCCCGTTCCACGATGCGCCCGTCCACGGTCACCGCCTCCGCCCGCCCGCTCTTGACCCAGTCCAGCACCACCATCGCCTGCTGCGTCTCGTCCGAAAACTCCGCCAGTCGCGTTACGCCGGGCGCTCCCGTGTCCAGCAGATGCCGCCGCAGCCCCTGCATGGTGTTAATGGTCAGAAACGTGTCGCTGCAAATAAATCGCAGCCGCCCGCCGGGTCTGAGTAAATCCATCGCCTTGACGATAAAAAACGAGTACGTTTCTTTCTTAATCTTTAGCCCGCCGCGCCACCCCAGCGACTTATCTAAAGCATCCTGCAAGTCCGGCGCAATCGTCCCCCCAAACGGCGGGTTGCCGACCACAAAGCTAAAGCCGTCTGGCAAGTTCGCCCGAAAGAAGTCCGCGTTCGACAAATTATGACACTCTGGCAGCGGTCCCCAGCGTTCGGCAATCGCCGCCAGCGCCAGTTCGTGTAGCACCGGGTCAATCTCCACGCCCCACACGTTCTCCGTCAGCACCCGCGCCAGCCGCTCCCTAACCGGCCCCTCATACAGCGCCAGAAACGCCTCTACCAATGGCAGCAGAAACGCCCCCTCGCCGAAGCTAGGCTCCAGCACGATGTCATCAGCGTTGAACACGAAATCGGCCAGCAGGCGGCAGGCAATGGGGGAAGGGGTGAGAAACTGCCCCAATTGGCGTTTGGTAGGCCGTAGGGTTTTGGTCTGGCTCATGAGCGATGTCGCGTGTAATCGGCTGCTATCTTAATCTCACTGTTGACGACGGCAGCGATAATCCTGCCCACCTCCTCTAAATCTGCGGCGTAGGCAAGCGCATGATGCCACGGCTTGCCGAGCGGGCAACCAAGCATATATATTGCATTCACGGGCGCACCGAGGGGAACTGATGGGCTAATCCACAGTGTCCAGCTACGATCCGTTGATGTGAGAACCAAGTTCTCGTGAGAATAACTCGCTTCCACTGGTGGGAAAACTACTTCATCTTCGAGGTAAACCACCAAGTCAAACATCCGCTTGATTTTGGAATGCCAATCCACAGGCCAGTTTGCCGGGTTATACTCTTCGCGGGGCGACTTGTCGTGTTGTTGGGGTTCAAGTTTCATGGTTGAAAACAACGAGGGGGGCAGGGACAAGGCGCTGCCCCTGCGCTTCACGTCCTAATCCTTTAGGAAGGACCCTGCGAAGCAAGGAAGGTAGGTTTCTGGCTCCCCCATTATTGGGGGCTGGGGGGTCGTCTCCTTCGTCCAAAGGACGCCCTTCCAGACAGGGCGTTTACCGCCCCGGCTTACTCCGACAGCGTCTCCCGCCCCGCCGGGGGCTGAAAGGCGAGGTGACGGAAGGCGGGCCAGTCTTCTAAATCCTGCGCGTAGTCGTCGGGGTCGTCCTCAAAGAAGTAGTCGTAACCAGTAAACAGATGCTCAAACGGCAGGCCGACCGCCAACGCGACGGCGTCCAATGGCCCACCCGCGAACTGCCCGGCGTTGGTGTGAGCGTCGGTCAGCGCAGCGGCGAATTGGGACGGCGGCACTTGCAGAATGGGGGCCAGCGCATCAGGCTGGCCGACATACAGCGCGGCCTCTTCGGGCGTGTCGGCGACTTCTCCGGGCGCATCGGCAAAGCGGTCCCGGACTTCGCCGCGCTCATAATAGGTGTAGCCCCAGTGGATGTCGTCGGCCACCCAGATTTCCAATGCGGGCGTGCCGAGCGTCTTGGACAGATGCTTTGCCAGCAGGCCGCTGTCCTGCCAGTCGTCGACATAAACCGTCACCCAGCCCGCGCCTGCGTTGCCGCTGACCAGGACTCCGTACCACGTCTCGCCGTCCGGCAGCGCGTCTTCGTCTTCGGTGACAAGCGCGGCAGGCTGCTCGCCGAGGGGCGCGAAGCCTGCGGCGGTGAACAGGTCGGTGACGGCCCCGCGCACGGCGGCGGGGTCGGCGTCTTGGAGGCTGACGTTGATGTAGTATCCACCCATAGAGCGA
Organism: uncultured Armatimonadales bacterium; assembly: GCA_964251675.1. Lineage (GTDB taxonomy): Bacteria > Armatimonadota > Armatimonadia > Armatimonadales > Capsulimonadaceae > JANXMY01. Next base: position 180,065 of record CAXUKS010000002.1, read on the forward strand.
TGATACCCGAAGCAAACACGGGGCTGAACCCCCGTGCTTTAAAAGAGCAAGCCCCCGCCTTCGCGGGCGAAGATATTAAGAGAATCTTATGCCCGCGCAGGCTGGGAATTGCCCTTCAAAGCATGGGGGTTTAGCCCCGTGTCCCTCCCTCTTCCCTCACCCCCGCAGCCCCTTCGGGGTCACCGCCCGGTCCAGCAGATCAAACCCGTACTGCACCAGCAGGGCCAGCACCGACGCCGGAATCGCCCCGGCCAGCAGCAGCAGGTTATCATTGTTCTCTAAACCCTGCGTAATCCGGTTGCCGTAGCCGCCCGCGCCGATAAACGCCGCAATCGTGGCTGTGCCGACATTGATCACAGCGGCAGTCTTGATGCCCGCAAAGATCGCCCGCGACGCCAGCGGCAGCTCCACCAGACGCAGACGGGCCCCCGGCGGCAGGCCCAGTGCCGAGGCCGATTCGCGCAGCGACGGCGCAATATCGGTCAGCCCCGTGTATGTGTTGCGGACAATCGGCAGCAGCGAGTACAGAAAGAGGGCCGCGATGGCCGGAACCGGGCCAATCTGATGCAGCAGGGCAATCAGAAACGCCAGCAGGGCCAGCGAGGGGATGGTCTGGATTAGCCCCGTCAGCACCAGCACCGGCTGCGCCGCCGCCTGCGACCGGGCCGCCCAGATGCCCAGCGGAATGCCGACCAGGATGCTGAGAGCCAGCGAGGCGAAGACCAGAAACAAATGCTGCCGCGTTTCCGGCCAGAAGTCTTTAGCGGTCAGCGCCGACCACAGCGTTTCCCGCGTCGGCTTGACGGTGCTGCCGGACAGGTACGCCGCCGCGACATTCTCCGGCGTCCCGCCGCCGATTTCCACGCCGCCGTTCAGCGCGATCATCTGCGTGTCTGTGATTTTGCCTGACAGCGTCTCCCACTTGGCCCACGTTCGCGGCAGGCGCGTCGGCAGGTCGCGCCGGTACAGCAGCACGGCATCATAGAGGGGAAAATAGTGCCGGTCATCCACCAAAACGCGCAGGCGGTACTTGGGGATCTTCGAATCCGTGGTGTAAATGTCCGTGACATCAATCTGCTTGCCCGCGATCGCCTGATAGGCCAGCCCGTGATCCAGGCCCTGCGGGGACTCAAACGGCAGACCATACGCCGCTTTGACCCCCGGCCAGCCGTCAGCGCGTTTCAGGAACTCCTGCGACAAGCCCAGTTTCAGGTCCGGGTGCTTCGCCAGATCGGACAGCGTCCGGATGCCCAGCGTCTGCGCCTGATCGTCGCGCATCGCCAGCGCATAGCCGTCATTAAAGCCTAGCGGCAGCCCCACGGCCAGCCCGAGCGGGGCCAGTTTGGCGTTCATCGCAGGCAGCGTCAGCGGCGCTTTGCTTTTCAATAACTCCTGCGAGATGGTCCCCGTGTACTCCGGGTAGACATCGATGCTGCCGCCTTTCAGCGCGGCAAACACAATCCCCGTGTTCCCCAGCCCCGCTTTATGCGCCGCTTTGGCTTCGCCCACCTCCTTCGCCATCTGTGTCAGTATCTCGCCCAGAATGCGCGACTCCGCAAACCGTTTGGAGCCAATTGTCATGCTTTTGGTTGGTGTTTGAGCCTGCGCGGGCAGGCAGGCGAGGAGGCAGAGGAACGAGGGAACAAGGAGGGAGGTCTTCATACTCCCTCCCTATCTATGAACGCGGGCAGCGGCGAACGCTGGGCGCGGATAAAGTCCGTCACATACGGCTCACTCGGGCGATGCAGGAGATCGTCCAGCGTGCCCGCCTGCACCACTGCGCCGCCGCGCATCAGCACAATCGTATCGGCCAGATACGCCGCCTCGCCCATGTCGTGCGTCACCAGCACCACCGTTTTGCCCAGACGTCCGAAAATCTCTTTGAGCTGCTGCTGCAATTCACTCCGCGTGATGGGGTCCAGTGCCCCCAGCGGCTCGTCGAGAAGCAGCAGCGGCGGGTCCAGCATCAGCGCCCGCATGAGGCCCACTCGCTGCCGCTGGCCCCCGGACAGGCCCGACGGATACCGAGACAGCGACTCCACGGGAAGCTGCACCAGCCCGGCCAGCTCATCCATGCGGCTCTGGATCTCACCGCCTGGCTTGCCCAGAAACCGGGCCAGCAGGGACACATTGCCCTCGGCGGTGAGATGGGGAAACAGGCCGCCGTCCTGAATGACATAGCCGATCTCGTGCCGCTTAGCCTGGGCATTCTGCGGCGTCAGCGGCGTGCCCTCCAGCATCACCTGGCCCGCGTCCGGTGTAATCAAGCCGACAAGCAGCCGCAGCAAGGTAGACTTGCCGCAGCCGCTTGGCCCAATCAGTGCCGTCGTCTTGCCCGGCGCGAGAGTCAGCGTCGTCGGAGCCAGTGCGGTGCGCCCGGCGTAGCTTTTGGAAACATTTTGCAGTGTAATCATAAGTATAACGATGAGGGCGAGGCTGACAGGAACATCTGCTGGCACTTTTCCGCACAAAAGGGTGTTCTAGGGCGTGTACGTACCGCAATGACGCGACTTTCCGCAAGGCTGCCTGAACAATGAGTATGACTGTGTCTTGTCATACGAAGGAGCATGACAGATTAGAAAAGAGATCACGGGTTATGGCGCGGTTCCAAGATAAAGTCTGCCTGGTCACAGGCGGCGGGTCGGGCATCGGACGGGCCACTTGCCTGCGTCTGGCTTACGAAGGCGGCCGGGTGCTGGTCATTGACCGGCAGGATTCGGGCGAAGGCACGGTATCTCGCATCTGCGAATCGGGTGGCACAGCATATTTTTTTCGGGCCGACGTTTCTCAATCGGACCGGGTTCAGGCCGCCATTCAGGCCGCCGTAGCCCGGTGGGGCCATATTGATGTCGTGGTCAACAACGCGGCGACGATGACCTTTGACCCGCTGCTGGAACTCGCCGATGACGAATGGGAGCGCGTCATGGGCGTCAACCTGCGCTCGGTCTTTTTGTTCTGCAAGTACGCCGTCCCGCACATGCCCGGCGGCAGCGCGATTGTCAATGTCAGCTCGGTCCACGCCCACGCCACCACCAAAGGCGTCGTGCCCTATGCCGCCTCCAAAGGGGCTGTCGAGTCCTTCACACGCGGCTTCAGCGAAGAAATGGTCGAGCGGCGCATCCGTATCAACTGCGTCGCCCCCGGCGCGATTGACACGCCCATGCTGTGGGAGAACCCCAACGTCCAGAGCGGCGTGGAAGTCATCGACGGCGCGGTCGGCTGGCCCGATGACATTGCCTCCGCCATCGCCTTTTTAGCCTCCGACGACTCCCGCTTTATCACCGGAACCACCCTCATCGCCGACGGCGGGCGGCTCGACAGCCTGTAACGCCGTCTGTGCGGGAGCCTGCCGCATCTCGCGCCGGAGTTCTTCGGCCAGTTCCTGTTCGCTCGGCAGGTGCAACTGATAGCGGCTGGCAAAAATCTGGGCGTTTGCCTCGCCCAGCGTGTAGCGCACCACCGCCTCGTTCTTGTCGGCGCACAAAATTAGGCCAATCGTGGCATTGTCGCCTTCGGTGCGGCGCTCGGCATCGTAATAATTGACATAAAACTGCATTTGCCCCAGGTCGCCGTGCGTCAGCTTACTTGTCTTCAGGTCAATCAGCACATAGCATTTGAGTACCGTGTGATAAAACACGAGGTCCACATAAAAATGGTCGCCATCCAGTGTCAGCCGCTGCTGCCGGGCGACAAACGCAAAGCCTTTGCCGAGTTCCAGCAGGAATGTCTGCAAGTGGCCGAGCAGGCTTTCTTCCAGCGTGGACTCTACCAGCCGGGGCGATTCGGGCAGGCCAAGAAATTCCAGCACGACCGGGTCTTTGATCACATCCAGCGGCGACTGTATCTCCTGCCCTTCGGTCGCCAGCGCCATCAGCCCTAATTTATCGCGGCTCAGAGCCAGCCGCTCAAACAGCAGGCTGCTGATCTGCCGCTCCATCTCACGAACCGACCACTGGTTCTTGTCGGTCTCGATTTCATAGAACGACCGGGCGTGTGGCGACTCTATCCGCGTAAGGAGCCGGTAGTGACTCCAAGAGAGGTCTGGGTTTAGCTGGCCCGGTGTTTTGAATTCGTCACACACTGTGTGACGAATTTGTTCGCCTTCTAAAAGTGCCGGATAAGCTAGATAAAATTGACGCATATATTTGAGGTTTGTCGTCGTAAACCCCTTGCCAAAAGTGGACTGCAAACGGGCCGAAATCTGTCCAAGAATGTCCTCCCCATAGGCGGCCCGTGTCTGCCCGGCCTGTTCTTCTTCGACAATTTCGCGCCCGACGAGCCAGTAGGCGCGAACCATCTGCGTGTTGACGGTTCGCGCAATGGTGGTGCGGGCATCCGCCAGAATGGCGTGAATGCGCTCGTACAGCGGCTCAATATCGACGGGCGCGGCGGGGCTAACTGCTGTGGTTGATTTACGTGTCATCTGTCTCTCCCTTAATCGGCGGGGGCCTGACGCCATCACCATCGCCTTTTTAGCCTCCGACGATGCCCGCTTCATCACTGGAACCACCCTCATCGCCGACGGCGGGCGGCTCGACAGCCTGTAATTGCGCCAATCTGAATTCGTCACACACTGCGTGACGAATTCGCCAGACAGTATCTGGCGAATTCAACAGACGCCGTCTGTTAAATTTCACGGATACTTTTGACTGCTGTATAAATGCCTTATTGATGCCCTACCAAGCCATGCCATGAATGGCACGGCTAGTCGGCCAGCGGCTAGAAAGCACCGCTTCGCGGGGCTAAGGCAAAGACCAATCCAATTTGTTCCGAGTGCCGCGAAGCGGTACTTTTCGGCGTCCGCGCCGGGTAGCCGTGCCATTTATGGCATGGTTGCGTTATGTGTCATCCGTGTCTCCTTTGATGGGCGGCGGCGGCCAGACATTGTCTGCCTGCTGTGCCTGTATGGCGGCGATCCGCTGGGCGCTTCTCTGATTGGCGGCTTCCTGCCAGCGGTGACCCCACTGGAAGCCAATAATTCCGAATACAAGGCCAAAGAGAAAGGCAAAAGGGATGAGCGGTAAAAGGCAATATATGCTGCCAGCGATAGGCCCGTAATCATGAAGCCAAATTCGTGCGCTATTGCTGTGGCCCCATAGAAGGTCATAAATGCCTTCCCACAACACAAGAATGTTGCCGAAGAGCGCTCCGAGGATCATTCCGAGCCATTTGCCATACCTGTAGCGCATATCCAGCTACTTTGCCTTGCCAATATTCTGCGTAGACCCGCGCTCGGTCAGTGGGATGGCGGCGAGCCAGTCGGGCAGGGCGTCGGGGGCGAACTTCTCGACGTTCAGCGACAGCAGGGCTTCCAGCGGGACGCCGAAGTCAATCGCGCCGCCGCTGCGGTCGGCCAGAACGCCGATGCCGACGAGGTTGCCGCTGTAGGCGTCTATCGCCTCCATCGTATCCCGAACGCTGCCGCCGGTGGTCAGAATGTCATCCACGAGCAAGACGTTCTCGTTTTCCTTGATCTCAAAGCCCCGGCGCAGGACCCGGCCTTTGCCGTCGTCACCGCGCTCGGCGAAAATGCCGCGCACGCCCAGTTGTTTAGCGACCTCATACGCCAGCAGCACGCCGCCCGTGGTGGGGCCGACGACGACATTGACTTCGTCGCCTGCGAACCGCGCGGCGAGGTCTTTGCAGAGGGCCTCGACATACAGTGGATATTGCAGGACTTGAAATTTCTCTAAATACACGGCGCTGTGATAGCCGGAGGCCAGCAGAAAGTGGCCTTCCAAAAGAGCACCCGAATCTTTAAACATTTGCAGGACTTGGTCATTAGTAAGCATGAGGCGTCCATTCGGCGCGGGGGCCGTCGATTCCTGCCCGCGCTTTTACTGACGTAGTAAGCGCCTTGTCTTGGAGCCACGCCCCAAGAGCCACGGATTGAAATCCCACGGATTGAAATACATGGCTGAGGGGCGCAGACGCCGAACGTCCCTCCGGGACGCCCACTTCGTGGGTCTTGAATCTTCTTGTGTCCCGCAGGGACATTCAGCCGCAGGCTCCCCAGCCACGGATTGAAATCCGTGGCTGCAATCCGTGGCTGCAATCCGTGGCCCCTCCTGCTGGAATGGAGGCAAGAACTCAATGACCCTGCTTGTCCAGCTCCTCATCCTTCCTCTTAGGAAGGACCCTGCGAAGCAAGGTGGTAGGTCTCCGGCTCCCCCATTATTAGGGATGGGGGCGATTCGCCTTGACTTCGCGCCCCTTTTCGCAGTATACTGTGTCGGATTTCAGGCAGGCATCTGAAGCCTGTCAGCACTGCTCGAACACGTCTGCACTTACGTTTATGGCTGACCAAACCAACACCCTGCCCGCCTCGGCGGCCTCGCCCGTGCCCTGTGCCGAGACCGCCCTTCAGGTGTTCTTCAAGCCCTTTGTCACGGTACTGGTGTATCTAGGCGAGATTTTGATGCTGCTGGGGCAGACCCTCAAAAGCGCCCAGCGCGGGGTGGACGGACGAGACCTGCTGGACCAGATGGCTTTGCTGGGGGTCAACTCGGTCTGGATTGCCCTGCTCACCGCCTCCACGTCGGGCGCGGTGCTGGCGCTGTATTTTGCGCCGTTTCTGAAGCAGTACGGGGCCGAAGGCTTTACCGGGGCAGTCGTCGCCCTTGCCATTGCGCGGGAGCTGGGGCCGGTGCTGACCGGCGTGGTGGTGGCGGCGCGGGCCGGGTCCGCCATTGCTGCCGAGCTGGGCACGATGAAAGTCACCGAGCAGATCGACGCCCTGCGGGCGCTGGCGGTTAGCCCCATTCAGTACCTCGTCGTGCCGCGTCTGCTGGCTGCCATCATCATGGTCCCGCTGGTCTGTGCGCTGGCCGATGCGGGCGGCATCCTGGGCGGCTACATCGTGTCAAACTCGGAAGGGGTTCTGGGAGCGACCTACTTAAGCTCTATGAGGCAGTTTCTGGAGCCGGCGGACTTTGTCAAAGGCATCTTTAAAACACTGGTCTTCGGCCTGATTATTGCGCTGGTCGGCTGCCATCAGGGCCTGAAAACACGCGGCGGGGCCACCGAAGTTGGCAAAGCGACAACTAATGCCGTCGTGCTGTCGATTGTGCTGATCTATATCGCCAACTTTGTGCTGACCTACTTCATGTTCAGCGAGGTGGCATCGGTTTGAGCAGTCTCGAAGAGTTAGCCCATGCCAGCCAGCAGGAGTGGACCGAACCCGCCTGGATTGAAGCCCGCGATGTGCGCTTTCAGGTGGGCGAGAAAGAAATTCTCAAGGGCGTTTCGCTGGGTGTGGCCCCCGGCGAGATTTTGTGCGTCATGGGCATGTCCGGCTCCGGCAAAACCACCGTGCTGCACTGCCTTGGTGGGCTGACCGAGCCGACCTCCGGCGAGATCCGTATCGGCGACTCGCAGATTGTCGGGATGCCCGAAAACGACCTGAACCATGTGCGCGAGCGGATGGGCATGGTGTTTCAGTACGCCGCCCTGTTTGATTCGCTGACCGTGTTTGAGAACGTCGCCTTTGGCCTGCGGCGGCGGCGCAAGCTGGGCGGGGCCGAAATCAAGAAAATTGTGGCCGAAAAGCTGGCGCTGGTCGGCCTGCCGGGAACGGAAAAGCTGTACCCCTCGCAGCTGTCCGGCGGCATGGCAAAGCGGGTGGGGCTGGCGCGGGCAATCGCCATGTCCCCGGAAATTCTGCTCTACGATGAGCCGACATCGGGCCTGGACCCGGTGGTGGCAAGCGTCGTGGATGAGCTGATCATGCAGATGCGCGACAAGCTGGGAGTCACCAGCGTGGTGGTCTCGCACAACATCACGAGTATTTTTCGGATTGCCGACAAAATTGTCATGATCCATGAGGGCCGCGTACTGACATCCGGCACGCCCGACGAGATCAAACAGTCGGACAACCCGATTGTGCAGCAGTTCATCGAAGGCCGCTCGCAGGGGCCGATTGAGGTCGCACGGTAAAATTTTATGACGACTTTAGGAAATGCCGGGCGAGTTGGACTGGTTTTTGTGATATTTGGCGTCCTGTTCGCTGCCATGTGGTACTTCCTGCGGGGCGGCTTCGGGGCAGCCAACACCTACTCGTTTGATGTGCTGTTTAACGATGCCAAAGGCGTCACCGCCGACACGCCGGTGACACTGGCCGGGGTGCAGATCGGCAAGGTGCAGAGCGTCAATCTGACCCAGGGGCAGCAGGCCGACATGAAGCTGCAAATCAAAAATGAGATCAATGGCCGCGCAGTTCGCATTCCGAAAGGCTCCCGCTTTACCATCCTGACCCCGCTGCTTGGCACGAGCGGCACGGTGGTCGTCGTGCCGCCTGTAGATTCAGCCCTGCTGCCGCCGGTCCGCGAGGGCGAAATACTGAAAGGCGAAAACACCGGCGATCTGACCGCCTCATTTGACAAGGCCACGCTGCTGCTGGACCAGGTGACGCAGACCACTCGAAAAGTAGACAAGCTCCTCGATGCCGCCAACCGCGCCGCCAATGACCCGGTCATCAAGCGCAGCCTGACCCAGACGCTGGACAATGTCAATCTGGCTTCGGCGAACGGGGCGCGGCTGACCCAGCGCCTGAATGCCCTGCTGGTGGAAGACAACGCGCAGATACAGGCACTGCTGAAGCAGACCCAGTCCGGGGCGCAGGTCTCGCTCGCCAATATCGCGCAGACCACGGCGTCTATCCGGGACACCACCCGCGAAAATCGTGCCCAGATCAAAGCGATTGTGCGTAATCTGGACGACACCACGTCTGCCGTGGCGGGCATCACGGGCAATGCCAACACCGCCCTCGGCGGCGGGCAGCTCCAGGCCACCGTCGCCAACCTGAAAGTGACCACGGATAATCTGGCCGCGACCACGGCCAAGTTCAACGCGATTGCGGGCAATTTCCAGTCGCTCACCGGCGATGCCAAAGTGCAGTCCAACCTGCGCGAGACGGTGCAGAATATCAAAGACAGCAGTGAGCAGGCGTCCTACTTGATCGCCCGCCTGAACAAGCTGGCGGGAGGGAAGCAGACGCCCGCCGCCGTGCTTATCCCTGGCGTTGGCGGCGTAATCGTGCCGGGCGGCACGGGCAGTATCAAGCCAACCCCGGCCCCGTCCAAAGGCGCTCCGCTGTACCTGCCCCGTGTGCAGGCCCTGTACAACACCCGCGAGCGGCACTTTCGCACGGACATTGACGCCATCGTGCCGTTTGGTTTGCAGCCGGTCACCTTCGCCCGCGTCGGTGTCTACGGCTTTGGGGACTCGAACAAGTTCATTCTGCAGGGTGGGCAGGGCCTCGGCAAGAGCGGCAATTTAGACGCCCGTGCGGGGCTGTATGCGTCCAAGCTGAGTGTTGGCGCGGATTACGGCCTCGGCAAGCGCGAAACGGTGTCCGTAGATTTATATGACCCGAACCATCTGCACATCGATGCCAAAGGGACGCTGATGCTTTCGCCCGACCTCGGCGTCGTTCTGGGCGGCGAAGACATCAACCACCACGGCGGCGGCGCGGTGGTCGGCCTTGAGTACCGCCGCTCTAAATAAAGACAAATAAAGACAAATTAACATCAAATAGACACGCACAAAGGAAATGGATTCATGAAAGTTATTCTCATGCAGGACATCGCCCATCAGGGCAAGCAGGGCGAAGTCGTCCTTGTCGCCGACGGCTACGCCCGGAATTATTTGTTCCCGCGCAAGCTGGCCGTGGAAGCCGGGGGCGGGGCCATGAAAAACCTGCTTGCCAAACAAGCCCTCGAAGACCGCCGCACCGAAAAGCTCCGCGCCGAAGCCGACCTGACCGCCGAGCAGCTCCAGGACAAGACCGTCACCCTGACCGTTAAAGCGGGCGAGAACAGCCGCCTCTATGGCCGCGTCACCGCCGCTGACATCGCCGAAGCCGTCGCCCGCGACCTGTCCGTCAAGCTCGACAAGCGCAAAGTCGGCCTGCTCGACCCCATCAAAGCCATCGGCGAATACGAAGTGCCCATCAAGCTGCACCGCGAAGTCACCGTCCCCCTCAAAGTGGCCGTCGTCGCCGAGTAGTTTCCCGCTCACCTTCCGGGGCCGCGACTTTTCCAAAGTCCGGCCCTGTTTGTTCTTGAAATGATGCGGGCTGAAGACAAAACCGCCCGCCCAATTCCTTAGCCCGGCAGGGCGTCCGCTTTTCCTGCCGGGGGTTTTATACCCCCGGCTCTAGCTTTGCTTCTATCTCTGAGCTTACCCTCCCATGCCTGAACGCAACGATGACTACAAACGAGGCCGCTCCGGCGGCAATGGCAACGGCTTTAGCAATGGCTTCGGCGGCAGCGGCTCCGGCGGTCCCCTCGGCGCGTATGTCCCGCCGCATTCCATTGAAGCCGAGCAGTCCACGCTCGGCGCGATGCTGATTGAGCGGTCCGCCGTCGAAAAAGTCTTTGAGATTTTAGACAAAGACGACTTCTACCGGGACAACCATCAGACCCTCTTTGATGTCATCTCGACCCTCGCCGAGCGCGATGTCCGCGTCGATTTGATTACCGTTCAGGAAGAGCTGAAAAACCGGGACAAGTTAGAAGCCGTCGGCGGCATCGCCTATCTGACCGCCCTGTTTGACACCGTCCCCACCGCCGCCAATGTCGAATACTACGCCAAGATCGTCGAAGAAAAAGCGACGCTGCGCCGCCTGATTGAAGCCTCTTTAGAGATCATTGGCAGCGCACGCGGCGAAGTCGAAGACGTCGGCGAAGTTATCGACCAGGCCGAGCGGGCCATCTTCGGCGTTTCCCAGCAGCGCACCCAGGCGTACTTCTCCCCCCTGCGGACGCTCCTGCTGTCGGTCTACGACAAAGCCGAAGAGCTGGCCGAGATGAAGTCCAAAATCTCCGGCCTCTCCACGGGGATAGACGACTTCGACGAGATCACCTCCGGCCTCCAGAACACCGACCTCGTCATTGTCGCTGCGAGGCCTAGTATGGGCAAGACTTCACTTTGTCTATCAATAGCTGAGCACGTCGCTATCAAAGAGAAAAAGCCCGTCGCCATCTTCTCGCTGGAAATGTCCAAAGAGCAGCTTGCTCTGCGAATGCTCTGCTCGCAGGCGCAGGTCAACTCGCACAAGCTCCGCACCGGGCATTTGACCGAGGACGAATGGACGAAGCTGGCCGGAGTCGTGCAGAGTATGTACGAGGCCCCGATCTTCATTGACGACGCCACCGAAACCTCCGCGCTGACCATGCGCTCCAAGTGCCGCCGCCTCATGGCCGAGCATGGCCTGGGCCTGATTATCGTGGACTACCTGCAGCTCATGCGCGGCCACCGCCGCACCGAAAACCGTGTCCAGGAGATCGGCGAAATCGCCCGTGGCCTCAAATCGTTAGGCCGCGAGCTAAAAGTCCCTGTCATCGCCCTGTCGCAGCTTTCCCGCTCCGTCGAAAACCGCGAAAACAAACGCCCCCTGCTCTCTGATCTTCGCGAGAGCGGTTCTATCGAGGCAGAGGCCGATATGGTCTGCTTTTTGTACCGGGAAGCGTACTATAAGATGAAGGAAGCCTTCAACGCCGATGCCGAAAACGGGGAGCGGCCCGAGCGGCAGGAGATGGAAGAAACCGAGCTGATTGTCGGCAAGCACCGCAACGGCCCGACCGGCATGGTCAAAGTCGGCTTCATGCCGCAGTTTGCCAAGTTTACGAATTTAGATTTGACGCGCACGGACGAGCCGACGGGCTTCTAAATGAAACTGAAAGCCTCTGTCGGAGGGCAGCCCTGGAAAGACACACTATGCTGAAAGTTCTGGTCATTGGCGGCGGGGGGCGCGAGCATGCGCTGGTCTGGAAGCTGGCGCAAAGTCCGCAGGTCAGCAAGCTGTTTTGTGCGCCTGGCAACGCAGGCATTGCCCAGATGGCCGAGTGCGTCCCGCTCTCCATCACGGACATCGATGGCCTGCTGCAATTCGCCGTGGACAATGGCATTGACCTCACTGTGGTCGGCCCGGAAGTGCCCCTGATTGCTGGCATCGTGGACCTCTTTGAGCAGCGCGGCCTGCGGATTTTCGGCCCCGCCCGCGAGCCAGCCCTCCTCGAAGGCTCCAAAGCTTACGCCAAAGGGCTGATGCTCCGCTACGGCATCCCGACTGCCTACTTTGCCGCCTTCGACAACCACAGCGACGCCTCCCACTACCTGCATTCTCACTTTCAGGCACAGCCCAACGCCCCCCTCGTCGTCAAAGCCGATGGTGAGGCGGCGGGCAAAGGCGTCTTCATCTGCCGCACCGACACCGAGGCGCAGGAAGCCCTGGGACAGATCATGCAGGAGCGCGTCTTCGGAGCCTCGGGCGACACCGTCGTCATCGAAGAGTTCTTAGAAGGCGAAGAAGCCTCGCTGATGGCCTTCACCGATGGAACCACCATCGTGCCGATGCTGGCCGTGCAGGACCACAAACGCGCCCTCGACGGCGACGAAGGCCCAAACACCGGCGGCATGGGCTGCTACGCCCCTGTTCCCCTCATCACTCCCGCCCTGTATGAGCAGGCCGTGAACGAGATTCTGCGCCCCGCCGTCGACGCCATCCGCGAGTCGGGCATCCCCTACAAAGGCGTCCTGTATGCGGGCATCATGGTCGCCAAAGACGGCTCGCTCAAAACTTTGGAGTTCAACTGCCGCTTCGGGGACCCGGAAACCCAGGTGATCCTGCCCCTCTTAGAGACGGATCTCGTAGATATTCTGCTCGGCGTCACCGATGCCCACCTCGACGAAGTAGAAGTCCGCTGGAAAGCACAAAGCGCCGTCTGCGTCGTGCTGGCCTCCGGCGGCTACCCCGGCGCGTATGCCACTGGCCTGCCCGTGGAGGGCTTAGAGCAGGTCGCCCATCTGTCCGACGTCGTTGCCTTCCACGCCGGAACCAAGTTCGGCGACGATGGCGAGGTCGTCACCGCCGGAGGCCGGGTGCTGGGACTGACCGCCTGGGGCGACGACTTCCCCCAGGCCCGCGCCCGCGCCTACGCCGCCGTCAAAAACATCACCTTCGACCATATGCACTTCCGCACCGACATCGGCCACCGGGCAGAGGGAGCATAAGGGATGACGCCGTACAAAGATTTTACTGGCCGCCTCCAGCTTCTCATCCGCAAAAACCCGCAACTTATCACGACAACCCTGAGCAACATTTTCACTATGCGCCTCGTGGGGAACAAAACACATGGGGATTTAGCCGAGATCGCTATGGCCGAGTTTGTCAACCAGTATATGTATGACTTCAAATCAATCCACGTAGGGAAAGATTTGTACCGAGCCAAAACCCACGAAGAAGACATCACAATCATCAATGAGATGACGAACGCTGAGTTTCCTGTCAGCTTGAAAGCTTATGGCGATGGGCCGCTTCAGCTTTCCACGGATAAGCACTCACTCATGTTTCCGCGCCTTCTTCGAGAAAATGGTGATATCGAAGGGCTTTGTTGCATAAATCAAATAGCATAGCTTTGTGGCATTCCCAGCGCGGTCA
>CAXUKS010000003.1:0-51549 GCA_964251675.1 uncultured Armatimonadales bacterium
CGCCTCTGCCGCTGACGGAGGCCCTGCGAACACTCCCCGCCGGGTCGGTGCTGCCGGGAACCGTGGTTTTAAGCGTAGACGCCGCGAAAGTCGTGCCGCTCACGCCTGAAGAACTGGCCGCGTCGGGGCAGGACGCGCTTCCCGAAGGCGTCCCGGAGAGTCCGTCGTCGCTGGCCGTCGAGTACGGGCGCACGGGCCGTGTCTTCGGCCATGTCTTCGCGCTGGCCCCGCCGACCATGACCCTGCTGAACACCGACCCCAGCCTCACCAATCTGCCGCTGGGCGCTCTGGCCGGGCAGCACCCGGAAACGTACCTGCTGGGGACTTTGACCCCCGCGCAGCTCAAGCAGGTCGCCGGGGCGGGCCTGGCCTGGGCAGATATGACCCCTGACCAGCAAAGCCTGATGCGTGCCCTGCTGCCGGAGCCGCTGGACATCATTCCCACGACCGCCGTACTGCCGGGACGCAGTGAGAGAACAGACGCACAGCGAAAAGCAGTGCGGGCCGTCTTTGACGCCCAGCTCAAAAAAGTCAGCGGCGAGGGGCTGTACGGCTCGCTGCGGCTGCATGCCTATCTCACCGCCGATTTTTATGTCAAGGCTGCAGGCGGGTACGCGATTGGCGACACGCGGGAGGCTTTAGAAACCACCGGCGCTTATAAGCTGCCGTTCGGCGGCTACAGGAACACCGAGGCGCGAGGCAAAACGCTGGAAACTGTCCTGCAAGCCAGCTTTCCCAACACGCCCAAAGCCGGTGACCTGCTGTGGAACCGGAGGGATTTGGAGGCTCCGGTCAAGCTTTCGGGCGTCAAAACCGTGCAGGACAGTATCACGCGCCTCGCCGCCGCCACGCATCTGGAGCTGTACGCTGACGCCTACTACGAGTCGCGTCTGGTGACGCTGGCCGGGGATACGACCAGGCCGCAGGACGCAAAGGACGTGATGCAGGCGCTGGCCCTGTGCGTCTGCGGGACCTGGCGGCGGGTCGGCTCGGCCTATGTGCTGACCGATGACGTGTCGGGTCTGGGAGCGCGTCAGCAGTTTTTGTCCGAAATCGGCCAAGTTTGGGGCAACCGACTGAACGCGGCGGGCAAGGAGGCCGGGCAGCGTCTTCAGGCGCTGGACTGGCTGCATCAGTTTTCCTTTGCGCCCGGCGATCTGGGAACGCTTTCCCCGCAACTGATCGAGACTATTCAAAAGCAGAAGGGCGGCAACGAAGGCGATTTGCCCTGGAAGTCGCTGCCGCCGGACCTGCGGGACTTTCTGCGGGACTATTTCCAGCATCGCTTCGATGACACGTCCATTGATACGCCGTCTGAGGTGCAAATGGTAAATGCGATGAAGGCCGCCGCTGCCGCGCTGAAGCCGGACACGCCGGTAGACACAACGATTAATCTGCGTTTGGGCGTGGAGCTGCCGGACACCGGCGTGATGCTGCTAGATTCCTATTCGGTGCAGTCGCCCAAGCCCGACACGGACAGCGATGACGTTGACGCGGCGGTTCAAGCTGGCCCGCTGGTGTTCCCTCAAGTCCTGCGGGGCCTGCTGTGTGCGCCGAAAACGCCCGAAGAAGCCCGGACCGTCGTGGCCGGGCTGCCGAAGATGGGCCTGAACACGCTTTTGATTGACGTGTTCACCAACGGCAGAGCCTATTTCCCCAACACGGCCCTGCCACCCGCCTCCAAAGACGCGGGCGGCGTCCTGCAGGCGGCGCTGGACGCCGCAAAGCCCCTGCATCTGCCGGTGTACGCCGTTCTGGACATGCTCTGCTGGCGCAGCGATGGCCGCGCCCCGCACCCGCTTCCCTGGCCGACCGGCTTCCACGAAGACTTGACAGTGCTGGGCGAAGCGCAGGACCGAACCATCCGGCGACGCTTTGACGAAGGCAGCCTTTCCACAGACTACAACCATCCGCAGCGGCTGCTGGAGGAAGAGGGCGGGCGCAGTTGGGCCAGTCCGCTTGATCCTGCCGTGCGCGGCGTGCTGCCGCCTCTGGTGCGGACACTGGCCGCCGTGCCAGGCCTGGCGGGTCTGATCTTTCAGGACAGCGCCCCACCGGGCTACGTTAAGGGAGGTGTCGGGGATGACGGCACGGCTCTGGGGTACACGCTGGAAAGTCGCCTGGCGTACCTGCGCCGAACGCATCATGACCCGTTAGACCTGTCTCAATACAACCTTGTAGTGGTGTCTGTTAGTGGGCAGGGCCTCTTAGACTACCCGGTCGGCATCGAGGGCTTTGGGGGGTTCGGGAGGGACTACACGGCGTGGTCCAAGTATCGCGCCGATGCAGACACGTCGCTGCTGGCTGGCTGCTGGAATGCGGCGCACACTGCCGCCCCGCAACTGCCGCTTTGGCGGCGGCAGGGTTTTCTGGGAAACCAGTTTGACTTCTGGCTTACTCCCACTCAGAAGAACACACTGGGCGTGATGGAGAACGGGGAGCTTCCCGATATGACCGTCGGCAGCCAGAGCTTTCTTTGTATTCCTTACGGCGGCGACAATCTGGTCAACCCCACTGAGTTCCTGCGGGATGCGCGAGCCGCTGCCGAACAGAAAGAAGGGAACCGGGCCGGGGGCGTCGTTTTTGACCTGGTCAGCGGCGGCTCCCCGGACAACTTGCCGGACACAGTAGATAAGCTGGCGGCGCTTCTGCGGAACCCCACACCCGTCAAGCCCGCAGCGGCGCAGCCTAAGTAGAGAGAACAACATGAAGATTTCACAAAGCTGGCTTGCCGCTGGCACGCTTTGTCTGCTTGCGCCGCGCCTGTCGGCTCAAGTGGCTCCGGCGGCCCCTGCGCCTCTGCCGCTGACGGAGGCCCTGCGAACACTCCCCGCCGGGTCGGTGCTGCCCGGCACGGTGGTGCTGAGTGTGGATGCCGCAAAGGTTCTGCCGCTCACGCCCGAAGAATTGGCCGCGTCGGGGCAGGACGCGCTCCCCGCAGGCGTACCAGAGACGCCATCGTCGCTGGCCGTCGAGTATGGACGCACGGGCCGCGTCTTCGGCCATGTGTTTGCGCTGGCCCCGCCGACCATGACCGTGCTGAACCCGGACCCGGCGGCCACGGAGTTTCCCGTTTCCGTGCTGGCCCGGCAGCGTCCCCTGCCCTATCTGCTGGGAACGCTGACTGACAGCCAGATGCAGCGGCTGGGCATGGGCGGGCTGTCGTGGGCGGATTTGACGCCGGACCAGCAGACGCTTTTGTCTGCGCTTGTGCCTCAACCGCTCTCACTGCTGCCAAAAGCGGCGCGGCCTCCTCTGTCGCTTATCCGTTTACGGTTCCATAACGGCCCTCTGACAGTACAGGAACAAGTAGAAAAGGACCAACAGGAAAAGGCGTTTGCGGCACAGTTTATTACCGTGCCGGAGGCAACACTGACGACAACGGCCCGACTGCGGGCGTTTCTGGTTCCCCAGTACAACTTCGATACGCCCGACAACGAAACGATTGATGTGGATTACCCAAACAGCGGACTGGATGCCAATTTAGAATATATTCTTAGCTCCACCTGGGCCAGCCCAAGCACCCAGGACAAACCGTTTCAGGAGGCCGTCCGGGCCGAAGTGCCGAACGATGCCAAGCCGGGCGACATTGGGTGGACGAAGCCTGCGCTGGAACACACGCTGCCGCTGGCGGGAGCCAAAACCGTCGGCGCATTAGTCGCCGGGCTGGCCCATGCGACAGGGCTGGAATTGTACGCGGATGCACGTTACGAGCCGCTGCCACTAACACTGGCCGGAGATGTGAGCAAGCCGCAGGAGGCAAAAGACGTGATGCAGGCGCTGGCCCTGTGTGTTTGCGGGACCTGGCGGCAGGTCGGCCCGGCCTATGTGCTGACCGATGATGTGCTGGGGCTGGGAAGCCGCCGCGCCGCCTTGCAGGAGGCCGTACTGGGCTGGAGCCGCCGCCTGACTGACGCCGACACCGCCGCAGGCACGCGGCTGAAAGCGGGGCGCTGGCTGCATCTGCCGTTTGCCCCCGGCGATACCGGCGCTCTGACTGCCGAACAGATGGCCGCGTTTCCTGAGGAGCCAGGCGGCAATTCGGGCCATCTCCCGTGGAAATCGCTGCCCGCCCCCCTGCAAGCCGGGCTGCGGCAGGGCATGGACCCGGAACCTACGGCGGGGAGTGATGAAGAATATAACAACTCCCTGCGGTCAGTCGGGCAGCGGATGAAGCCAGACACGCCCGTCAGCGTCACGTTTTCCGTGCAGATGGCGTTAGAGCTGCCCGGCTTCGGGCTGGTTCCGCTGAACAGTAAGTTTGATGTAGCAGACAGGCAGGAGCCAGCTCTCCCAACGGTCGGCCCGCACAGCCTGACGCTGGCCCGGAAGTATCGGGGCCTGCTGTGTGCGCCCCGAACTGCCGCCGAGGCCCGCACACTGGTCACGCAGATGGCACACCAGGGGTTTCCCTTTTTGATGGTGGATGTGTTCACCGGGGGCAAAACGTACTTTCCGAACGACCTGCTGCCGCCCGCGTCCCCGGAGGCCGCCGGAGTGCTGCAAGCGGCATTAGATACCGCCAAGCCGCTCGGCATCCCCGTGTATGCCGTGATAGACACCCTCTGCTGGCGCAAAAACGGCGACAGCCCGCACCCCTCCCCCTGGCCCGTTGGGTATGCCGAGGACTTGACGGTGCAGGGCGAGCCGCTGGATGCCTCTGCCCGGCGCTGGCCCGCGCCCAAAGTGTTCCCGGATTCCCCGGAAGACTTTGCCCGGCAGCAGCACAGGGGCAATAGCTGGGCCAGTCCGACCGACCCCGCCGTGCGCCGCCTCCTGCCTGCGCTGGTGCGTGTTCTGGCCGGAACGAAAGGGCTGGCCGGGCTGGCCTTTCAGGACACGACGCCCCCCGGCACGCTGGAAACGGATAGCTTCCCGGATGACAATCACTTGGGCTTTCTGCCCGTCCGCCGCTTGGCTTTTCTGCGTGCCTACCATGTTGACCCCATTGACATGGGGCCGTTGTCGCAAATGGTGTTTGCCTCTGGGAAAGGCAGTGCGGACTTGATGGTCCAGGCCGGCATCCCGACATTCCCTTCTTCTGCGCCACGTGGTCTGTACTTGGCCTGGAGCAAAGGGCGGGTGGAGGCGAACCGAAGCCTGCTGGCAGAGTGCTTTCAGGCTGCCCGTGCCTCTGCCCCGGCCCTACCATTGAAAATTCGTGAGTCGCAGGTCGGTTTCTGGTTCAGCGCCTGGAGCACCCCGTTGCCACCGAAGCCGCAAACGTCGCCGTCCAGCGACGGCTTTATATGCCTGCCCTGCGATCCCGCCCAGCCTGTTGACCTCGGCCTGCTGTCCGAAATTCTTGCTGACGACAGCGTCAAGCCTGGCCTGAACGATTTCGGCCATTTCGTCTTTGACCTCACCTCCGGCGGCCCGCCAGACAATTTGAGCGACACAGTAGACAAGCTTGCGGGTTTGCTCAAGGAGCCGAAGAAGGCCCCCTAGCCCGGAGCAACCGCACCCGACCCAATAATGGGGGAACCGGAAAGTTAGCAGGAGGCCACTCCGAACTTCTGGCTCCCCCATTATTGGGAGCGGGGGGGCCTCTTACCCCTGCAAGGTCTGCCACATGAAGGCAACGTCCTGTACCGACAGCGGCGGGGCAACGGCGTTGGACTCGACCTGCCGGATGTCCTTGAAGCCGGGGATGACGCAAGCACTCGGCGACTGGGCCAGGGCATATTGCAAGGCGACGGGTACCAGGTCCTGCCCGTCGCTGCCGATCAGCCCCACATCCACCAGCAGCTTCACCTGGCGCTCTTCGGTGCCCGTGGTTCCGAGCGGCACTTTCAGCGTCACATCCTCGGCATTACTGCCGTGTATGTCCCGGCTTGTGCCATGAATGCCGCGCAGGGCCTCATAGTGGCGCTGATAGCGAAAGTCCAAAAGCGTAGACAGGTTGGATTCGGATTCCAGATAGACGCCAATAAATTGGGTCGCCGATATTATATACGACTTCAGCAGGAGACTTTGATGGGCAGTATCCCCACCAAAACTTAATATGTTGCGTCCATATTTGTGTCGCTATTCTGAGACTGCCGCCACAGTAAGGACAGGGTAAGTACTGATTTTCAGCATAAGCATATTTAGGCATTTGCTTCCCTTACCCCGGCGGCTGAACCGGCTCCCGGTCAGCCAATGTCCATTGCCCCGTCGCAAACTGCCCGGCTCCCCAGGCTCCGAGTGTGCCGAAGGCGAGGGCGACGAGCGGGCTGTAGAGAAAGTAGTGCATCCCGCCGGAATGGGCCGAGTGCGGCGACACTTCCGGGACCTGCCAGAATAGATGCACAAAGCCGGCGATGCAGAACAGGGCGAAGAACGCGGCCCCGGCGGTCAGCGCGTCCCGGCGTGTGACAAAGCCGATCACAACACCCGCGCAGAACGCGGGCAGGGCCAGGGTCAGGAGCGCGGCGCAGGCATCGTAGTAGGAGTCAGCGGTAAACAACGTCGCCCCGAGCCACCACAGGCCCAGACGGTTCAGGGCCAGCAGCACGGCAAGGCCGAGGGCGGCGGCGAGGAGCCAGCGGACGGGGCGTGTCACCCGGCGGACCCTTCCATCACTGTAATCTGTGACCCCGTCGGCGTCTTGATGACTTCGACTCGCGTCGCAAAGGCGTCTTTCAGCTCGTCGATGTGCGTGATGACGATAATGCGCTCGAAATCTTCTTTGATGGCGTTCAGGCACTCCACCAGCTTTTCGCGGCCTTTGGCGTCCTGCGAGCCGAAGCCTTCGTCGATAATCAGCGTTTGCAGCTTGGCCCCGGCGCGGCGAGACAGCAGCTTGGACAGGGCAATCCGAAGGGCGAATGCCGCCCGAAAGCCTTCGCCGCCGGAGTACATTTCGAGGGGCCGCGTGCCCAGATTGTCGCTGACTTTAATGTCCAGCGTCTCAATCGGCCCGGCGGTTTTGGACTTGGATTCCCGAATGGTCTCAAAGTACAGCGACAGGCCACCGTCCGTGAGCCGGTCCAGCAGACGGTTCGTTTCCTCCATCAGCTCCGGGATGGCGTTTTCGATAATCAGGGCCTGCACGCCTTTTTTGCCGAACGCCTGCGTGAGCTGCCCATGCACCTCAGCGGTGTACTTGGCATCGCTCAGGCGCTTGGATTTTTCTTCGCGGACGGCTTTCTGCTCTTCCAGTCGGGTCAGTGTCTGCTCGCGCCGCCCGATTTCCTGATGGACCGCCTGCTCTTCCGCCGACCGCTGCTTTTCGCCGTCGCGGATGGCCTGCCCCTGCGCTTCCAGGCGGAGGAGTTCCGGGCCGACATCGGGCAGGCTGGCTAATTGGCTTTGCGCGGTGTCGCGGCTTGCCCGGCGCTGTGTCAGGGACCGCTGCGTTCGGGTCAGCCCTGCTTCTGCCGTAGTTAATGCCGCCTGCGCGTGTTCTAATCCGATATGCAGACGCTCGGACGAATCCAGCAGTGCCACTTCGGCTTTGACTTCGGCGTGGTCGGTTTCGACGGTGCTGTACTTTTGGAGGGCGGCCTCGTACTTCACGATTTTGGCCCGCGCTTCAGGTGCGAACTCTCTGGCATGGAAAGTTCGCTCGGCGTCTTCGCGGACGGCCTGCAGGTTGGGAAGTGTCTTGCGCCGCTCTTCCATGATAAAAAGCGACTGTTCGAGCTGGGCCAGTTTTTCGCGGTCTGCACGGGCGGCCCGCTGCCGGGCACGCAGGTCTTTCAGATGTGCTTCAGCGCGGTTCAACTCCTGCTTGAGACGGGCAGCCTCGGACTTGACTTCTTTCTGCCGGGCTGTGGCGTCGTCGCGCTCGCGCAGGTAATCCGCCTGCACGGCGGCAACTTTGGCGGGCGGCAGGGGGGCCGCGCAGACATCGCAGACACCCTGCTGGCTTTCCAGGGCCGTCAGCTTGCGGTTCCAGTCAGTGACCTGAAAGTCCAGCCCGCCGTTTTCTTCGCGCAGGGAGGCAAACGACTCTTGCAGGGTCTTGGCCGCGTCTTCGGCGTCGGGAATGCCCGCTTCCTCGCGGTCGGCTGCCTCGACACGCGGGGCGACTTCGGCCCGCTGCTGTATCAGGACATCATATTCGCGCACAGCGGCTCGTGCCTGCTCATGATCCGTGACCGCCTGCTGCACCCGAAGCTGCATCTTGTTTTCCGCCGCCGACCATTCCTTGTCCGCCGCCGCCAGCATTTGCTGCCCGCGCCGGAACGTCTCTAAATCGGCATCGAGCTGTGTCAAACGCACACGGGCCGCCAGCAGTGCGTCGTAATTACGGGTGATTTCATCGCGCCGCGCCAGCAAAGCGCGGCTCCGGTCGGCTTCGGCCTGATGTCCGGCCAGCTCTTCGGACAGACCGCCGATTTCGCTGTCCAGCGTGGCAATTTGCGCCGTCAGCGTATCCACGAGTTGCTTCTGGCCCTTGAGCTGGTTTTTGCGCTCGGTGTAGGCATCCCATTCGGCCCGCAGCTCGGTCTGCCTTGCCTGCAGGGTTTCCAGCCGCGCCTGCAAGGATATTATCTGCTCCCGCAGCTCCGGCTCGGCTTTCAGCTCGGCATCAATCAGGCTGACATCGCGCTCCAAATCCGTGGCCTCAGCCTGCGCGGCCTTCATCTGCTCGCGGGCTTTGGCTTCCAGTTGGTCGTAGCGGGACAAGTCAAGAATATCAGCGAGTATCTCTTTGCGCTTGGCGGGCGTCTGCCGCACAAACTGGTCGGCCTGCCCCTGCCGCAGATAGGCGGAGTTCAGGAACGTATCATACGACATCCGCAGGAGCTTCTGGATGGCCTTCTCGGTTTCCCCCGCGCTGTTGCCCGTCAGCGACCGCCAGCCTGTGCCCAGCCCCTGATCTTCCGTCTCCGACTGCAGTTCCCAGATGCGCCCGACGGCTTTTTTGGAGTACTTGCGAACCGCCCGGTAGCGCTGCCCATCCATTTCAAACGTAAAATGCACGCTCATCTCATCCGCGCCGATGCGGACCAGCTCATCGTGCTTGTTCTTGCCCGCCCGGCTTTCGCCCCAGAGCGCCCAGGTGATCGCATCCAGCAGCGCACTTTTGCCGTGCCCGTTCTCGCCGGACAGGCAGAGCGTGTGCATCCCCGAGAAATCCAGTGCGGGAATGTCCTCGCCGTAGGACATAAAATTCTTGAGTTCCAAACGAATGGGGATCATAACGCCAATAGTATACCTGAAAAGCCGCTGCCAGTGGGTGACAGCGGTTGACATAAGTAGCGGCAGGAAATGCAGGGGTATAATAACCACATGGATTACACAGAGCGTATTACGCTGAACCCCCCCGTCATGAGTGGCAAGCCCTGCATCCGGGGAATGCGCGTCACCGTTGGTTTAGTCGTCGGCTTGATAGCGACAGGAGTAAGCGCGGTAGAGATTTTGTGTGCTTATCCCTGCTTGGAGGCTGAGGATATTTCGGTGGCTCTTGTATACAGAGGCCGTCGCCTGGGTACCACGGAATGAATTCCGTGGCTGAGGGGCGCAGACGCCGAACGTCCCTGCGGGACGGCAAGGCCGATACTAATTAGCTTCTCTGTTTAGCTTCTCTGTTTAGCTTCTCTGTATTTTGTCCCGCAGGGACATTCAGCCGCAGGCTCCCCAGCCATGCATTTCAATGCGTGGCACTTCAATGCGTGGCACTTCAATGCGTGGTTTCCATATCCTGTCACAAAAAAAGGCCGCGCCTCTCGCTGAGAGGCGCGGCCTTTGTCGTTTAGTAAGTTGCTACTTTGGCGTGAACGAGGTCCCGCAGCCGCAGCTTTTCTGGACGTTGGGGTTGAGGTACTTCCAGCCGCCTTCTAAAAGATTAGCGGTGCTGTAGTCCAGCGTCATGCCGGAGATAAACTCGGCGCTGCGGGGGTCTACCAGAACGGTCACGCCATCGACATCGTAGACCGTGTCGGTCGGGCGGGGGGCGGGTTCCAGCCCTAAAATATAGGATAGGCCGGAGCAACCGCCGCCTTTGACGCCGACGCGCAGCTTCAGGGTGTCGTCGTTCTTTTTGGCCCGCAGGCGCTTGACCTGGGCGACCGCCGCCGGGGTCAGAGTCACGGGGTATTCTTGCGTTTCCATAGTGCGCTCTCTTTCAGAAAAAGCCAAGTTCTAATTTGGCTTCTTCGCTCATCCGGTCCATGCTCCACGCAGGCTCCCAGATCAAATCCACGGTGACGTCATGCACACCGGGGACGCCGCGCACGGCCTGCTCCACTTCGCCGGGCAGGGTTCCCGCGACGGGGCAGGCGGGGGATGTCAGGGTCATGTCAATATCCACAACGCCGTATTCGTCGACATGGATGTCGTAAATCAGGCCCAGCTCATAGATGTTGACGGGGATTTCCGGGTCATAGACTTCGCGCAGGGCTTCAATGACTTCGGCCTCAATCACAAGCGGATACACTTTTTCGGCAGTTGCACTCATAGTTGTTCTCCAAGCAGATGCTTCGCATCGCCGCGCATTCGCTGTATCACGGCCTGCAGGCCATTGGACCGGCCCGGCGAGATATGCTGGCTCATGCCGATCCGTTCAATAAAATCAGGCGGCGTCCCAGCGATTTCGGCGGCGGTCCGGCCCGAATATACGCCGACGGCTAGGGCAATCAGCCCTTTGGGGATGAGGGCATCGCTGTCGGCTTCAAAATAAAGCCGGTCCGCCTCGGCGCGGGAATGCACCCAGACCTGCGACTGACAGCCGCGCACTTTGTTGGCCTCAACGTGCAGCGCGGCCGGCATCGGCGGCAGTTTTTTGGCAAGGTCGATAATGTACTGGTTCCGCATATCGGCGTCGTCGCCGAACAGCTCAAACTCTTCGACGATTTCGTCCTGCGCTTCTTCAATCGTTTTGGGCATGGTTTGTGTTTTCTAGCAAGAGACACAGGAGGCCCCCCCGCCCCAATAATGGGGAGCCGGACAAAGAGCACAAAGCCTTTGCCTAACTCTCTGGTTCCCCCATTATTGGGGGCTAGGGGGTCTTACTCCCCCAGCATCCGCTTGACTTTGTGCAGGCCGGTCACCAGCGCGTCGATCTCGTCCGTCGTGTTGTAGAGCGCGAGCGAGGCGCGGACAGTGGCCGGAACGCCGAACTCCTGCATGACCGGATGGGCGCAGTGCTGCCCGGTGCGAACGGCGATGCCCTGCGTGTCTAGAAGCGTGCCGACATCATAGGCCGCCGCGCTGCCGAGGGTGAACGAGAAGACGCTGGCTTTGTTCGGGGCCGTGCCGATCATCCGCAGGCCAGGCACGGCGGTCAGCGCCTCGGTCCCGTAGGCGGTCAGCGTATGCTCATAAACGGCCAAGTTGTCCATGCCGAGGGCGCTGAGATAGTCCACAGCGGCTCCCAAGCCGATAGCCCCGGCGATATGCGGCGTGCCTGCCTCAAACTTATAGGGAATATCGGCGTAGGTTGTTTTCTCAAATGACACTGTGGCAATCATATCTCCCCCACCCTGCCAGGGCGGCATGGCCTCCAGGAAGGCCCGCTTGCCGTACAAAATGCCGATGCCTGTGGGGCCGTAGAGCTTGTGTCCTGAAAACACCAGGAAGTCGGCATCCAGTTCCTGCACATCAATCGGCAGGTGGTACGCCGACTGGGCAGCGTCCACCAGAACGGGAATGCCGCGAACGTGAGCCTGTGCAATCACCTCTTTGACCGGGTTCACCGTGCCCAATGCGTTGGACATCTGCACGATGCCGACAAACTTGGTGCGGTCATTGAGAAGCTCTGCGTACTTGTCCATTCGCAGCACACCGTCGGCATCAAAGGGGATGACGCGAAGCACGGCCCCTTTTTCCTCGCACAGCATCTGCCACGGGATAATGTTGCAGTGATGCTCCATCGCCGAGATGATAATTTCATCGCCTGCCGTGATGTTCCTGCGGCCCCATGTCTGCGCGATTAAATTCACGCCTTCCGTGGCGTTGCGGACATAGATGATCTCATGCGGGTCATCGGCATTGATAAACGCTGCCACTTTGACCCGTGCGGCTTCATATGCCCGCGTTGCCAACTCACTCAGCAGGTGCGTCGAGCGGTGAATATTCGAGTTGTAGTCGGCGTAATAGTCGGCCATCGCATTCAGCACGCTTTGCGGCTTCTGCGTCGTGGCGGCGTTGTCTAGATAGACCAGCGGCTTGCCATGCACCTGCCGGTGCAGGATGGGGAAGTCTTCGCGGACGCGCTGAACATCATAGGGTGTTTGGATTTGCGTTGGCATAGCGATACGTTTCTGTAAGAACGAAGGCCCCCCGCCCCAATTCTGGGGAGCCAGACAGTTAGAAGGTGGCCTTCCGGCTCTTTTCCGGTTCCCCCAGAATTGGGGGCTAGGGGGCCTCTTCACACCACTCCGGTCAGTGCCCGGTCGGCCAGAAGCACCTGGTCTAATTGAGCACGGATGGCGTCGATTTTGATGCGGCTGACAATGTCGCTGGCGAAGGCATAGGTCAAGAGAGCGCGAGCCTGGTCTTTCGGAATGCCCCGCGCCTGCAAATAGAACTGCGCTTCGGCAGAAAGCTGGCCGATAGTCGCGCCGTGCGTGCATTTCACGTCGTCCGCGAAGATTTCAAGCTGGGGCTTGGTGTCAATCTGCGCGGTCGGCGACAGCAGCAGGGTCTGGTTGGTCTGCTTGGCATCGGTCTTCTGGGCATCTTCGCGGACGAAGATTTTGCCGTTGAACACGCCGCGTGACTGGTCATCCAGGATGCCCTTGTAAATCTCGTGTGAGTTGCAGTGTGGCAGGGCATGGTCAATCGCCGTATGGTTGTCGATCACCTGCTTGCCCTTCCCTAAATAAACACCGTTCAAGGTGCATTCGATCCCCTCACCGCCCAGATAGGCATTGGCATCGTTGCGGACCAGCAGGCCGCCTAGCCCGACGGAATGGCTGGAAAAGTTCGTGGTTTTCGCTAAATCCAGTGCCATTGTCGCCACATGAAAGGCTTTCAGGCTCTCGCGCTGCACTTTGTAGTGGTCTAAAATGGCGTTCTCGCGGGCGATCACTTCGGTCACGGCATTGGTGAAGTATATGCCATCAGCGGTCCCGGAGTAACTTTCCACCAGCGTCGCCTGGCTGTTCTCTTCGGCGACAATCAGCGTGCGCGGGTGCGACACGGTAGGGCCGCCGTGGGACGCGGATACAAACAGCAGGTGAATAGGGGCTTCAATCACAGCGTTGCGGGCGATCTGCACGAACGCACCGTCTTCCAGCGCCGCCGTGTTCAGGGCCACAAACGCCTGCGAGTCCGGCGCGGCATACTTGCCCAAATGCGCCTCAACCACCGCCGCGTTATCTGCCATCGCCTGTGCCAGCGTGGACACGGTGACGCCCGCCGGGAACTCGCTGGAAGACAGATCGGCCTGAAAGTGGCCGTTGACAAACACAAGCTGCGTGCCGTCCATGCCGTCATAGGTGTACGCCGCAAGCGCGTCTGCCGTCAGTGTGCTGTCGGTTTTGGTCGCCAGCGTAAATGGCGTCTCGGCAATTGGCGAGACATTGGTGAAGCGCCATTCTTCATCGCGCCGGGTGGGGAAGCCCGCCGACGCGAAATGGGCCGCGCCCGTGCCGCGCAGACCGCGCAGCCAGTCCGGGCCAGGGGCATCGCTGCCGCTGTCCGTGCCGGTAAAGTCGCGCAGGTAGCTGTTGACATTGGTGAGAGTTTCGTTCATGGTTGCAGTCATTAGGCAGTCTCGCCTTCCAGCCAGCCGTAGCCCTTTTCTTCCAGCTCCAGCGCCAGCTCTTTGCCGCCGGACTTGACGATGCGCCCGCCCGAGAGAACGTGAACAAAGTCAGGGATAATATAGTTCAGCAGCCGCTGATAATGCGTGACCACAATTACCGCCCGCTCCGGCGTCCGCAGGGCGTTGACGCCCTCCGCAACCGCCTGCAGGGCGTCAATATCCAGCCCTGAGTCGGTCTCATCTAAAATTGCCAGCGTGGGGTCCAGCACTGCCATCTGGAAAATCTCGTTGCGCTTCTTTTCGCCGCCCGAAAAACCTTCGTTGACGGGCCGGTTCAGCAGGCTCTGGTCAATATGCAGCACTTTCAGTTTTTCGCGCACCAGGCGCAGAAACTGCGCGGAGTCAAGCTCTGGCTCGCCCCGATGCTTGCGGATCGCGTTCAGCGCGGCTTTCAGGAAGTAAGTGTTGTTGACACCCGGTATCTCGACGGGGTACTGAAAGGCCAGAAACAGCCCTTCCTGCGCCCGCTCTTCCGGGTCCATGTCCAGAAGGTCTCGGCCCTGAAACTCGACTTCGCCGCCGGTGACTTCGTAGGCCGACCGCCCGGACAGAACGCCCGCCAGGGTGCTCTTGCCGGAGCCGTTCGGTCCCATAATGGCGTGGATTTCACCGGGGTTGACCGACAGGCTGATGCCCTTTAAAATCTCTTTTTCTTCGACCCGTGCGTGCAGGTTTTTAATCTCTAACAATGCCATACTTTGTTTTGCCCTCTCCGAGCGTCACTTTTAAGAAACTTTGCCTTCGCCGACCACGATTTTGATCTCACGCGGATGCCCGTTCTCGTTCTTGCCTTGCCAGTGGTGGTCTTTGCCATCATGCCGCCCGCCATGCGCGTGCATGGTGACGCCTTCCGCGTTGGACTTCTTGACCAGTTCCTGGGCTTTGACCTGAGCTTCCTGCTCGGTGTGGGTGACGACTTCGTGCGCGTGGTCCGGCCACCCGCTGATCTGAATTACATACTTGCTCGCCATTGGTGTGTTTCCTGTTTTGTTTCTATGTTTATCAGCGACGATCCATCGCAGATATGAAGCTGGATGCCTGTTTGAGCAGCTTTTGAGCAAGGTTGTACGCTCTTGTCACGTCCGCAGAACTGTAAATGCCTAGAGCCGCAGGAGCAGTCCAACCGCCCGGTGAGGAGTCATTGAAGGGATATTCCGTGTTTTTGACGAATGTTCCGTCCTCTTTCTGACCGCTAGGAGCTAAATTGGACAGCCACTCTATGTCCTCTTTTCGCTTTTTCAATCCGCTATCAATCTTTTCAACCCAATTTTTGTCAGCAGATCTCATTCCATTACGACGCGAGGCTGCTAGCGCATTCATTTCATGAGTGACTTTATGTTGAGTCGTGCTGATGCGAATGTTCACAATCCCTTGCTTATTCAAGGCGGCAATCATACCCTTGATTGATTTTTCGGTGACTTGCTGGTATTTGGCAATCGCTTGGCAGTAACTGGAAGCTTTCTTGTAGTCTTTATCGTCTGGAACAACTTGCATTGCCTGTGCCGCTATCCAATCGGATTTTGCTTGCTCCAGCCATGCTTTCGATTGCTTCATGCTGCGACCAGCGCCTTTTCTGAAGGCAATCCTAGTTGAACTTGTGCTTCCTTTGCATCTGGATCGTCAGAACGCTGGTAAATTACCCTGTATCGGTCGCGTGCTATCGCTCCTTGAAGATCACGGATTTCGGCCCAGCCTTCTTTGACTGCCAGCCGAAATTCAGCCGGATTGGTAAGAGAGAGACGAAGAAGCCTACCTTCGGGTAAATCAATATTTGAGGAAGCCCCAAACTCAATATGGAAAATCTCCTTGTCTTCGTCCGGCCCACCATAGCCAAAGTTGCGTGCAATCTCGAACAAGCACTCTTGAGTTGGCGCAAGATCAGAGGCATAGTAAATTGCCAACAGCAAAGGCTCGTCTTCCAGCGCCAGATGATTGTTCCAGACTAAGTCTTTAATCATTTGTTTCTGTTCAGGATAGGGCATCGCTTATTTCTCCTTTGGCTCTTTATCCTACCCAACGCTGCCTTCGAGGCTGACGCCGAGGAGCTTCTGGGCTTCGACGGCAAACTCCATCGGCAGCTCGCGGAAGACTTCTTTGCAGAAGCCGTTGACGATCATGGAGACGGCGTCTTCGGTGGACAGGCCGCGCTGGTTGCAGTAGAAGATTTGATCTTCGCCAATTTTGGACGTGGACGCCTCATGCTCCACGGTCGCGGTCGGGTTCTTGACCTCAATATACGGGAACGTGTGCGCCCCGCAGCGGTCGCCGAGAAGCAGCGAGTCGCACTGCGAGTAGTTGCGGGCATTGTCCGCGCCGGGGTTGATTTTCACCAGTCCGCGATAGGTGTTCTGGCCTTTACCTGCTGAGATGCCTTTGGAAACAATCGTGCTGCGCGTGTTCTTGCCCAGATGGATCATCTTCGTGCCGGTGTCGGCCTGCTGGCGGTTGTTGGTCAGCGCCACCGAGTAGAACTCGCCAATGGAGTTGTCGCCCTGCAAAATGCACGACGGATACTTCCATGTAATCGCGCTGCCCGTTTCCACCTGTGTCCATGAGACTTTGGCGTTGTCACCCTTGCAGATCGCCCGCTTGGTGACAAAGTTGTAAATGCCGCCGTTGCCGTCCTTATCGCCGGGGTACCAGTTCTGGACGGTCGAATACTTGATCGTCGCGTCCTTCATGGCGACCAGCTCGACGCAGGCGGCATGAAGCTGGTTTTCATCGCGCATCGGCGCGGTGCAGCCTTCTAAATAAGAAACGTAGCCACCCTCATCGCAGATGATCAGCGTCCGCTCAAACTGCCCAGTGTTTGCGGCATTAATGCGGAAGTACGTGGAAAGTTCCATCGGGCAGCGGACGCCCTTCGGGATATAGCAGAACGAGCCATCAGTGAAGACCGCCGAGTTCAGCGTGGCAAAGTAGTTGTCCGAGTAGGGAATGACTGAGCCGAGGTACTGCCGTACCAATTCGGGGTAGTCTTTCACGGCCTCGGAGAACGAGCAGAAGATGATGCCCTTCTCGGCCAGTGCGCCCTTGAATGTGGTCGTGACCGAGACGCTGTCAAAGACGGCATCCACGGCGACATTGGACAGCCGCTTCTGCTCTTTGAGCGAGATGCCGAGCTTGTCGTAAATCGCCAGCATCTCCGGGTCCACTTCGTCGAGGCTGTTCAGGACTTTCTTGGGCTTAGGCGCGGAGAAGTACGCAATGGCCTGGTAGTCAATCGGCTTGACATTGACATTGTGCCACAGCGGGTCTTCCATCGTCAGCCAGTGCTTGTAGGCTTTCAGCCGCCATTCCAGCAGCCACTCCGGCTCCTCTTTCTTGGCGGAAATCATCCGAATGGTGTCTTCGCTTAATCCAATCGGAACGGTCTCAGACTCGACATCGCTGACGAAGCCGTACTGATATTCTTTGCTCGCAAACTCTTCAATGGTATCGGTAGCCGCAGACATGAGCGATCCTCGTATTTCTAACGTGTGTTTCTTAATAACTGTGTATGCGACAAAATATGTCGCAAATAGTGTACCCGCTGGCCGGTCCTTTGTCAACGACTTCGCCGGGCGCTCAAGCCTGCCGTCAACGTTTGTGTTAGTTTTACCAGCAGATGTGGAATGTAAGACTGCTGACTTATTGATGTCAGGCACAGCTCCTGACTGAGGACAGATATGCACACACTGACCGTAGACATCAAGAACACACTGTTGACCCCGCTGATTGCCTTAAGCTGGCTGTCAGTCTGCCTGCTCGTTCTCGGAACGGGTCTGGTTGTATTTGCCTGCCGCCTTTTCCAGATTACCCGGCAGGCGCTCCTGCAAATTGTACGGGCTTAACGCCCCCAGAAGGCGGTAAACGTACCGGATTTCCGCCGTTTCCCTTGCAAAACACGCCCGGCCTTCCGAAGATAAGACTGTCGTTATTTTAACGGCTCTCAAGTCTTCGCTGAGAGGTCGCGCTGCAATGTTCAAGTCCCTTTTTGCTTCTGTTTCTGCGGTTGGCCTGCTGTGTGCCGCCGCATTGGCTTTCACTGCGATCCCTGCATCCGCCCTGCGTCCGGGGGGGGCAACGATCAATAATTTTGCACTGTCCGCGCCTCGTGCCGTCCGTGCGCCGCGCCTGCTGGTGTCTCTGCCCGCCTCTCTGCGCGGCCTGAGCGCGTCGTACACCTGGGACGTTCCATTTCCCGTCGTGGAGCTGCCTGCCCCGCCTGCGCCTGCCGCTTCAGCCAGCGGCCTCACCGCAGACGAGCAGGAGTTTGTGGAGCTGGTCAACGGCGAGCGTTCCCGGCGCGGCCTGTGCACGCTGACTGTGGACCCGCTGCTGGTCCGCGCCGCCCGCGCCCATTCCCGCGAGATGTGTGCCCGCGACTACTTCGATCACCACTCGCCGACGCCCGGCCTCTCCACCCCGATGGACCGTTATTTGTCGTCCCTGAAAGACACCGGCGCGGACACGCCGGATTATTTGCTGGTGGGCGAAAACATCTATTATTGCAGCATCTCTAACGATGTCTACAATGTGGATTACGGCCACCGCGCCCTGATGAACAGCCCCGGTCACCGCGCCAACATCTTGGAGCCGCGCTTCCAGAAAATCGGGCTGGGCATCTACAAAAACGCCAAAGGCGAGTTCTGGGTCACCGAAATGTTCTCTCGTGATCAGAACCCGTAAGCTGGCTCAAACGTTCCCCGGCATACCCAAAAATCGCCCCGGCTTTCTGAGAAGGCCGGGGCGATTTTGTCAGGCAGGCGGCTTGACAGAGACAGCAGTAAGGCTTACAATAACGCAGAGTGCCCTTTATTATGCCAAATGCTACTTCCAAGTCGAAACGCCGCGTAACCTTTTGGGCCTGTCTGAGTTTGCTTTGTGCTGTCGGCGGGGGCTGGTATCTGCACCATTTGTCCGCCGCCGCGAACTCGGCTTCAGCCGCCGCCGCTGCTCCGCTGCCGAACAGCCGCCATCCAGAACCCGATAGCCTTCCCCCACCTCCGCCGCAGGGGCCGAACACGCTTCATGCCCGCGTCGCAGATATGCGTCTGGACGCCGAAGCGGTCGATCCGCAGGTATTCCATATTGTCATTGCGGCTGCCGAAGCCCAAACCGGCGCGGCCAGCCCGTTTGTCGCGGAAACGGCGGCGCTGAGGGCGGCCCGGCAGACCGACGGCACAATTAGTACCGCTGCCGGGTGGCTGTCTCTGGCACCGTCAGGACAGATGACGCTCCGAGATGCGCGAGGCCACCCGCTGCTCCAGCAAGGCATGATGCGGCGCAGCGCAAAAGGTCTGAGTGTGACATTTCAGCACACTTCGCAGCGGTTCTATGGCAGCGGAAACGCGGCACTGGGCAAGTCCGGGGGGCTAATTCATACGGGGGGCGTCAGCGCGGTGGACAATGGCTTGACGCGCATTCCGTTTGTCTGGACGCCGGGCGGCTTCGGGGTATTTGTTGCCAATAACACAGCGGGCATCTCGTGGACAGATCAGGGCGGCCAGCTTCGGTGGACCGTTCCCGCAAGCTACATTGACCTGTACTTGATTGCCGCCCCGACCCCCTATGCCCTGCTGGATGCCTATACCCGGCTGACCGGGCGGCCTCCCATGCCGCCGGAATGGACGCTTGGCTACCTGCAAAGCCGCTGGGGGTACGTCGATGCCGCCGATGTGCGCGACAAGTGGGACAAATTTCAGCAGTTTGGTATCCCCGTTGAGGCGTTCATCTATGACTACGACTGGTTCATTAATGATTGGCAGTTTAACCCTAAAACGTTCCCAAACCCCGCTGCAGACCTCGCGGAGATGCACCGGCGCGGCCTGCATTTTGTCGGCATCCGCAAACCTCGTGTGCATGGGGCCAATCTGGACTACGCCCGGCAAAATGGCTGGACTCTGAGCGGAGCCGATCTGCGCTTTGACCTGCCTGCTGTTCAAGACTGGTGGGCGGCTCAGCACAAACCGCTAGTGGAAGCAGGGATAGACGGCTGGTGGAACGACGAGGCAGAGAATACCTATGACCAGTTCTTTTACATGAATGTCGCCGAGCGCAAGGGCTGGCCGCTGGAAAAGGACAAGCCGTTCTGGTCACTCAACCGGGCCTTCGCGCCGGGGATGCAGCGGCTGGGCGCGACCACCTGGACTGGAGACATTCCGAGTACGTGGGACTCGCTGCAAAACCAGCCGGGAACCATGCTGAACTGGAGCCTTTGTGGGATGCCGTTTGTCGGGCAGGACATCGGCGGCTTCAGCGGCACACCTTCGCCGGAGCTGTATGTGCGCTGGATGCAGGAAGGGGCGCTGGTCCCAATTATGCGGGCGCACGGCATCCGGAACTCCCCCCGCTGGCCCTGGGCGTTCGGCCCGCAGGCTCTCAGCGCCGCCCGGAACGCTATTCTGCTGCGTTACCGCCTGCGGGCCTATCTGCTGGAATGTGCCCGTGAAACGTCCCGCACCGGCGCTCCGCTGATGCGTCCGGTCTTTTTCGAGTTCCCCGACGATTCTCAGACCTACGCCCTGGAACACGAATGGCTGCTGGGGCGCGACCTGCTGGCCGCGCCCGTGCTGGCCCCCGGCGGGCGCAGCGCCGTGTACCTGCCCCGTGGCCGCTGGCGCGAGTACGGAACCGGGCGCACCCTGACCGGCCCCGGCTGGCTGCGCCGCACCCTGCCGCTGGAAGCCATCCCGCTGTATCTGCGGGGCGACGCCAATTCTGCCGCCGCCCGCCGCGTGTTTACTTCGGTTTCTATTTCACCGGTGACTTCAGTGCGGCTTCAATCTGTGCCACGGTATCGGGCGAAAGCGGATCGTGACCGGCGGGGACGCGGGCGATGATGTTTCCTTTGCGGTCGGTCAGGAACTTGGCAAAGTTCCACTCAATGTCGCCGCCGAACTTGGGATCGGTGGCTTTGTCGGTCAGAAACGCATACAGCGGCGCCTGATCGGGGGCCTTGACGGAGATTTTGGAAAACAGGTCAAACGACGTGTGGTACTTCGAGGTGCAGAACTCCAGGATCTGGCCGTTCGTGCCGGGTTCCTGATGGGCAAAATCGTCGGCGGGGAAGGCTAAAATCCGCAGGCCCTGGCTTTTGTACTTCTGGTACAAGCTCTCCAGCGAGGCATACTGGGGCGTGTTGCCGCACAGCGACGCCGTGTTGACAATCAGCAGCACCTTGCCTTTGTAGCGCGACAGGGGAACGCTCTTGCCGTCAATGGCCTTGACGGTAAAATCCAGCACGGTCTGAGTCTTGGCGGGCACAGGCGCAGCCTGCGTGGCTGTGGGTGCCGTCAGCGCGGCAAGGGCCAGTCCGGCAGCGAGGGCAGGAAGAAAGGGCATTTTCAGAAGGGGCATTTTCATAGGTGGGTGTCCTGTTCTATTGGCGGGGCAAGTTGAAAATGATGTTCGGCAGACGGGGCTTGGTTTCCTGCTTTTGGTTGCAAAGAGTCAGGGCCATTCAGTTTTTTCGTTTGCTCAGGACAAGAGCCGCGCACACAGGAGCCACGCAGTGAAATACCACGGGTTGAAATCCGTGGCCGCTAACAGTTTATTGCGTGGCTTCTGCGCGTAGTGGCAAGCCAGCATTCATTTAGTCCGTGTTCTGATGGCGAATATAAGCCCTCACTACGACCTCTTCCACCTGACCAACACTCTCGGCGAAGTAGCCTTCTCGGCGAAGTAGCCTTGTGCCTAGAAACTCCTGCCCCACAAGAACTCCGTGAGTTCAGGAAACTCAGCCCGTAGCACACGACTTGTGCCTCCTTTGAGGCTTTTGACAACTAAGGCAATGCTTGCTGTGGGTCGAATTTGCAGCAGCAAATGAATGTGGTCGGGTTGGATCGCAAGCGCCTGAATGCGCCAGCGGTTGACCTCGGCGGCTTCCTGCAGCAGCACTTCGAGTCAGGCGGCCACCGCGCCTTCGAGAACGCGCTTGCGATACCTGGGTATCCAGACAAGATGAAAGCAGAGACGATGCTTCGTATGGGCACCTGTCCAATACTCTTTTGCCGAGGAGCCACTTTCCCCGTGGATGCCTGCACGCAGGGCAGTATCTTCACGCAGGGCAGTATTTTGTTGTCGGGTATGCTTTGCTTTGTCCAGAGGCTCCATTATAGCAGTTTAGGGCTATGCAGTCAGAGATAGCCTCTCAGCCATGTGTGCAGAGCGCTCGTTCCGGGCGGGGGGCTTCCTCCCGGCCTGAAGGCCGAGGATTACCGCCCCCAGAAGGTCTTGAACTGCATGGCTGAGGGGCGAAGACGCCGAACGTTCCTGCGGGATGCCCACTTCGTGGGTCTTGCATTTCTTCTGTCCCGCAGGGACATTCAGCCGAGGGCTCCTCAGCCATGTATTTCAATACGTGGCTCTGGATGCATGCCCATCTTCTCTGGAACCCTTGCCTGCCAGCAGGGGTTATGAAAAGTAACCGATGGGAGGAATCACTTATGGAACTGACAGGGCTGCATCATGTCACCGCCGTCACGCGGCAGGCGGCGGCGAACGTGGAGTTTTACACGCAGGCGCTCGGGATGCGCTTGGTCAAGAAGACGGTCAACCAGGACGACGTTTCGGCCTATCACCTGTTTTACGGCGACGCGGTCGGAAACGCCGGGACCGAGATGACGTTCTTTGACTGGGCACACGCCGCACCGAACCGCAATGGGGGCGGCGCGATCTCCGCGACGGCCTTTCGGGTCGCGGACACTGAGGCGCTGCACTGGTGGGCGGCCCGGTTTGACGCACTGGGAATCGCGCATGGCGAAATCGCCGAAGTCGCGGGCCGGGCGACGCTGCGCTTTCAAGACCCGGAGGGGCAGGTACTGAGCCTGGTGTCCGACGGCGGCGCTCCCGGCGGGACGCCCTGGGACAAGAGCACGGTCCCCGCCGCGCACGGCATCAAGGGCCTCGATGCCGTGACGCTGACCGTGCGGGAGCTTGCCCCGACTGCCTCAGTCTTGACGCAGGTGCTGGGCTTTGAGCGCACCCGCGAATACGCCGATGCCGACGGGCAGACGGTGGTTATTTTTGAGACCGGCGCGGGCGGGCCGGGCACGGAGGTTCATGTCGCGGCGCGTCCCGCTTTGTCCTCGGTACGCCCCGGCGCGGGCGGCGTGCATCATGTGGCGTTTCGAACGCCGAACGGGAACGAGCAGCAGACATGGCACGAGAAGATTGTCCGGGCGGGCCTGAACGCTTCCGGGCTGATTGACCGGTTTTACTTCCAATCGATCTATTTTAGAGAGCCGGGCGGCATCTTGTTTGAGATCGCCACCGATGGACCGGGCTTCGCCACCGACGAGGACGCCGCGCACCTCGGCGAACGGCTTTCTTTGCCGCCGTTCCTGGAGCCGCGCCGCGCCCAGATTGAAGCGGACCTGCGCCCGCTGTAGGTCGCACAACGGGGGCGGGAAGATGGAACTTTCCCCCCGCCCCCAATGGTTAATGAAGCAGGCCCACGGGTAGAACAGCCCCAATGGACGGGCGGGCGTAACCGCCCTAGACTGTGAGAAGCTTTATGCCCTCCCCTGCCCCACTGGACCAGTACCGCGCCGTGCGTGCGTTCAGCGAAAAAATTGCTTCCCCCCTGGTTCCCGAAGACTACGTCGTGCAGTCTATGCTCGATGTCAGCCCAACCAAATGGCATTTGGCGCATACGTCATGGTTCTTTGAGACGTTTCTGTTAAAACCTCATCTGCCCGGCTATCAGTCCATTCACCCGCAGTACGATTTTCTGTTTAACTCCTACTACAACGCCGTCGGCGAGCGGCACTGCCGGGTGGCACGCGGGCTGATTTCCCGGCCCACGGTGGACGAGACCTACACGTACCGGGCCTATGTGGATGACCACATGGCGCAGCTTTTGGAGAGCGCGGACGCTGAGTTAGCGCAGACGCTGGAACCCCTTTTAACGCTCGGCCTGCACCATGAGCAGCAGCATCAGGAGCTGATGGTCACAGACCTGAAATACAACTTCTTTGAAAACCCCCTCTGCCCTGTGTATCAGCCCCGCCGGGACCCGCCTGCCGCCGTGCTGCCTTCGCTGGAGTGGATTGGTTTTGAAGAAGGCGTCCGCGAGATCGGCTGGGATGGCGGCGGATTTTTCTTTGACAACGAAGGCCCGCGCCATAAAGAGTACGTGGCGGCATTCGCGCTCGGGTCACGGCTTGTGACGAACGGCGAATATCTGAAATTTGTGGAGGCGGGCGGCTATGAAAAGCCGGAATACTGGCTGTCCGAAGGCTGGGGCACGGTGCAGTCGAAGTCGTGGACGGGGCCGCTGTGCTGGTGGAACAAGCGCGGGGAGTGGTTGGAGTTCACGCTGGCCGGGATGGCTCCGCTGAACCCGGATGCGCCCGTGTGCCATGTGTCGCTGTTTGAGGCTGATGCCTACGCCCGCTGGGCCGGGACGCGGCTGGCGACCGAGGCGGAATGGGAGACGGCGTCGGCCACGGTCCCCCTGTGCGGCAATCTGGCCGATTCGGGCCGGTTTCATCCCGTGGCGCTGAACCCCGCCGACGCCGAGCCGGGGCGGCTGCAGCAAATGTTCGGCGATGTGTGGGAATGGACCCGCAGCCAGTACACCCCCTACCCCGGCTATGCCCCCGCCGAGGGCGCTCTGGGCGAGTACAACGGCAAGTTCATGTGCAATCAGTTCGTGCTGCGCGGCGGCTCCTGCGCGACTTCGCACTCGCATATGCGCCCGACCTACCGCAATTTCTTCCCGCCCGAGGCCCGCTGGCAGTTTACGGGTATTCGCTTAGCAAAGGACCTCTAAACTCATGGCACTGACGCCGACGATTGACACCGCGCCAGAAACGGCGATCTTCGAAGCTGAAGCCCTGGCCGGGCTGTTGGCTTTTGAAAAGACCCTGCCCTGCAAGTATTTTTATGACGCGCACGGTTCCCACCTCTTTGACCAAATCTGCGATCTGCCCGAATACTATCCCACCCGCACTGAGCTTGCCATCATGCGCCAGCACGTCGCCGAGATGGCCGCGCTGCTCGGCCCGGACTGCCTGCTCGTGGAATACGGCAGCGGCAGCTCGACCAAAACGCGCATTCTGCTGGACCATCTGCCCGACCTCGCGGGCTATGTGCCGATGGACATTTCGCGGGAGCATCTCTGGATAACCGCCCGCTCTCTGGCCGCTGCGTATCCCCGCCTGGACATTCTCCCGCTGTGCGCGGATTACACCGCGCTTTACACCATCCCCGACGCCCGCCGCCCGGTCCGCTCCCGCGTCGTCTACTTCCCCGGTTCCACTATCGGGAACTTTCACCGCGAGCAGGCCGAGGCGTTTCTGGCGCAGATCGCCGACGTCTGCGGCTCCGGTGGAGGCTTGTTAATTGGCGTGGACTTGAAGAAGCCTGCCGCCATTCTGGAGCCTGCCTACGATGATGCACAGGGCGTGACAGCGGCGTTCAATCTGAACTTGCTGCGCCGCATGAACCGGGAACTGGCAACGGATTTTGATTTGGATGGCTTCGCGCACCGGGCGTTTTATAATGCCCTGGCGGGCCGCGTGGAGATGCACCTGATGAGCCGACGGCCCCAGACAGTGCATCTGGCAGGCAGGGAGATCGAGTTTGAGCAAGAAGAGACTATTCTCACCGAATGCTCTTACAAATACAGCCTGCCCGAGTTTGCGGACCTCGCCGCCCGCGCAGGCTTCACTGTCCACCGGGTCTGGACGGACGCCGCGCAGAATTTCAGCGTTCAGTATTTAACCGTCCGCGTTTAGATACTTTGCGGCCCGCTCCATCAGCACCCATTCGCGGGCCTCGCCGCCGTGGTACGTGACGAAGGTGCGCCCCAGACAGGCTGGCCGAAACCCGTTGCCGCCCGCCCACTCGGCAACTTCAGACTGGGCCTGTTCCTCATTCGGGGCGCTGCTGCCGACAAAGGCGTGCTGTTTATCTAGATAGGGCATTTGGAAGACCACAGACGTTCTCGCTTTCCGATCAAAGTCAGGCTGCTTCCGGGCAGCCGCCCGCCAGCGCAGTTTACGTTTTGCGCTGGGGCGGCTGCCGGGTCTGGCAGTAAGGGGAGGACCTGGCGGCCTCGGCACGGGGCCGTCTCGGTATCCACGGGGACTGGGGACGGTTCCGGCAGGCTTTCCGGCCTACACTCTTATTATGCCGATTTACCGCCGCCGCCTTCCTGCATGGATTGCGAGTTTTCTAGGACTTCTTATACTATGTCCTTTTCTAATTCCGACATCTGGCGCATTTACAAAGGCTGGTTTTGTGCGGCGACGGTCTACAACTTAGTCTGGGGAACGGTCGTGGGCCTGAAGCCGGGTTGGATGCTGGACTGGATGGGAATGACAGGGGTGGAGCAGGCGGCGGCAGGGCCTTTGCCGCAGATTTTGGCCTCCTGTATCGGGATGTTTGTCGGCGTCTATGCCATCGGCTATGCCTGCGTCGCCTGGGACCCAGTGCGTTTTTGGCCGTTTGCCTTTCTGGGGCTGTGCGGCAAGGTGCTTGGCCCGGCGGGCTGGGTGCTGCACCATGCGCTGGGTCATCTGCCGTGGTCGTCGCTCTGGGTCAACGTGTTCAACGACTTGATCTGGTGGCCCGCTTTTTTCGGACTTCTCTGGACTGTGTGGCGCGAATATCGCGCTGGAAGGATCACATTATGGACTCGCACTTCCTGAAAACCTTTGCGCTCGGCGTCGTCCTGACCAGCCTGCTGGCCTTTGTGCTGATCAAGCTCGGGTGGGAGTAAGGTGCCCCCCCGACCCAATTCTGGGGAGCCGGATAAATACGGATAAGACAAGAAGGGCAGGGGCAAGCCCTGCCCCTACATGACCTGCTCTTTCTAATTGTCTGGCTCCCCAGAATTGGGGCGGGGGGGCGCCTTCGGGAACATCTCTCACGCACGGGCCGTCTTACCGGCAGGCTAGACGGCGCAGACTTGACGCACACGCGCTGTGTGTGCCATGATAGTCTCAATCCGCCCGGCCTGCCGGGCTGCCAGCGAGGAATGCCTGCCCGATGTCCGTGTCCCCGCCCCGCGCCGATCTCACCGGTCGCCTCCTTGCCCTGCTGGTCTTTCTGGCGGGGATTGCTATACTCGTCTTCGTCTTCGTGACCGCCCTGCACCTGTTCCAATCCCCCGTGCCGGGCCTGGAACCCCTGCAAACGCCTGGAGCCACCCCGCCTCCCGCTGCCAATATCGGTACGTCCCTGGCCGCCTTCCTCCGTCAGCTTCTCCTCCTCGGTGTAATGACCCTCGCCGGGTCCCTGCTCGCCAATAAAGGCGCACACCTGTACCTCAGCACGGTTCATGCCCACGACCCCGCTGCGCCGCCTAGAAAGATGGATGGGTCTGATAATGGAGAAGCACGAAAAGACTAGACCCTGTCATACATTTTAGCCATTGTGATCTACCAGAAAAAGACAAATGCGTATCAAGCGGATAATCAAGTGGTTACTAAAGCCTCAACGACCTGTAGTTTATGTACTAATAGTATTTCTTATACTTCAGCTTGTGTATTATATTTGGATTGCAGTGAGTTTTTCCTCGTGGGTAAATCGCTAGAGAACTTTGCCTACCTCGCAAGAGCCACAAAGCCGTAGGGGCAGGGCTTGTCCCTGCCCTTTTGTCTTGGTTAAACAAACTCCGCCACGAGTGGCAAGTGGTCGGAGGCAAGAGTCTCAATAGCCGTGAGGCTTCCGAGCGCGAGCGTGGGCGGGTGGAGAATGAAGTCAATGCGGGCGTCGGGGCGGTCGGCGGGGTACGTGGGGCGGTTTTCGGCAGCGTCGGCATCGGTGAGGCCGGTTTTTTCCAACAGCAGGCGCAGGCCGGAGGCGTCGGCGCGTTCGTTGAAGTCGCCGCAGACGAGGGTGGGCGCGGGGGCAACGGCGACGAGTTCAGCGAGGCGGGCGGCTTGTTTGAGGCGTTCTTCACTGCTCAAGCCCCAGTGCGTGCAGAAGACCGTCAGCGGGCCGTCCGGGGTGGCAAGGTCCACTTGCAGGACGCCGCGCTGCTCGCGGACACTGGGCAGCAGGTAGTTCTGGACGGTCTGCACGGGGAAGCGGGAGACGACCGCGAGGCCGTAGCCGCCGGGTCCCAGGCGCAGGTTGGCCTGGAACGTCACCGGCAGGCCCAGCGCAGCCTGCAAGCGGCCCGGCTGGTCCACAAAGCGCGACTGCGGCAGGCGCTGATGGACTTCCTGCAAACACACGATGTCGGCGCGGGCGTCCAAGAGGACCTCAGCGATCCGCTCGGTAGACCGCCGCCCGTCGATCCCCCACCCGCCCCGGATGTTGTAGGTCATCACACGCAGCATCAAACGTCCCTTTTCCAAATATCTCTGCCCGCCGCACGGGGCGGGTCTCCCAGTACAGCAGGGCATAAAACGGCAGGTATTCCAGCAAAGGCGCCCACCAGTAGGGTAATCGTGAGAAGTAGTAGGTATACAGCAGCACGGACAGGCCGGACAGCAGCACAAACGAAGACAGCGGGCGGCGGCCAATCAGCGGCACAAAGGCCATTGTCCACAATAAATACCACGGAAACAGGGTCGGGATGACCAGCAGGGTCACGGCAATGACCACAAACGACTTTTGCAGCAGGTCCGGGTATGAGGTCACCGGGCGGCGCACCGACCACCAGACAGCGCAGAGGATGGCCGCATTAGACAGCTTGGCCGTGATCCAGTAGCCCCAGCGGGGCGTCACCAGATCAATCGCAGCGTCGAGCCAGCCGAACAGGCCGGAGTTCGCGTGAACGTTCTCTAAATACTGCGTCATGCCGTGCAGGAAATTCGGCAGGTACACCCACAGCGGCATCCCCAGATACAGCAAAGCCACCGCCGCCCAGAGGACAAACGGACGCCCATGCACCCGCGCAAACAGCGGCAGCAGCAGCAGCGCAAAGCCTTTGGTCAGTGCGGCGGCCACCAGTGCCAGTGCCGTCCACCCCACCGCCCGTCCGGGACGCATCGCCAGCAGAAACGCCAGGAGCAGGAAAAAGACGCCTACAATATCCTGATGCCCCGCCAGCGCCACTTCCGTAATCGGCAGCGGGCACCACGCATACCAGACAATCTGCGTCGCCGGTCGCCCCAGCCGTTTCAGCAGTTTCAGGAGCAGCCCAATCACGCCGAAATCAAACAGCGTGTAAATCAGCTTGAAGCCCAGCGGGTTTGTGCCGAACACGGCGTTCGCCCCCGCGAAAATTGCCTGCGAGATAGGCATATAAATGGACTGGTAGCTTTTGTACTCCATGTCCGCCCAGGTGCTGTCCCGCAGCGAGCGCAGCGCCTGAGCATTTGGCGCCCAGTGGTACGGGTTGATGCCGTGGTTGATCAGTCGCCCATCCCACACATACAGCAGAATATCGGTGGAAAGCTGGGGCGGTGCAAACAGCACCGCCAGCCGAAACAGCGCCGCCCCGCCCAGGATCAGCAGCAGCACGGCCTTTTCCCGCCCCCCCCCAATACGCGGCAGCAGGACGCCCGCCGCGAAGACGTACAGCCCGAACACTGCGCCGTAGAGGCTCAGGTACACCCAGACCGGGTTCAGGGGATACAGCAGCCGCCCCAGAAACCCGTACAGCGCCAGCAGGTCCAAAGCGGTGAAGACCAGCGCGAACCACGCCAGGCGTGCCCAGGCGTGCGGC
Organism: uncultured Armatimonadales bacterium; assembly: GCA_964251675.1. Classification (GTDB taxonomy): domain Bacteria; phylum Armatimonadota; class Armatimonadia; order Armatimonadales; family Capsulimonadaceae; genus JANXMY01. The sequence continues at coordinate 29,316 of CAXUKS010000003.1, forward strand.
GGCGATTTCGGCGGGGCAAGGCTGTGGGAAAGTGGAGGGAGAACATCGGTCATGCTGACCTATTATACCTGCCTTCTCACAGGTCTATTGATCAGCAGGTTTAATTTCGGGCTTCTCGGAAAGAAAAGAGAAGCGCGGCTCACTCCCTGTATCTTTGACAATCTGGCTGGCAATGATCGGTGTGATAGGCGCAAGCGCGCTGAAATGAGTTAATCCTGGCAACTGGTAGAAATGAACGCGGGAATTGCCGCTGTACGAGCAAAGTTCCCGGACAGGGTCGATGTTCGGCGACAGAGTTCCCTCAAAAACAAAGGTGGGGCTGGCAATGGCATTGAGATACAAGCGGGGGGAACGCAAAGAGCATTCCTGCGTATTGTTGGAGTCAAACGGCAGGCTGTCGCTACCATACTGCTCAATGCGGCTGACCGGTCCGAACGCAAAGACCGCTCGAAAGAAGGAGCTGGATTCGGCAGTCAACAGTACGAGCGTTCCGCCGGTACTGTGACCGCCGAGGTAAATATGAGTGGGGTCTACATCCGGGCGCGTCGCCAGGTATCTACCTGCCGCAAGGACATCGTCTACTTCGCCATACAGACCTTCGATGTATCCAGGATTATTGTTGCCGCCGCGCAGGGACGGGTACAGCGTGACGATTCCAGCCTTTGAAAAGGCCCGTGCGGATTGATCATTGCTAGGAGATGCCGCCGCCCACGGCGTGTCCCCGATGCTGTTGTCAAATCCACCTGCGATCCAGACAATAGCGGGATGTTTGCCCGAAGTCGCCTGCGGGAGAGCAATATAGGCGGGGAATTTTCCGAGCGGGGCGGAATAGCGGACCAGCTCAAAACCTGCCGGGGGCTTAACCACTGCATCCGGGGTCTTGTTTTTCACCAGCAGGCGTGTGACAAAGCCCCGGCGTGCATCGGCCAGGCTGCCGGCAGCCGCTTCCGGCTTGGATTGCCCCAAAGCGCAGCCAGCCATTAACAGCGGTAAGGTCATCGCAATAGTTGCCCGAGTGAAATTCATTAACCGAAGACCCTCTTTCTCTGACTGCCACTTCCAACGGTCAGAGTTCCGAATGAAAGTAAGGCCGTATCGCTGCTTTTAACTCCTGTGTCGTGTGTGCCGGGGCCAGCGTCTTGACCAGCCGCCCCTGCTGGTCGCAAATAAAAGTCTGCAACAAGCCGGGGAACCATCTGTTCTTAATGCTTCGCGGTCACCTGCGGGTGCGCCTTGACCCACACTACCCAGTCCGGGCCGCAGGAAGCCAGGTGGCTGTTGACGTTTTTGTCTACATACGCAACTTTGCCGTCCGTGCCGATGATATAGGTCACGCGGTTGGCAATGTTCGCGCCGGGGATGAGCACGCCATAGTCCCGCGCCGCCTGCCGGGCGGTGTCCGCCAGGAGGGTGTAGGGGATGCCTTCGGTGGTGCAGAAGGCTTTGTGAGACTTGGAGTCCTGCACGCTGACGCCGTAGACGGTCACGCCCAGCTTCTTGAGGTCGGCGTTCGCGCCGGACAGCGAGTGCGCTTCCAGGGTGCAGCCGCCAGTGAAGTCGGCGGGGTAAAAGGCCAGCAGGACGGCCTTGCCCTTGTCCCGGGCCGAAGTGTGCAGCTTGCCGTCCTGATCGGGCAGGCTGAGGGCCGGGGCGGGGCTGCCGACGACTGGCGCGGCGGCGGTGATTTTGGCCTGGGCGCGTCCAAACGCCAGCGCGGCCAGCACGGCGGCGGTCAGAAGCGTGGTGGTGGCAATCGCGGTGATTTGTTTGCGGTTAGTCATGGTAGGAGGTACTTTCTAAGAAACGGATTCGACGCAGACTTCCAGCGGCAGACCGAAGGTTTTCGTGAAGGCACGGGCCTGTACCTCGGCGGCCCACAGCTCGAGCTGGGCATCCCCGGCGGCTTGCAGGGTCAGGCGGATGCGGTCCGGCTTGGCAAGCTGTTCACAGCGCACATCTTTGACCAGCATCAGATGGCTGCGGTCCAGGGCCTCGGCGAGACGCAGGGCACAGGAGAGGACGCGGATCGCCTGCTGCGTCTTGGAGTCCAGCACGGCGAAGGCCAGATGCTTTTTCCGGGGCGCGGCCTTGCGGTGGTACAGGGCCAGGTTCGCCATGATCTCGATCTCGCGGTCATTGAAGCCCAGAAGCTCCGAATGGCGTATCAAGTAATACGAGTGTTTCTGGTGGTCGGTGTGCGAGATAAAGAACCCGGCATCGTGAAGCAGGCCCGCGTATTCCAGCAATTCGCGGGCACGGGCGTAGTCGTGCAGGCCGAGCGCCTTCCACTGGTCAAACAGCGACAGGGCGAGGTGGACGATGTGTGCGGCGTGGACACGGTCAACGTGCGTCGCCGCCATGAGCTGCGAAATAGAGCGCAGGCGTGGGCTTTCGGGTTCGGCGGCTTCCGCCGGGGCGAGGTTGTCGCGGCGCAGGCGGTCCACGATGATGCCTTCACGCAGGCCCCGGTCACTGATATGGATCGACTGGGCGCCGACGGTCTCCATGACCGTCTGCAAAATGGCCGCGCCGCCAATAATAATATCTGCCCGCTCGGGGTTGATGCCCGGCACGCGCCGCCGCTGCTCCAAAGTCATCGCGCACAGCCGCCGGGTGGTCGCCTGCACCTCCGCCAGCGTTATCTCATAGTTTCGCAGGGAGGTCGGGTTCGGGGCAGACGACGAATTGGCGATAATCTCCGCGATATTCTGCACGGTTCCCGACGAGCCATACATCATGGAAAACTCAGTCTGTGCGATGGCGCGGGCCGACGGGGCAAGCAGGGACTGCACCTGACGCACCAGTCCGGCCCACGCCTCCGCCGAGACAGGCTTGTTGGGGTTGGGAACCCCCTCAGCGGTCAGGCGAATGGCTCCCATTTTCAGGCTGTCCAGAAACGCATACCCGGCACTATCGCCGACAATCAGCTCGGTAGAGCCGCCGCCAATGTCCATCATCAGCGCCTTTTCGCCCGGCGGCAGGTCAATGCCGCTGACGACGCCCAGGTAAATCAGACGCGCTTCTTCCTGCCCGGAGATAATCCGCACATCCAAATCCGCCAGTGTCCGCACGCGCCGCACGAACTCATCGCCGTTGTCGGCTTCCCGGACGGCGGCGGTGGCGAGTGCGACAATTTCTTCTGCTCCGTAGCCCCGCGCCACTTCGGCAAACCGGGCGCAGACCAGCGCCCCTCGCGCAATCGCGCCGTCTGTCAGTGCATGGCCCGCGCTGTCTTCGTCGTCTTCGTTTCGGCTTTTCTTCTTTCTGGCTTTCGCCTTCGGCGCCGCTTTGTCAAACTCGCCTTCGCCGAGACGCACCACCTGCTTTTGCGACGCCAGCGTCGTCCAGGTTCCGTTCGGCTGCACTTCCACCACGGCCAGCCGGACCGAGTTCGTGCCAATATCCATCGCGGCAAAAATACGCATAGTGAGGGGAGTATACCCGATAACCCCTTCCCGTCGCTTCGCGCCGATTGGAACAAATGCGAAGCATACCCTCCCCTGTTAGGGGAGGGTGAAGAGTAAGACAAGAACAGGAGGGCAAGGACAAGCCACTGCCCCTATAAGTTAGGTCCGAACTCTCTGCACCCTGCCCTAACAGGGGAGGGTATGCTTCGCATTTGTTCCAATCGGCGCGAAGCGACGGGAAGGGGCTAAACCGCCCCGTACACCACCTGCCCGCCTATGATAGTTACCTGGACGCGCAGGCCGTCGGCCCATTCATCGAGCGGCAGGGCCGTGGGGTCGGCGCTGAGAACCACAAAATCCGCCCGCTGACCGGGGGCAATCCGGCCCCGGTCGGCTTCCAGAAAGACGCTGTACGCCGCGCCTTCGGTGTAGGCCCGCAGGCCATTCAAGACAGAGACAGCGAGGTGCGGGCCGAGGCGCTTCTCCGACGGCGTGGTGCGGAGGGCGGCGGCGGCGATGCCGTCCAAAGGAGCACCGGGGATGACGGGGATGTCCGACGAGAAGACAAGCGGCAGGCCCGCCGACTGCGTTTCAGCATACGGCATCAGGCGGGCGGCGCGGGAGGGGCCGAGCGCAGGCAGGTAAGCATCGCCGAAGCGCCTCAGGAACTCGGGCTGGTACACCGGGAGAACGCCTAATCGGGCCATACGGCCAATCTGGTCCGGCCACAGCAGCATGGCGTGTTCAATGCGGTGGCGGGCGTCGGTGCGGGGCGTGTGGCTGAACGCTTTGGCGTAGGCACAAAGGCACTGGTCAATCGCGGCGTCGCCGATGGCATGGGCGGCGATCTGCCAGCCTGCCGCGTGGGCTTTCAGGGTCATCGCTTCCAGTTGTTCGTCGGAATAGACCGCCGTGCCGAGGCTGTCCGAATTGGCGAATGGGGCGCGTAAGAACGCTGTCCGGGTGGTCAGTGCCCCGTCGGTAAAGACTTTGGCCGGGCCGAGGCGTATCCAATCCGTTTCAGTCAGTACGTCCGCAGGGGCGGGCGCAATGTCCCGCCCGGCAATCTGGGACAGGAGCATCATCAGGGAGCAGCGCACGGTGAGCGCCCCCGTGTCAGCCGCTTCGTGATACACCGGGATTTCGGCGAAGCTGTCCCTGGCCGCCACGCCCAGCGTGGCATCCACGGCGCTGGTGATGCCGAGGGCATTGAGCGCCTGCGAGGCGCGGGCCAGCGCGGTCCGCTTTTCAGCGCGGGTCGGCTCCGGGGCGGCGTCATAGGCCAGATTAACGGCGGTTTCCAGCAGCACGCCGGTCGGCTCGCCGGCGGCATCCCGTCCAATCGTCCCACCGGGCGGGTCAGGGACGTCACGGGTGATGTGCGCTTTGTGCAGGGCCGCCGTATTGACAGACGCCGCGTGGCCGCTGGCATGCGTGATCAGCACAGGCCGGGGGCCGAATATGTCCAAGTCGTGCCGGGTCGGGTGGCGGCCTTCGGTCATCACGTTCTGATTGTAGCCGCGCCCGCGCACCCAGCCGTCAGGGTTCAAATCGGCGTGGGAGTGCAGCCGCTGAACAAGTTCGGGGATGCTGCCTGCCCCGGTTAGCGCCGCCTGCGCCAGTGTCAGGCCGTGGCCCAGAACATGGCAATGGGCATCATGGAAGCCGGGCAGCAGGGTCGCGCCGTTCAAATCAACAGTCTGTGTCTGCGGTCCGGCCAGTGCTTCCAGATCGCTGACCGAGCCGACGGCGAGGATGCGTCCCGCGCCGACAGCAACAGCGTCGGCGGGGGTGTCCGTTAAAGGCAGGCGGACATGGGTATAAAGGGTGTCAGAGACAGGTTGGGGTGCGCTCATTGCTGACTGCAACACGGCAGACGCCCCGCCCGTTCCAATCCCTGCAAACATCGAAGGAGACCCGACAATGCCGACCCGCGAAATTGCCCGCACCGAATGGAAAACATATTTTGATGATTTCAGCAAAAATCGTCAGGGCGAAGTCGTCAGCGTGGAGATGATTTACAACCCACAGGCCGACCCCGACTACGCGCTGGAAAAGCAGCCGTTGGTTGGGCTGTCTTACGAGGACAAAGGCAGCGATGCCGGGTCTATCTTGATTATAGCGGGCGGCGAAGAGACCGACTCGGTGACCTACCGCGTCACAAACCCGGTCCATGTGTACCACAAAAACGCACGCGGCCTGATCAGCGAAGAAATTAACGACGAGGAAGTAATAGAGGTGACTTCGACGGATGAACCACGGATTGTATTCCTGCGCTTCGCGCCTGCGTAACCCTGTAGGGGCAGGGCTTGCCCCTGCCCTCCTGCTCCTGGCCCTGTGCCTCTTCGCTCTGCCCGCCGCCCGTGCCGACACGCCGGACAGCCTGTTTGCGGCAGGCAAGTTCGAACCCGCCCGCACAGGCTACACCGCCGCCGTGCTGGTCGCGCCCCGTGACCCGGCCCCGCGTGTCGGCCTTGTTCGCACTTTGCTCCGGCTGGACCAATGGGCCGAGGCTGTCACCGAGGCGCGAGCGGCAGCAGCCCAGTTTCCGCAGAACGCCGACCTGCACGGCCTGTTTGCGCTGGCACTGATTCGCGCTGGCTGGCAGCCGCCGTGCGTGGACGAAGCCAAAGCGGCGCTGGCTTTGGACGCGGGGAATTATTGGGGGCTGGTCGCTTCGGGGCGGCTGGCAGACTGGGACGACAAGCAGGATGTGGCCCGGATAGACTTCCGCAAAGCCGCCTCGGCACAGCCCGCCCTGCCCGACGCCTGGCTGGGTCTGATTGAAACGCTGGACGATGAGCAGGACGCCAAAGAGAAAGACAGCGCGACGGCGGTCTACCTGAAGCTCAGCACGCAGGGCTACCCCCATGACCGGGAACGAGAAGGGCTGCTGGACTTCCAAACTCATGCGGCGGCCTACGAAAAAGCATTCGGCAATGCCCCCCTATTTAGCCGTGCGGACGCTGGCAAATCCCCCGAGGCCGCAAAAGCGGCGACCATCACCGTGGAGTTTGTCGGCGATTATGCCGTGTTTCCAGTCACGCTGGATGGCAAGAAGTTTCGCCTGCTGTTTGACACCGGCGGCGGCAGCGGGGTAACGCTTGCCAAAAACCCAGTGCGCCGTCTGGGGCTGACGCCAATCGCGCATTCGTACCTGCGCGGGGCCAGCGGGAAGGATGCCTCGGATGTCCTGCGGGCGGAGACGATGACGCTGGGCGGGCTGACGTTTCATTCCATTGTCATCCATACCTTGCGCGACACGCCCGCTGGCACGGATGGCATTCTCAGCGGCAGCGTGCTGGATGACTCGGTGGTGACGCTGGATTATGCCACTGCGACTGCCACGCTGTCCTACGGGACAAGTGCCGCCGCCCCGCCGCCTCAGACGGGCAATGCCGTGGCCGCTGTCCCTTTTCGCATTTATCACGGCCACCTGTTTGCGCTGCTGGCCCTGAACACCGTTCCCACTTGGGCGATGCTGGACACCGGCGACGAGCAGACCATTCTTTCCCTGCGCCTGGCGAAGACCCAGCTCAGTGCCGTTGCCAAAGACGACTCGCGCACCGGCACATTCCACGGACGCAGTGGGGTCGGCAGCGACACGCGCACGGATTACATCTACTCGGCGGACGAATCCGACATCACCCTGGGCCAGTCGCCGCCGATTTCGATTGCCACGAAAACTATCGGCGTTTCCAATCTGGACCGCTACATCAGCCCGAATTTTGGTTTTGAGATTGGGATGCTCCTCGGTGTCTCCACCCTGACCAGCGCCCGGCGCGTGACGTTTGACTACCCGCGCCATGTGATGACGTTTGAGTACGTCATCCCGCCGCCGGAGCCGCCGCCCGCCGAAAAGAAGCAAAAAAAATGACCCCGCTCGTGCAGTGCGTTCCCAATTTCAGTGAGGGCCGAGACCCGGCGGTGGCAGCCGCGATTGTGCAGGCCGTCCGGGACACCCCCGGCATCCGGCTGGCCGATTGGAGCGCGGACGCCGACCATAACCGCTTGGTGGTGACGTTCGTTGGCCCGCCCGCGCGGGTGCAGTCCGCCGCTCTCGCCGCCGCCGCCGCCGCCGTAAAGCACATTGACCTGAGTATTCATACGGGCGTTCACCCCCGCCTCGGCGCGATAGACGTCCTGCCGTTTGTGCCGCTTCGAGGCATCACGCTGGCCGACTGCGCGGTGCTGGCCGAAGAGACAGGCCGCACTTTGGCCGCCCGCCACGGCCTTCCCGTCTTCCTCTACGAAGCCGCCTCGCCCGAAGGCCGCACCCTGCCAGACGTCCGCAAACACGCCTTCACTGTATTCGCCCCCGACTATGGCCCCGCCGCCCCTCACCCCACGGCGGGCGCGGTCGTCGTCGGCGCACGCGGGCCACTGATTGCCTGCAACGTCAACCTTGCCACCCCGGACATCAGGGCTGCCCGCACTATTGCCCGCGAGCTGCGCGGCCTGCCGCTTCTGCCCGGCATCCGTGCCCTGGGCCTGCCGCTGCCGTCGCGGGGGCTGACGCAGGTGTCCATGAATTTGACGCGCCCTGCCGAGACGCCCCTGCTGGCTGTCTTTGGCTGGGTTCAGGCGCGGGCGTTAGAACTAGGGACAGTGGCGGTGGAAAGCGAGCTGATTGGGGCCATGCCCGGCCCCTCGGCCTTCGGCGTCCTGGCCGACGCTCTGCAAATGCCGACCCTCAAACCAGGGCAGGTGCTGCTCGAGAATTGGCCGGGAGAGCCGCTTACCTAGTTGGCGGTGGAGGCCACACGCCTGCCGGGGCGGGATCTGCCGCCCGCAGGTCCGGCACAGACGCCGGGGGTCTCGTGATGCCGAACGCGACGCGGCTCGGCTTCGACCACAGGCGCACCACCACGGCCAGAAGCAGCAGCCCGGCAAGATGCACCGGCACGGAGAAAGGGCGCAGGAACGGCAGATGATGCGCCAGCCGCAGCCCATCCGCCAGGAGGCCAGTCAGACTCGTCAGCGCCAGCAGGGAGCCGCCGAGCGTCACCGTCCACCAATACCCCCGCTTGAGCTGCGTCAGCCCCGCCAGCAGCCAGCAGCCTGTGAACGACAGCGAGGCCCAGACGACAAGTATTCCCCAGTGACGAGTATAAGCCGCAAGAGCCACGGCGTTGCCCAGCAAAATCAGAAAGTACAGCCCCAGCAGCCGCACCGTTGTCATCACGTATGCCGGGGCCGGGTTGGTAGGGGTCGCCGCCCGGTACAGCCCCTTGAAATACTGCCGGAACGCCAGCAGGGCAGCGCCTTTGGGCGAGTAGCGCCACCATGCCCGGTCCGTATCCAGATACCCGGCATAGCCCAGCGTGACCAGCCGGTCCACGCGCCGCTGCCGGAAGGCACGGAGAGCCGCCAGCGGGTCCGGGCCGTCCATCAGTATCGCCGCAGAGGCGACGGCGGCAAGGCGTTTGCGGTGCGCGGCGAGCTGCCCCGCGAAGCCCAGCCCGGCGACCAGCGCGTCCTGTGCCATCCCGGCGAGGTCTGTTTCAGCCACATTTTGATGATCCACCGTCACCAGCGAGCGTCCCTCCTCCAGCAGGGTCGTCAGCGACGTGCTCTGCACGGCGATAGAGGCCATCGTCCCCGTGCCGACCACAGCCAGCACATCCCGCTCGGGAGCCAGGTAAAAGTCGTAGCGCACCTTGTACAGCTTCCCCGCACCGTGGGCATATGCCCCCATCCACGTGAACCCGGCCTCCCCGGCAGCGGCGGCGACGGTATGCGCGTAGGAATTGGGAGGCGGGAAGAACTCGGGGGCTAACGAGTCGGGGGACACATACGGCCACAGCATCCGCTTTTCCAGCGCGGCGACCAGCGTAATAAAAACGAGGCACAACGCCATGATGACGAGGATAAAAAGAAGACCCACTTTGTTCCTCCCGCGAATATCTTAACGGCACTGTCTGCTTGCTTGCGCCTACGGCATTATAGCAGACATTTGCGGGAAGTGCAAAGGGCAAAGAGCATCAAAATTTAGGCGCGGTTCCCTGCATTCCCCGAAGCAGAGTGATCCGCCCCAGATGGTAGGGGTCGTGGATAAGATGATGGCAGATACGCTCCAGTCCGCTGCTGTCTGGGGCGGACAGCGTTTCTTCAATCTTCCTCGCCAGATCGTCCTGCGTTTTCTTGAGCGCGGCCACCGCCGCCTCCCACGCTTCTTGCGTCACTGCGGGCGGCGGCGCGAACTCTTGGGCCACAATCTCTTCCCCAGTAGGCGCGTCCTCCCCGGCCATGAGCCGCAGGGTGGCTTCGCGCCAGAACGTCACATGAACCACTTCCTGCCAGATAGAGTGACAGGGGTAAGCACCGGGAACCCACGCCGCTTCTGCGGCAGTCAAACCCGCCAGGCTGTCCGGCCAGGAAGGAATCCAGTTGCCTTCCTGCCACATTTCCTGCCATCGTTCTAAAATTTGTGAGATGTCCATACTGCCACGTTCTCCATGCACTGCGCTTGTTCCTGCCCGAGCTAAATCGTCACGATCCTGACAAACTCCCGCGTCTAGAAAGTTGAAAGCACGGGTAATGAAAGAGGAGGCGCGGCTTGCGCCGCGCCCCCTTTGCAGTGTATAGGAGAACTACTCTCTCAATTTGCGCCCGACCACATCCGTGATTTCCGCCGCCGCGTCCCGGCTTACGGCGTCTACTTCGCTGTTGTCAAAATGGTCCAGAAAGGAACGCTTGTGCAGGTCCAGGCGCAGGCCATAGCGCGGCATCACACCGTTTTCTGTATAGGTGACCAGTGCAAACGGGCTGTTCCTGCCTTCTAGCATTTGTGCTTGCACAAACTCAATGGACGCAGATTTTGTTGCACGTTTCTTGACATGGCCTGTCAATTCAACTGTAAACACATCCGGCATGGGAACCTCCTTGAAATGGGATTAGAAAACTGGTAGACACTGAACAACACAGGTGGCAGGAATCGTCCCAACTGCCAAAATCTCCGCATCACGCAATGCACGCACGAGAGTAGTGAGTTCAAGACTCAGATTAGCAGGCCGGGCCACAGCGCCTGCCGGATGAGGGCGAACCTGACTTAAAAACTGCTGCTGTCCTGCCGGGTCCACAACACCAATCAAAAAGTCCGGGGAACCGTCATGCTGATACGGCATTCCGGTTGGCGGCGGTACATTTTGAGCAACTTCTTTGATCGGGTCGATCAAAACAAGCCCTAATGGCAAAGGGTCATCCAGCTCAACCTCATAGATATAAGCAGGGCTGCTCTGAGTGGCCTGAGCACGTCCATTGAGCGCATAAGATAGGGCCACCCCCCAAGAGCGTGTCAAAGAAACATAAGGGCTTGCAGTCGTTGTTACACGGCAATATGCTGCATCAGACGGTTGTGTGTCCGTGTCATTCCAGCAAGATGCGGTGCAAAACCCAGAAGTCGAGCATCGTTATTGTCAGGATGCCAGTAAGTCCCCAGTCCTGCCCCACGATAGAAAATTGGCATTCCATTACCCTTACTCTGAACTGAGAAGATGATAGCACAATCAAAACACTGTGTCAATTCAGAGGCCCAAATATAAAAAAGGGGCGCGGCGTAAGCCGCGCCCCCTTTCTTTGAGTGACTGTTTAGTAGTCGTCGTCGTGGTCGTGTCCGCCGCCTGCGGGGCGGGATTTTTCCTTCTTCTCGACAATCAGCGAGTTGGTGGACAAAATCATCCCGGCGATGGAAGACGCATTCTGCAGGGCGGAGCGGGTGACTTTCACCGGGTCTACGATGCCTGCGGCCACAAGATCCACGTACTCTTCGGTCAGGGCGTTCAGACCGTGTCCGGCGGGCAGGGTCTTGACCTTCTGCACGACGACGGAGCCTTCCAGCCCGGCGTTGTGCGCGATCTGGCGCAACGGCTCTTCGAGGGCGCGGCGCACGATATTCGCGCCGACCTTCTCATCGCCTTCCAAGCCGAGGTTGTCCAGCACAGGGATCAACGACACGAGGGTCGCGCCGCCGCCTGCCACGATGCCTTCTTCCACTGCCGCACGGGTGGCGGACAGGGCATCTTCGAAGCGGTGCTTCTTCTCTTTCAGGGCCGTCTCGGTGGCCGCGCCGACCTGAATGACGGCGACGCCGCCCGCAAGCTTCGCCAGCCGCTCCTGCAGTTTCTCTTTGTCATAGGAGCTGTCCGTGTTCTCGATCTGGCGGCGAATCTGGTCGATGCGCCCCTTGACGCCGTCTGCCGTGCCGCCGCCTTCGACCATCACCGTATTCTCTTTGGTGATGACGACCTTCTTAGCCGTGCCGAGGTCCGTGATCTCCACGCCGTCCAGCTTAATGCCGAGGTCTTCGGTCAGGAACCGTCCGCCGGTCAGGATGGCAATGTCCTCCATCATGGCCTTGCGGCGGTCGCCGAAGCCGGGGGCCTTGACAGCGATGACGTTCAGAATGCCGCGCAGCTTGTTGACCACGAGTGTTGCCAGGGCTTCACCGTCCACGTCTTCCGCCACAATCAGCAGTGGGCGGCGGGACTGGGAGATTTTCTCCAGCAGAGGGATGAGGTCCTGGGCCGACGAGATTTTCTTCTCATGCAGCAAGATCAGCGGATTTTCCAGCGTGGCTTCCTGCCGCTCCTGGTCGGTCACAAAATACGGGGAGATGAAGCCCTTATCGAACTGCAAGCCTTCCACGACTTCCAAAGTCGTGTCCGTGCCCTTGCTCTCTTCGACAGTGATGACGCCATCTTTGCCGACTTTGTCCAGGGCTTCGGCAATCAGATTGCCGATCTCGGTGTCATTGCCCGAAATGGACGCCACCTGCGCGATGGAAGCCTTGTCGGTGATGTCGATTTTGCGCGACTTCAGCTCTTCAACCGCCTTCTCGACGGCGATCTCAATGCCGCGCCGCAGCGCGATGGGGTTGCCACCGGCGGCCACATAGCGCAGACCTTCGTTGACAATCGCCTGTGCCAGCACAGTGGCGGTCGTCGTACCGTCTCCGGCGACGTCATTGGTCTTGGAGGCCACTTCGCGGACAAGCTGGGCGCCCATGTTCTCGTAGGGGTCTTCCAGCTCGATTTCTTTGGCGACGGTGACGCCGTCTTTGGTGATGGTGGGGCTGCCCCACTTCTTATCTAAAACGACGTTGCGGCCCTTGGGTCCCAGGGTCACTTTGACGGCATTGGCGACGGCGTTTGCGCCCCGCTCGAGGGCGCGTCGGGCTTCCTCATCAAACAGCAATGTTTTGGCTGCCATTGGTTCGTGTTCTCCTTGTGAAAGTGACGAGGAGTTGAAAACTCCTCGCTAGGTTAGGCGTCCTGCGGACGAAGGAGAAGAAAAGAGCCTGCCTTTGCTGGCATTCTCTTCCACCCGGAGGGTGCTTCTCCTAGCGAGGAGTTTTTAACTCCTCGTTCCTGCCATTGTAAATTAGGCTTGGACGGCGTAAATCTGGTCTTCGTCCAAAATCATGTATTCCTGGCCGTCGAGCTTCAGCTCCGTGCCGCCATACTTGGAATAGATGACCTTGTCGCCCACGGTCACGGACACCGCCGCACGAGTTCCATCTTCCAGAACGCGGCCCGGTCCGGTGGCGACGACTTCGCCGCCCTGGGGCTTTTGCTTGGCCGAATCGGGGATATAGATGCCGCCGCTGGTCTGCGACTCGGCCTCGCTGGGCTTGACCAGCACTTTGTCGGACAGGGGCCGGAAATTAATTGCCATGGTGTGATTGCCTCCTCATTAAAGCATTTGTGTATGCTGACAAAATTGGCACTCGGACGTACCGAGTGCTAAAACCATACTCATTCTACTCATTTCGGCAGGAAATGTCAAGCGGCGGGCGGGCCGGGACAAACAAAAACAGGCTCCCTCAAAAGCGAGGGAGCCTATTGCCCGGAATGATGAATTGGAAACACGGCCACGAGAATGGCCTCTTCTTCCAATGCCTCTGCCGCCCATTCACGCAGCACATCCGCGAAGTCAGACAGCAATGAAAAATTCTCCGCAAACGAATAGAACGTGTCCGTGTAGATTAGACTGATGGGGTCCGGGATGACGCTTCCCGATTGAGACAAATAGTATCCTCTTAGTCCTGTTTGTACGGTGCAGCCCCCAAATCTGTGGGTGAACACCGTCCGCAAAGTCTCCAAAAGGTCTTGATACGCTCTGTCTGGTAAGTCCGGCACATAGACCTCAACCCTTGCTTTTTCGGATAGAGGCAATGAACTCTTCCTTTCCGTTTTCGATAAAATCTTTTGTTCGCCGGATCGACTCTTCCGCCGTCAATACGGCACGCTTGGGGCGCTGACTCATCCATTCGGTTTGCAGGGGCGCTGCGGCCAAATCTGCCAGCTCTTTGGCGTCGCTCGCGGCGAACTCGTCGGTGTCTAGCGTGTCGGTCCCTCGCTCGATGGTTTCCATGAGTATTCTCCTCTCCTCGAATGTCACTATTCTACCACATTTCGCGCCGCAGGATTTGGGGCGGCGTTTCTATGTTTTGCTTTCAGCTACAATGAGGCGACTGGAAGAATCTTCAGACTTATGCTAAACTATATATGTCAGCAAAAGGGAGATGTCAAGATGGCAGTATTAGAGAAAGACGCAAAGTTATTTCATTCGCCGAACGGGGCAAACGCTTATCCCACCGAGGAAGCGCAGGCCGTAGAAACCAACCTAGTGGATGCTGATGCCCAGGATGACGCCTTTTGGGACCAAGAATTTGCCGACTCGCAGGACACCCTCAGCCGTCTGGCGGCACAGTCTCGCGCCCACCGGGAAGCGGGGCGCACGAAAAGGATCAACGGGTAATCGGTGGAATCACATATCGACCCGGACTTCCGCAAGTGCTTCCTCGCCCTGCCAAAAGAAGTACGACGAACAGCGTATGCGGATTTTGTGTTATAGAAAGCCGATCCTTTTGCCAATGGCCTTCACTTCAAGGTTGTGAACAAGCGCAAAAGCTTATGGTCGGTGCGAGCAGGCGCGGGCTACCGGGCACTGGGAATACGCGAGGGCAATGTGATGTACTGGACTTGGATTGGCTCGCATTCAGACTATAATCATCTTCTGCCGTAATGGTCTCTGAACAGATTAGGAAACCATGTAGATGGATACACCGCCGCCTCAAGAGGTAGACCCTAAACTATTTGCGTTCTGGTTACGCTTCTGGCGTTGGACCGTTGCCTCTCTACAAATCGTTGGTGGCCTCTTCGGACTCTACGATGTGATGTTTGAGCCACTGCTTAGCCCTAGCCGCGTTTTCTTCCTGCTCACCTTCTTCCTCTTTGCGGCATCGGTCTGGGGCGGCATTCTGCTCGCGCTAAACAGGCGAAGTGGCGTGATTGTCTCTCTCATAATTCAAACGCTGCAAGTTGTTCAGATTGCCACTGCGGGCCTTGTATACTCGTTCCTGTGCGGCTTTCATCTGGTGCTTGGTCTGAACATGGAAAATGGGCCGGAAGTCGGTTTCAATTTTTATTTTCCTGTCCGTTTCCTTATTTCCACGGATGCATCGTCTGCGGCGCAGGGAATTAGATATACCGGCGTGAATGTCGTAGCGGTTCTTGCTATTATATGTTTGCTGTACGTTCGTTCTTCGCACTCTCAGTCGCTCTTACCCACCTCGGAATCCAAACCGCCACTCGAAGACGCATGGCCGCCAGCACCAAAAACATAGAGTTTAGTATAATGCTGGCTTTGGCCGCGCAAGGCAACTACAGTAGAATATCACCGATACTATGTCTACACTCGATAAGCTTCTGATATTTGCAGTGCGTGGGCGCAAACCGGACCTCGTGCGAGAGCGCCTAGCGGCGGGGGCTGATCCTTCCTACTTCGGTAAAGAGGGGGCGGCTTTGTTCGCAGCAATTAGCAGCCAGCAAGTAGACATGATACATCTGCTCGTGGGGCACGGCGCGAATATCCATTTGACCGATGAGCGCGGTTATGGGGCATTGGAGTATGCGCTACGCACCGGAGATCACGCCGTCATTGAGACGGTGCTTCAGTACGGAGCAAGTCTTAGGGCACATCGGAAGCACTAGCACGAGGCGCTTGAACACCATTTTACCGGCTAACGGTATACATATTTTGCCAGCTTCACCGGAGTTTGACTCATGCCGAGAGCGCCCTTTCAGATACTTGTATTGCCATATCGCAGGATAGCCGATACGTTCGAGTTCGCGGTGTTCTCCCGGTCAGACTATGAATGCTGGCAGGGCGTCGCGGGAGGGGGCGAGGATGACGAGAGTCCGCTTGAGGCAGCGCGGCGCGAGGCATACGAGGAAGCGAGTATATCCCATCAGACAAGCTACCTCCCATTGCAGGCCACTTGCTCCGTCCCAGTCCACATCTTTACCGAGAGCGCCCTTTGGGACAGGGACACTTTTGTTATCCCCCAGCACAGCTTTGGAGTAGACTGTACGGGGCAGCAAATAGCCCTTTCTCACCAAATAGCGCGGGAAGCCCCTGGCTTTAGCCACGGGGAGGGATAGCGACTTGTCTTTCCGAAGACAAGATATTTGAGCATATCATTGACATAAACTGTTACCTTATGGTATGCTAACCCTATGAAGCAGATGATAGCCGTCAAACTAGAGCCAACCGCAGAGCAAGCCGCGTCCCTGATTGAGACGATGACGGCGTTTAACCGTGGCTGTGATTATGTGGCGGCGGTTGCTTTTGAGAAGCGGCAGGCCAACAAAATTGCCTTGCAACCCTTTGTCTATGGCCCCCTCCGCGCTGACTTCGGCCTGTCGTCTCAAATGGCGATACGGTGCATCGCAAAAACCGTGGAAGCCTACAAGCGGGACAAAAACATTCAGCCGAAGTTTGACCCGCTGGGCGCGATTGTGCTTGACGATAGGCTCATGTCTTTCAAGGGCCTCTCTCATGTGTCGCTTTTGACACTGAAAGGGCGCGTTCTCGTTCCTATGCGCTTCGGGGCGTATCAAGCCGCCCGAATTGACCGTGCCAAAGGGCAGGCAGACCTTGTGTTTCGCGGGGGCGTATTCTACCTGCACCTGACAATAGACCTGCCCACCCCGCCTCCGATTGACCCCGTAGGCGGCATTCTCGGAGTTGACCTCGGCATAACCGAGATAGCTTCGGACAGTGAGGGCAACCAGTATTCGGGTGCGGCTGTAAAAGCCGTTCGTCGCCGCGTTCGGGAGCATCGCCGCCAACTCCAAAAGAAAAACTCTCGTTCTGCCTACAAGCGGCTCCAAAAGACGCGCCGCCGTCAATCTCGGTTTGTGAAAAATACTAACCACGTTATCTCAAAAGCACTCGTTGGACGCGCACTTTCTCAGGCAAAGGCAATCGCAATTGAAGACCTTCAGGGTATCAGAGAGCGAGCCTCGGTTCTGTCAAGAGAAGTGCGCTGGTTGATGGGCAACTGGGCTTTCGACCAGTTGCGCCAATTCCTCGGCTACAAATGCGAAGCCGCAGGCATACCCTTGATTTTCGTTGATCCTCGCAATACTTCCCGCACTTGTTCAGAGTGCGGACACTGCGATAAGGCCAACCGAAAAAGCCAGTCCAAGTTTGAGTGTCTACAATGTGGCTTCTGTGCCAATGCTGATAAGAATGCTGCGGCAAACATAGCCCGCAAAGGTGCAGAAGCACGGGCTGAAAAGTCAATCAGCCTAATGTTCCGCCCAATAGAAACTGCTATCGGGTGAGGGACAAGCCCCGCCATTTATGGCTGGGGTAATTGACGAGCATACAGAGTTGCAATGGCTTAGCTATGCCGAGGCATACGAGCGGCTGACATATGATAGCAACAAGACGGCCCTTTGGGAACTAAACCAGAGGATCAGGGGCTTGGGGCCACGAGATGTAGCGGTATAACAAAGACTGTGCATGACGCCACAGGTTCAGCACGGCGCAAGTTTTTTGTGTAAATTGAAAGCATGATTAGATAAAAGAGCCTCTTTTTACGGACAAAGATTTGTGCTATCTGTTGCTTTGGCCCTCGTATCCTATCCACTCTAACGGCTTCCCAGTGTATCGTATCAGTATTGAGGAGACGCAGCCCATATGATATGTGATATGGCGTGTCTGACTGAGAATTTGGTCCATCAGTGTGTATTTACCGCCGTTGATTTCGGCTGTTTTAAGAAGCGTATTATTATTGGATGTTGCCAACAAATGGCGGCAGCGCCCTACAACAGCTTGAAGATACTCAATCAACTGAGCGCGATTTACAGCCGGTTCTGACTCGGCAATGAAAGCTACAGCAGTTATTTCGATAAAGGAAGGTGGCTGAAAAGGCTCACCGGGCAGTCGTATCCATTTATCCAGATAATAAACTGTATGAAGAAGGTGTTGCCAGATAGGCGGATTGTCTTCAGATCGCGCCCATACATCATTTGGGCATTGCTCTGTCGCTGAAATCAGCATAAGCAGAGGAGGTTCGATGTGATGCATCAGCACCAGATTCAGGTCAGTTGATGATAAAGATGGTTCATTTTGTTTGAGCATTTTTTCTCCTTACATGACGATTGTAGCATATTTGCTATTGTGAAAATTATCGAGTAAGCGCCAACTATTGAGTAAGCACATGGCATCCGCGAATGACTTATCTCATCCCGTTAGGACAATGCCTGACCGGGTACAATATGGGCATGAGTGAGGAACGTTTGGACGAGGTGCTGTTTGGGGCGGAGCCGACCGAGCGGATTGTGGCGGTGGAAACCGGCGACCGGGAGGCGACGCTGTTTGTGCGGGAGGGCGAGGCGACGGTGCGGCGCACCGTGCCGTTTGTGCCCTGGCTGGCGACGGACAAGGAGCGGCATTTTGCCGGGGCGGAGACGACCCAGCTCGAAGGCGAGGGGTACAACTGGCTGATCCAGTTCCCGGCGGGCTGGCGGGCGTATCAGGACGCCAAGCGGACGCTCAGAGACGACCACGCGGGCGTGTGTCAGTATGGCAGCGCCATCAAGCAGTTTTTAGTCGCGTCGGGGCACACGCTGTTCAAGGGCATGGCCTTTGAAGACCTGCGGCGGATGCAGATAGACATTGAGACGACGTCGCTGGACCCGCACCTGCCTGAAGCGCGGATTTTTATGATCAGCGTCTCGGACAACCGGGGGCTGTCGGACGTGCTGATGGGCGAGGAAGCGGACACGCTGCGGCAGCTCCTGGAGCTGGTCGCGGGGCGCGACCCGGACGTGATTGAAGGGCACAACTTTTACTCGTTTGACCTGCCCTACCTGCTGGCTCGGTACGAGGCGCACGGGATACTGCCAACATTCGGGCGCGAGGGGAAAACGGCGGTGATGGGGACGCCTCGCAACTGCGCGATTGGAACCAACTCCCGGCAGTTCACGCCGATTTACTTGAACGGGCGGCATATTTTAGACACGCTGTTTCAGGTGCAGCGATTCGACTGGTCACGCGGGCAGGTGTCGTCGTATGGCCTCAAAGAGTGCGCCCAGACCTATGGCATCGCGCCGCCCGACCGGGTGTATTTGGACCGGCGCGAGATCGTGGAGATTTTCGAGACCGACCCGGAGCGGGTCCGCACCTATGCCGCGCAGGACGCCCAGGAGACAGCGGCGCTGGCGGCTTTGGTGGCCCCCACCGAGTTCTACCAGACGCAAATGGTCCCCGATTCGTATCAGAACGTTGCCGTCACCGGCAGCGGCGAGAAGATCAACGCCATTCTGCTGCGCGAATATCTGCGCCGGGGCCGCGCCGTGGCCCGGCAGAAGGCCCCGCAGCCGTACCCCGGCGGCTACACCGAGGTGCGTGTCACCGGCGTGGTCAAGCCGATTGTCAAGGCCGACGTCGAAAGCCTGTATCCGAGCCTGATGCTCACGCAGAAGATCGCCCCCGCCGCCGACACCCTGCATATCTTTTTGCCCCTGCTGTCGGATTTGACCGGGCGGCGGCTGGAAGCCAAAGGGCGACTCAAAGACACGCCCAAGAACACCCGCGAGTATGCGTACTGGGACGGCCTGCAAAACTCGTTCAAGACGCTGATTAACTCGTTCTACGGCTACATCGGCGGCCCGTTCTACTTCAACGACTACGCCGCCGCTCGGCAGGTCACCGAAGCCGGGCAAGCCATCGTCAAACAAATCGCCTCCGAGCTGGAAGCCCAGGGCGCACGGGTGGTGGAGATTGACACCGACGGCGTCTATTTCCAGCCGCCTTCTGAAGTCAAAACCGAGGCGGATGAACTGGCCTACGTGGAGAAAATCGGGGCGTCGCTGCCGCCCGGCATCCGGCTGGCCCACGATGGCTCGTATCAATCCATGCTGTCGCTGAAGATGAAGAACTACGTGCTGGTGGAGCCGAACGGGCACAAAATCTTCAAAGGCTCCTCGCTTCGCTCCCGCGCCGATGAGCGGTACGGGCGCACATTCCTGACCGACGCCGTGGACCTGCTGCTTGACGAAGCCCCCGACAAATTAGCCCATTTGTACAGTGACCTATTAGAGAAAATCGAAGCGGGCGCGATGCCGATTGATCTCATTGCCAAGCGCGAGCGGGTCACCGAAAAGCTGCTGTCGTCGGATATGCGGAAACGCGCCGCCGACGCCATCAAAGGCGCAGGCATCAAGCAGGGCGAGTTCGTGGCGCTCTATCAGAAAAGCGACAAGACGCTGGGCCTGGTGCAGAACTACGCCCACGATGAGGACACGGACTACTACGCCCAGAAGCTCTACAAGTTCGCTGGCCGCCTCAAAGAAGCCGTCGGCGACGAACAGTTTGACCGCCTGTTCCCCAAGCCCGTCCCCGCCGCCAAGCGGCCCGACCCGTCGCAGATGACCATGGATTTGTTCGGGTGAACTTCCTCGCCCACTCTCTCATCGCCCGGCGTCTCTGGTCCCCGCCGCCCGCCGAATTGCCCGCCTATGTGGTCGGGTCGGCCCTGCCGGACTTGGTTGGGCTGGCCGCGCCGCGTGTGCATCTGCGGGACAGGAAAGGCCCCCTAGTCCCCAATACTGGGGGAATCAGAGATTTAGGGGGAAGCTCCTCCTGTCCTAATCTGGCTCCCCCAGTATTGGGGGCGGGGGGGGCCGTCAGCGCGGGCGTCCGGGCGCATCTGGCAACGGATGCGGCGTTCCACAAAACCGCCGCGTTCGCCGAGGCGCAGGCGGAAGTCGGGGCGCTGCTGGATAGCGCGGGCTTTACAGGCATCCGGGTTCGCCGGTTCTTTGTCGCGCACGTTCTGACCGAGCTGGCGCTGGATGCCGTATTGCTCAGAGCAGACCCGACGCTTGGCGAGCAGTTTTACGCGGCGTTCGCCTCGGCGGACTTTGACGCCGTGACCCACTGGGCGGAAGGCGAGACGGGCAGACCGCTTACCCATCTGCCCGATGTGCTGGCCCGGTTTGCCGCCTCGCGCTACCTGCTGTCGTATGCCGCCGACGAGGGCGTGGCGACGGGGCTGTCCCGGACGTGCCTGCGGGCGCGGCAGGACTCGTTTGAGGGCGACAACTTCACACGGCTGGTTCCGGTGGTGGAACGGTCGGTGCAGATAATCGCGGCGCGGGCAGAAGGGTTGCTTTCGGAGACCTACCACCTTGCTTCGCGGGGTCCTTCCTAAAGGAAGGATTAGGACAGCACGGCGTAGGGGCGCGATTTATCGCGCCCGTTTTCTTAACCCTCCCCTAACAGGGGAGGGTGGCAGGCTTGCCTGCCGGGAGGGGTTCCAAAAACTGTGCAGGAATATCAACGACGTTTGGCGAAAGCCGCCTATTATGGCAACCACACCTGAAGCAACATCCACAATCACCCACGCCGAACGGCGCTACCGTATTCATTTTCCGCTCGACCGGCTGAACGCCCCCATCGTCACGCAATTGGTGCGCGACTACGACCTGTCCCCCAACCTGCTCCGCGCTGATGTGGACGCCAAAAACGGCGGCTGGCTGGTGCTGGGTCTTTCCGGCGACGATGCCCGCCTGCAAACCGCGCTGGACTGGCTGAAATCACAGGGCCTGGAAGTAACGGAAGAAGCCTAGCCCGTTCACACTCAAACGCAAAGGAATAAATCCAATGACAGACACGATTAAAACAGCAATTATCGGCGTCGGCGGCATGGCACAGGGCCATGTCAAGCGCATGGCGGAGCTGCCGGAAGTTTCGCTGGCGGCGCTGGTGGACATCAGCGACAAGAGTTTAGAGCGCACGCGGGAGCGGCACGGCGAAGCCGTGGCCGATCTGCCGACGTTTCACGACTACAAAGAAATGCTGGCGGAAGTCAAGCCCGATGCCGTGGTGATTGTCACGCCGCACACCCTGCACTTCCCGATGGCGATGGACAGCCTGGAGGCCGGGGCGCACGTTCTTTTAGAGAAGCCGATGGTCAACAAAGTCAGCGAGGCGCACGCGCTGATCAAAAAGATTGACGAGACCAAAAAAGTCGTCGCGCTGGGCTATCAGCGGCATTCCATGCCGCACTTCCGGTATATCAAAGAGAAAATCGCTTCGGGCGAGTTCGGCGACGTGCAGTTTATCAATGCCTTGCAGCAGCAGGGCTGGGCCAAAGGGCAGGTCGGACAATGGCGGCAGGACCCGGCGCTGTCCGGCGGCGGGCAGATCAATGACAGCGGCTCGCATCTCTTAGACATTGTGCTGTGGACCACGGGGCTGGCCCCCGCCAATGTCGCGGCGTTTATGGACAACCGGGGCACCCCGGTCGACATCAACAGCGCCCTGACCATTCAGTTCACGAGCGGCGCACAGGGGACGATCTCGGTGGTCGGCGACGCGGCGGGCTGGTACGAGGACATCACGATCTGGTGCGACAACGGCTCGTTTTATGTCCGCAACGACGGCTCGTTTCAAGTGCAGGGCACGGACGGCAAGATGTTCACCCCGGATACCTCGCAGATGCCGGAAGGCTCGGATGTGGACAC
>CAXUKS010000003.1:51559-75593 GCA_964251675.1 uncultured Armatimonadales bacterium
CTGCGCACCATCGAGCTGACCGAAGCCGCCTGGGAGTCGGGCCGTGCGGGCGGCAAGTTGACGCCAGTGAAGCGGTCGTAGGACCTCCCCCGGCCCCTCCTTCAAAGGGGAGTCAGAAGTTAGCAGTAGGGGCGCGATTTATCGCGCCCTTCTTCTCCGCTCCGGCTCTTTATCTGACTCCCCTTTGAAGGAGGGCCGGGGGAGGTTCCGGGAACGCCTGCCGCCCCAATCCCGGTAACATCACTGAACCGCCCCATAAGTCACCGTCCCGGAAAGGACACCCGCCTCGTTGCGCTTCTCCATCTTTCTTCTGCCCGCGCTGGCCCTGCTCGCTCTCACTCCCCGCGCCGGGGCGCAGGCGGACGCGCCGCCGATTGCCCCGACGGTCACGCAGCCGACTTCCACGGCGTCGGGCATCGGGCTGGGGACTGTCACCGAATACACGCTGCCCAATGGCCTGCAGGTGCTGGTGGCTCCCTCCGAGGCCGCCGATTTAGTCACGATGGATGTCTGGGTCGGTGCGGGAGCGCGGCGGGAAACAGCCGACGTCAACGGCGTCGCCCACTTTATGGAGCATTTGATCTTCAAAGGCACACCCACCCGCAAGCCGGGCGAGATTGACGCAGCGATTGAGGATTTGGGCGGCTCGCTCAACGCAGCCACGTCCTATGACTGGGCGCATTTTTATGTGACGACGGCCTCCGCGTATGCCCCGAAAGCACTGCCCATTTTAGCTGACGCCCTGGAAAACTCGGAAATGCGGCAGGCAGATATTGACGCTGAAAAGCCGGTCATCCTGAGTGAGATGGCCCGTGAGGCCAGCCGCGCCACGGGCCGCGTGTCCCGTGGGTTCAACGCCCTGGCCTTTTCCAATCATCCTTACGGGCGGCCTCTGCTGGGGACGGCAGCGAACGTCTCTGCCATGCCGCGTCAGACGATTGTGGACTTTTACCATACCTACTACGCTCCCGGCAATGCCACGCTGGTTCTGGCAGGCCGCATCACCCCCGAAGCCGGGCTGGCGCTGGCCCAAAAGTGCTTTGGAAGCTGGACGGCGCGGGCGGTCCCTGAAGACAAAACCCTGCCCGCCACGCCGCTGACCACAATCCGCACCCTGAGCCTGACCGCCCCGGCCCGGCGCGGTTTTTTGCAGATCGGCTGGCGCGGGCCGTCCGTGCGCGACACGCCGGATGTCTGGGAAATGGACCTATTGATGACCCTGCTCGGGCAGGGCGGCGGCAGCCGCCTGGACCGCGACCTCACCAGCAAGCGCAAGCTGGTCACGGCTGTCAGCACCAGCTTCCTGACGCAGCGCGACCCCGGCATGATGAGTGTCACCGCCGAGTTTGACCCCGGCGACTACCAGCGCGTGATTGATGCCATTCTGGCCGAGGCCGCCACTCTGCGCGAGGCTCCTGTCTCGGGCGGCGAGCTGGCCGCCGCCAAGCATTCCCTGCTGGCCGCTTATCTGTTCGATGCCCAGACCAACTCGGGCCGCGCCAACGCTTTGGGCTTCTACAGCCGCATTGCGTCATACCAGTATGACACGTCCTATGTAAGCCGGTTCGAGGCCGTCACCCCCGCCCAGCTTCAGGCCGTCGCCCGCAAGTATCTGACGCCAACCGCCTACACGCAGGTCACCCTGCTGCCGGTCCCGAACCCCGTCACCGCCTCCGTCCAGCCATAGGAAGACACGTTATGCCGCTTCGCCTGCTGAATGCTTTTTGTTGCCTGCTGGCCCTGCTGGCCGCGCCCACGCTTGTGCATGCCGACTCGCCTGTGGTCAAAACCACCTTGCCGAACGGCCTGCGCGTGCTGTGCCGCCGCGAGGCCGGGACGCCGCTGGTGGCCGTGAATATCTTTATCCGAACGGGCGCGGCGCAGGAAACAGCGGACACAGCGGGTCTGGGCAGCTTTGTCGCGCACTCGCTGCTGGCCTCCACCACAAGCAGCACGCCGGAAACGATGAGTTCAGCCATTGATGCCCTGGGCGGCAATGTCACGGCGACCTGGCACGCCGACTGGACACAGGTGGCCGCGCTGACCGTGCCGGACCGCCTCAGCGACACCCTATACCTGCTGGCGGATGTCCTGCGAAATGCGGATTTTGACGGGAACGCCGTGGAGCAGGCCCGGACACAGATGCTCGGCGAGATGGACGCCCGCGATGCCGACCAGTTTTCCACCGCTTACGGCAATTTGCAGAAGGCGCTGTTTGCCGGGACTGCCTACGCCCGGCCTGACGGCGGCACGTCCTTTACGCTTCGGCAGCTAACACGCAGCGATTTGGTGCGCTACTACCAGCGTTACTATATTCCGCAGAACATCGTGATTGTGGTCGTTGGCAACGTCTCCCCCGAAGCCGCCACCGCACAAATCCAGGCCAGCCTCGGGGACTTCGTGCGGGTCGGAACCGTCACCGCCCCCGCCGGATCGCCCCTGCCGCCGCCGACGCAGCCCCTGCCGCCGACACGGGTGTACCAGACCGATTTAACCCAGCAGCTCCTTCTGGCCGGGGTCCGCGCCGCGCCTGCCTCAGACCCGGACTACCCGGCGCTGCTTGTCGCCAACGCCCTGCTCGGCGGCATGAAATCCGGGCGGCTGTTTACCCAGCTCCGCGAAAAGGAAGGGCTGGCCTACGACCTCGGTTCGCTGTACACGCCGCGCCTGACGACCGGCGACTTGACGGCCTACGTTTACAGCGCCCCCACCCGCACGGACCCGGTCACGAAAAAAACCGTGCCCACAGTCGGCCCGGTCAAAGAGTCTCTGCTGTCGCAGTTCGCCGCTCTCGCCGACATCCCCACGACGCCCGCCGCACTGTCCCGCGCCCAGCATTTTCTGATTGGCACGGATGCTTTGAAGCATGAGCGCCTGGAAGACCGCGCCACCCTGCTCGGCGTCGCCGAGCTGACCGGCCCCGAGGGCTATGCTTTGGACACCGAGTTCGCTAAATATATTAACGCCGTCACGGCGGCGGATGTGCAGCGGGTCGCCCGGAAATACTTCGCCTATCCGGTGCTGTCCACAGTAGAGCCGCAGCTTGCGGCAGGGAATTGAGCCTGCTGCCAAATCAGATCATTCTGAGGGTACACTTTGCTTATGCGTCCCAGACAGATTGTTATTGACACAAACGTTTTGGTTGCCGCCCTTCGCTCAAATCGGGGAGCCGCTTTTCTGCTGTTGTCTTTGATCGGCAGTTTGAGCCAAAAGTTTGAAATCAATCTATCCGTACCCCTTGTTGTAGAGTATGAGGATGTTGTCTTGCGGCCTGGTATGCTGCCCGCTCTCACGCCGCCAGAGATTGAAGATGCTCTCGATTATGTATGCGAGATTGGCAATCATCACGAGATATTCTTTCTTTGGCGACCCTTTCTCAAAGACCCGAAGGATGACATGGTATTGGAGCTTGCTATCGAAGCGCAATGCGATTTTATCGTGACTTTTAACCAAAAAGATTTCGTAGGTGTCGAGCAATTTGGCCTGGAAGCGTTGACACCCTATCAACTCCTGCAAAAGATCGGAGAACTACCATGAGCGCGATGAGTGTAATCAGTGTGCGGCTGCCGGAGTCTTTGCACAAACAATTGCGTGAAGCGGCACAAAGAGAAGGCATTTCCATTGATCAAATCACTGCGTCTGCTGTATCGGAAAAACTGGCGGCGTGGGCGACGGCAGATTATCTGAAGGAACGAGCGGCACGGGGAAGTCGTGACAAGTTCAACGCGGTTCTGGCAAAGGTCCCGAACACACCCGTCGATCTGCAGGACACGGAAGTATAGCCAAACAAAACGCGCCCGGTCTTCGGAAGAAGACCGGGCGCGTTTCCGTGGGAGAGGAGTTATTTGGCGGCAGCCGTGCGCTTGCTCTGGCCGCGTCCGAGGCCGCGCTTGAAGGGGGCGCGGTGGACGATCTCGGTGTAGTCCAGCCCGGCGGCGGTGAGCGCCTTGTGCCAGGAGTCGAAGCGGCGGCGGGCAGCGGTGATGAGCGTGATGTCTTCCAGCTCCATATTCTTCGCGTTCAGCTCTTTGCCGTCGCGGTGGAACTCGCGCACCATGTCCAGGATACGGGCGTCATCCCATTCGCGGTACTTGCGGATTTCGTCGTAGTTGAGGCCCGACGCTTCCAGGGCCTCGCGCCAGGAGCCGAAGTGGCTTTTTTTGGTGGCGGCGGCGGCCAGTTGGGGGTCCACATTCAGGCAGACATGACGCCAGGACAGGTCTTCGCCTTTGGCGTGCAGCTCTTTGATGCGGGCGATGATGCGGTCACGGGTCCAGGACTTGTAGCGGCGGATGGAATCGTAATCCAGCCCGGCATAGCGGACGGCATCTTCCCACGTCCCAAAGTAGCGGGTCGCGGCCCGCAGCAGCGACAGATTGTTGCTGGCGACACTGGAGTAGTTGAGAGTCTCGCCGGACTCATACATGCTGAAAATTTCAAGGGCGATTGCGTCTTTGTTCCACTTACGATGCATTACGGTCTCCTGTGTCTAATTCTGAGGACTGGTCGGGAGGAACGCCGTGCACACGGCACTGGGACGGCGGGTATACAACTCTCTCGGAGAAGCATTCTGAAAAGCATCCCGAGGAAGAGCGGTTAAGCGTTTTCAATCAAGTGATGTGATAGTGTCGCTCTCGTTGCGACACGGTAATTATACTCATTCTGTGCATCGCTGTCAATGTTTTTTATATAAAGTTTTGTTAAGTTTTAATTAAGATTTGATTAAGATTTATGCTAAACTATCTGACAAAGGAACCCGATCATGCCCTCCGTTTCAGAAAGCGTACTCGTCGCCGACCATATCGCCCGCCTGCGGCCCTATGTGCCGGGCAAGCCGATTGAAGAGGTCCAGCGCGAGCTGGGCTTGACCGACATCATCAAGCTGGCCTCCAATGAAAACCCGCTCGGCCCCTCCCCCCGCGCTCTGGACGCACTGACGCGGGCAGCGGCAGGCATCTCGTTTTACCCCGAAGGTGCGGCTCCGGCCCTCCGCACCGCCGTCGCCCGGATGCAGAATGTCCCCGAAGACACGCTGGTCTTTGGCAATGGCAGCGATGAAGTTCTGCACCTGCTGGCCCTGTCGTACCTGCGTCCCGGCGATGAAGCCGTGCAGGGCGACCCGTCGTTTGCCATGTACGAGATATACGCCGCGCAGTCCAACGCCATCTCGGTCAAAGTCCCGCTCACGGCTGATTTGGTCCACGATTTAGAGGCAATGGCCGACGCCGTCACCGACCAAACCCGTATGGTCTTGATCGCCAACCCCAACAACCCCACCGGAACGCTGGTGCGTCAGGCCGATGTGGAACGCTTCTTAGACCGCGTGCCCGAGAACGTCATTGTCGTTCTGGACCAAGCCTATGACGAATATGTGGACGACCCCGAAAAGCCCGACCTCCGCCCCCTGGTGCTGGCTGGCCGCAACGTCGTTTTGCTGCACACCTTCTCCAAAGCCTACGGCCTCGCGGGCCTGCGGGTCGGCTACGGCATCATGCGCCCGGAGATCGCCGAAGTCCTGAACCGCGTCCGCTCGCCGTTCAATGTCAACCTGCCCGCACAGGCTGCCGCCGCCGCCGCCCTGTCCGACACCGACCACGTTGCCCAGACCGTCGCCCTGAACGCCGAGGGCCTGCGCTACTTCGCCGCCGAGTTCGAGAAGATGGGCCTTGCCTATACCCCCAGCCAGGGCAACTTCATCTTAGTCAACACAGGCCGCGACAGCCGCGATGTCTTCCACGCCCTGCAAGCGATGGGCGTCATCGTCCGCGCCGCCCACGGCATGGGCCTCCCCCAGCATATTCGGGTTTCAACGGGGACGATGGAGCAAAACCAGCGTTTCATCGCGGCATTGAAAGACGTACTGGCCTGAGAGTTAGGAGGCGCAACATGACCGCCGACAGGAAAATATCCTCTTTCGATGAGAGTGGCTACTTCTTTGGCCCATTAGAATCCGTCTCTTATGGAGAGTTGGAGCGGCAAACAGAGCTTTGGTTCACCGAGGAAACGATATGGCCTGCAAACCTTCATGAGCGTTTTGCACCCCCAATCAGTGCCATGCTAACAACAATTTTGCAGGAGGCGGTGCTTGCGAAAGCAGCTTTCATTCACATTGAGCCAAGAGGACGCGAGTATCTTGTCAGATACCGGATTGGCGATAAACTCTGGGAAGCGAATGCCTATCCCAGCTACAAATGCCCAAGCCTGTATGCACGGCTGAAAGCGGTGTCCGGCATAAATATCGCCGAAAGACGTGTTCCCCAGTTTGGCCGCTTTCTGTACCAATCGCAATATACTTTGCACGAAATGCGGCTGTCTACCGTGCCGACACGGTTAGGCGAAGCGTTTGTAATCA
This sequence comes from uncultured Armatimonadales bacterium, assembly GCA_964251675.1. GTDB lineage: Bacteria > Armatimonadota > Armatimonadia > Armatimonadales > Capsulimonadaceae > JANXMY01. Next base: position 57,912 of record CAXUKS010000003.1, read on the forward strand.
ACGTTTTGCTCTATATGGGCAAAGGCGATTACTCCACCGAGCGGCACACGCTTCTGGACCCACTCACGCAGGAGGATATTCTTACCCAAATTGGGGAGTTGCAGAAAGGAACGACTGAGTGACTGAGACGAAACGACCGATCACCGCCGAGGACCTGCTGACGCTGCAAAGTGTCGGGGACCCGCAGATTTCGCCGGACGGAGCGCGAGTGGCGTTTGTCCGTACGCATACGGACACGGAAGAAAACACCTATCGCGGCGAAGTGTGGATGGCCCCGGCGGACGGCGGCAAGCCTGCCCGGAAATTCACCGGCGGGAAGTGGAGCGACGGCGGGCCGCGCTGGTCGCCGGACGGGAGCAGGCTTGCGTTTGTGTCGGACCGGCTTGACGACAAAGGGCAGATTTTTACGATTTCGCCCGACGGCGGCGAGGCGTCCGTGCTGACACACTTAGAGCAGGGCGGCATTTCGGGTCTGCGCTGGTCGCCGGACGGGACCAAGATCGCGTTTCTGTACCGGGCGACACCGGCCAATTATACGAAGAAGGCCGGGGAGGAGCGCGAGGCCAAGCATCTCTCCAATCCGCCCCGCGTGCATACGCACCTGCTTTACCGAATGGATGGGCAAGGCTACTTTGATGGTTCGTACACACAGGTCTATGTGGCAGATAGCAGCACCGGCGAGGCGCGGGCGCTGACCGGCGGGCCGTTCGGGTGCGATGTGCCCTGCTGGCTCCCGGACGGCCAAACGCTGGTGTTTGCCTCGGACCGTCGGCCCGATTCGGATGTGGACAAAGACTCGGACGCACAGATTTGGACGGTCTCCGTGGACGGCGGCGAGCTGACCCAAATCCCTGCGCCGCTCGGCGACAAAGGGGCGCTGAGCCTGTCGCCGGACGGCACACAGTTGGCTTATATCGGCGGACCGGATCCCCGCGACTCGTGGGGCACGCGCAACAGCCGCGTGTACGTCCTGCCCCTCAGCGGCAGCGAGATGGCGCATGACCTGACCGGGCACACGGACCTTGCGGTCGGCGGCCTGACCATCGCCGACACCGGCGACGGCAGCGGCGACGAGTTGGCGTGGAGCGCAGACGGCAAAACGCTATACTTCTTAGTCAGCGACCGGGGCGATGTGCGGCTGACTTCCGTGCCGTCAAGCGGCGGCAACCTGACATTCCTGACCCCTGACAACCACACGGCAGGCGGCTTCAGCCTATCGGGCAGTACGTTCGCCATCACACTCGGCGACTCGGTGACACCCGGCGAAGTGTTTGTGGGCGACAGGCAAATCAGCGACCTCAACCAGGAGTGGCGAGATACCGTGGCGGTGCAGACCCCCACCCCACTGTCTGTGCCGAACGGCTTGGGCGGGAACGTGCCCGGCTGGGTGCTGACGCCGCCGAACTTCGAGAAGAACGGCACGGCCCCGCTGGTGCTGTATGTGCATGGCGGACCGCATCTGCAGTACGGCAATGCACTGTTCCATGAGCTGCAATGGCTGGCCGCACAGGGCTACGTCGTGGCCTACACGAACCCACGCGGCTCCAAAGGCTACGGCGAGGCGCACACCGGGGCTATCAAAGGCGACTGGGGCGGCCCAGCACTGGCCGATGTGGAGGCCGTCGTCGACTTCCTGCTGGCCGAGGGCTACGCTGACTCGACCAAAACCGCTATCATGGGCGGCTCCTACGGCGGCTACCTGACCGCGTGGGCGGTGGGCCACACAGACCGCTTCGCCTGCGCCGTCGCCGACCGGCTGGTCAACAACTTGCAGTCGATGGCCGGGACCTGCGACTTCCCGTGGTCGCACGGGACGTACTATTTGGGCAACGCCTGGGACGACCCCGCCGACCTTTGGAGGCATTCGCCAATGGCCTACGCGGGCCACATCAACACTCCGCTGCTACTGATCCACTCCGATGGCGACCTGCGCTGCCCGGTCTCGCAGGCCGAAGAGCTGTTCGCTGCCCTGCGTTTGCAGCGAAAGCCCGTCGAGTTCATTCGCTACCCGGCGGAGACCTCGCACGGCCTTTCACGCGGCGGCCCGCCCGACCTGCGCCTGGACCGCCTGCACCGCAATTTAGGCTGGCTGGACAAGTATTTGAAGCCCGCCCCCTAGCCCCCAATAATGGGGGAACCAGACAAGTATGATTAAGCCCTGCCTGTCTTAATCTGGCTCCCCATTATTGGGGCGGGGGGGGCCTCATACATCACGTTACACGAGGAGAAACAATGATCGTTGTCATGCAGCAGAACGCGGAAGAAGGGCAAATCCGCGAAGTCGAAGAAGCGCTGCAAGGCTGGGGCTATGAAATCCACCCTATCTACGGAACGGAGCGCACGGTGATCGCCGCTGTCGGCACGCCGACGCAGGATGAAGCGCGGGTATCGGAGCAGGTGGAAGCCCTGCCCGGCGTGGAGAAGTCTGTGCTGGTTCTAAAGCCCTACCGGCTGGCATCGCTGGAGTTTCGGCCCGAAAAGAGCGTCGTCAAAGTCGGCGATGTGGTGGTCGGCGGCGACGGCTTTGTGATGATGGCCGGACCCTGCACCGTCGAGTCCGAAGAGCAGCTTATGGAAACCGCGCGGGCCGTCAAAGCCGCCGGGGCCACCGTTCTGCGCGGCGGGGCGTACAAGCCCTCCACATCCCCCTACTCGTTTCAGGGCATGGGCGAGGACGGCCTGAAACTCTTGGCACAGGCGCGGGACGAGACGGGCCTGCCAGTGATTACCGAGGTCATGCACATCAAAAACATTGACCTCGTGTGCGAGTACGCCGACATCCTGCAAATCGGCACACGCAATATGCAGAACTATGACCTGCTGATTGAAGTCGGCAAACTCAAAAAGCCGGTGATGCTCAAGCGCGGGATGTCCGCCAAAATCGAAGAATGGCTGCAGGCCGCCGAGTATATCCTGAAGGGCGGCAACGATGCTCTGATGCTCTGCGAGCGCGGCGTGCGGACATTTGAAACCTACACCCGCAACACGCTGGACCTGTCCGCCGTGCTGGCCGTGCGCGAATTGTCGCACCTGCCCGTCGTGATCGACCCCTCGCAGGGCACAGGCCGGGCCTCAATGGTCCCCGCCATGTGCAAGGCGGCCCTCGCCGTCGGCGCGGACGGACTGCTCGTAGAAGTCCACCCAAACCCGGAGAAGGCCCTGAAAGACGGCGCACAGACCATCACCATCCCGGCTTACCAGTCGATGATGAAAGAGCTGGCAGTCATCGGCGAGGCAATCGGGCGGAGGCTGTGACTTCCCGTGACACGCGAAACTTTGCAACTGCTGGCCCGGCGTCACCTGAACCAGGCCAGACTCGGGGATTTTGTGGATTGGGCTGTCTTCCTGCTCGAAGAAGGCTACGACACAGAACACCTGCGGATGCTGGCAAGCCTCGGCCCCGCCCCGGCCTCGGCAGACATTGAGTATTATTTCGGCCAGACAATCTGCGAACTGAATTGGATAGTCCCGCCTCTGCCAATCCTGCTGCGCCTCTACGCCCAAGACATCGCCCAGCGTATCCTTGACGGAACGGTTCCCGCTTTGGAAGGCTGCCATGAGATTTACGGCATCTTCCGCGACCTGGGCTACCCAGAAGACATGAAATCCTGGCTTTATTTGGATGACGGCCTTGCGCCGGAAACTTATATGGAACTGGAAGGCGAAAACTGGGATATGGCAATCAGGCAGGAGGCATGGAGATTTTTGCAACAGGTCAAGCTATGACAAATGCCGCTTGTGCGGCCTACTGTGTCAGAGATAATTTCCATCGCCGAGGCTGTATGGCAACAACGGTAGCAGCCTTATTTCTTTTTTTATATCCAGCACTGAGCCGGGCGGCAAATGGGTGAAGAGAACTCCGCCAAACATGATCTCGCAAGTGCCGCCCTCATCCTTAACCCGGCGAAGCAGGGCTTGAAACTCTTCGGAGGCTGGCAGCGTTAGCGGCAGTATGAAATCACAGACTTCAAGCCCAGACCGCTTTACCAGTTTTCGGAACTCCAAGCCTCCCCACAGTTTTCGTTTGGCCTCAATCACATCATGGAAGTACAGCGGCTCTTCCAAAAACACTTCCGTCTCTTCTAAGCGATACAGGCGTTTGCCAAGCGGCGTCATCAAAAGAAGGGAAATCATTCCCTCTTTCGGATAAGTGATCTTGGACGACTTCATGCCGCGTCTTCATGCGCCAGCAGTTGTACGCGGTGTTCTGGGTCAGAGTTAGCCAACGCCTCTTCTTCCGTCGCGTTTTCTGCGGCATAGGCTTTCAGCAGCGCAGAATCATAGACCGGCTTGGGCCGGGCGGCACGGACGGCACGGGCCAGAAGCCGGGCGGCGTATTCGCTGGCCTGCCGGCCTTCTTTGGCCGAGAGGCTTTGCAGACAGGCTTCGGTGACTTCATTGAGCGTAATTGTATGTGTTGCCATGACTCAATTGTACCTCAGCCGAGCAGTCTACGCAAACCGCTCCTCGGTCCACGGGTCGGCGTGGTTGTGGTAGCCGCGCACTTCCCAGAAGCCGCGCTTGTCGGCTTTGAGGAACTGGATGCGGTTTAAAAATTTGCTTCCCTTCCAGGCGTACAGGTGCGGGGTGATAATCCGAATAGGAGCGCCGTGTTCGCGGGGGATCGGCTGGCCGTCGAGGGCGTAGGCGACAATTACATCCGGGTGCATCAGCTCTTCGAGAGCATTGTTGGTGGTATAGCCGTCCGCGCCGTACTGCATGACATGGGTAGCATCGGGGTCGGGCTGAACCAGATCGACGAGGCTCTCAAAGGGGATGCCCGTCCAGTTTAGTTCATAGCGGCTCCAGTGGGTGACGCAGTGGAAATCCGCCGTCAGGTCCAGCGAGGGCAATTGTTCCAGGTCGTCCAGCGAGAGCGAGACAGGATTTTGCACGGCGCCGTCGATAGTCAGCCGGAACGTATCAGCATTGAACGGCGGCTGCACGCCGAGGTCCAGCACAGGAAACTTTTCGGTGAGATACTGGCCGGGCGGCAGGCGCTGCGAGCGCGGGGCGGCGACGCGGGTTCCGGTCTCGCCGCGTGCCTGGGCGCGTTCTACAGCTTTCTGTTTGACGTGCAGGTACTTTTCGCTGTATTCGGTGGCGTTGTTGGTGTCGGTGGGCATGGTGTATCTTTCTAAGGCGTCTTTTTTGGGCGCGGCGTCGGGCCGGGCGCACCGGGCGTCTGCCGGGGCAGGGTGTCCGGGTGGGAAAGGCCGCGTGCGCCCCGGCGCGGGAAGACGGGGCCTTTGTCTTTGGGGGAGTGGAGCGGCTTGGTCTCGCCAGAGCCGCCCCAGCCGCCGTGGCTGTGTTTGGTGAAGGGCATAAGTGTTTTATCTCCGGGCCACCGGGGCGGCACGTTTTTTTCTGCTGAAGGCTTCGGTCGGCAGGGCGTCGAGCAGACGGGAGACGGCGGCGGCGGGGACTTTTTCGCCGTCGGCGTCCGAGATGTAAAACGCATCGCGGGCACGGCTGCCCCAGACAGACAGGCGGGCAGCGTGGATGTTCCAGTCCAGGGCCGACACAGCGCGGGCGAGGCGATAAACGACGCCGGTTTCATCGGGGGCGCTGACTTCTAAAAGCGAAAACCGCTCGGAGGCATTCTCGTCAATGCGGGCCGAATAAATCGTCTGCTCTTTCAGCGGCCTTTTATGCGTCTGCAAAAGCTCCCCGATGCCGACTTCGCCGAGAAGCACCCGGCGGAAGCTTTCCTGAAGCTCGGCCCGCTTGCCCGGCGACAGCGGCTTGCCCCGGTAGTCCACCCACAATGTGTCAATGGCGATACGCACACTGGCCTCGCGGGTGAAGACCTGCGCGGTGTGCAGGTTGACATCGTGGGCATACAAAACGCCGGTGATTTTGGACAGCAGGCCGGGATGCGGGTCATCGTAGGCGCACAAAGTCAGCTCGGTATGGTCCGCGCCGTACTCGTTCTTGAAATCCACGGCAGGCTGGAACGTCTCGCGCAGACGCTCAATCAGCGCGATATGCAGGTACATCTCTTCCAGCGGCGTGTTCAGCAGATACTGCGCGGGCAGGCTGCGGGTATGGGTCAGCACGCTGTCGGTGGGCAGGTTATGGGCGGCCAGTCCTTTGCGAATGCGCTCGCGCTGACGCTTTAAGTCCGGTACATAGGGCGGTGGCGGGCCGCCGTCATCGCTCAGCGGCGCGGACAGCATCCCTTCGGCGCGGGCGTATAACTCGGACAGGAAGCGGCCCTGCACCTCCGTCCAGACCCCGTCGCCGACGGCCTGCGTGTCGGCGTAGGTCAGCAGGTACAGCATATTCAGGCAGTCCATGTCCGGGATATACTTCACAAACTCCCGCGTCGTTTCGTCTAAAGCGAGGTCGCGCAGGCGGCTGGTTTCCGCCATCCGCAGATGCTCCCGGATCAAGAACACCACTTTGTCGCGCCGCTCCTCATCCCAGCCCAGGCGTTCGCAGAGACGGACCGCCGCGTCGGCCCCGGTCTCGGCATGAGGGCCGCCCTCCGGCCACTGCTTGCCAATGTCGTGGATCAGCCCGGCCAGATACAGCGTTTCCAGGCGGGCCACTTCGCCGATCAAGCGCCGCCCTTCGGGCAGCCGGGTGTCGGTCTTCAAATTCTCCAGATTGCGGACCACCCGAAGCGAGTGAGCACCGACCGTGTAGTCATGGGCGGCGTCATAGGGAATCAGCGTCATAATCGGCGCGAATTCGGGGAGAAGCCAGCCCAGAGTGCCGCTTTCCTGCAGGCGGTCCAGGGCATCAGCGACGCCGGACGGCGCGGACAGCAGACGGGTCAGCACACGGCCCGCCACGGCGGGGTCTTCCGGCGCGGGCCGGGCGGCGAGGTAGTCGCGCAGGAATTGTTCCAGCTCAAAGGACTGCGCCAGGCCATACGCCTGCCGCAGCTCGGCGATATGCAGCGGCAGGGCGGGGTCCTGCCCCGCCGCGTCCGCATCGGCCAGGGTCAGCACGCGCCCGACGGAGGCCAGCCCCAGGCCCACCGGCAGCTCGCTGTCCAAGCAGCGGGTCATCACCATCCGGGACACCCGCCGCGCCTCGGCGGCATGGGTGAAGTAGTCGCGCATGAACTGTTCCACCGCAGGCGCGGCGGGCGTGTCGGGATAATGCAGCAGCGCGGCGACCGCTTCCTGCCGTTCGGCGGTCAGCACGTCCCGCGCCTCTCCCGACGCGATATGCAGGGCGGCGCGGGTGCAGTGCAGGAAGTCACGGGCGGCCAACAGGCTGGCGGCGTCTTCGGCCCGCACCACCCCCTGCTCCACCAGTGCAGGCCAGAGCCGGGCCAAACTGGCATGATAGCAGACCCCGCCCATCCACTCGGCGTTCTGAATATCGCGCAGCCCCCCCGCGCCTTCCTTGACATTCGGCTCCACGGTGTAGACCTGCCCGCCGCCGTGTTTGGACAGCACCGCCTGGCGCTCGGCCCATTTTTGAAACAGAAAATCCGCCGTGAGTATCTGCGCCCGAAACTGCGCCCGGAACTCCTGGAACAGCGCCCGGTCACCGCACAAAAAGCGTGAATCCAAAAGCGTCGTCTGTGTCTGGTGGTCCAGCCGTCCCAGGTCGCCGAGCAGGCGGTAGGCATAGCCGACTTTCAGGCCCGCGCCATACAAAAACACATCCATCACGCTCTGGAACATCTCTTTGACAATGGCATTGACGGTGTCATCGTCTTCCAGCGCAGGCACAAAGGTCACATCGACATCGGAAAAGGGGGCCAGCTCCCGCCGCCCGTAGCCGCCGGTCGCCACAATCGCCACCGGCGCAGCGTCCTCGCCGACGCCTGCATTCCGGCAGGCCAGCGCGAACAGCCGCCGCAGCACGGCATCGACCAGCGCCGTGTTGCAGGCCAGCAGATCGGTCCCCGTGACCGAAGCCAGCACCGACGCCGTGTTTAGCCCGGCGTGGGTTTCTTTGAGGTACGCAGCAATCTCGGCGGGGGTGTCAAGGCGAGCGAGCGCAGGTGCGAACAGGGCGCAGGTGTCTCGGTCAGAGGGAGCAGTAGGAGTCTCAGCAGGCATACCGTAGTTTACCCTAGAATGGGTCCGCGACACGTCTATCAACGGCGCTTGTCGGGTACTGGTTTCACGCTTCCTGAGCCAGCGACACCGCATCGGCGCGGGCCACTCGCGCCGAAACATCGGACGGGCCAAACGGGGCGACCACAAACAGGCCCTCGGTTCCCATTCCCCCCGCTTCCGACACCTGCGGGCCGCGTGCGGCCTCGATTTTTGCCAGCGCCGATGGCAGCGCCCCCGCTTCCTCCGCCAGGTGCGCGGCGTGCACATCGGCGGCCAGCACCACGCCAGGGTCGCAGCCAAACTGCAATAGCGCCTGCCCCAGCGGCGTGAAGACAGCGATCAGGCCCGAACCCAGCCATGCCAGCGCGGGCTGCGCCTTGAGACGCGCTCCGAGGTACAGCGGCAGGCCAGCCAGGGTCGCCGTGACTGTCCATCCCGGCATTGCTCCGGTCGCCAGTCGGGCCATCAGCAAAGACAGGATGGCCTGCACCTCGCTTCGCTCCAGCCGCCGGGTCACTCCCAGGCTCATCACCACCGCCCGGCTGCCCTCGCGGCCGGCGACCACGAACGCATTGGTGTCAGGCCGGGCGCAGGTGTAAAGCGTCGGCTGCGGCGTGTCAGTTTTTTCACTCAGCTCCAGCAGCATTTCGTAGGCGTTTGGGGCTTGATCCTGAGTCAGCATTCGCGCTTCCCAGACATCCAGAGGAAACTTTTCAGCGGCCCACGAACCAAACAGGCAGTAGCCCAGTCCGAAGGCCAGCCCGCCGCTGAATCCCAGCCAGGGATGCCGAAAAAGAGCGCCCAGAAGAAGCCCCAGAAGCGTCCAGAATGCTCCGCAGACGAAAACGGCGAGAAAGGAACGCAGATGCGGCAAAGTCGCTGTCTCCCAAGATATTTTAGTACCTCCTTTGTACCCAGAAAACGCGCCCTACGCACCGTGCGCTTAAAACATAACGCGGTGCTTGCGGGCGGCCACAGACAGCAGCAGGCCCACGACGGTAAAATTGACCAGCAGGCTGCTCAGGCCGTAGGAGACAAACGGCAGGGGAACGCCGAAGAAGAGGCACTGGTTGAGCGTTTCGGCGAGATCGTGTTGGCTGACTGATTCAGTAATCATTCATCCAGTAACTATCACTTGACAAATAATCGAAAATGAGTATATACTTGTTATGTGAAAACGTTACTCAAACCTGAGCGCAAGCGTGGACCTCAACCCGGCCCACCAACACAACAATATAGCCTGATGCTTGAGCCTGAGCCTGCCGAATGGGGCAAGGACAGACCGGGCGGTCTGTCCGAGTTCGTGCGCCGCCTGTTGCGTGAGGCTTATGAGCGCGAAGGGCGGGAAGCTGCCCAATGAGGACAGGGGCAAAGCCACCGGAGTCCGACAAGGAGTTTTACAAGAAGCGGTTTTCTCATTACGGGCGCAAAACCTTTGAGGTCGGGGCCAGTGCCCTTTTTTTCTTCTTTGTGGACTGGGTGATCCACACGCTTCTGACTGCGCTCCATATCCCTAGTGCCACCCAACCAGGTGAAGGGGTTTACACCACGGTTCATTGGGCTGTCTGCCTAACATATCTAATTTATATGTTTCGTCTTCTTCTGCCCGATGCCAGCGAGCAGGTAGCAGAAATACATAAACATATAGTTCAGCAGTGGAAAAAGACGAAGCCCCGAGGCAAGAAATAGCTATGACAACGATTGAACAACCAACCGCCCCGGTGACACCTCCGACCTGGCTTGACAGCCTGGCCCGGATCGTGACAGTCTGGGGATTGGGGCTTGGAACCGCTGCGGGTGCATCTCTGATTGCTGCCTCCGTTTATTATTGCGGCGGTGGTAGCTTTCTGCTGTCAATGATATTGGCGTTCACTCTAGGAGCCACCGGGGCAGGATGCGTACTTTACCTAGATTACATTAAGGGGCACGTCCGGGTTGACCCGGCGTGGAAGTACCGAAGCGCAAAAGTGGTTTCAACGATAACCACACTCGCTTATCTGTTCGTCGTTGCTTCACTGTTCAGCCTGTTCATGATCCCAATCATAGTGGTGGGGGTACTGTATGTGCGGGCGAAGGCACAGCGCGGACAAAGCTGGCGCAGGCGCGTTGAGATGTTTATCGGGGAAGCGATGCCGCGTATCGCTTTTCTCTAACAGGCTTGCCCTCCGGGGTAACAACGGACGGCATGGCTCGGCCCGGCGGGGTGTGTCAACGTAGGGCACGGCGGGCTATGTCAAGACAAGGACATGGGAAAAAGCTCTGCTTCGGCAGGGCTTTTTCAACGACAAGCTTACCATCTGCACCGACCTGAATGCCTACAAACTGCGGACATAGCCGGAAGGTTGGGAGAAGGTGGGAAGACCGCGCAAACCACAAGAAGTAAGACCAGGAACCTCTTTGTGAACAAATACACAGAACAACAAAAGACAGATTATTACAGCACTATATCAGGATTGTTTGAGCCTTATTTCTGGGCCATGATGGCTGCTCAAGCGTTGGAGGGCTGTGTTGCAAACAGCCTGCAAATTGAAGCATTGGATGCGCTAACGCTGGCAGAGGGAGAACGATTGTTGAAAGATATACCGTCAACACTTGGCAAGCGCGTATACGCTCTGAAAGAAATAGACGCGGCGGTGAGTAAACTTTTTCCCAAACTAAAGCCGTTGATCAAAAAGCGTAATTATCTAGCCCATAGTTTTTTATGCGAGGCGCATGGGCGCATTAGCGAAACGCCTTCCACAGTCGCCACGCTGGTGAATGAGTTAGACGAAGCGCGTACTGCTTTTCACGAAGGAGCAAGGCAGGTTCAGGGGGCGAATCTTGACCGATTGCTTGTCAAAATGAAGTTGACGCCCGAACAAGTATCTGATTACGGGCAGCTTAAAGAAATAACGCTGCCAATCTAAGTTTTTGACATGAATAGGCTGGGGATGAGCTGGCGGTAGAAATCAAGACAGAAACGAGGCGAAGTAGAAAGACCCCACTGAGAGGCGTGGCGCGAGACATCGTGTGACGGGTGATTGAGACCATTAGTGACTTCCCCACGGAAGCGAAGCTAAAACATAACGCGGTGCTTGCGGGCGGCCACAGACAGCAGCAGGCCCACGACGGTAAAATTGACCAGCAGGCTGCTCAGGCCGTAGGAGACAAACGGCAGGGGAACGCCCACGACGGGCATAATTCCCATTGTCATCCCGGCATTGACAACGACATGGAAGGTCAGCATAGACAGTACGCCCGCCGCCAGCAGGCGCCCCAGCAGGTCGTCGCACTCGGCCATGATGACCACGCCGCGCTCTAAAAGAAGCAAATAGAGGGCCAGCAGCAGGCCGCACACGACAAAGCCGCCTTCTTCGCCGAACACCGTAAAGATAAAGTCCGTGTGATGCTCCGGCACGTAGCCGCCCACGCTCTGCGTCCCTTTGCCGTACCCCTCGCCGCTGATGCCGCCTGCGCCGATGGCGATCTCGCTCTGCCGCAGGTGGTAGCCCGCATCGCGGGGGTCGGCGGCGGGGTTCAGAAACACTTCCAGGCGGTTTCTTTGATAGTCTCTCAGCACGCCGCCGGGGTTGAACTGCCAGACGACGCCAAACAGCAGCGCCCCGGCCAGAAAAATAGTCCCCAGATGGAGCAGCCGCGCCCCGGCAATCGTCATCATGCCAAACCAGATGGCAAGCAGCACCAGCGAGGTGCCCAAATCGGGCTGTTTGGCGATCAGCAGCATTGGCACGCCGATATGCACCAGCGATTTCAGCACCGTCGGCCACTGCCTGATTGTCTCGGCATGGCGCACCAAAAACAGAGCCAGTGTGATAATAATAATGACTTTGGCGAACTCGGAAGGCTGAATCTGCACCGGGCCAAGTCTGATCCAGCGGCTTGCCCCTTTGGCCTCATGCCCGGCGAAATGAGGCAGCACGAGCAGCAGCAAAACAAGGTTCAGGGGATACAAATAGCGGGCAAACCGCTTGAGCAGGCTTTCATAATCCGTCCGCGCCAGCAGAACGGCCACGGCAGTGCCCACCATGCCCCCGGCAATCTGCTTGCGTACCATGTCCAGCGGGTGCGCGTCCAGATGCAGGGCGCTTTTGATCGCCAGAATACCGCCGAGGCAGATCAGCAGCGCACTGCCTAATATGGCCCAGTCTATCTCCCGCCAGCTTTTTGCAATGGTCATGGCCTTTTATGATACCCGGCGAGCGGCCCCGGATGTTCCCCGCGAACCGGCGGCCCACAGATAGCAAGAGACTACGAAACAAGAGTCCGAGGGGCTGAACCCCCTCGCTGGGGGGCGAAGCGCCTTGAACCCGCCTGCGCGGGTGAAGAAGATAAAAGGAGTGGTAGTTTTTTCCTATTCTGCTTCCGCTCCGTACCCGCGCAGGCGGGTTTGAAGGCGTCTGCGCCCCCCAGCGAGGGGGTTCAGCCCCTCAGACTCTTGTTTCGGACTCTTGCCAGCGGCGCGAACCCTGCGCCCCGCCTCTGTGTTGCTAGAGATGTGGCACTCACTCTTGATCATAATTTAGAAGCGGCGCGGCTGCGGACGACCCTGGCGACGATTGCCCTGTCGGTGGTGACCGTGCTGGTTTTGCGCGATCAGCCCTGGTCGGACGGGCGCACGGCAGCAACGCTGAATGCCGTCAGCCTGACCGTGTTTGCCGTCCATGTCGCGCACTACAGAGACCGGGCGATGGCGCGGCTGCTGCTGTTCGGGCTGGGGCTGGGGCTGATGGAGCTGGTCGCCGACGCGCTGTGCGTGACATTCACGGGAACTTTGGATTATTCGGTTAGCCGGAGCGCCCAAATCGGCCTGTCGCCCTTTTGGATGCCAACGGCGTGGCTGGTAGTGGCTGTGCAGATTGGTTATCTGGGCCGCCGCTTTGTGCAGCAGTTTGGCGATCTGCGAGGCATGGCGCTGACGGCGCTGCTGGGGGCGGTCAACATCCCGTTCTACGAAGAAATGGCCTGGCACGCGCACTGGTGGCGCTACCAGAACAGCAAGATGCTGGGGCACACGCCGTATTATATCATCGTCGCAGAGATGGTGATTGGCCTGACGCTCGGCCCCCTGGCGGCGCGGGCAATGGCCCCCGGCGCGACCTGGCGCACGGCGGCGTGGGCGGGGTTTGTCGGCGGCGCTGGGACAATACTCGGCGGCCTCATCGGCTACGGGCTGGTCGAGCGGGTGTTCTAAGAACGCTGACACCGGGCGTGCGTCTCGCGGCCTAAAATCCGGGACGCGGGATCGAGCGGCGCTTTGCAGGCGAGGCAGCGATGCTCGAAGCGCAGGCGATCCGCTTCTTCGGCGGTCTGCTTTGCTATGCCCTGTGTGTACCATTCGGGCACGCGGGACTCCAAAGCGCGGGTGACAGAGTCGGGGGACTTCTCGGCGCAGGAATAGTGGGCATGGAAGCCGTAAAACAGCGAACGCTCCCGCGTGACGGTGTACTCCTGCATGGTGCGCCGGTCGAACTCGGTGTCCGGGTAAAAGTGAGTCCAGCGGCCATAAAACCATTTCAGATTGCCGACGGCCAGAATGCCGTCGCAGACCGCGCACCGCTCGCATTCGGTGCAGCCGCCCGCGTTCAGCGAAACCGGCAGCTCGCGCCCGCTCCCGCCGTGCTTTTCCAGAACCGTCTGCCGCCCGCAGCGGCAAATCCGAAAGCTTGTACAATCAACCGCCCCGCACCCGCTGCATTCCCAGTCATACTGCGGGCCAACGGCCCCCTGCGCTGCCGCCGCCGGAATCAGACGCATTTCCATTCCGCACAGGTCGCACTTGTACTGCCCCAGGTGGTTCATTTCGCCGCTTTTGTGCAGGTGGCTGTAGGCGTCCGTCACCTCCGAGCGTGGCGCGGGACGAGGGGGCGTCAGCGCACGCTGGAACCACGACGAAGTTACTTCCTGAAGCTGACGGCCTGCCAGCAGAAACTTCCGGCTGACGGCGCGGGTGAGATGCAGTGCCATACCCCTATTGTATCCCAAATTCGCCGATTTTCAGCGTCTTATTTCAGCAAAACAATCAGATACAGTACGCTTGCCATTCCCAAGCCAAACACCAGCGCGGCAAAGCCGAAAATCAGAAACGTTGGCGTCTGGTACGCCGCCTTGTCAATCATCCGCCGCGTCCACTCATACTGCCATGCCGCCAGCAGCAGGGTCACCAGCCCCGCCGCCGCGAAGGCCAGCCCCAACCGCCCGGAGTGCCCGCCCGCCTCGGGTGCAATCCCCAGAAAGCGCAGCTTGGCAATGAGTACTCCAAAGCCCAGCAGGGCGATACTCGTCCGCACCCAGGCTAGAAACGTCCGCTCGTTCGCCAGATGATCCCGTGGGTTCATAACATCTCGCTTTCACGTTTCAAGTTGGCGCGGGCGGCCTGTTCCAGTCGCGCAAAAAGGGCCGGGGTGTGGTAGAGCCGAGGGCGTTCCAAAAAGCTGTCCAGCACTTTGCGCCGTCCTTCCCGGTAGCGGTCTTCGGAGACCCAGGCGTATTCTTTGCGAATGGCCTGCGCGTAGCGGTCGTAATCGGCGGGACTCGCGCCCAGAATGGCGAGATCGGCGTCTAACAGCAGTGCCGCGTCGCCGTCAGTGGGGTCGGCTTCGTGCGTTTTGGTCGCCAGGATCAGACGCTCCACAGCGGCCAGCGTAGACGGCGGCAGGAGGGCAGGTTCTAACGCGCCCCGCGCATAGCGGGCGCTTTCCGCTTCGTTGTCCGTGCGCCGGGCGTCATAGATAGCATCATGGAACCAGACAGCAAGGCGCAGGGCAAGCGGGTCTGTGACAGCGTCCCCAAACTCGTCCACCACCGCCAGCATCGCGGCAATATGGGTCAGCGTGTGATAGGCCCGGTCCGCCTCGCTGTAGCGGCGGGCCAAATCCTGCCAGACGGCGGCGGCATCAGCTTCGCTCATGCCTGCGGCCCCTGCCGTCTCACGCCAGACGTTTTCCAGCCCGGCGCCCGTCATCGGTTCAGCAGACTCGCCGCAGGCTTGTCCAGCAGCCACAGAAGCGTGCCGTCGGTCGGCTGCACAGCGGCGGACGGATGCTTTTCTTTGGGCGGGCTGCTCTCAAAGATGTCCCGCACGGCTTCCGCTTGCCTTTGCCGGGCACCAGGAACAGCACGCGGCGGGCGGCGTTCAGCACCGGAAATGTGACGGTGACGCGGTCTACCGGCGGCGGCAGAGTGCCGGGCGGCGTGCCGACGGCCCAGACATCGGTGATTTCCAGCGTCGGCTTGCCGGGAAACAGCGAGGCACAGTGGCCGTCGTCGCCCATGCCCAGCAGGACCAAATCCAGCACGGGCGGCTGCCCGGCGGCGGGTGTCAGCATGCGGGTCAGCGTCGCGGCATAGTCGGCGGCGGCCTGACCAAGCGTGTCCGTGTCTGTGGGAATGGGCAGAACGTTGTCAGCGGGCACGGGCACATGGTTCAGCAACAGCTTTTTGCACATTCCAAAGTTTGAGTCTTTGTCCTCGTAGGGCACAAACCGCTCATCGCCCAGAAAGACAAACGTATTCGTCCAGTCCACGCTTCCCGGCTCCTGGGCCAGCCGCTGATACAGCCCTTTGGGGCCGGAGCCGCCGGTCAGGGCCAGAGTGAACCGCCCCCGCGCTGCGATGGCTTCGCGGGCGGCTTCAGTCAGCACTTCCAACGCCCGTGCGGCCAGCGCGGCATCGTCGTCTAAAATCTCATACGGATAGTCCGTGTTAGGCATTTTGCGTTCCTGTGTTTTTTCCTGCTCTTACCCAGCCGACGCGCCTGTCAAAGCGGCGCGGGCCAGATGCACCAGACGCTCGGCGTCTTCGGGCGTGTCCGCCACCGCCGTCAGGTGTCCCATCTTGCGCCCAGGCTTCGGCTCCGCTTTGCCGTACAGATGCAGCGAGACGCCCGGCAAAGCCAGCGCGGCGGGCCAGTCCGGTTCGCCGCCCGCCCAGAGATCGCCGAGCAAGTTTGCCATCGCCGCCGGGCGCAGAAGACTGGAAGGGCCGAGCGGCAGGCCGCAGACGGCTCGCAACTGCTGCCCGAACTGGCTGGTTTCGTGCCCTTCAATCGTCAAATGGCCCGAATTATGCGGACGCGGGGCCATTTCATTGACCAGCAGCGTGCCGTCCGGGGTCAGGAAGAACTCCACGCAGAGCACGCCCACCACTTCCAGCCCTTCCATGATGCGCCGGGTCAGCTCACGGGCATCTGAGGGGACTGCGAGAGGCAGACCGCGCAGTGTATCGACCGACACATCCAGAATGCCGTTGACATGGCTGTTCTGAATGGGGCCATAGGACACAAACGCGCCGTCCAGACCGCGCACGCCGACCACCGAAATCTCGCGCTCAAAGATCACAAAGCCTTCCAGCACACACGGCTGCCTGCCCACGGCGTCCCACGCCGCGTCCGCCTCGGCAGGATCATAAATCCGCACCTGCCCCTTGCCGTCATAGCCGAAGCCAGCGGTCTTCAGGATGGCGGGCGTTCCCAGCGCGTCCAGCGCCGTGCCCAGTTCTTCCCGCGTGCCGACGTGCCGGAACGGGGCACACGGGATGCCGTTCTCCAGCAGCCACGTCTTTTCCCGCCCCCGATGCTGGGCGATGTGCAGGACGCGCCCGCTGGGCCGAACGGGGACAAGGCTGAGGGCCGCATCCACCGTCGCGGCAGGCACGTTTTCGAATTCAAACGTCACCACATCCACACCCCGCGCAAGCCCCCGGACGGCGTCTAAATCGTCATAGGCCGCCGTCACTTCGAGGTCGGCCACCTGCCCGGTCGGCGTGTCCGTGTCCGGCGAGAACGTATGCACCCGGTAGCCCATTGCCCGCGCTTCCAGCGCCAGCATCCGGCCCAGTTGTCCGCTGCCCAGAATGCCGAGTGTTCCGCCCGGCAATATTATTTCTTTGCTCATGATGTCCGCTCGGTAAGTGAAGTACATATCAAACGCCGCGCCCCGCCCCCGCACGTCGGGGTCCTGAAAGGCTTCCAGCCGGTCTTCTGCTGTTGGAAGGCTGGCCCGCGCCGCCGTCAATTGTGGATGGCTCAGGAACCGGGACAGCGCCTCATACACCGCCCGGTTGCCTTCCGGCGTGGGCATCCCAAACTCATCCGGCAGGGTGTAGCCGTGCTGCGGAATCAGAAACCTGTGCAAAATTGTATCAGACAACTGCGCTTGAATTGCGTCTTCAATCCCGCCGTGCTTCTGCTCTGCACGGCCCAGCATCCAGAGCAGCAGCTTCAAGGCAGGTCGAATGGGGTTTTCCCGGTCTGGCCCGCCTTTGACCTGAAGCCAGCTCTCTTTCCATTCCAGAGAATGATTCTGTCGCTTCAGGACAGATAAAGCAATCGCCTTCATCTCTGCCAGACGCGCCGGGAAACTATGAGGAAGATACTCTTGATGCGCGTCCAGTGTAATCCCATGATACACGAGGTCTAAGACTTCGGGAGCCACCCGCACCTGCATTGCCGCGTCCAGTCCGGCCGGGCCAAACAGATACTGCTCCACCTCATCCGCCGTCAGGCAATTTTGCTCCACGGCTGTCAGCAGACCCAGACTGAGGACCGCAATCAAACAGTCCATCTCGGAGCGGCTTTCGACCTCCACAACAAGTTTTTTCATAAAGTATCAGCCCCTATGCGGGGCAAGTTAAATGGATTTTGCTCGGCCTGCATCAG
>CAXUKS010000003.1:75603-79968 GCA_964251675.1 uncultured Armatimonadales bacterium
AGCAGAGACCCCCTAGCCCCCAATAATGGGGGAATAGGATAAGACAGAAAGGATAGGAGGGCAGAGACAAGCCCCGCCCCTACTCTGAACTGTCTGGTTCCCCCATTATTGGGGGCCAGGGGGTCTTCCTCCGGCTCCCTCTCTGGAGAAGAGGACGGGGGAGAGGTTCTTATCCCAGCGTATCTCCCAATACTTTTTCCGTCTGCGCCTGCCGGAAAGAGCGCAGGCGCTCGCGCAGGGCGGGGCGCGTCGTGCCCAGAATGGCGGCAGCGAGCAGGGCGGCATTCGTTGCGCCCGCTTTGCCGATGGCGAGCGTGCCGACGGGGATACCGGCGGGCATCTGCACAATAGACAGCAGGGAGTCCTGGCCGCTCAGGGCGTGACTCTGGACGGGGACGCCTAAGACGGGAACCAATGTCTGCGCGGCGACCATGCCGGGCAGATGCGCGGCCCCGCCTGCCCCGGCAATAATCACTTCCAGCCCCCGCCCTTCGGCGTCGTGGGCGAACGCGGCCATGAGGTCGGGCGTCCGGTGTGCAGACACAATCCGGCACTCATGCGGGATGCCGAGATTTGTCAGCATTTCGTCGGCGTGACGCATCGTTTCCCAGTCGGACTTACTGCCCATGATGACGGCCACGAGCGGCGCAGAAACTGACGGGTCAAGCGAAGTATCAGTTGGCATGGGGGAGTATTCGGGACCGGGGGCGGCAAATCCTGCCTCGGAGCCTACCTTCCGGTATTTGGTACAGGGAACTGCCCTCGTACCTTTGCCGACAATGGAGAGTGTCAGACGTTACAGATGAAAAGAATTTTCAAGGAAATCAACCTATGGCCGTTACCCTGGCAGCACGGAAGAAAATAACCCAGACCCCCTCGCCCGCCCCGCCGCCCTCGGGCATCGGGCGGCTCACCCGCTGGTACGGAGTTGCCCTCGGCGGGCTGGCGCTGGCCGCGACCGGCGGGCAGATGGCTTTGCATTCCGCGCAGGCCGGGCAGGCGCAGGCCGCGCACACTCTCAGCGCCGCCGGGCAGCAGCAGATGCTTGCCGGGCAGGTGTGTCTGAGCGCCCTGTCCCTGCAAAGCGCGGAAACCCCGGCGCAGCAGGAGATGCGGGCCGAAGATTTGAAGACAGTGACCGCGCAGTGGAAAGCCGGAGAGCTGGCCCTGCCGCGCACCGGCGAAGCCGCCGCGCCGCTGACCGCCGCCGACACCGCGCAGACGGCCATGCTTGGCGCAGCGCAGTCCATTTTGTCTTCCCTGCCTCCTCCCGGCAGCACGCAGAAGCCCGATTTTTACCGGAACCTGACCACCCTGCTGCAAAACGAGCCGGGCTATCGGAGCAGCCTCGGAAAAGCCGCGCAGGCCTATGAAGCGCAAGCGTCGGCAGACGCGGCGAAGGGGAACAGACTCGGGTGGGAGCTTTTGAGCGGCGGGCTGCTGCTGCTCGGCGGCCTCGCCGCCGTGCCCTTCCAGGTCGGTGCGGTCAAGCGGGCCATAGACACCCAGCGCGAGATGGAGCAGCGGGTGGCCGAAAGCGACCGCGCCCTCTCGGAAGCGGACTGCCGCGTGCAGGAGATGAAGCGGGTCGTGGAAAACCTGTCGACACTGGATGCCCTCACCGGCCTGCCCAACCACCGGGCGTTCCATGACCGCCTGGACCACGAATTGGGCCGCGCCCTGCGCCACGGCAACCCGCTGTCCCTGCTGCTGATGGATGTGGACAAGTTCAAGTCCTACAACGACTCGTTCGGCCACGGAAGCGGTGATGATGCTCTGGTGCGGCTCTCCCAGATTCTTAAAGACACGGCGCGAGGTTCCGATGTCCCGGTGCGCTACGGCGGCAAAGAGTTCGCGATTATTCTGACCGAGACCGATGTGATGGGAGCCAGCGTCGTCGGCGAGCGTCTGCGGCAAGCCATCGCCGAAGCGGATGGCCTGGAGCGGCCCCTGACCGCCAGCATCGGTCTGGCAACGCTCACTCCCAATATGTTCGGCGTTGCCGAGCTGGTCGCGCAGGCCGACCGCGCCCTGTGCCACGCCAAAGGCGAAGGCCGCAACCGCGTCTCCCACGCCATGCGCCTCCCGGCGGCTTTAGAAGACGAGCGGCCCGCGTATGCGATGGCGTGAAATCAAATGAAATCGGCGGCAGCTACCAGGTCGCCGCTGACCGGGCGTGGCGTTCGAGCGGCGGCGGGATAGCGGTCAAGCAGTTCTTCCGGCGTCGCCAGCGCCGAGAGAGTCCAGCCGTGCGCTTGCAGAAACGCGCTGAGAGCGCCTTGATTCAAGCCCCACTGGAAAAGCTCTCCACGGACTTTCAGCCACCCACGAATCAAGCGGCTGGGGGGGTTGAAGTCGGGACGGCCATCCAGCCCCAATTCCAAAAAGGTGAAGCCCAGACGGCTGCCCGGCCCACTGCATCCGTGCAAATCGTGGAGGAGGTCTGCGACGCGGTTTGGAGTCAGATACATCAGCAGACCTTCGGCGACAAACAGCGTGGCGGCTTCCGGGCGATAGCGGCGGTCTGCCCGGAGTGTGTCACTCACCCATTCTGTCGTCAGGTCCAGCGGCAGCAGGCACAGGTTTGGCCCCTCCAGCCCCGCACCCGCCAGGCCCTTGCGCTTGATTGCCTGTGTGGCCGCCCGGTCCAGCTCCCAGAACCGCGCCTCCGGGTACTCGGCCCGCAGGCGCAGCGCCAGCGTGTCTAACCCGGCTCCCAGCACAACTACCTGACTGACGCCAGCCGCCAAACTTTCGCGGACGGTTTCTTCTAGGAACCGCTTCCGCCGTGCGTAGTGAGTAAGAATACCAGGAAGCGTGCGGCGCTCGGCGGCGTACAGCAGCGCCTGAAACCAGGGGCGTCCGGCCAGACGCCGGAACCGCTCAATGGGAATGCCCCCCGCTTGCAGCAAAGCATAGCTCGCCTCAGCGGCTCCCGGCGTGACCAGGGCCGCGTGTGCCGGGTCGGCGGTCAGCAGAACTAATGCACGGGCAATCAGCAGCGCCGTGCTGCTTGGCCGGTTTGTCATAAGTTCGACCCAAACATCTGGCGATAATGCCGGTACCAGTCGCTCACGAAACGCTCTTCGGGATCATAAACTCGCTTGAGGCGCAGGAACTCCCAAAACTGCGGGTAGCACGCTTCCACCTGCACCCGCGTCGCGTCCCGGCCATAGGCCAGATAGTAGCTGCCGCCGCGCTCCGCCGCGCAGTCGATAAGCCGCCGGAAGGCGTCCGCCGTGTGCGCGATCCCTTCGGGTGTATGCTCTGTGTGCAGGTTGAAGATCACGCAGGCATAGGGCGCTTTGGCCCAGGCCAGAAAGCTGTCTGTGTCCGGCTGTATCAGGCGGATCGTGCCGTAGATTAAATTGACCGAATGGCGGCGGAAGTCGTCACGCACGGTGTCCAGGAAATCGACAAGGCGCGGGCGCGGCACATAAAGCTCCGTAATCACTTCGGAGGAAGGGGCGGCGTCACTGCCGAGGCTCCGGTGGTAGTCATCGTCATACACCGCTTCCTGGTGCCGGTCCGACCAGTAGACCTGCCCGGATGTGGAAAGATAATGCCTGGCGTACAGTTCAAAGGCGCGGGCTTTGTCGGTGTGGGCCAGTCCTGCCAGCCGCCGCCAGTCTTCCGAAGTCAGGTGCTTATGGGTTGGGGAGAAGGAGGCAGCATCATCGACGGGCCGGTAGCAGGAAAAGACGCCCCGGCGCAGGAAGTCCGGCGAAGTCTCATCGGTGACATATTGAAAATCGCCGTACAAAAACCCGTCAGCAATGCGACACTCCATAGATGGCAGAAGTTCGTCCAGAGGAAGCACCGAGACCACACGCTCCAGTTTGCGTCGGGGCGTCAGGCGCAGAACCAGCGAGTCAATCACCCCGAACAGCCCGTAGCCGCCCGCCGCCAGGCGGAACAGCTCGGTGTTTCGGGTTCGGTCACAGATGTGCCGCTCTCCGTGAGCGTCCACCAGCGTGAAAGAGTCCACATTTGAGATAAATGGAGCCATGCCCAGGCCGCGCCCGTGGACATTGGCGGAGATCGCGCCGCCCAGCGTCAGCGCATTCGCCCCGGTCTGCTTCTGTGCAATGGCCCAGGTCCGCGCCCCGGACTTTGCTTGCTCGGCCTGAGACCGCTCCAGATGGTCAATGAGGGCGGGCCACTGAATGCCCGCCCCCACTTCCACCGTGCCCGCCTCGGCATTCACCGGACCAATGGCGTCGAGGCCGCGCATATCCAGCAGCAGCGTGTCCGTGCCAAATTGCTGCCCGCCCATCGCGTGCCGCCCGCCGGACACCGAGACGCCTGCGCCCGCCCGCCCGGCTTGCACGATTGCCGCCTGAAGTGCAGCAGTGCTTTCCGGGC
>CAXUKS010000003.1:79978-92832 GCA_964251675.1 uncultured Armatimonadales bacterium
CATTGACGAGAACACCGTCCCCGGTGCAGAGATTGCTCATGTCCTATTATACGCCGAAAACACACCAAAAATCAGGCTTTCTTACTCGCTTTCGCTCTCGTAGCAGGAATAGAAATAGGGCGTCGCGGCCTCGAACTCGGCGGCGCAGGTGTCCACCATCTTGTAGGCGGGTTTCAGGCCAATCTCTTTGACCCAGCCCCGGACGTGCAGCTCCTGCACGGCGAAGATCGACGCCAGATGCTTGTCGCTGAAGCCCATTTTTTTAGCGTCCGTGAGCAGGGCGCGGGCGTCGCCCGTGAGCGGCTCGAAGGGCTTGAATTTCGGCCAGTTTTCCCGCAGGTGGTTCTCAAAGCGCACCAGCTTCTGGATTTTGGTCAGAAACCACGGGTCCACGCCTGACAAATCAGCCACTTCGGAGACCAGCATTCCCCGGTGGAACGCTTCGGCAATCAAAAACAGCCGCTGGTCGGTGGCCTGGGTCAAGCCCGATTCGATTTCCATTTCCGTGAGCTGATCGGCGTTCTTCGGGCGCAGGCCGACCTGGCCGATTTCGAGCGAACGGATGGCTTTGAGCAGGCCGCCCTCAAACGAGCGGTCAATCGCCATCACTTCCCCGGTCGCCTTCATCTGCGTGGTGATACGCCGGTCCGCCCGCGTGAACTTGTCAAAGGGCCAGCGCGGGATTTTAACGACAATGTAGTCCAGGGCCGGCTCAAAACAGGCCAGCGTCTTCTGCGTCACGGCATTCGGGATTTCGTCGAGATGCAGACCGATGGCGATCTTCGCCGCCACCCGCGCAATCGGATACCCCGTCGCTTTGGAGGCCAGCGCGGACGAGCGCGAGACACGCGGGTTGACTTCGATAATATAGTAGGCAAACGATTTGGGGTCCAGCGTCATCTGCACATTGCAGCCGCCTTCGATCCCCAGAGCGCGAATGATCTTCAGTGACGCCGAGCGCATCATCTGATACTCTTTGTCGGACAGCGTCTGCGACGGGGCGACGACGATAGAGTCCCCCGTGTGCATCCCCATCGGGTCAAAGTTTTCCATGTTGCAGACGGTGATACACGTATCCGCCGCGTCGCGCATGACTTCGTATTCAATCTCTTTCCAGCCCGTCAGATACCGCTCTACCATGACCTGATGCCGGGGGGACAGCTTGAGGCCGCGTGTGCCGATCTCCACAAGCTGCGCCGGGGTCCGGGCGATGCCGCCGCCAGTCCCGCCGAGCGTGTAGGCGGGCCGCACAATCAGCGGCCACGGAGCGTCGGTGTTCCGGGACAGTTCTTCCAGGGCGACTTCGTCTTCAATAATCCACGACTCCGGGACCGGCTCGCCGATTTCGCGCATCAGCGCCCGGAACTCTTCCCGGTCTTCGGCCTTGCGGATGGTCGCCAGCGGCGTTCCCAGAAGCGTAACGTTATATTTCTCTAAAATGCCCGCTTCGGCAAGCTCCGTGGCAAGGTTCAGACCGGTCTGCCCGCCGAGCGTGGGGACCAGCCCGTCGGGCCGCTCTTTGGCGATGACGCGCTCCAGGAACTCGATGTTGAGCGGCTCGATGTAGACCGCGTCGGCAGTCTCCGGGTCGGTCATAATCGTGGCCGGGTTGGAGTTGACCAGCACTACCGAGATGCCTTCCTCCCGGAGCGAGCGGCAAGCCTGCGTACCGGCATAGTCGAACTCGGCGGCCTGTCCAATAATAATCGGCCCACTGCCGATGACCATGACTTTGTGAATATTAGGGTTTCGTGGCATAAAATTATGTGTCCGCTAGAAAGCCACGAAACGAATTCGTGGCGAAATATCAAAACTCTCTTACTTATGGCAACAGCATTGGTGGCAGACTCTTGAGTTGCCGGATCTGTATTCTACGCTGAACCCATTGCTCGCCCATGAGTTTATTTATCTCTTTGCGCGGGGCGTTTAGCTGCAGAAGTGCATCTGTCACGCGGATTGATTCAGCATCTGAATCCGGCTTCGCCCGCAGATGCCGCAGCAATTTGGTCAGCAGCGGAATGGCGGCCAAGTCATCAATCTTCCCCAAGCTGTCCGCTGCGGCAAGTGCTAAATCCAGGGGCCGGGCCAGTGTTTCAGGCTGCGGGGAATGACCAGAAACTTCGGCAGACAAGTAAGAGACAATGGCAGCTTTGAGGAAGGGCGCGGCGGCCTTGATTTTTAGCTGGCCGAAGTTCTCAAAAGCAATTTCTCTTAATACGGACCTGTCAGTGCCTGTTATGTCTTTCAACTGTCCATAGTTCTCAAAGTCGAAATCCTTCAATACAGGAGTATCCCCCCCGACTCGGGGTTCTAGTCCCAGCGTCAAGAACAAAAACGCTGTCTGAGCGTGTGGGCCATCTAGTTTGACCAGAGCAGCAGCGGCACTGACTTTACCGGAAGGGTCTGCTGCAGCATAAAGAGACTGCACCAGTGGAATAGCTCTTGTGTCACCCTGTGCGGCGAGGGCCATAGCCAAAATTACATTGTTGGGCTGTAGCCGGAACTTCTCGTAGAGCGCGGAGGCGATCAAAGGGTCGTGCCAATCAGAGACTTCCTGAATGAGAAAGTACTAGTAATTGGGGTGCTGTTCATAGATCCCCTCAGGTGCTGACAAGGCTTTGAGTATCTGCGGCAGCTTGGTGCGGTCTTTGTTCAAGGCAAAGGTAGCTGTTACTTTTAGGTGTGGGTCGTGGTCCAGCATCTTGCTGAGCGCAGCATAACCACTCGGTCGGTTGTACCGGTATAAGACCGCGCCGATTCGCAGTTTCTTCTCCTTTGACGCCGCTGGGAGAACCCTCTCCAGCACGTCCAGAATTTGTGGACTGTACGGCTCGTTGAAGAAGCGCAGCATGGTCCAAGCATCGTCCGGGTCGGTCACGAGTTTCCAGAAACCGGGCAAGTTGATGGGTATCTTGTAGGCTAAAGCATGTTTAATGGACACTTTCTGCTTTGCGGGCGGAAGCGCCTTTACATCAGCCGTGAGTTCATCAATGCCATGATTACTGACATCCGTGTCCGTCTGACGGGAGACAGGATCAGGGGCTTGGCTGTTAGCTGTTCCCATGACAGATAGGAGAAGTAAAATCAGCACTGAGGTCATTATAAAAAAGCGATTATTGAACATCAGTCACCTTAAATAACCCATATTCCAGACAGGCTCCTTTTTTGTCACGGTCCTTCGCGGCCTCGACGTGCCCGCTCCATGACGGCGATGATATATTGGGTCTTGCCTTCCGTGTAGGCTTCGCGGTCGCCAGGGAATTTCGCGGCCAGATGCCGCTTCAAGGCGGCGTAGCGCCGGGCCTCATCGGGGTCGGCTCGCAGGGCATCTCGGAACAGCAGACGGTCCGTGAACTCGTACATTCCCAGCCGTGCGTCGTGGGAGACGCCCGGTTCGACCATGTGGACATGATGCGTGCGCGGCCCATGCGGGGGCAGGCCCCTGACAAAAAACAGGCGGCTCGTGTCCGGGTTCTCGTACCAATGGGCGTAGCCCAGCCCCTCTAATGCAGGCACGGCCACGCGCCGGGCATCGTCCAGCGAGCGCACGGCGACCAAAAGATCAATAATCGGCTTGGACGCCAGGCCGGGCACGGCGGTGCTGCCGAAATGCTCCACGGCGACGACTAGGTTACGGGGCAGAGCCTCCCGCAGCCGCATGGCTTCGTCGTTAAAGAGTTGCGGCCAGTGCGGGTCATAGGGTTCAATCAGGATCTCATCTTCCATCGGTCAGCCTTCACCGCCTCGCCTTTACCAGCACCGCCTCGACAAACGCCGTTTTGCCGTCGGTGTAGGCCACGCGGTCGTCGCGGAAGCGGGCGGCGAGGTCGCACTTAAGAGCGGCGTAGTTCTGAGCCGTGTCCAGGTGCTGCTGCAGGTAGTTTCGGAACGCGATATGACGACGGTACTCCGGGCAGTCGCAGGCGCAGACGTACAAATGCTGACGTGGCCCGCCCTCCGGCGACCGGAACGTCTCGCGGCCCGATACGCCTAAATCGCCCCGATGAATATACCCTAAACGGGCCAGCCGGGCGATGGCGTCCGGCAGGGCTGCCCGCGACGGCACAATGACGTCGATGTCAATAATCGGCTTGGCGGCCAAGCCCACCACCGCCGTGCTGCCGACGTGTTCAACCACCAGCAGCGGTCCGCTGGCAAACGCAGTATGCACCCGCGCCGCGATTTCGGCGAACTGCGCGGGCCAATCTGGGTCATAATTGACTATTTCTACTGGTTCTGTCTGTATCATGGCAATTACCCTCGCGCCTTTTCGTCTTCCAGGCGCTGCATGACCTGACCCCGGCAAACCTGTTCCAGTTCCAGGACGTGCCAGAACAGCCAGCTAATCGGTACATTGCTTTCATGCCGGTTGCTCGCCGGGTCGGCGGGCATCGTGCGGACGGCCCGCAGACCGTCGCGCCCCAGCGGGTCGAGGACGCGGGCGGTCTGAGCGCGGGCGGCGGTCAGGGCTTCGGCCAGTGACGGTCCATCGGCAAAGTCTTCCAGACGCGGGCGATGTTCCATGTATCCCGCAACGAGCTGCCCGACCCAGTACCGCTCGGCGCGGACAAAGTCCAGCACAATCTCGCGCAGGGTGCGCCCGCCGGGGCCGGGATCGGTGTCAAGCTGCCATTCTTTCAGCCGCCGGACAGTGTCCACGAACTCGTCGTGCCCCTCTTCCCAGTACGGATACAGCGCGTCCAGCGTCATCGCACCGCGCCCTTCACAGGCTCAGCGGGGGCCGACGGGCGTGGTCCCAGGGTAGACCGAACGAGAATATGGTCAAAGCGAGTTGAATCCACCTGTTTCGGCGTCAGCAGGGAGCCGATGATGGCGGCCAGGAAGCCCAGCGGGATAGAGACGATGCCGGGGTTCTTCAGGCTGAACAGCGCGTGTCCCGTCAAGAGTGTTTTGCCCGCATGCGGGTCCCAGACGCTTGGACTGAGCGAGATCAGCAGGAGGCACGAGACTAATCCTGTCAGCATCCCCGCCAGCGCCCCTGTGGGCGTGAACCGCCGCCAGAAGATCGTCAGCAGAATAACCGGTGTGTTCGCACTCGCAGCCACGGTGAAGGCCAGGGCGACCAGAAACGCGACGTTTTGCCCTTCGGCCCCCAGTGCGATCAAAATAGACACGGCGGCAACGCCTATAGAAGCATACCGGGCAGCAGCGAGCTGCTGTTTTTCGGTCGCCGCGCCTTTACGGATGACCTGATTGTAGATGTCGTGCGCGAAGGCCGAGGCCGATGTCAGGACCAGCCCGGCGACCACAGCGATAATGGTGGCGAAGGCTACGGCGGAGACGAAGGCAAACAGGAACTCGCCGCCCAGCGCCTTTGCCAGCAGCGGCGCGGCCATGTTGCCCGCCTTGCTGCCGCTCATCTTCTCGATCACGTCGGCATGGACAAACGCCGCCGCGCCAAAGCCCAGGAAAATCGTCATGGCATAGAACAGGCCAATGAGTCCCGTTGCTACCACAACCGACCGACGCGCAGCCTGAGCATCCTTGACCGTATAAAACCGCGTCAGAATATGCGGCAGGCCCGCCGTGCCAAAGAACAGGCCCAGGTTCAGCGAAATCGTGTCCAGCGGGTCTTTGAACGAATTGCCCGGCTGCAAAAACTTCTCGCCGAGCGGCGTCGCCGTCCGCATCGTCTCAAACATCCCGGTCAGGCTCCAGTGGAACCGGGCCAGCACCAGGAGTGAAATCAGAATCGTGCCGCAGATCAGCAGCACGGCTTTGGTGATTTGCACCCACGAAGTAGCCCGCATCCCGCCGAAGACGACGTAGACCGTCATCAGCGCCCCCACAATCAGCACGGACCAGCGGTACTCAATGCCGAGCAGCAGTTTGATCAGCGCCCCGGCCCCGACCATCTGGGCAATCATGTAGAAAACCGAAATCGTGACTGTGGCGATAGCAGCCACCGACCGGACAGCGCTGCCGCCAAACCGCGCCGCGATCATATCCGCGACTGTGTAGCGCCCCAGATTTCGCAGCGGCTCAGCAACCAGATACAGCACCACCAGATAGGCGACCAGAAAGCCGATGCAGTAGAAAAAGCCGTCAAAGCCCGCCAGGGCGATTAGTCCCGGAATGCCCAGGAACGACGCCGCCGAAACATAGTCCCCGGTAATTGCCAGGGCATTCTGCATTGGGCTGAGGCCCCCGCCTGCCGTATAGAACTCGCTGGCCGTGCGCGTGCGCCGCGCCGCAAAGTACGTGATCGCCAGGGTCGCGGCGATAATCAGTACAAAAAACCCTAATGCTTTATAGTCCATCGCCGCCACCCTCCCCGCGCCCTTCGCTCTGGGCAACCGCCTGGACATCGGCATCAAATGCCGCCGCACGTCGGACATAAACCGCGCACAGAGTCCAGATCATGATAAACTGCGCGAAGGCGAACAGCCAGGCCCAGGAAATCGGCCCCACCGCCAGGCGGTTGGCGGCAGCGGGGAAATAGCCTGTCATCAAGGGCAGGGCGAAATAGAACACGAAAAAGAACGTCGAAGTCGGAATTAGGAAACGCTGTTTCCGGGCCAGCAGCGCCCGAAATGCTGGCGACCGGGCGATCCGTCCATCATCTTCTGCATCATCCGTCATTGGTTTTCTCCTTTGCCTGCCCACCACGCCCAGCCAATCAGGACGGCCTGAAACGGCAGGCGTCCCCACAAAATCCAGGGGTTATCAGTGTAAACTTTATGCGTCGCCATGTAGATATTGGCCGGGAACACGGCGGCCAGCAGCGCCATCAGCCCCCACGAGGCCGCCCGCCGCGTTTTAGGCAGGAGCAGACCCACGCCGCCCGCAATCTCGAAAAATCCGCTGACCAGCACTAGCAGGCGCGGTGCGGGCAGCCAGTCCGGCACAATCGGCTCGAACTTTTCGGGCTGCGCAAAGTGCAGCACACCCGCCGCTGCCATCATGGCCGCGAGCAGCATGCGCAGGGCAGTTTTCAGTGTCATAAGCAGCTTTCAGGGGCGAGGGACACGATACAAAATCAGCCGGTAGTCATGCACCTGGAACCGAGCGACGCTGTTCTCCGGGCGTACCACGAGCGGCGCGGCCTGCTTCCAGTACCGCACCGGATACGGCGTCTGCGCGACCAGCACAAAGCCGGGCTTGAGAGTCGCCAGGGGGTCCCGCCCATTGGCAAGGTCCGGCAGCACCGGCACGGCACGGACGCGGTTGTTCAGGCACAGCCCCGGTGCCCAGTCCCCGGCCAGTGTCACTCCCGGCGGCACAATTTGAGCGAGTTCGCGGGACACGTCGCGGGTTTGGTACCCCCGCGTTGCCGCCCAGTATCCCCACTGCCCGAGGCTCACGCAGGCAAACAGGGCCAGGGCCAGAGTGCGGGCGCGGCGCACGGTCGGCAGACGCTTCCCCCAGACCAGCGGCAGGCGTCGCAGGCTGAGTGCCGCGAGGGCGGCCAGCGCGGGCAAGACCACCAGATCGTAGCGCGTCGGCGCATAGCGCGTCAGGCACAGAAAGCCGAGGCCAAAGACGGCCCACCACCGCAGCAGCCGCTCGGTGTCGCAGGCAAGAAGGCCCCCCCCGCCCCCAATTCTGGGGGAGCCAGATAGGAACAGACTCGCCAGTGCCAGCCCCGTCACCACCGGCGACCGCGACAGCAGAAAGCCCAGAACGCTTCGGTGCGGTCCGAACACCGCCCGCCACAAATCCGCGCCGACCTCGGCCACGGAGCGCGGCTGCGACTGATGCGTCCAGTAATAATGGTTCAGCCGCACCACCTCCGCGCCGTGCGCCATTCCCCACCCCAGCCAGTACGCCCCCGCGCCGACGGCCACACCCAGCGCGTACCAGCCCAGAGGCCGCCACGCCCGGCGCAGGAGCCACACCAGCGCGGGCAGCGGCAGGAAAATCAGAAACGTCGTCTTGAACGCCAGCGCGGACACCGCCAGCGCCCCGGCCAGCGCCCAGCTCCAGGGCCGGTTCCAGGTGTATGCCCAGAACGCCGCACAGACCACCAGAACGGCGGGCGTTTCCAGCAGGGCCAGACGGCTGTAAAAGACAAACACGGCGTCGCCACCCAGAAACAGCAGCCCGGTCAGCGCGACTCGCGGCCCCCAGACCCGCCGCAGGCCGTCCCCGAAAAAGGCCAGCGCCCCCAGCGAGCAGGCCACGGAAATCAGCCGGGCCTGTATCAAGCCGACGCCAAAGGCGCGAAAGACAGCCTCCTGCACGGCGCTCAGAACCGGCGACAGCACCTCCGGGTGGAAATCGTCCCGCGTGCCGCCGAACAGCACGGCGTTCCGGGCGGCGTAAGTGTAAAAGCCTTCGTCGGTCCAGATGCCCGAAGTCCAGTCCAGCGACGGCGGCGGGTCGGCGTCCAGCGCGAACAGGCGCAGGGCCGCGAAAAGTGCAAACAAGGCCGCGAGCAGGTATTTTCGGCTGACATGGGCCATGTGGTTGCTTGCCGACGCGGACCCCCTAGACCCCAACAATGGGGGAACCAGACGGTTAAGAACCAGACGGTTAAGAATTGGCCCTTCCTATCTTGTGTCTTGCTCCCCCATTATTGGGGGCAGGGGGGCGATCTTACCCCCGATGCTCGTCAATCATCTGCAAAAACCGGGCGAAGTAACCTTTGCTGTCGGTGGGGCCGGGCGACGCCTCGGGGTGGTACTGAATGGAGAAAATTGGCAGTGTTTTGTGCCGCAGACCCTCCACCGTGCCGTCGTTCAAATTGATCTGCCACACTTCCATCGCCGCGTCGTCAAAGCCGTCTGCGGCCAGGGCGTAGCCGTGGTTCTGCGACGTAATCACGACCCGCCCTGTTTCCAAATCTTTCACGGGATGGTTCGAGCCGCGATGGCCGAAGGGCAGCTTGAACGTGTGCCCGCCGTAAGCGCAGCCCAGAAGCTGATTGCCGAGGCAGATCCCCATCGTGGGCCTCGCCTGAGACAGCACGCGCACGTTTTCCACGATGTCGCCGAGCAAAGCCGGGTCTCCGGGGCCGGGAGATAAGAAAATGCCGTCCGGGTTGGTCGCTAAAATAGTCTCGGCGGACGTGTGCGCGGGGTACACCGTCACTTCGGCCCCCAGCGCGTTCAGCGAGCGCAGGATGTTGAACTTGACGCCGCAGTCCAGCAGGGCGATGTGGTACAGCGTCTCGCCCGTCACCGACGGCCACACCTGCGGGGCGTCCACAGTGACGCGGGACACGTAGTCCACCGCCTCATAGCCCGCCGCGTGTGCCAGCGTGTCTTTGAGCTGCGCCGGGGTCTGCTCGGACGAAATTGCGCCCATCATCACGCCGACCGCCCGCAGCTTCTGCGTCAGCGCCCGCGTGTCCAGCCCCGCGATGCCGACAATGCCATGCGTTTTGAGGAAGTCATCCAGCGTCCCCTGCGAGCGCCAGTTGGAGGGCGCATCGGCCAGCTCTTTGACGATGAAGCCCGCCACCTGCACCTGCCGGGACTCAAAATCGTCAGGCGTGACGCCGTAATTGCCGATAATCGGGTAGGTCAGCGTCACGATCTGCCCGGCATAAGAGGGGTCCGTGAGTAGCTCCTGATAGCCGGTCATGCCAGTGTTGAAGACGACTTCGCCGACCGAAGTGCCGACCACCCCGAAGGCGGTTCCCGTGTAGGTTGTGCCGTCCGCGAGGACGAGATGTGCTTGGGTCATGGGCTAATTACTTATGGTGCTTTAATAGTTTGGCGATCTGAGCGTGTTTGCCATTGTCAGCAACATCCAGCGGTGTTTCGCCGAACTCACTCTTTATCTTAGGGTTGGCTCCCAGCGCCAACAGCTTTTTGGTCACATCCAGCCGCCCTTTCATGGCCGCATAATGCAGAGGAGTGTACCCAATATCCCCGATGCTATTGATCCGAGCGCCGGAGGCAACAAGCAGGTCAATCTCTTCAACAGTGCCAACCCGAGCGACAAGGTGGAGCAAAGTATCATCGTCCGAGTAACACTGCCGGTTGATGTTGGTTAGGTCTAACTCAGCGAAGTCTATATGATAACGGTATCTGGCGATGAGCACCTGAAGCGGTGTTTGTGTTTCCATTGTCACTTGTGCTTTTTTCCTCCCTACCCGCCAATCCGCCGCCCGCCGACAAACGTGGTCACAGCACGGCCTGTCAGCGTCACGCCGTCCAGAACCGAGTTGCGGGACTTGGACTTAAAGACGCTGACGTCTACGGTCCACTCGGCGTCGGGGTCGAAGACAGTCACATCCGCAGGTGCGCCGACCGTGAGCGTGCCGCCGGGGACGCCCAGAATACGGGCCGGGGCCAGCGACATTTTCTCCACCATCTGCGAGAGCGTCAGCACGCCGGGCTTGACCAGATGCGTGATGACCAGACCGAGCGACGTTTCCAGGCCCAGCATCCCAAACGGGGCGCGGGCGAACTCCTGCTCCTTTTCATGCGGCGCGTGGGGCGCATGGTCGGTGGCGATGGCGTCCAGCGTGCCATCGCGCAGGCCCTCGACAATCGCTTCCTGATCGGCCTCGGTGCGGAGCGGCGGCGACATCTTGGCATGGGTGTTATATCCGAGGCACGCCGCATCCGTGAGCGCCACATACTGCGGGCAGGTCTCGGCGGTAATCGGAGCACCGAACCATTTGGCGTGCCGGATGATCTCCACGCTGGCTTTGGTGGAAACGTGCAGAATATGCAGGCGGCAGCCGGTCGCCATCGCCAGCAGAACGTTCCGGGCCGTGCCGACATCTTCAGCGGTGCGTGGGATACCTTTCAGGCCCAGCGTCGTGGAGATATAGCCTTCGTTCATCACGCCGTCGCCCGTCAGGTCCTTGTCCTCACAGTGGGCCACATACGGCAGATCCAGCATTTTGCAGTATTCCATCGCCCGCCGCAGAAAGCCGGAGTTGGCGACGGGGAACGCATCGTCGCCGATGCCAACGGCCCCGGCGTCTTGGAGATCGGCCATTTCGGACAGCTCTTCGTTTTTGAGGCCGGGCGACACGGCGGCGATGACATGGACACGGGCCGAGGCGCCCTCGGCCTGGGCGCGGATGTCTTTGACAATGCTGGCGCTGTCAATCGGGGGGCTGGTATTGGGCTGGCAGGCAATCGCCGTAAAGCCGCCATTGGCCGCTGCCGCCGTGCCCGACGCCACATCTTCTTTGTATTCCTGCCCTGGCACACGCAGATGCACATGAATATCAATCAGCCCAGGGCAGACGACCAGGTTGGTGCAGTCCAGCACCGGCGTGTCCGGCCCGGCGTCCAGGTTTGGCCCGACGGCGGCCACCGTGCCGTCCGCGCCCAGCAGCACATCCGCGATCTCGTCGCGCCCGTTGGCCGGGTCAATCACCCGCCCATTTTGCAGTAAATAAGTCATAAGTTAGTTTTTCGCAGGCTTCGGCCATTGAGCATCCGGCAGGAGAACGACCGAAATCAAGCCGAAAATCTGCGTCTTTTTCGCGCTTGCCTTGTCGAAGCCAAGTGTCTGGACAGCAGAGAACGCCTCTTTGGCCGGTTCGCGGGTCACAAACAGGTCTAGCCGATCATCTTTCAAACGCAATAGATGCTTGGCTACAGGATTCTTGGACTTGCCTTCGCCAGCCAGAGTCATTTCGCAGTAGCCAATGGCCGTGCCTTTGCCGAGCAATTCCCCCTGCCAGAACGACGACAAAGAGACATCCTCGCCGTGCGAAGCCTCCGCCGCCAGCCACCACAGATGCCAGAGCAGGCTCGCCAGGGCTTCCTCATTCAGATAGGCCGTGAACTGCCCGTCGTTCAAGCACAGGCGGCTTTTTTCGTTGGCCTCATCGTGTTCAAGAGCAGGCTGAGATTCTTTCATGGAGTGGTCTCAGATATTCTCCTGCCGCCCGAACCGCTCCATGATCAGGACCATGAACCCGTAGCCCAGCGCCAGATCCAGCAGCAGGAACAGCAGCCAGCCGCTGAGAATGTTGCTGCCCGCGCCGACGCTGCGCTCGCCGAGGGCGGGAATGCCGTTGATGTCCGGGTCGGCCTTCACATACAGCACTTTTGGAATCACTTGCCCGGCAGTGATTGCATTGTAGGTCGTTTCATCCATGACGCGCATCTGCCCGTGGTAAAGCTGTTTCGGGCCGGGCTTGACTTCGCCGCGTGGGGGCGGCGTGGGGGCGTAAAACTCATAAGAAAAAAGATACACATGGTCGCCGACTTTGAACGGGTTGGCGGTCGCGGAGGTTTCTTTGGCCGTCACGCGGCCCTGCGCTTTGCCGTCGGCGCTGGCATACGGAATAGCAGGCGGCAGGAACTTTGCCGAGACAATCCCGGCCAGCGGTAAAATAATGACCAGCAGAATGGTAGCAATCACCAGGCCGCCCAGATAGCGCAGGATACGATTAACGCTCAACTTTTCTCCTTTAGAGTCTTGCTTTTAGGGTCTTGCTTTTGTTCCTAAATCAGCCCTGCGCGGTCGCTCCCATCAGCCAGAACAGCACGGCCATCCGCACGGCCACGCCGTTGGTGACCTGCCGGGTAATCAGCGCCCGGTCGTCATCGGCCAGGGCCGACGCGATTTCCACGCCCCGGTTCATCGGGCCGGGATGCAGCACAGTCACATCCGGCGCGGCGACGCTGAGCTTGGCCGCATTGACCCCGAACAGGCGGGCGTATTCGCGCACCGAGGGAAAGAACGCCGCGTCCTGCCGCTCCAATTGTATCCGCAGAATGTTGACCACATCCGCCCCGCGCAGGCCGTCTTCCAGAGTGGTAAACACCTGCACCGGCAGCTTTTCGGCCTCCGGGGGCAGCAGGGTCGGCGGGCCGACCAGACGCACCTTTGCCCCCAGCGCGTGCAGGCCCCAGAGATTGGAGCGGGCCACCCGCGAGTGGCCGACGTCGCCGATCAGCCCGACGGTCAAG
>CAXUKS010000003.1:92842-163265 GCA_964251675.1 uncultured Armatimonadales bacterium
GTGCAGCACGTCACCGACAATCGCCACGACTAGCCCTTCCACCCGGCCCTTCGCCTGCCGAATGGTCAGCAGGTCCAGAAGCCCCTGCGTCGGATGCTCATGCGTGCCGTCCCCGGCGTTGATCACCGGCTTGCCGGGCACATACTGCGCCGCCAGATGCGCCGCGCCGCTCATCGGATGCCGGATGACAAACGCATCGATCCCCATCGCATCCAGCGTCAGCATGGTGTCTTTGAGCGACTCACCTTTGGTCGCGCTGCTGGTGCTGGCCGCGAGGCTGTACGTGTCCGCCGACATGATTTTCGCCGCCGCTTCAAACGACGTCCGGGTGCGGGTGCTTGGCTCAAAAAAGAGAGTCGCCACAGACTTGCCGCGCAGGGTCGGCACCTTCTTGACGGGCCGGGCCACGATCTCGGTGAACGACTGCGCCGTGTCCAGCAGATACGTGATTTCGTCCGCCGAGAGGCTTTGCAGGTCCAGTAGGTCTTTGCGTCTCATAATCAGGCTGCCGGGAGACCAACCTCCTTGTAAATCAGCACCTTGTCCTCGCCGTCCAGCTCGCGCAGGCAGACTTGAACATGCTCGCGGCGGCCTGTCGGCAGGTTCTTCCCCACATAATCGGGCCGAATAGGAAGCTCACGGTGGCCCCGGTCAATCAGCACGGCAAGCTGCGTGACGGCGGGGCGGCCCAAATCGACTAATGCCCCCAGCGCGGCGCGGACGGTGCGGCCCGTGAACGCTACATCGTCTACCAAGACCAGCCGTTTTCCTTCAATATCAAAGGGGATTTGCGTCGTGCCGACATGGGGCTGATAGGTGCGGAAATCGTCGCGGTACAGGGAAATATCGAGTGCGCCGACAGGGACCGCTGTGCCTTCAATGCGCTCAATGGCCTCAGCCAGCCGGTTCGCCAGCGGAGCACCTTTGCGGAGGATGCCGACCAGCACCAGACCCTCGACGCCCCGGTTCTTTTCCAGGACTTCATGGGCAATGCGGGTCCAGGCACGGCGCATCTCATCAGCATCCATGATGACAGCGGCAGTCGGCTTGGGTTCAGTTGTCGGCTCGGAGGGCATAAGGGCGGCTCACCTGGGCAATGCGCGGGGCAAGGAAGGAGGCGCGGCGGGACGGGCAGCCGGGGCAAAAGCCGCACGGGAAGCCGGTACAGGAGGACGCTTGCCTTCCCCGCCTCACGGGACGGAATTAAAGGGACGGTCTAAAGAGTAGAAGTTGAACTAGGATTTGAACGCAGTATAGCAGGCACGCGCCGGTTTGTCAAGCCAGCACCCGCCGCTCAATAATGGTTTTGATGTCTTCATGCAGGCCGGCTTCAGCGACAACTACTGTCAGTTGCCGCTTAAGATACTCCTTTGAAAGAGTGTCTCTGATTTGACTGACTTGAGTAACGTAGTGGACGTGAAGTTGATGCAAAAGATGCTTTCCTTTGATAGCTGTGTGTGCTTCTTTTAACGATGTCATCCTCGGACGAAGCAAAACTTCTCTGGCAGAAATTCTTTCTTCGGCCACGCTTTCAGAGCAGCCAACTTTAGCGGCTGTCGTCCGAACCAAAGCGGTCTGGTCAGCCATAGGAAAGCCGGCATTGGCTCCCGAAGGTCAGGCTGAACAGCAGGACAGTCTTCTCAAGCCTATCTTACCGATTTCAGGCGAGTGCGTCAAGCGACAACAAATCTATTTCCCTGCCCCAGGCGTCAGAAGAAAGGCGCGTTTGTGGCCGTCATGCTCGCCCCAGCCAACAATCTGACCTTTCGCATTGATGGCGCGGGCATCTTCCAGCACCCAGCCTGCGTCTTTCGGGATGAGCGCGTTCAAGTCGTAGGTCACATCGTTCTGCCAGAGAAAAGCGCATTGTTTTGGTGAGAGGTTGTCGGCCTCGCCGACGACCTGACCTTTGTTGTTGATAGCATTTGGATGAGTGGATGCACGTAAGCCGAGCGGAGGGATTTCACGCATTTTGCCATTTTGCCAGAGGAACCCGCGTCCGCTGGTGGCTCCGACAATCTGCCCCCGGTCGTTGACGGCATAGGCTTGCGTGAGAGGGGAGCCGGGAGACAGCGTGCCCAAATCAACCACAGTGCCTTTGTGCCAGAGGCAGGCATGGTATTCTGCGTGAGACTCTGCGCCTGCCTCGATGTCTTTGCTGGCCCAGCCGACCACGCTGCCTGCACCGTTGAGCGCGTAAGCGTAGGACTGGGTAAATCCTGGCGGCAGGGAAAGCACGGTCAGTGTGCCTTTAGACCAAATCGCCGCCCGCTGGCCTGCGTCTGAAATGACGACGGCAGCGATCTGGCCGCTGTCGTTGATGGCATTCGCCCGATCCACAAAGAACGGCTTCGCCCCTCGGAGCAGCGTCCGGTTCCCGTTTTGCCAGAGGAAAGTTTCCCGGAGGCCCGCAATGCCGCCGCCAATGTAAGGATGATAGTTGACATCCCAGCCACCCGCAATCTGGTCCTGATTATTGATACCCTGACCTGCGCTGTAGGGAAAGCCTTTCAGCAGTCCCAAGTCGCGGATTTTACCCTGATCCCACAGCACCGCGTGGTTATGAACCATAACCTCATATCCCTGGGTATTATCTATGCCCCCATCGGACCAGCCAACCACCTGCCCCCGGTCATTCAGACCATAGGCTACACTCTGCTGCCCGCCGGGAAGCGTGCCGAGGTCGGTGACGGTGAAGCGCGGTAGCGGAGCCGGGGCCGGAGCCGAGGCGGCGAACGGGCTGAGAGAGAGTGTCAGGACAGTGAACGCCAAAAGCCGTGAGATCATCTTAACTTCCGTTTCTTTTCGGCGCCTCTTGTGTGCTACACTATCCCCATGAAGATTTATACTAAAACTGGGGACGCGGGAGAGACGAGTCTGTATGGCGGGCAGCGGGTGCTGAAAAATGTTGTGCGCGTGGAGACCTATGGGACGGTGGACGAGTGCAACGCGATTTTGGGCATGGCGGCGGCCCTGAACACGGATGCCGAAACCAACGCGGTGCTGACGCGCCTGCAGGGCGAGCTGTTTGAGGTCGGCGCGGATTTAGCCACGCCGCTGTTGCGAGGCGAGACAGTTCCGCGTGTGCGGCCCGAAGAGACGGCGGCGCTGGAAGCGGAAATCGACCGCTTTGAGGAGGAGCTGACGCCCCTGCGGCACTTTATTCTGCCCGGCGGCTGCCCCGCCGGGGCGACGCTGCATCAGGCGCGGGGCGTCTGCCGCCGGGCGGAGCGGCTGCTGGTGACGCTGGAACAGACCGAAGAGCTGAACCCGGAAGTCGGGCGCTACCTGAACCGTCTGTCGG
The DNA here is from genome assembly GCA_964251675.1 of uncultured Armatimonadales bacterium. Taxonomy (GTDB): domain Bacteria; phylum Armatimonadota; class Armatimonadia; order Armatimonadales; family Capsulimonadaceae; genus JANXMY01. The sequence goes on from CAXUKS010000003.1 coordinate 96,147, forward strand.
ACCATCTGTTTGTGCTGGCCCGGCTGGTCAATGCCCGCGCCGGGGTCCCCGAAGCGATCTGGGAGCGGCCGGTGAGAGAGTAGACCCCCTCGCCCCCAATAATGGGGGAACCAGACGGCTGAGAGTCAGCCTCTCTTGTTCTTTTCCGGTTCCCCCATTATTGGGGGCGAGGGGGCCGCTTACTGCGCGGTCACGGTCAGCGGGCCAACAAACGTGGCGGGAATGGTCTCGGCGAAGTTCGCGGTTGCGCTGTATGTGCCGCGACTGCCAAACGTGCTGACGGATACCGTCGTGGACAGGGTCTGGCCGGGGGCAAGCGTGGTGACAAATAAGGCAGGCGTGCCGGGGATCGGCTCGTAGACTTTGTTGCTGGCAGCGTCGCGCACCACGAGGGTGGCGGCGGGGGCGGTCGGGGCAGACTGGCTGGTCGACTGGATGGCGATGGCCCCGCCGGTTGGGTTGCGAATAGACAGCGTGTAGACGACCGTTCCGCCGATGCCGACGGTCCCGGACGGCTGGCTCAGGGTGGCAACCAGGCCGCTGGCAGTGGTCACCGAAACTGAGTTGGCGCTAGGAACGCCTGTGGTACTGGTTCCAGTCGTGGTTGTTCCGGTCGTCGTAGACGGTGAATTGCCGTTGCCATTGCCGCCTCCCCCACCGCCGCAGCCAGCCAGCAGGGACAAAGACAGAACGCCCAGCAGGGCGGGAGCAATATAAGAGGGCGAAGTGATTCGCAGAGAGCGCATGAGTTGGGGTATCCTTTCGGGGTCCGCTTATTTTATCACACCCGCGCCGGGGCGTCAAGGCTGTAGTGTCAAGAAGTCTGACCCCGGTACATAAGGAACCCTTCATTATGCCGCAGCTTGCCGTAGGCGATGCCGCCCCTGACTTCGATGTGCCTGCCGTGACCCGGTCGGGCGAGACGCAGATGTCCCTGGCCGACGCAGCGGGAAAAGTCGTCGTGCTGTACTTCTATCCCAAAGATGACACGCCCGGCTGCACCACGCAGGCGTGCGGCTTCCGCGATCTCCTGCCCGACTTTGAGGCAGCGGGCGGCGTCATCTGGGGCGTCAGCCCGGACGATCAAGCCTCCCACACGCGCTTTGCCGCAAACCATGCCCTTCCCTTCCCGCTGCTGGCCGACCCGGACCATGCCGTCGCCGAGTCTTACGGCGCGTGGAAAGAGAAGACCAACTACGGCAAAACGTACTGGGGCATTGAGCGGACGACGTTTGTGATCGGCACGGACGGCAAAATCGCCAAGAGTTATCCCCGCGTCAAAGTGGACGCGCACGCGCAGAAAGTGCTGGACTTCGTGCGGAGCTTAGGTCAGCCGTGACCGTTCTGCATACACTGGATTTGGTGGGCGTGGTCGTGTTTGCGATTTCCGGGGTGCTGGAAGCGGGGCGCAAGCAGATGGACATCTTTGGGGCGGTCGTGCTGGCGCTGGTGACGGCGCTGGGCGGCGGCACCCTGCGCGACGTGATTTTGCAGCACGGCCCGGTGTTCTGGGTCGCTGACCCAAGCTATGTGATTGCCGTCACGCTGGCGGCGCTGGCGGCGTTTGTGGTAGTGCGGCGCGTCTCGCTCCCGCGCCGGTTGCTGCTGGTGGCCGATGCCGCCGGGCTGGCGGTGTTTGCGGTGCTGGGCACGCAGAAGGCGCTCGGGGCGGGTGCCGCCCCGGTGGTCGCGCTGGGGATGGGCGTGATCACCGGGGTGGCGGGCGGCATGATTCGAGACGTGCTCTGCAACGAAATCCCGCTGGTGCTGCGGCGCGAAGTTTACGCCACGGCGGCGCTGTCGGGCGGCCTGCTGTTCTGGCTGCTGCGCGAGGCTGGCACGGGCGAAGCGTGGGCCACGGCGCTAGGGGCGCTGTGCGTCTTCGCCGTGCGCCTTGTCGCCGTGCGCCTGAACCTGGCCCTGCCCGCCGCGCCGCCAACGGAGCAGTAAAAAAGCCGCGCCTGCAAGTGCAGGCGCGGCGTTTGCTTGTTTATGGCTGATTAGAGCAGGGACTTGACGGCGTCCACAATCGCATCGGCGTCGATCTTGGCGGCGTGGAGCAGTTCCGCAGGCTTGCCGGAGCCGGGGATGTGGGTGACGGCCAGCTTGACCACGGTGGGGGCATGGTCGCCGACCCCTGTAAAAGCATCCAGAACGGCATCGCCGAGGCCGCCTTCAAACCAGTGGTCTTCGACGACGACCAGCTTGCCGCCGGTGTCAATAGCCGCCCGGTGCAGGGTCTCTTTGTCAATCGGCTTGACCGAATAGGCGTCGATCAGGCGAATGGTGATGCCTTCGGCCTTCAGGCGGTCGTAGGCTTTGTTGGCTTCGTGAACCGTGATTCCGGCGGCGACCACGGCGACTTGGTCCGTGTCCGAATGGTGAACTAATTTGGAGCCGCCGACCTCGAACGTCTCGTCCGGGCCGTACAGCACGGGCGTCTTTTCGCGGGTGGTGCGGAGGTACGAGATGTGCGGCAGGTCGGCCATCAGGAGCATGAGCTGCGCGGTCTGGTTCGGGTCGCTCGGGTACAGCACGGTGCTGTCACAGACGGCCCGCATCATGGCGAGGTCTTCCAGCGCCATCTGCGAAGGACCATCTTCGCCGATGGAGACGCCCGCATGGGAGCCGCTCAGGCTGATCGTGGAGTTGGAAATGCTTGCCATGCGAATCTGGTCAAACGCCCGCGAGAAGAAGGCGGCGAATGTGGATGCGAAAGCCCGGTGGCCGCGCACGGCAAGGCCGACGGCGGTGGAGATAAGCTGCTGCTCGGCGATATACATCTCAAAGAAGCGGTCCGGGTAGGCTTTGTTGAACTCGTCCGCATGGGTAGAGTTCGAAACTTCGCCGTCCAGCGCGACAATGTCGCCCCGGAAGCCGCCAAGCGCCGTCAGCGCATCGCCGTAGGCTTTGCGGGTCGCTTCTTTCGTGCCCCGCTCATAAACGGGCAGTTTCAGCGGGCCGGTCTCCGGCGCGGGCGCAGGGGTGTTTTCCGTGGGCACAAGGGTTGGCACGATGATATGCCGCTCGCCGCCCAGCTCTTTGAGGGCGTCGGCGGCCTGCTCGTCGTTTAGCGCCTTGCCGTGCCAGCCTTCTTTGTTGGCGAGGAACGAGACGCCGTGGCCTTTTTCGGTCTTGGCGACAATCGCAACGGGCTTGTCCGTCTGCGCCAGCGCCTCGGTGTAGGCAGCATCAATGGCGTCGATGTCATGCCCATTGATCTCAATCACATGGCAGCCGAACGCTTTAAACCGGGCGGCATAGGTCGCCGAGTCCCAGCCGAGGTCCGTCTCGCCGCGCTGTCCCAGACGGTTCATGTCCAGGATCGCAATCAAGTTGTTCAGCTTGTAGTGGTTCGCCTTGTCACAGGCTTCCCAGATGGAGCCTTCGGCCACTTCCGAGTCGCCGAGCAGCACCCAGGTCTTGAAGGGCAATTTGGTCAGATACTTGCCGTCCAGCGCGATGCCGACCCCAATCGGCAGACCCTGCCCGAGCGACCCGGTGGCGACATCGGTGTAGGGGGTGACGTGCGGGTTGGGGTGTCCTTCCAGACGGCTGCCAAACTGCCGCAGGGTCATCAGCTCTTCGTCGGTGACCGCGCCCGCCGCCTTGAACATGGCATACAACAGGGGGCAGGCATGGCCCTTGCTGAAAATCAGGTGGTCATTGCCCGGCGCGTGCGGGTTCTGCCAGTCGTACTTCAGGTACTTGCCCAGCAGCACCGCCATCAGGTCCGCCGCCGACATGGACGAGGTCGGGTGTCCTGACCCGGCTTTGGTCGTACACCGAATGCTGTCCACCCGAAGCTGCGCTGCGAGTTCTTTAAAGTCTACGTCCGCCATGTGTGTTCGTCTCCCTAGTTCACTGCCGTCAGTGTGTTCGTTTTTACAATTTTCGCGTTTATAATTTCTGCCAATGCCTGCCGCTGATAGCTCACATTCAAGCTTGGGCACGGATTACCCACTCCGCGCCCGGCGGCAATGGTGATCAAGAAACCGCTGTCCATCAACGGAATGAGACTGGCATTCCACCAATCCGGCCCTGCCGCCCGAGAAGAAGCAAACGGACCGGGGAAATCTTCGGCCCGCACCAGCGCCTCCGAAGGAACCTGGTATAGCTGCGTTTGAAAGCTGACTTCCCGCTCCCAGGCAAACACGGCATTTTTCGCAGTTACCAGCTCTGTCCCTGGCGGTAGGGCATCGTTGAGAGCGTTCAGCACTTGTACTAATGTAATTTCTGTTTTTATAGGCGATAAAGCACCACCGATATTTCTATAATACCCGGATTTTCCCGCCAAGCCGCCGCAATTTATGCGGTCTGTGCCCCCGGATTAAAATCCGGGGCTGGAAAAGGCGATTGTGCGCCTTCGCGCACATAGGAAACGCAGGCAAGGCTTTTCTTATGTCCACGCAGGTGGACAATCACAACCAGCAGCCCCAGAATTCATTCTGGGGACAGTAGGGTGCATCACATCTGCTGTCATTATAAACAAAGGGGGCAGGCAAAGTCAACGGGCCTCTTGACACACCTAGATTTCCTATGTATAATAGATCTATGGATACCCCGGCACAGGAATACCTCAAAGGCGGCCTGACCCTGCTCATTCTGGCAACGCTCCGCGACGGCCCCGCGCATGGTTACGGCCTCGCCCGAACCATTGAGCGGCGCACCGAAAACGCGCTGGCCCTGCGCGAAGGCACGCTCTACCCCGCCCTGCACGCTTTGGAGCGCGACGGCCTGATTTCGAGCGCGTGGGAGACGCCGCCGGGGGGCCGGGAGCGCAAGGTCTACACACTCACCGAAGACGGCCACCGCCGCCTCGAAGGCGGCAGCTTGGGCTGGGCACAGTTCGCCGATGCCGTCGCCCGCGTCCTCACGCCTTCTGACACCACCCCCGAAGGAGAACCTACTGATGGAAGAACCCCAACCCTCCGCCCCGCGCCGGGTGGAAGCCTATCTTGACACCGTGCTGGCCTCCCTGCCCCGCCGCCTGTCGGCGTTCCAATTAGACGAACTGCGGCGCGAGCTTCGCACGCATCTGTGGGAGCGCGTGGCCGCCTACGAAGAAATGGGGCAGACCGAAGACGCTGCCGTGACCGAGGCGCTGACACAATTTGGCGGGGGCAAAGATTTCGTGAAGCAGTGGCGGCGGGAGTGGAAAAAACCGACAAAGCGGATAACAGCGCGTGAAGTGTGGGAAGCCATACGCCTCTCGTTCCTGCCTACATTGATTGGCCTGAGTGCTGCCTCTCTGCCCGTCGCCGCATTGGCCTGGTATAGCCGCGTCTTATACGGCTCATCTTCCTCCGCTCTGATGGCGGTGGTCTGGACAATTTACTTTTCCGCTGCCCTGCTTCTGCCAGTGCTGGTAGGGGCAAGGCGTGGGGCACGTCTGCCGGAGCGGGCTGGGGTCGGCATCACAGGGGCGCTCCTGCTTGAGTGTCTTGCCGCCAGCCTGCTGTCCAAAATCGGGGGGTGGGTCGCACCCGCCAGCTTTGTGACAGAATTTTTTAATTTGTTTATGGGATTGACATTGGTTTGGATTCCAGTCGCGGGAGGCGCGGCGGCGCTCACAGGCTGGCTGACGCGGTGGGCGCGGGCACGGCGAGTGGCGTGAAGAGCGCCCCTTCGCCCCCAATTCTGGGGGAACCGGAAAGGATAAGAGGGCGCAGCGAGCAGCGCCCCTAGAGATTTATTCGGCTCCCTCTCCTTGCGTAAGGAGAGAGCGGGGGTGAGGTTTCTAGCCCGGCTCTCCGGCTTTTTCGGAGGCGGTCAGGTAGTCGGCGAACTTTTCCCGCACCAGCGCGGCCTCTTCGGCGACGTTCTGCACGGCCAGGCGGGTCTCACCAACCAGGACCGAGCAGCCGAAGACGAGGCCGCCCACCCCCACGGCCCCAGTCACCGTCGCAATCCAGACAACCACGCGAAACAGCAGGTGGTGGGGCGAAGCCACGACGCTGGCCCCGATCAGGGAAATCAGCGCGGAGGCGGCAAACGATCCCAGGGCCAGATAAAACGAGCGCAGGGCATACAGCAAAAGCAGGGAGCGCCGCTCCACACGGTTGAGCTGACGGATACGCATGAGAGTCATCGGGTCATCGCTCACGGTCTCTTTCTCCAGCAGTGCAGACAGCGCCCGCGCCCGGTCAATGGCGCGAGCGAAGCGATTGGACGTGCCGAGGGCCAGCACGGACGACGCATTGGTGAGAACCGCAGGGGCGACAATCAAGCTGAGACTGGCAAAAGGGTTGTCGGACAGAAACGGCATGGGGTATTAAAGTTCTAAGCAGCGGCATACTCACGCACATCCACCTGAACGCCGGAGCGAGCGGCTTGCTCGGCAGTTTCCAGCAGATTCAAGGCCTCGTCTTCGTTGATGTATTCCTAGCCGCAGTTGGGGCAGACGCGGGCGGCAACGTGCTTTACCACCAGCGTCATGCCATCTCGCTCCAGAGTCACGGTTGCTGTTCCAGGTTCAATTTTAGATTGCTTGCAGATGGTGCAGGTCATAAGACAAACCCTGCCCTGAACGGCAGGGCTTTAAAAGTGCAATTCCCCGCCTTCGCGGGCACAGGAAGCGTTCCGAAAGTGCGTCTTTTGCCTACGAAGGTGGGGAGCTGCTTTTTCAAAGCACGGGGGTTTAGCCCCGTGAGATAGGCGTTATCGCTGTTCACCGCTCTCCCAGCGTTTCCCAGACTTCCACTTTGCTCTGCACCCGCGCAATCACGCTGTCGGTGAACTCGGAGGTCGTGGAGCCGCCGCCCAAATCGGAGGTGCGGATGCCGTCGTGGATGGCCTCAAAGGCCGACTCATAAATCGCACGGGAGGCGCGGGAGGCGGCGGGGGTGTGCAGGAAGGTCAAAAGAGACGCCCCGGCTAAAATCATGGCGAGGGGGTTGGCGATATTTTTGCCTTCCAGCGACGGGGCTGTGCCGTGCGGGGCCTCGGTCATCACCACTTTTGGCTCAAAGTTTTCGTCAAACGAGATCAGCAGCGACTCGGACCCGGCGATGGAGCCATAAAAGGCCAGCACGAGGTCCGCCAGGCAGTCACCGTCGCGGTTCAGGGCGGGGATGACCAGCGGCTCGGACGCCCGCGCCAGCAGGAGGGCATACGTGGCATCAATGAGCTGCGGCTCGTAGCGGACATCCGGGTAAGCTTTGGAAGCCGCGTCCATTTCTTCCTTGAACATCCCTTCGTAGACGGGCGACACGGTGTACTTCGGGCCGCCAAAGACTTTTGCACCGGTTTTGCGGGCCTGCCGGAAGGCAAACTCGGACACCATACGGCAGGTCTTGCGGTCAATGGTTTCAGTGCGGTGCGCGACTTCGTCGTACCCCTCGCCCTCGCGCCATTCTTTGGCGCCGTAAGCATCGCCGACAGCCATACGGACGACGGACATGGGCGCATGGACGCCGCCGACGGTCAGAACGCCCGGCAGACGCCGCCCGGTGCGGACAATCACCGTGCCGTCAATTTCCTTGCGGAGAATGGCGTTGGGCGAGCCGACATCGCCCTTGACATCAGGGGTGATGGTGGCCGCTTTCAGTCCCAGGCCATGCTGGATCATGGCCTGCGCGGACTCATGCACCACGGCGTTCTGCGTGGCGCGGCGGTTTGCGAGCGACAGGTCATAATGCGCGAACTCGACATCGACTTTGGTGACGGCGGGGCTGAGGACGCGCAGCGCCTCCACCAGAAGTTCCTGCCCGGTCTGGTCGCCTTCTAAGACGACGATTGTGTGCTGTGCCATAAACTACCTTTTCAATAACGTTCGGCCTTTGCAGCCGGACGCCGTTTTTGTTTTTCGCTATCTATCTGCGCTTTATTCTCGACAAACTCTTTTTGGAGTTCGGCGAAGTCGCGCTTGGTTCCGTATTCCCAGGCAGACCCCAGCATATCGAAATCAGTCTGCGTGAGGTGCCCCGGCAAATCCCGGCTGACTTCCGGATTATCCAAAAGGTCTTCGTAAAAGCAGATAACCACTGCCGTGCGGACTTCAATACTGCGATGTGTCAAACACCAATGCGCGTAATCGTAGATGACAGCAATGCTTTTTTCGTCACGCGGTCCTGCTTTACCATAAGCGGCTTCCAGCCTGTCGAAAAGTCTTGACCAGAGGTACGCTAATCCGTCAGCGTCCGCAATTTCCCGGTGCAGTTCGGGGAACCGCGTGAGTGCTTCGCGCCGCCACAGGCTCATAGGTTATGCTCCGTCTCGGTTTATGCCAATTCGCTTCCATTGTACCCCAGACAAACCGAAAGCCGGGGGTGTGGAAACCCCCGGCAAAGAAATGTCCTTTGGACACAGAGAAGACCTCCTCGCCCCCAACTACAGAGGAAGCGGGAAGGATAAGAGGGCGCAGCAAGCAGTGCCCCTACACAGTTATCCGGCTCCCCTCTGAAGGAGGGGCCGGGGGAGGTTTCTACCCGCCCTGCGCCAGTAATTGCCGCGTGTAGTCCACCGAGCGGGAGACGCCGGAAAAGGGGTCTTCCTCGCCTTCGTACTCAATGTTCAGCCAGCCGTCAAAGCCTGCCCGGTGCAGGGACTCCAGGCAGCCCGCGAGGTCTACATCCCCTTCGCCGAGAGCCGTGCCCGCAAACTTTAAGCCTTCGGTTCCCACATAGGCGAAGCCCGCATAGTCATCAGGCACGACATGGAAGTCCTTGAAGTGACACATGACTGCCCGTGTTGCCAGGGCCTCCACAGCCAGATGAGGGGATTGATGCACCAACAGAAAGTTTCCCGTATCCGGGTTCGCTTTCAGGGCGGGGGAAGCCACGGCGTTTAAAATCATCTCCACCTGATCCGAGCGGCCCGCCAGCCGCCCGTGGTTTTCCAGGGCCAGCGTGACCCCGTGGGCATAGGCATACGCCGCCGCGTCTTTGAGGCCGTCGACCATCCACAGCAGGCACTGGTCCGGCGTGAGGTCGGGGCCGAGATCGCCGCCGAAGACGCGCACGGTTTTGGCTCCAAAGTGAACAGCATTGTCTACACCGTCCGTGATTTTGGTCAGCGCGGCGGCACGGTCCTCCGGTGCGGGCTGCGCGAAGTTGTTGGCGACGGCATACACGCCGACCGGCAGGCCAGTGTCTTTGAGTGCGGCTTCCACGGCGGGCAGCTCAGCGGCGCGGTCCTGCCAGAAGAAGTCCAGCAGCTCCACGCCGTCCACGCCGAGGCGTTTGGCTTCCTGAATAAAGCCGGGGATGTCAATCTGCCCGCGCCGGAACGCCGCCGCGTAGCTCCACATACTCAGTCCAAAGTGCATCACAATTTTCTCCCGCGCTCGTCATTCATCGTTACTGCCACCGTGCGAGGAGGACACAGACATCATCCATGAATTTGCCGCCCCCGAAAGCCTGTGCCCCGTCGAGGATCGTCCGGCCCATTCCCTCCAGCGTCCCTGCGGAGCGCCCCTCTTGTGCCAGCCGCATCAGGCCCTCATAGCCCAGAAACTCACTGCCGCGCCGCGCCTCGGTCACACCGTCCGTGGTCAGGACAAGCCAGTCTCCGTGGTCAAGCTGGAAGGTCGTTTCCTCGTATTCACTGCCCGGCTCAAACCCCAGCAGCAGGCCGCTGGCCTGGATATTTTCCATCCGGCCGTCGGCGTGAACCAGCAGCGGCGGTTCCATCCCTGCAGAGGCGACTGCGGCCTGCCCCGTGGCGGAGCTGACAATCACAAGCGTCAGGCAGACCGGCGCGTCATCCCCCTCCGGGTTCAGCCCCTCCCCATACAGACGGTGGCTCTCGCACAGATAGGCGTTCATCTGGGACAGGATGCGGGCGGGGTGTTCGTGTTCGCGGACAAAGCCTCGCAGCACATATTTGAGTTCCGCCGTGAAGACAGCGGCAGGCAGGCCGTGCCCCATGACATCGCCCATGACCAGGGCGATATTTCCGTGATCACAGGCGAAAGCGTCCCAGAAATCCCCGCCGACCAGGGCGTCTTCGGACGCCGCCTCGTAGAGCGTCTTAACCGCCATGCCGGGAAAGGAGTCCTCAGGCGGCATAAACAGCAGAGAGCGCTGCAGGGTCTCGGCGATATTGCGCTCCCGCGTGTAGGCCGCTTCCAGCTGCTGCGCTGTCCGCTTTTGCGCGGACACATCGATAATCACGCAGCGCAGCATTTCCACGAGGCCGTCGCCGCCGAGGACCAGGCGCACGATGTTCCGCATCCAGATCCATTCGGTATCCGCCGACAGGGCGCGGAACTCGTATTCGTAGTCCTGACCCTGATGGAAGAATTCCGAAAGGAGCGGCAAGACCCGCTCCCGGTCGCTGGGATGAATGATCTCGGCAAGGAAGTCGGGCTGGGAATGCCAGCGGTCCAGGGGGTGTCCCAGGAATGTTTCAGCCCGCAGGCTCAGAAACGACGGCTGCCCGAGGTGCGTATCCACCTCACAGATGACGGCATCCAGGCCATGCACAAGATCGCGCAGGCGCTGCTCCGCCCGCAAAGCGGTTTCTGCGAGTTCGTGCTGCCGAAGCCCGGCGATCACGAGACGTTCGTTGATCGCCAGTATGTCTGCGGGGTGTGCTGTAGAATCAGAAATAATCACGGCGGCCTCTTTCGCTCTCACCTGGGCGTCGGCATCGGATCCGTCTTCAGGGGACCAATGGGACGCGCTGCTATGGCTGTTTATTCGGACCGCTCAGGAATGCCTCGGATCAGGCCCCGGTACTCCGCGAGGCGTTCGCCGACCGCCAGGCCCTCCGACGTGATTTCGTACTCCCGGATGTCTTTGCTGTGCTGGCCGCCGCGCATTTTGACCACCAGCATGATCCGCCGGAGCTGCCCCTCTATTTCCACATAGCGCTGCAGGATGATGTCGTCGGACAGGAACGAAACGGCATACGGGCTGAACTTTAGATCGGCGAAGGAGGCGACAGTCTCCACCGTGGTGAGGATAGTGACCCCAGCCCCGGTCAGCGCGACGATCATGCGGTACAGCGACTCGCGGAAGTCCTGGCGGAACGCCGGAGCCAGAGCCAGCTCGAAGCCGTTCATCGAGTCAATCACGACCCGCTGCGCCCCCAGCGCGTTGACCGCGTCCAGCACCTCGCGCAGCGCTTCATCCACCGAGAGGTCCAGGGGCCGCAGATACAGGACTTTCAGCTTTCCCTCCCCAATCATCTCGTTCAGGCCCAGGCCCAGACTGTCCGCCCGTTCCACATAGTCCTGAGGGCGTTCCTCGAACACAGCCATCACGCCCGACTCACCCTGCCGGATGCCCTCCGCGATGAACTGGGTGGCGAGGGCGGACTTGCCCGAGCCGGAGGGACCAGCGATCAGCACAGAATCGCCTGCGGGGATGCCGCCGCCCAGCATCTCGTCCAGCCCGGCCACGCCCGTGGACAGGCGGCGGCTCGGGAGCAGAGGGCGCTCCTTACCAATGAGACCGAAGGTGCGCGGAAAGACTTGCAGGCCGCTGCCCGTGATGCGGAACGTGTGCAGGCCGGGCATGGAGTCCTGCCCGCGCAGCTTCATGACCTGGAATTTGCGGACGACGGAATTGCGTTCCACGCTCTGCGAGAGCCAAAAAAGGCCGTCGGCCACAGTGAAGACCGGGTTGTCGCGCATTTCTCCTTCGGTATATTCGCCGATGAGAAACGTGGTCGCCTGCCAGCTCGTCAGGTACAGGGCCAGCCGCTGGACAAACCCCTGCAGCTCCATCTCGGTGGCGGGGGCCGACTGAGCTTTGCGGATGAGCGTTCGAAAGGAGTCCACGAAGACAAGGCCAGGGGAGGCCGCCTCCACCTCAGTCTTGATGCGCTCCAGCACAGCACCAAGGTCACTTTCCATGACGGTGTCGCTGAGGTTGATGAAGCGAATCGATTCTTCCACTTTGTCTGCAGCGAAGAACTCAAACTGCTGCTGGTAGCGGAGCATCTTCAGGGTCGGCTCGCCGAGAATGGTGAAGTACAGGGCGGGACGCGCGGGGGAGGCATTGGCGAACATGATCTGGTGTGCCAGCGTGGTTTTGCCGGTTCCGGGCGCTCCAGCGATCATGTTGAAGGAATACTCCGGCAGGCCGCCTCCGAGCACGGCGTCCAGGTCCGGTACGCCGGTAGACAGCGTGTTCAAGGCCACCTTCTTGGTGTCAGCCGGTTTCTGTTCGTTCATGGTGTGTCATTCTCTCCGCCGGTCACGTCGTCTCCCGCAAATGCGTCTTTGGCAGGCTCGGGCCAGACCGTGCTCAAAAGCCGCGTCGTGAGGTCTTCGCCGATAAAAGTCACCAGCAGTTCCAGCAGATGCGCCACCAGAGCCTCGGCCGCCACGGCAGTGGCTTGTGAGTTTGCGCCCACGGCTTCCCGCAGTCCGGCCAGGGTCCCGCCAGCCTCCACCCGGACGATGCTCAGGTGAGGATGGATTGCTGTGGTCAGCGCCAGGGCACGGGACAGGAGCGTTCGAAACCCTTCCTGCCCAATCCGTGTCGACAGGTGTGCGCGCAGCTTATCCAAAACGCGGTCGGCGGACAGAATGAGAGCCTCCTGACCCTCCCCTCCCAGGGCCTCCTGTGTCAGCAGACGCCGAACTAAATCCCGCATAGCAATCGGCTGCATTGTGTTCGCCTTTTCCGAATATCGACCGGACGCTGATGACTTTTCCCTCTCGAGAACTGTCCCCTCTGGTCCGCCGCCACGACGATGTCGACATCCTTGCCCTACCGGGCAGCCAGTCATAACAGGGAATGACTGGCGTGGCCTAACTTACAAAATGTACCCTTGCCTGACTGCCTGCAAACCCGCAGAAATCAATACGGAGGCAGGCAGCGTTCGAGGATGGGTTTAAAACTCCAAAGTGGGCAGCAGCCGGGCGGCAAACAGCAGGCCGCTGATAGTCTTTGAGTCGATAATTTCTCCGGTGCTGATTTTGCCAATCGCGTCCGTCAGCGGCAGGGTGACGACTTGCAGAAATTCATCTTCGTCGGTGTGCCCTTCGGTGGGCGTCAGGTCTAAGGCCAGAAACGTGTGGATGACCTCGGTGGAGTAGCCGGGGGCGACATACGAATGGAACAGCTTCACCATGCGGCCCGCTTTGTAATTGATCTCCTCGGCCAGCTCGCGCCGGGCGCACAGCTCAATATCCTCGTCCGGCTCGCGGGTCCCCGCCGGGATTTCCAGCAGCAGGCCCGCCGCCGCCCGGCGATACTGCTGCACCAGCACCACAGTCTCATGGTCCACCATCGGGACCATAGCGACGGCCCCGCGATGCTCGACAATCTCGCGCTGGCTGCTTCGGCCATCGGGCAGAACGACGGTATCCACGCGCATTTTGATAATTTTGCCTTCATAAATGCGCTTGCTGCTGGTGACGGTTTCTTCGATGTTGTTCATGGTGAGCTTTCTTAGCACTATGCCAGGGGTGTAGAACCCCCCGGCAGGGAAGCACCCTTCGGGTGAGGAACCGTAGGGGCAGTGGCTTGTCCCTGCCCTCTTTCTCTGTTCCTATCTTCTCTTTGTTCGAAGGACACCTCTTTGCCGGGGGTTTCTACACCCCCGGCAGTGTGTCCACCGGGCTTTCTTTAATCGCTAATCCGGCGGCGGCGGCGGCCAGAAAGAAGAGCGGGTCTTCGGCGGGCGACCGGCCCATCGTGGTCACAGCCACGCCCCGCGCCGCAAGCAAGTCCAGCGCGGCCTGTGCGCCGGGCACGTAAACCATCGTGTGGCCCGGCGGCAGTGCCGAAACATCTGTCCCGGCGGGCAGCGGCACGAGGCAGCGGGAATAGGCTAAATCCAGCGTCGTGCGCGTGTGGTGGCTGATGCCCTGATGCCGCTCCCGCTTGTCCGCCGACGACATCCGCACAATGGCAATCGAGTCGCCGCCCAGCGCCTTCACAATATCCAGATTTTGCGCCTGCTCGATGCCGCTGAAGCCGTAGCGCGTGCCCGTGCCCGCCTGGCCCGGCCCCTGGCAGACAATCGCGGCATCGCACCCGGCGATGTGTTTTGCCGCCAGCAGAGCCGAATGCAGGGTCACCGTCTCATAGTCCCCGCCAAACGCCTGCCCGCAGGTCAGGGTCGCATGGAGGAGGCAAGCCTCTTTCAAGTCGCGCACCAGACGGCTGAACCCCAGCGGCAGGGCGGCCCCATCGGTCATCACATACGCCACGCGCCGCGCTCCGGCCAAGTGCAGCCCGGCGGCGGCGGGGGCAATCTGCGAGTGAAGCTGTCCGACTAAGACAGGCATCTCTTCCAAATTCCGCTCCCAGACGGCGGCGTGCTGTTCTTGCTCTTCCAGCGTCAGCACCGCCACCTGACAGGGCAAGTAGCGGGCCTTCATAATATGCCCCGCCGCGTCCCTGTCGCCCTCTTTGGCTTTGGGCAGAGGCCGGGACAAATTGGCCGAGACAAAATCCACGCCGCCCGTCCCAAGCTTCAAGGTTTGCGCCGTGGTGTTCAGCAGCACCTCATCGCCCACCGAGGCCGGGCCGGTCAGCGCCCGGTAATTGATCGCCCGGCGCGTTTCCATTTCCAGCCGGACGGCCAGCTCCTGCGCGTCCCCATCCCACTCGGTCACTTCGGTGACCCGCCCCGCCGCCTGCGTTTTCATGGTACGGTCCTCAAAAGGAGAACACGGGGCTGAACCCCCATGCTTTAAAGTGCAAGCCCCCGCCTTCGCGGGCGAAGATAAATTAGGAGCGGCCTCTCCTATGCCCGCGAAGGCGGGGAATTGCTTTTTCGAAGCACGGGGGTTCAGCCCCGTGTTCAACTCTCTATCCCCGCCACTGGGCTGCCGTTTCGACAATAGATACCACAAGCTGCGTGCTGGCGACCAGGTCGGAAATCAGGACGAATTCGTCATGGCGGTGGATGTTCTGCATCCCGCAGCCCAGCACCGTGGTCGGGAAGCCGTTGGCGTTGAAGATGTTGGCGTCGGCCCCGCCGCCGGTGACGCGCAGGAGCGGCTCCAAACCGATGCGCTCGGCAGCGGCCATGCCGACAGTCAGCACGGGGTCATCCATGCCCAGCTCGTAGGAGACGTAAGCCGTCTCGTTTTCAATATCCACGGTGATACCAGCGGCGGCGGCTTCCTCGCGGAAGCAGTCCATCATATGTTCGCGCTGTTTGTCCAGCTTGGCCTGCGAGCGGGAGCGGGCCTCGCATTTCAGGTAGCATTCGGCAGCAATGATATTGGTGGCCGTGCCGCCCTGAATGATGCCGACATTGGCGGTGGTTTCATAGTCCACCCGCCCCAGCTTCATGCGGGCGATGGCGCGGGCGGCGACCTGAATAGCAGACACGCCGTCTTCGGGCTGTGCTCCGGCATGGGCAGGCTTGCCGTGGATATGCACATCGAAAATGTCCTGCGTGGGGGCGCTGTAGACGAGCGAGCCGACCGGCGGCCCGGCGTCCAGCACGTAGCCAAACTGCGCTCTGATAAGAGCGGGGTCCAGGTGCTTGGCCCCGACGAGGCCAATCTCTTCGCAGATGGTCAGCAGAAGCTGAATGTCGCCGTGGGCGATCTGCTTCTCGTCCAAAATCCGCATGGCCTCTAAGATGGGAGCCATGCCGGAGATGTCGTCCGCACCAAGAACCGTGTGGCCGTCCGAGCGGATGACATCGCCTTCAATGATTGGCTCCAGGCCCGGCGTCGCTTCCACGGTGTCAAAGTGGGCGGAAAAGAAGATCGGCGGGGCGTCGGACAGCGTGCCTTTCTTGAAGGCAATCAAGTTGCCGACATCACCGCCGACTTTCTCGCCGGCGTCGTCGTACAAGCATTCAAAGCCGAGTTCTTCGAGAATGGCCCGGCCAATCTCGGCGGCGGCGCGTTCCTGGCGGGGCGGGGTGTTCAGCCGCACCATGTCTAAAAATATCTGTACAAGGCGGTCCTGGTTGACGGCAACGGGGTCTGGCATCGGTCGGCTCCTGACTGTGATCAAAGACGGACGGGCAAAAAATAGGGTTGGGAGGCTGTTCGACACGGGGGGCCGGGTTTCCTGCGTGGAGCAAGAGAAGAAAGGAGGGCGCAGCAAGCAGCGCCCCTACTCCTAACTTCTGACTCCCCCATTATTGGGGGCTGGGGGGTCCAAGCCGGGTATAATACCCGCACACACTACTGAGACACGGCCATTGATGGCCGGGAGGCAGGCAACGACATGGGCATTTTAGAAGGTAAGCGCGGGATTATCTACGGAGTTCGCAACGAGCGGTCGCTGTGCTGGGGCTGCGCCGAGAGCCTGGCGCGGGAAGGGGCGCGGCTGGCGCTGACGTTTCTGGGCGAGCGGGAAGAGAAAGATGTCCGCAAGTTGGCCCCCACCCTGCCGGGCGGCGAAAACACGCTCATTCAGGGCTGCGACCTGACCGATGACGCCCAGGTGGCGGCGCTGCATGAGGCGGTCAAAGCGGAGTTCGGGCAGATCGACTTTATCATTCATGGCGCGGCATTCGCCAACCGGGATGATTTGATGGGCCGGTTCGTGGACACATCCCGCACGGGCTTCGCACAGGCATTGGACGTGTCGGCATACACGCTGACCGTGGCCGCCCGCGCTGCCGAGCCGCTGATGACGGACGGCGGCAGCGTTTTGACGCTGTCGTATCTCGGCGCGGAGCGGGTCATTCCAAATTACAACGTGATGGGAGTCGCCAAAGCCGCGCTGGAAGCGTCAGTGCGCTACCTGGCAAGCGATCTGGGGCCGGGCAAAATCCGGGTCAACGCCATCAGCGCCGGGCCGACCATGACACTCTCGGCGCGGGGGATTTCCGGCTTCGGGGAGATGTACAAAGAAGTCAAAGACCGCGCCCCGCTCCGCAAGAACACCACGATTGACGAAGTCGGCGACACGGCGGCGTTCCTGGTCTCGGACTGGTCACGCGGCATCACCGGCGAAGTGCTGTTTGTGGACAACGGCCTGCATATCTTAGGGTAGTTCTCTTCTTCAGGAAAACAAATGCGATTGGACTGGCGGGCGGATGGCCTGTATGCGGAAATCGGCGGGCAGGAGATGCTGCGCGAGGCTTTGGACGACGCACGGGCAGTGCTGCCTTCGGAGCATCTGCGGCGGCTGGGCGTTCTGCTCATTTTAGACCATGACCCGAAAGGCCGGGCGCTGGGGCTGTGGCGGCAGGACCATGAGGGGGTTGGCATTGAGCTGTATCTGCACCCCCATGCCGATGTGCTGCTGCCCCTGCCGTCGCGTGTGCGCGACTTTGCCCTGCGCCTGCATCTGGCGTACACGCTGTTTCATGAGGTCGGCCATCATGTGACGCGGCTGCTCAACAAACGGGCGGCCCCGCCGCGCAAGGCGGCGTTGGTGGATCAGAAAATCGAACGCTGGGCGGATGAGTACGCCGAAAAGCGGATCGGCAAACTGGTGGCCCGCTGGCTTCTTCCCGAAGGCCGGGCGGACAGTCCCGACGCCCGCCGGGCGCTGGCCTATGCGCTGAAGTCACTGCGTCTGGACCGCGTCATTTCTTTGGACGCGCCGGGAACAACCGAAGCCGTTCCCGCGTCCTAAGCGTGGGACTGGCTTCCCTTTACATAGACGAGCAGTAAAGACGGCCCCGGCGCACTCTGCGCCGGGGCCGTTTTTACTTTCCGCCCTGCGCGGCAAGCTCGCGGGTCAGCCGGGTCAGCTCGCGGCGCATCTCGGAGAGCTTGATTATGTCCGGGTCGCTAAACATAAACTCCCAGTTGTCGGTGTCGTAGCCAGCCAGGAAGCGCGGCAGGTAGCCAGCGGTGCGGGGGGCAAGCTGCGCGGCGCGGTCGGGCACGGAGAACGGAACAAGCGCGATCTGCGAGTCATCATATTCAGACTGCTGGCGTGCGCCGCGCCGCCGGGCATAGGCGGGGTCAATTTTAGAGACCATCCCCCATTCTTTCATGGCTTCTTCGGGCATGGAAGCGAAAAAGCAGGCCAGGCCCCGGTTGGAATGCAGCATGACGTTGCGCGGCTCCAGCTTCAGGGCGCGGTCGAACATATCAATGGCGTGCTTGTGCTTCTCCAGCGCCTGCTTCATGCGCGGGTCGGCGGGGTTTTTGGCGGAGTTTTTGATCAGCAGGCCAGCTTTAGCGAAGGCGAGGCCGAGGTTAGAATAGTCCTCCATGCGGGTCTCGCGCAGGACGATGACATGGCGGAACTCGGCAATGGCATTGTCGATCTTGCCCTGCTGATAGAAAATCACGCCCCGGTTGGAGTAGGAATTGGGGTCAGCGGCCTCGTATTTGGTCGCCAGCTCCCACTCACGCAGGGCAGAATCCTGCAATTTCTGCAACGCCAGAGCATAGCCCCACGGGTAATGGACGGCGTGAAACTCCGGGTTCAGGTCCAGCGCCCGCTTGAAGCAGGGCACAGCCAGCTCCGGCTTGCCGAGTGCGATGTAGCAGATACCGTAATTGCTCTGCACTTCCGGCAGGTGTTCGTCCAGCTTGGCCGCAATGGCAAGCTCGTTCATGCCAGACGTCAGGTTTTCCTGGCGCAATTGCAGCCAGCCCGCCTGCGCGGGGGCGTGGGCATCTTTGGGATCAAGCTGGGCGGCTTTTTGGAATTGCAGCGCGGCATCGGTATGCTCTCCGGCCAGCCCCTGCGCCAGCCCGAGGTTGACGCGGGCCAGAGCCAGGTTCGGAGCGACCCGCAGGGCCTGCTGGAAGGCCGTCACGGCCTGCGGAACAAGCTTCTGCCGCAGCTTGATGACACCGACGCCGACCAGTGCCTCCACCGAGCGCGGGGAAAGCTGCAGGGCGCGGGCGAGGTAGCGGTCGGCAATGTCCGTTGCCCCGCCGTCGGCATAGACTTTGCCGAGGTTATAGCAGGACTCAAAGAGCCGCGAAGACAGTGAAACCGACTCTTTCATCTCTAAAATGCCGTCGTTGGCCGCGCCGAACTGACACAGGGCGTAGCCATAATCGGCGCGGACAGCGGCTCCGGCGGGTTCCATGCGGGCGGCCCGGCCCAGCTTTTCCAGGTCGGCGAGTGTCGGCGGCGCGGTCAGCAGCCGGGCCAGCGCGGCATTGACGAGGGCATGGGCATGGGCCGGGTCCAGGGTGACGGCGGCATCAAACGCCGCCGTGGCTTCCGGCAGGTCCCCGCACAGGCACAGGGCATACCCGATGTTGTTCTGGGCATCCGCGCAGACGATGGCATGGCCGCCCGCCATTGCCAGAGCCTGCCGAAACTGCACGATGGCTTCCTCGTAGCGCCGCTCGCGGCAGAGAACCAGACCCAGGCGGTTGTAGAGGGTCGGGTTCTTCGGCTCCAGCCGCAGTGCCCGCTGAATGTGGCTGATGGCGACTTCCGCCGCCGCCGGGTCCGGCTCAATCCCGGCCTCGGTGAAGACGCGGGCGAGGTTTGCGCCGGGCGCAGCGTTGTCCATGCCGTGCCGGGCCGCCGTCTCGAACATTTCGGCGGCCTGCGGAAGCGTGCCGCGCCGGGCCAGCGCAATGGCGGCGTTGTTGCAGAACTCCGCGCTGCCGCCCCCCAGCGTCCGGGCCTGCTGGAACCAGTGAACACTTTTTTCGATTTCGCCGTTCAGCAAAAACAGCTCGGCCAGATGCAGGCGGGCGGTGGGGGCCAGTGCGGGGTCTTCCAGGGCAGATTCGGCCTTTTCCTGCATTTTCGCGGCCATGCTGTCCACCCGAGAGTGCAGGGCCGCATGGCGGCTTTTGAGCTTGTGGCCGGGCAGGAAACCCCGCACAAACGACAGGCCGCCGCCGGACACAGGGGCATGGCGCGTGGCTTTGCCCAGGTGCAGCAGGATACCGCACTGGTGACACACAAGGGTCGAAGAGGGATTTTTGTGACTGCAATAGGGACAGACCATAAAATATAAGCCTTAACTACGAAAATAAGAACAATTAGGCCGCCCCGGCGAGGCGAGCGCCTTGATTGGCAAGCTCATCGGCGCGGGCATTGCCTTCGCGCAGGATATGGGTCAGCGTCACGCCGCCGGGGAACAGGCGGCACAGGGCGGCGGCTTCCTGCTGCAAAGCTCTCAGGTGCGGTGCATTGATTTTGTAGCGGCCTTCCATCTGCCGGGCCATAAGCTGGCTGTCCGTATGGACCGTCAGCCGCGCCGCGCCGCGTGATTTTGCTTCTTCCAGCCCGCGAATCAGCGCCTTGTACTCCGCGACATTGTTGGTGGTCCGCCCGATGCCCTCGCCGATCTCCGCCACCGTCTTGCCGTCGGCATCCATCAGCAGAACGCCGATCCCCGCCGCACCGGGGTTGCCTTTACAGGCGCCGTCAATAAAAAGTATAAGTTCCATTGCTCTCATTATAACACACAATTGGCCGGTATTTTTGTCGGTATTTATGCCGGGCTGTTTGGGCGGTCCTCCCTTGCGCCCGCCGCCGCCCGCCGGGTATACTTAATCGTACAATGATTCCCCTGCGTTTGCATGGTCTCGGAATGGCTTACGGGCCGCGGGTGCTGTTTTCGGACCTGACCGCCGAAGTCGTGCCGGGGCAGTGCCTCGTGGTCACGGGGGCGAACGGCGCGGGCAAAAGCACGCTTTTAAAAATCATCGCCGGGCTGACCCGGCCTGAGACGGGCCGCGTGGACTTTGCGGGGCAGTTCGGCTACGCCGCTCCCGACGTTCACCTGTACGGCGAACTGACCGGGCGCGAGAACCTGGAGTTTCTGGCCCGCCTGCGCGGCGTCCCGGCGGGCGCTGACAGCCTGCTGCGGTCGGTGGGCCTGCCGCCGAAGCGCGGCAGCGATCTGGTGTCGGCCTACTCGTCGGGAATGCGGCAGCGGCTGAAGCTGGCGGCATCGCTGCTGGGCGAGCCGCCCCTGCTGCTGTGGGACGAACCGACGGCGACATTAGACGCCTCGGGCCGGGCGAGTGCCGACGCGCTGATTGCCGCGCACCGGGCGCGGGGCGGGCTGGCCGTGATTGCCACGAACGATGCCGCTGAGGCCGACCGCTGGGGCGACCTGCGGCTGATGATTGGGCCGTGACTATTGGGGCCTAATTCTCGTATCTACAACCACTGGATCGGCTGTGCCTGGGCGGTCTTCCAGAAAGACGTGCAGGTGGAAACACGCACCCGCTATGCGCTTGGGGCCGTGCTGCTGTTCGCGGTCACCACGCTGGTGGCCGTGTCGGCGGCGCTGAGTTCCGTGACCGTCAAATCCGAGGTCAAGGCCGCGCTGCTGTGGATTGTTCTGCTGTTTGCCGCACTCTCGGGGCTGGCCCGCGTGTTTGTGCGCGAGGAAGAAGCTGGGACTGCGCCGCTCCTGCGGCTGTCCGCCCCGCCGACGGCGGTGTACGCCGGAAAGTGGCTGTTCAACACGGCGCTGGTGCTGGCCGTGGAAGCGGTGACCGTACCGCTGTTTTTAATCGTTCTGCCCCTGCAAACCGTGAACTTTGGCCTGCTGCTTGGTGTTCTTTTACTGGGCGGCCTCGGCCTGTCGGGAGCCGCGACTTTCGTGGCTGCACTCATTGCACAGGCGGGCGGCGGCAAAAGCGCCCTGTTCTTTATTGTCGCGTTTCCGGTGCTGATGCCCCTGCTCTTGATCGCCGTGCAGGCCACTGTGGGGGCCTTTGACGATGTTGCCAGCCATTACGAACGCGCACGCGGGGCGCTCGGGCTGCTGACGGTGTACGGGGTGGTGATGACGACGGCGTCATTCTTGTTGTTTGAGTATATCTGGCATGATTAACATTTCTAAAATTGGGCCTAAAATTGGCAAAGTGGCGTTATTGCTGCTGCTGTGTGCCACCACCGTCGGGGGCTTCCTTTGGCTGCCCCCGGCGGAGGCGTTTCTGAAACCCGCGCTGGCGCGGATTGTGGTTTTTCATGTGCCCTGCGCCATCGTCGCCGACCTCGCTTCGGTGGTCGCGGGCTGGTATGCGATTGCGTATTTGCGAAAACGAACTCTTACCGACGATGTGAAGTCCTCGGTGTCGTTTGGCCTGGCGCTCTTGTTTTGCTTTCTCACCACCATCACTGGCTCGATGTTCGCCAAGTCGCAGTGGGGCGGGTACTGGAATTGGGACCCGCGTGAGACGGCCATCTTTATGATGCTTCTGGTCTACACCGCCTACTTCGCCCTCCGGGCCGCGTTCGGCGATGCCCGCAAGCGAGCCGCCGTCAGCGCCGCGTATGCCCTGTTCGGCGTGCTGGCTGTGCCGTTTTTGACCTATATCCTGCCGAACTCGACGGACCAGACCTTGCACCCGAAGGATGTCATCAACACCCGCGACGGTCTGGACCCGGCCTACAAGATCGTCCTGTGGAGCGGCGTTCTGGGCCTGAGCCTCGTTTACTGGTGGGCGTTCCGGCTGCACGTCGCCCTCGGCGAGATTGGCCTGCGCCTCGACGCCCGCGCCCGCCGCCGCGCCGCCGCACCCGCCGTGCCGACCGTCGTGGAAGCGAGGCGCTGACGATGCCGACTGAGATGCAGACGTTGCTGCCGCTGATGCTGGTCCCCTTGATTGTCTGGATTTGCGTCTGGGCCTATTTGTGGAACCTTGACGGCAAAGTAAAGCGTTTAAAAGAAGAGATGCGGCGTTTAGACGAAGGCGAAGAGTTATGATTAAAAACAAAGGGGCCGTTCTCGGTCTGTCCGTGATTGTCGGCGCTCTGGCCTTCAGCGGCCTGGCGTTCAAGAACAACCTCATCAATGCTGTGCCGTTCAAGGACGCGGTGAAAGCCACCGACTCCGGCGTGCAGATTATGGGCGCTCCCTTGCCCGGCACGATGAACTATGACAGCACGGCCCACGTTCTGCGCTTTACGCTCAAAGACGAGGCGGGCGACACGATGCCGGTCGTCTACTCCGGCCCCAAGCCTGAAGATCTGGACTCCGCGATGACCAAAGCGACAGCCATCAACGCGCAGGGGACCTACGACCCTGCCCGCCGCGTCTTCGCCGCCGAAACGCTGCTGGTCAAGTGCCCGTCTAAGTATCAGGGTCAGACGACGCAGCGGTCTTACGGGGGGTAGGACCCCTCCCGCTCGTTCCTCGCTCCCTCCCCTGTTAGGGGAGGGTTAGAATTAAGCCTCTGGAAGGCGCGAGGGTTCTTCTTCGGCTCTTCTCTGTGCCCTCCTCTAACAGGGGAGGGAGCGAGGAACGAGCGGGAGGGGTCTGCCCTTCTCTTAGAAAAACACCATGCCAAACTTCGGCCTCATCCCCACTCTCGGCGTCGCCTGCATCTGGACCACCCTCGCTGCGCTGCTTGTTTCCACGGTCGCCTACCTTGTCGCCGCCGCCCGGCGCGACACGCCGGGGCAGGGCAGCGGCGCGGCGCGGCTGGGCCGGGCGGGTTTTGCGCTGGCCGCGCTCTCCACCTTCGGCACGGCAGCGGCGCTCGGGACCCTGCTGCTGACCCACCGCTTTGACATTCAGTATGTCTACGACCACTCGGCACGGGCGATGTCGCCGCTCTACTATTTCCCCTCGTTCTGGGCCGGGCAGGAAGGCTCGTTCCTCCTGTGGGGCTTTTGGATTGCCGTGCTGGGGCTGGTCCTGGCATGGACCTCCGGGGCTGCCGAGCGGCGCGTGATGCCATTTTACAGCGGCGTGCTGTTCTTCTTGGTCGGGATGCTGACCATCAAGAACCCGTTCCTGCCGACAATGGACCAGTGGGGCATTCCCGTCATGCCCACCGAAGGGCTGGGGCTGAACCCGAATTTAGAGAACTACTGGATGGTGATCCATCCGCCGACCCTGTTTCTGGGCTTTGCCGCGCTGGCCGTGCCGTTTTCGTTCGCCCTGGCCGCGCTGTGCTGGCGGGAGTGGGACGGCTGGCTGCGGCGGGCGCTGCCGTGGGGCCTGTTCGGCTTCGCTACACTCGGCCTCGCCATGATGATGGGCGGGTACTGGGCCTATGAAATGCTCGGCTGGGGCGGCTTCTGGGCTTGGGACCCCGTCGAAAACGGCCCGTTCGTGCCGTGGATGGGACTGCTCGGCTTCCTGCACGCCGCGCAGATACAGCGCGTCCGGGGCAAGTTCCTGAAGCCCACGCTGGTGCTGGCCCTGCTGCCGTTCTCCGGGGCGCTCTATGAGACGTTTTTAACGCGCACCGGCGTTCTGGACAAGTTCAGCGTCCATTCGTTTTCCACGCTCGGTGGCATCGCCAACAGCGTTCTGCTGGGCGTTCTGCTGGTGTCCGTGTTTATTTCGGTCGCCTCCCTGCTGTGGCGCTACAAAGCTTTGCCCAAGAGCGAAGAAACTACCGAAGAGATCACCAGCCGTGAGTTCGGCTTCACGATGGCGATTGTCGTGCTGACCCTGTGCGGCTTCATCGCCGCCGTGGGCCTGTCCGCGCCGCTTTTCACGAGCCTGCTGGTGAAAGTCGGGATTGCCAGCTACACAGCGACGGTGCGGGAAGACTATCACAACCGGGCGCTGTTCCCCATAGCCGTCCTGCTGGCCCTCGGCATGGGCCTCGGGCCGCATCTGGCCTGGCGGGGCCGGGGCGGGCCGAACAGCATGAAGCTGGTCTGGAGCTACGCGCTGGCCGTGGTCGCCGCGCTGGGCTTTGTGGCGGCCAGCAAGTATCTGGGCACGCCGCTGAAGCCTGCCATGCTTATCCCGCAGCTTTTGCTCTTCACGGCGTCCATGTTCGCCATTTTTGCCAACCTCGCTCTGCTGACCCGCCTGCGCCGCCCCCGCGAGGAGGCGCATCACGCGGTACGCCCTGTCTGGACGCTCGGCGGCACGCTGTCGCATCTCGGCGCCGCCGTGATGCTGGTCGGCATCGCCTGCCTGGTGACCTTTGTTCGCAAGGACCCTGGCACGATGCTGGTGCAGAACACCCCGGCGGCGGTGCTGGACGGGGCCTACACGATGGTCTTCCGGGGGATGTCCGGCGACCCGGAAAAAGACCACGACAATGCGCTGCTACTGGATGTGGCGTCCACCGATGGGAGGCACAAGTTCCAGGCCCAGATGCCGTTTGCCGTTCGCGCCGTGGAAGGCGGGCAGAAGCAGGTCTTCGCGCACCCGACCATTCTGCATACCGGCCCTAGTGACCTGTATCTGAACATGAATAATGGCACGGGGCTGGCCGAATTCTACAGCACGGCGATTTCCAAGCCGGTGCTGAAGCTCGGCGATGTTAAAACGGTGAAGGTCGTCGGCAAGACCCCCGCAGACGAGAAGACCTACACTGTGGAGTTCCAGCGGTTCATCAACCCGATGGGCAAAATTGTCCAGCAGACCGGCCAGATGCCGGCTGTGTTTCCCGTGTCCGCTGTTCTGCGCGTGACCTACGAGGGCAAGACCACGGAAGTGACGCCGCAGTACATCCAGTACCGCGACGGCTCAAACTCCAAATCGCCGGAGATCAAGCTGGCGGGCAACACGCTGATTTCGTTTGCGGGCATGAACGCGGGCAGCTCTGACAAAGCAAACCCCGGCGTGGGCGCGAAGAACGAAGGCGTCTCGCTTAATCTGCGTCAGGACAGCGGCCCGCCGAAACTGGCCTTTGAGGTGGAAGCCTCCACGCGCCCGATGATCAATTTAGTCTGGATCGGCACCCTGCTGCTGGTTCTGGGCGGGCTGGTCTCTATGCGGCGGCGCATTCTGGAGAACCGTCTTGATCCGGTCCCCGATCTGCCGCACACGCCGCGTGCGTCCTCGGCGGCACGCCGGACGGCTGTTAAATCCCCCGCCCGGTCCGGTGCCCGGACGGCCAAGCCCGCACCGTCGCTGTCGGTCGGCAAGACGCGAGGACGCTAACCCAGTATGCGACTGCGTCAGATGCTGAAAAGCAAAATCCACCGGGCCACCGTGACCGAAGCCGACGTAAACTATGTCGGCTCGATCACGCTGGACTCGGAGCTGTTGGAGCGGGTGGATTTATGGCCCGGTGAGCTGGTTCATGTCTGGAACGTCACCAACGGCGAGCGGCTGGAGACTTATGTGATTGCCGGTGAACCCGGCTCCGGCGTCGTCTGCATGAACGGTCCTGCCGCGCACCGCATCCGGCAGGGCGATGTGATCATTGTCGCCGCGTTCGCTCTCTCTGATGAACCGCTGACGGCCCAGCAGATTCTTGTTGACGACCGTAACCACTACCTGAGAGATTTATGAGATAAGAGATATGTTTGAAGTAAAAGTTGAGAAAACTATCGCCGCCGCGCACCGGCTGTTTGACTACAATGGCCCCTGTGAGAATATGCACGGCCATAACTACCGCATCGAAGTGGCTTACACTGGCACGGAGCTGGACCGCTTCGGGATGCTGGTGGACTTCACCGACATCAAGCGGGCCTTTTATGGGGTGCTGGAAACGCTGGACCATACCTACCTGAACGACCTGCCTGCCTTCCATGACCTGTCGCCGTCGGCAGAGAATATCGCCGCGCATATTTACCACGCGCTGGAAGAAACCAAGTTTGACCGGGCGGCTTTGAGCTATGTGTCCGTGTGGGAGACGCCCACGCAGGTGGCGACATACAGGCGGGGTTAAGACATAAAAGAAGAGGGCGCGATTTATCGCGCCCTCTTCTTTTATGTCTTATTTCTTGAACTCGGTCATATTGTGCCGTCCGACACCATCAGCCATGCGGCGGATGCGGCACAGGGCGGGCTTGCCGCCTGCGGCGGGGCGCAGACCGGTACAGTGGACCTTATCGCCGGGCTTCAACAGACCGTAGCTGTCGGCGCGTGTGCCGGGACGCAGCACCACAATCAAGCCGGGTTCCGAGGAGCCGTCGGCGGGAGCATCAAGCCGTTCCACTTCGAACAAAGACTGCGGAAAGCCGTAATTCTGAATGGCGGCGACAGCGGCATCAAACGTGCCCTCAATCGGGCCGCTGGTGAGCTGATGAATAGGGCGGGCGCTCATAAATGGCTTCTTTCTGGCGGCGCGGCAGAGTGAGGGAGAAGTGCGCCGCACTCTTAAGTATACCCGCTGACGGAACCATTTTGAAAAAATGACCGGGATTATTAGCGCGGGGGCTTGAAACGCGAACAAACCGGGTATAATGTCCAAGAAGACGGCAGTAAGCCGTTTTATCTCCTTCGCAGCATCGTTTCGTGCCTCTGCCCGCGCTGTCCTCGGCCCTCTCGGCGTTCACTCCGTCGCGCATCCGATACTCGCTCGCCCGCGCCTTTCGTTGCGACCGGAGGCTCACTTGAAAGGAGCCATTTCTCTTATGGCAACCAAACTTTATGTCGGCAACCTGAGCTATCAGACGACCGACCAGCAGCTCCATGATCTCTTCTCCGAGGCCGGCAACGTCACCAGCGCCCAGGTCGTGACGGACCGTTACACCGGCCAGGCTCGCGGCTTCGGCTTTGTCGAGATGGCGACCGAGGGCGAAGCCCAGGCCGCGATCTCCGCGATCAATGGCCGCACCGTGGATGGCCGCGCCCTGAACGTCAATGAGTCCAAGCCCCGCGAAGGCGGCGGTGGCGGCGGCAGCCGTGGCGGTGGCGGTGGTTATGGCGGCGGCGGCGGTGGCGGCAGCTACGGCGGCGGCGGTGGTGGCAGCTACGGCGGCGGTGGCGGTGGCCGCGACCGCTACTAAGCACCAGCGTACCCAACAAGAAAGGGCCGGGAGGAAACTCCCGGCCCTTTCTTTGTGCGTGCCTGCCTAAACTTCCCATCGAACATCCCGGTAAAAGTATGGTATAAGTGCCTCAGAACGCCTTGACAGGGACCTCTGGGAGACACTGATGCACGAACTCGAAGCGATGGACCTGACGCGGCACGCCATTTTGATTGCCCTGCAAATGTCCATGCCGATTCTGCTGCTGTCGCTGGCCGTTGGCGTCGTGGTCAGCCTGTTTCAGGCCGTCACGCAAATCCAGGAACAGACACTTACGTTTGTCCCAAAAATCGTGGTGCTCGTACTGGCGCTGGTCGTCATGGGACCCTGGATGCTGCACACGATTGTCGGCTTCACAGTGGGCCTGCTGGCGAGCCTGCCGTCGGTCATTCATTGAGAGGCCGCCTGCGCGGGCGAAGGATTAAGAACACTGACAGTCGGCTGTCTGATGCCCGCGCAGGCGGGAAAATTGCTCTTCCAAGCACGGGGGTCCAGCCCCATGTTCCGTTGCCCCATCGCCTCATATGCCTGACCTTGCTGCATTCTCCGCTGACTCCTTCTGGGCCTTCTTGCAGGTCTTTGTGCGCGTTTCCAGCCTGCTGGTGACCGCGCCCGTCTTTGGCAGCCGCGAAATCCCCAATCAGGTCAAAGCCGGGCTGGCCGGGCTGCTGTCGCTGGTGCTGCTGCCGCTGGTCAAAGGGACGCTGGGGGCCATTGCCCCTACGACGGTCTACGGCATGGCGAGCGTTCTGCTGGGGCAGGCCGTGGTCGGTCTGATGATTGGCCTCGTCGTGACCCTGCTGTTTGTGGCCGTGCGGATTGGCGGCAGCCTGACGGACTACCAGATGGGCTTCACGCAGGCGTCCACGTTCAATCCGCAGTTCAACGAGACCGTTTCGCCAATTGCCAATCTTCAGTATCGCTATGCGCTCGTGCTGTATCTGGTCGCCAACGGCCACTGGCTCCTGCTGGCCGCCCTGGAGCGGTCGTTTGTGACCCTGCCGGTAGGGCATCTGTCGCTGGCGAGGCTGTCGCAGTCGTTCACTGATGTGACCTTTCAGGCGCTGGTGATGGGTCTGCAAATCGCCGCCCCGGCGGGCGCGGTGCTTCTGGTGACGGACATCGCGTTCGCGTTCCTGAACAAAACCATGCCGTCGATGCAGGTCTTTTACGTTGGGATGCCGGTCAAGGTGCTGGTCGGCTTCGTCGTCGTGCTGGCCGTCCTGCCGCTCCTGACCGCGATTGTCTCGCACCTGACGCTCGGCTCGCCCGATGTGGTCTCCACCCTGCTTCGGGGAATGCGAAAATAGACTTATGGCTGAAGGCGAAGACAAATCATTTCCCGCGACGCCCAAGCGGCGGGCAGAGGCACGCAAAAAAGGACAGGTCGCCCGCTCCCCGGAGTTCGGCGCGGCGCTGACTCTGCTGGCCGTCGTCATGGCCCTGCACGCCACCCTGCCGGGCGAGGGGGGAATGAGCCTGCTGCGGGATTTGCAGTCTGCGCTGACATTTAATCCCCACGACTCAAACTTCACGTTTGCCACCGTGGCGCAGTGGCAGATGCGGGGTCTGGGATGGGGAGCCAAAATCCTCCTGCCAGTGGCCGGGCTGGCCGTGGTGTTCAGCCTGGCGGCGGGCATCGGGCAGGTGGGCTTTGCGGTCACTCCCGAGGCCCTGTCGCCTAAATGGAACCGATTAAACCCCGCCGAAGGCATCAAGCGTCTGGTTGGGATGCGCGGGGTCGTGGAAGCCCTGAAAGGGCTGCTTAAAATGGGCCTTGTCGGCGGCATCTGTTACAGTACCCTGCGCGGGGCCATTGAGTCGGGCGAGCTGATGCGGACCGCCCGCGAGCCGCTGCCCGTGATGCTGTCCGTGGTCGGCGGCCTCATCTGGACCCTCGGCCTGCGCGTCAGTGTCACGCTGCTTATCTTAGCCGTCGCAGACTTCGCCTACCAGAAGTACGAGATGGAAAAGTCGCTCAAAATGAGCTTTTCGGAGATCAAGCAGGAACACAAGCAGTCCGACGGCGACCCACAGGTCAAAGCGCGTATCCGGCGCATGCAGCGCGAGATGTCCAAGCGCCGCATGATGCAGGACGTCCCCAAAGCCGATGTCGTGATCACTAACCCCACCCACTTCGCCGTGGCTCTGAAGTACGAAGGCGGCGTGTCTGCTCCGAAAGTCGTTGCTAAAGGGGCCGATGAAATCGCCGCCCGCATCCGCGAAATCGCCCGTGAGAACAAAGTGCCGCTGGTCGAAAACAAGCCACTCGCCCGCACCCTCTTTGCCGAGGTCGAAATCGGACGAGAAATCCCCGCCGATCTCTTTGAAGCCGTCGCCCAGGTGCTGGCCTTTGTTTATCGCACGCATGGCCGCCGCAAGATGCCCTAGTCCGGTATAATACGGCTATGCCCCTGCAAAACCTGCGAAAAATGCCGATACTTATTACAGACCAGACAGCCACACGCGGAGGCTGCCTATGAACCGGGTTGTGCTGTGGCGTATCAGCACCTCGCTGCTGCTGATTGCCCTGACGCTCACTGGCGTTCTGCTCGGCATCGCCTGGCGGCGGGGGCATCCGCACCGGCCCGCACGGGGCCTGGTCGTTACCTATTTCAATGTCGGCACAGGCAACTGCGCTCTGGTGCGCTCGCCGGAAGGGCAGGCCATTCTCATAGACACCGGCGGGGCTGAAACGGGGGAAGCCCTGACAGCGGCGCTGAAAGCACGCGGCGTGGGCCGGATTGATCTGCTGATTTTGACTTCGCCCGCCCCCGGCAGTCTCGGCGGCGTTCCCGCTCTGCTGGGCAGCGGCCTGGACGTGTCGCGCATCTGGGACAACGCCATTCCTGAAACGGGCGATGCCCGGCGGGCGGCGCTGGAAGCCATTCGCCGTCACCGGCCCCGCATTCTGTCGCAGACCGCGAGCGGCGGGGATGTGATCCAGATTGGCGAGCGGATGTCCGCGTCCGCCGTCTGGCCGCCCGGTGTCGGCGCGGCCTCCCGGCGCGATCCCGTGATTTGCCGGGTCAACTACGGCAGCACCGCATTTGTGTTTGAGGGCACAGCCAGCGCCGTGGCGGAAACCGCGCTGATCAGCCAGGCCGCCTCCCGAATTGAATGCAGCGGGGCCTGCACCGATCTGGTGCTGCAAACGGCGGCGGGGGCCGACGGGCCACCGTCCGCCGAGATGCTGCGGCGGGCCACGCCAACGGTTTCGGTGCTGACCGGACACACGGACGGCGGACCGCCGCCGACACTGCTGCGCCGCCTGCGGGCCGCTGGCGCGGCTCTGTGGCAGACGGACCCCCAGGGAGCGATCACAGTAACAACAGACGGGCGCGGCACGCTCGCCGTTCATGCCGAGCGAACAGCCCTGTAAGAGACCGCAGCAAGACATTCATGCAGACACTTAATCCACTAACACTTGCTATGCCCCGTCTGGGAGACATTCTTGTCCAGCAGGGCGCCATCACGCCGGAGCAGCTCCATGAGGCGCTGGAAACCCAGACCTCTACCGGGCGGCGTATTGGCGCGACTCTGATGGAGAATGGCTGGGCAACGGAGGAGCAGGTCACCGAGGCGCGGGCCGTGCAGATGGAAGTCGGCTACGCCGACCTGACCCGCACGGTGCCGGACCCGTTTACCATTGATCTGGTTCCCGCCGAAACCGCACAGCGTTACCTGCTGCTGCCACTGTCGATGGAAGACGGCACAGGCAGCGGGCCGGGGCGGATCACGCTGGCAATGGTGGACCCCTGGGATGTTGAGGCTATTGACCTGATTCAGCGGGAGACGCGCCGCCGGGTGGAGCCGCTGCTGTCCTCGGAAAGCGGGCTGCGGGCCGCACTGGACCGGGCCTACCAGAACTCGCGCAATGATGCCCACTCCGAAGCGATGTCCGAGACCATTGAGCTGGCCTCGCTGGACTCGCTGGATTTGGCCGTGCCCGATGAGGAGGACCTGGACCTCAGCGACCCGCTCAAGCAGGGGGAGCAGGCTCCCGTCATCCGCTTTGTCAACACTCTGTTTTCCGAGGCTGTCCGGCGGCGCACCTCGGACATCCATATTGAGCCGCGCAAAAAAGACTTTCTGATCCGCTACCGGGTGGATGGACAGCTTCAAACGATTAAAACCGTGCCGCGCAACTTGCTGGCGGCGACGGTGTCGCGCATCAAGATTTTAGGCGAAATGGACATCGCCGAGCGCCGCCTGCCGCTCGATGGCCGGATTTCGATGCGGGTGGAAGGCAAGAATATCGACATGCGCGTCTCTACCCTGCCCACGCAGTACGGCGAGCGCGTGGTCATGCGTATTCTGGACCGCAGCACGGCGGCCATGAGCCTGGGCGATCTGGGCTTTTCGGCGCACAACCTTCTGAACTTTAACTCTCTCATCCGCAAGCCGCACGGTATCATTCTGGTCACGGGGCCGACGGGGTCCGGCAAGACCACGACCCTGTATGCCGCGCTGAACGCCTTGAAGTCGCCGACGACGAATATCATTACGTGCGAGGACCCCGTCGAGTATGAGCTGGAAGGCATCAGCCAGTCCAATGTCAACGAGCGGGCGGGGCTGACATTCGCCCGGCAGCTCCGGGCCATTCTGCGGCAGGACCCGGATGTGGTGCTGGTCGGCGAAATCCGCGATGCCGAGACCGCTGAGATTGCCTTCCGGGCCGCGCTGACGGGGCACCTTGTGCTGTCCACCCTGCACTGCAACGAGGCGGCGGGGGCCGTCAGCCGCCTGATTGATATGGGCGTCGCACCGTTTTTGATCGCCTCCACGGTGATTGGCGTGGTCGCGCAGCGGCTCGTGCGCCGCCTGTGCCCGCACTGCAAAGAGGAAGTCTTTCCCGACGAAGACACGCTGGCCCTGTACCGCGCTCTGGGCGGCGTTCCCACCCCCGGTTTGATGCTGTGGAACGCGCCTGGCTGCCCCAAGTGCGAGGGCAACGGGACGCGGGGCCGGGTCGCGGTCCATGAAGTGCTGACGGCCAGCACGCAGATTCACCGCTTGACGATGGAAGCGGCGGAAACCCAGGTTTTGCGGGAAGCGGCGATTAAGGGCGGCATGATCCCAATGATTGGCGATGGGCTGGACAAAGTTCGCAGCGGTCTGACGACCCTGGATGATGTGCAGCGCAAGATTGGCGTTTCGATGGCAGATTAACAGAATATAAACAAACAAGCTATTTTGGCATGGATTATGCAGGCAAGAATACTGGATCTGCATTAATACCAGGGTAGTGAGCAGCTTAGAAGGCGGCGATGTTTGTGGAATTATAAGAATTATGGGCGGCTGTGGCGAGTCTATGGACGCTCGACCCTGAAGTATGGAACGCCGCGCAAGCTGCTGAACGCTTTGCGGACTGAGTGGGCGTATCGGCACCGGCACACGAATGTCCGCTCTGCCCCTTATCTGCTCAACATTGAGCCTCTCTACTACTGCAATCTGGACTGTCCGCTCTGCGACCGTCAGATTTTTCCCGAAGCACGCCCGGACGCGGAAGCCGGGCGGCTGCCGCTGGACATTGTAGACAAGATTTTCGACGAAGTCGGCGACTACCTGTATCAGTGCCAGATTTTTGGACAGGGCGAGCCGCTGCTGGACTGGCCGCGCACGCAGCAGATTATCGAGAAGGCCAGAAAAAAGCGCATCTTTACCCTGATGAGCACCAACTGCACGGTGCTGACGCCAAAAATGGCCGAGGAAGTGGTCGGCTCCGGGCTGGATTATCTGGTCTGTGCGGTGGACGGCATCCGGCAGGAAAGCTACGGCAAGTACCGGGTCGGCGGACAGGTGGAGCGGGCACTGGCAAATATGCGGCTCTTTGCCGAGGAGCGCCGCCGGCAGCGCCGCCCGATGGAAATTGAGTGGCAGTTTTTAGTCAACCGGTACAACATTGACGAGCTGGAAGACGCCCGGCGCATGGCCGACGACATGGGCGTCTTTTTGCGGTTTTCGCCCATCCGGGGCATGGAGTTTGATGAGCGGCTGCAAAAAGAGTGGCTGCCGGACACCGCCGAATGGCAGGATGGGCGGATTGACCCCGGACAGACCTGCTATTCCTGGCCCTGCTACTTTTTGTGGCGGGCGCTGATCGTCAATTCCAATGCCCGCGTCGCCCGCTGCCTGATTTACCAGAACGTCGGCGAATACGGCAGCCTGCAGGAAGACAGCGTGCTGGGCCTGTTCAACAGCCCCGAGTCGCAGCGTGCCCGGCAGTTGTTTCAAAAAGGCCCTGTGCCGGACGGCCCGTTCCCCTCCCCCTGTGCCAACTGCTCGTTTTATGCCCGCGAGCATGGCGGCCCCAATCTCGGCAAGCGGGACAGCCTGGAGCCGCTCCCTGCCTTCCGCGAAGAGCGCGGGACGGTCCCGCTCAAAGTGTTGTCATAAAGTGTCCTGGTTCCGAAACAAAAGCCGCCCGGCGTTGTCTGTTAAGACAGTGCCGGGCGGCTTCGTTTGAGCCTATGTCAGATGGCTTTAGTGCGCCATATGCGCTTTGATCTCGTGGCGCGTGCCGAGACCTACGCCGAGGCCAGTGATAGTTGGGTGCTTCTCGGCGAAGTTCAGCTTCTGGCCGTGGGCTTTCTTATTGGCTGCGCTGCGCTTCAGCAGGGAATGGGTGGCGACGCCCGCCGCCGCGCCGGTGGCGGTCGGGTGGCGCTGAACGACGTTGGGATGATGGGCCGGGGCCGCCGTCTGGGCGAAAGCACCGGGCGCGAGCAGAGCAAAACTGGCGGACAACAGGGCAGCAGTGCCTTTGCGAGCAGTGCCTTTGCGAATGGTCATGGTAACGTTCTTCCGTCGCTGAAAGCGTCACACGGGCCGCCAAAGTTCCAGCCTCCCATATTTTTTGCCAGAAACAGGACAGCAAGCGGTCTTCATGCGGAACATGGAATTGGGACGACGACGCCGGGCGGCTCGCCCGGCGGGGTCAGGCGGAAGACCGCACCCCTTGCCCTGGGGCAGCGTCGCCGTGGCGCTGGTGGCACTGGTCGCGCTGCCAACCTTCGTGGATGTGTGGCTCACCCGACTGTTCCCCGGTTATCTGGAGGGCCTGCATATCGTCGTCACGGCGGTATATGCGCTGACGAGTGCTCTGCTGATCTGGGAGGCCCTGGCTGCCTGGCGCTGCCCCGCCCCCCCCGCCGACTCCCCGCCCCTCCCCGCCTGCACAGCCGTTGTCGCCGCCTATCTGCCCAATGAGCAGGAGATTATTTTGGCAACGCTGATGCATCTGCTCACCCATGTGGACGTCCCCCCCGAGCAGTTTCAAGTAATACTTGCCTACAATACGCCGCAGCCGCTGGCTGTGGAAGAAGAGATTCGGGCACTGGCCGCCCGTGACCCGCGCCTGCTGCCTCTGCGCGTGGAGGGCAGCCGCTCCAAAGCGGAGAACGTCAACGCCGCCCTCGGTTCGGCGACCGGGGACATTGTGGCGGTTTACGATGCCGACCACCTGCCCGCCGCCGACTGCTTCCGCCGGGCGTGGGCATCGCTGGCGCGGGGCGCGGACATGGTGCAGGGCCGCTGCCGCATTCAAAACTACGGGCAAAATGCCCTGACACGCACCGTCGCGCTGGAATTTGACACCATCTACGCCGTGGCCCACACCGGGCGGGCGCGGCTGTCGGGCACAGCGATTTTCGGCGGCTCCAATGGCTACTGGCGGCGGGAGACGCTGGCGCGGCTTGGCATGGATCCGGCGATGCTGACCGAAGATATTGATGTTAGCGTCCGGGCACTCCTGGACGGCGGCACGCTGGTTCACGACCGGGACATTATTTCCGATGAGCTGGCCCCCCTGCGCCTGCGGGACTGGCTGCTGCAGCGCAAGCGGTGGGCACAGGGCTGGCTGGAAGTGTCACTCAAGTACACCGTCCCTATCCTGCGTTCGCCACATTTTAGCGTTGGTCAAAAGCTGCTGTGGTTCTACCTGCTGGCCTGGCGTGAGATTTATCCAGCATTATCCATGCAGTTCTTCCCACTGGTGCTGACTTCGTGGCTGACGCACACGCCTATTCACTGGTTCGGCACACCGTTCTTCTTCTGGGCCGGGCTGCTCAACCTCACCTGCGGCCCGTTCGTCCTGCTGGCGACTTACGCCTGCGCCCCCACCCACACGCGCCGGGGACTGGGACCCTGGTACTGGATTTACGGAGCGTTCACTCTGGTCTACACGACCTTGAAGCTGGCCGTGACGCTGGTTGCTCAAGTCGCGCACCTCCTCAAAGACCGCGCCTGGGTGACGACCCCGCGCCTTGTCGGCGGACCTCCGCCCTCTTGATCGCTCTCAGTCCCGGCAGAAATACCAGCTTTTTTTGCGGAAAACATTGCAAAACAAGCGTATCTGTGTTAGAATGCCCTGGTTGTGAAAAATTGCACGAATAAAATTCGCCTGATTTCACGACTGAAAGATGTTCTTTTCGCTCTTCTGCGAAAGTCTTTCCCACACCGCCTTGAACTATGTCAAGGATGGTGATCTAAAGATGACCCGGAAGGATTTTGCTTTTGCTTCGTTTGACTGTGTTACGCGCCCCGGCACTGCTGCTGTGTGCCGCCCCCCTCTTTGTTTCGGCGGCTCTGGCCCACGGCAGCCACTCGCGCTCCCATCGACGCGCCCCGGCTTCTTCCGCAAATACGGCGGCCCGTCAGGCGAACGTCAACGCCCGTCAGGCCAAAGTCCAGGCCCAGAATAAAGCCCTTGCCAGCGGCAATGTCATTCAAGCCGCCAGCGCCTTTCGCGGTACACGCTATGTGATGGGCGGAACCTCCCGCTCCGGCTTTGACTGCTCCGGCTTTGTGCGCTATATTCTCAGCGCCAGCGGCGGCGTCGAACTGCCCCGCACGGCCACCGAGCAGTATTACAACGGTGCCCCCATTTCCCGCGCCCAGCTTCAGCCCGGCGACCTGGTGTTCTTTCAGGGCACGTACAAGCGCGGCATCTCGCATGTCGGCATCTACGCCGGCGAGGGCAAATTTATCCATGCCGCCAACGCCCACAAGGGCGTCCGCACCGACAGCCTGGGCGACAGCTACTATATGTCCCACTACGCCGGGGCACGCCGCGTCCTGCCCGCGCAGATGCGGATGGCTGCCTCGTTGCACTAATTGTGCTGGCAAAAACTTCCTGTGCCCGGCGCGTGTCAAACTGTTGACAAGCGCCGGGCGTTTTGGGTATAGTATTCCCGCTGTGCAAACCAGGAAGGTGAAACTGACAATGCAGCGGGAAAACAAGCAGCGGGCGCAGGAACTTCGCGTGCAGGGATGGAGTTATAACGACATTCTGCAAGAAGTCGGCGTCTCCAAAAGCACACTGAGCCTGTGGCTGCGCGATATTCCGCTGACGGACGAACAGATTGCAGCTTTGTTGAATAAGCAGGAGGCAGGACGTGAAAAGTTCATTCGGAATGCGATGGTTCGGAGAGACGACCGATGGGCAGAGTACCATCAAGAGGCCGAATCCGAGTACGCAGTCCTGTCTTTGGAACCTGCGTTTATGTTTGGCTTGGCCCTCTATATTGGCGAGGGAAGCAAAACTCAGCCAAATTCGCTTCGGTTTGCAAATTGTGACACTGGCGTTATCCGAAAAGGTTTGCAATTCTTTCTGAAAATTGGCCTTTCGAGACCACAAATCCGGTGTGCAGTGCATTTGCACCCGAACCTAGATGTGGCAGAAGCAGAAGCCTACTGGCAGGAAACCACGGGTTTGGTCCCGGCCCAGTTTTACAAAACAACCGTCGCTCTCAGCCGGGCAAGTTCCGGCAGCAGGACAAACATTCAGCGTTACGGAACCTGCCACCTTGTTGCTCATCAAACGAGTATACGGCAAAAGCTGGAAAAGTGGATGGAACTCGCTCTCTCAGATGGCCCCTTGGTCTAGTGGTTATGACGCCTCTCTTTCACAGAGGAGATCACCGGTTCGAGCCCGGTAGGGGCTAGACACAAAAAAGCGCCTCCTATGCAATTGCACAGGAGGCGCTTTTTTACGTCTGGGAACTGATCAGCCCGTTCTCTTCCAGATAAGCTACAATCTGCGCCAGTGACTGTTCCACGGTATCACGGTCCGTGTGAACAGTGATGTCAGGACTGGCTGGCGGTTCATAAGGGTCGGTAATGCCGGTGAAGTGAGCAATTTCTCCGGCCAGAGCTTTTTTGTACAGGCCCTTGACATCGCGCTCGGCGAGAGCTTCGACGCTGGCCTGGGCGTAAACTTCCACAAAGGGGACACTTTCGCGGGCGTGTTCGGCGCGGACTTCAGCGCGGACTTCCTGATAAGGTGAAATGGCCGCCGTCAGGCTGATAACGCCGTTGCGGGCGAGGAGGCGGGCGACATAGCCAATGCGGCGGACATTAATGTCGCGGTCCTCTTTAGAAAAGCTCAAGCCTTTGGACAGGTGCGTTCGCACCTCGTCGCCGTCGAGCAGCTCCACACGGCAGCCGCGTTCACGAAGCAAGCCGGCAAGATGGCCGGTCAGGGTGGACTTGCCCGCGCCGGAAAGGCCGGTCATCCAGAGCGTGAAGCCAGTTTGTTTCGTTTCAGTCATAAGCGGTTCCAGAGGGATTGTACCTGACAGCGGGTATCTTCGGGAGTGCCATCGGTGGTGATGACAAAGTCGGCGCGGGCGGCTTTCTCTGGCAGGGGCCACTGGGCGGCGATCTGACGCCGCGCTTCAGCGTCGTCAATGCCGAGACGCGCCCGCAGGCGGCTTCTCTGCGTGGATTCGGCACAGGTAACGACCACAACGCCGTTCAGGGACGTTTCCCAGCCGCCTTCGTAGAGCAAAGGGATTTCGACGGCGGCGGTCCCCTCCCCCGCCGCCTGCCAGGCAGCGATCTGCGGCAGCAGCACGGCACGGATCGCAGGATGGGTCAGCGATTGCAGGCGCAGGCGGGCATCCGGGTCGGCGAACACCAGGAGGCTCAGGGCGCGGCGGTTGACCGTATCACCAGAGGCGGGGTCGGCACAGGACGGGAATGCGGCCAGCACTTGCCGCGTGGCCGCTGTGTCGGGGGCCAGAACGTCGCGGGCCACAGCGTCGGCGCTCATCGTGGGAGCACCGAGTTCGGCCAGTGTCTGAGTGACTGTGCTTTTGCCGGTGGCGATGCCGCCGGTGATGCCAAGAACGCGCATAGGGGTTCCAAAAAGAAAAGCCCCCGCACGAGCGGGGGCCTTCGGCTGAGATTACTCTTTTGCGGTCTCGCCCTCGGTTGTCTCGGTTTCCGGCTCGGCATCGCTGACGCCAAGCTCCGCCCCGAGCTGTCCGAAGACGTCGGCCAAGCTGGTTCCGAACGTTTCCTGGGTCTGATTGGCCCGGTAGTTCTTGAACTCCTTGTAGTCGTCGTCCTGATCGCTGCCGTAGCCGCCCATGTTGCGGTCACGTCCGCCGCCGCTGCGCTCGCGGCGAGGCCGCTCCCGCACCGGGGACGCCGGAGCGCCGACAATCTCGCGCTCGCCAGTCGGGCGTCCATCGCGGCCAGCGTCGCGGCCGGTCCGGCCGCCGCGACTGGCATCACGCCCGCCGCCAAAGTCTGGCTCGGGCACATACGGCTGAGGCGTCGCCGATTCGACCACGCGCCGGATGGACAGAGTCATTTTGCGCTCTTCAGGCCGCATCTCGATAATTCGGGCATCCACAATGTCGCCGGGATTGACTGCATCCGAGGGTTTGGCGACGCGGCGTTCGGCCAGCTCGCTGGTCGGGATGATCGCCTCGATCCCCTCTTCGAGCTGTACAAAGGCGCCGAAGGGAACTAGGCGAGAAACTTCGACTTTGACCAGATCACCAACGTTATATTTGTCGCCAAGCTGAGTCCACGGATCCGGCAAGATCTGACGCAGGCCAAGAGAAATCCGACCCTGATCCAGTTTCAGCTTCAGGATCATGACATCCAGCTCTTGTCCATTTTTCAGGACTTCGCTGGGGTGTTTGATCCGCGACCAGGACATTTCCGAGACGTGCAGGAGGCCGTCAATACCGCCGAGGTCGATAAACGCGCCATAATCGGTGACGCGGCGGACGACGCCTTTGCGGACTTCACCTTCCTTAAGGGAAGCAAGTGTCTGGTCTTTTTTCTGCCGCCGCTCTTCTTCGGTCGCTTCGCGGTTGGAAAGAACCACCTTGCGGCGCTCGCGGTCCACTTCAATGACTTTCAGCGGGATGCTCTGGCCAACATACTTGTCCAGGTTCTGATGCTTGAAGTCGCCCGAGCCGACATGGGACGCAGGCACAAAACCCCGAATGCCGAGGTCGACCACAAGGCCGCCCTTAACACGCTCGGAGACAATGGCCTGGATAATTGTGCCTGCGTTCATGGCATCAATGACTTTGTCCCAGGCTTTTTCGAAGTCCGCCCGTTTTTTGGACAGCAGAAGCTGGCCTTCATCAGTGCGCCCGATCACAACGACCTTCACATCGTCATTGACCGCCACCACATCTTCCACCCGGTCAAATGGCTCGCGGGACAGCTCGTTCAGGCGGATGACGCCTTCACTTTTGCTGCCGACATCCACGAGGACGCCGTCCTTGTCGATATGGACCACGGTTCCCACAACCACATCGCCTTCGGCAAGTTCTTTGAACATGCTTTCGAAGTCGGATTGGTCCATGGTTGTCTCTTCACGCGCAGGTTTGGGCGTGGGGGGCGTGGCAGCCACGGGCTGACTGACGGCAGGCGCGGCTCCGTTCGTCGCGGGGGGCGCGGCGGCGGGGGTTGCCCCAGCCACGGGCGCGGTGGTTTCCACGTCCGGGGCGGTGGTCAGCTCATTGGTCACAACATCTTCGGGTACGGCCGGCATAATTTCGCAGTGCTCCTCAGCATTGGGACACGATTGTCCCTGATTAGGTTTGGTTCGTTCGTCTTAAAAACTTGTTAAAAAATTTGTTAGTGCTGGCAGGTCTCGCAGTAAACGGTCCCGCGTCCTGTCACACGAATGCGGGTCAGCGGTGCAGCGCAGGAGACGCAGGGTTTGCCACCCCGGTCATACACTCGCGGCGTATAACGCCCAACCTGCCCTTCGGCATCCACATAATTATCGCTCGTTGTCCCGCCGCCTTCGGTGGCTTCGGTCAAAACGGCTTTGATTTCAGAGTGCAGGCGATCCGCTTCGGCTTCAGTCAGCGACCCGGCAGGCCGCAGGGGGCTAATGCCCGACCGGAACAATGACTCATCTGCATAAATGTTGCCAACTCCGGCCAAAACGGTCTGATCCAGCAAAGCGGCCTTGATGGCGGTTTTCGGACGTCTCTTCAATCGCTCCGAAAGCTGCCCCGGCGTCCAATCTTCATCCAGCGGCTCCGGCCCCATTGCAGTCAGCGCCGGGTGTGCGGCCAGCTCTTCGGCGGATACCAGCCGCATCTCGCCCCAGGTCCACATATCGTGGAAGCGAAGCTCAGTTCCGCTGTCCAATGGAAAGGCCGCTGCCAGATACTTTGCTTCCGGCACATCGCTTTCGGCAACAATCAATTGTCCCCGCATATTCAGGTGTAGCAGTAGATAGTACCCCGAATCGAGGTTAATAATCAAGTGCTTACCACGACGCGCCACAGATTTGACTGTTGTGCCCGTGATTCTTTCTTCAAACACCGCTGAATCGGTGATAGTTCCTTTCAGCATTTTTAGGACGCGCACACGAGGCGAACCAAATTCCCGCCCCGTGAGGTGCTTTTCCAGCCCGCGCCGCAGCGTCTCCACTTCCGGCAGTTCCGGCATAGTTACAAACCAATTTCTAAAGCCAAAGCACCGTCTCAAGTTTCTTTTACAAGCGATTAAGCAGTTTTGTTAAAACTTTTCAGGAAGCGCAGACCATCTTCGAGTTTTTCTTGACTATGTTTTCTTAACTCAGTCCAGCGTTCATCCCCAATTGATAGCATCTCGCAAAGGAGGTCAAAGCCTTCTGTCCCAATACAATAATCAAAGACGAGGCTGAACGCACTGAGGCGGGCAACAGTCCTATCTGAACCAACGTCATCTGTTCTTGCCAGAAAGATGAACTCCACATAAAATGCCTTGTCCAGAAGGAGAGCATCAAACTTATCGTACTCGTCTACAGATTTCGCCCATTGCAGCTCTCCCTGTTTTGTGAGCAAGATTAACTCCCGAATTAATGCAACGGCTGGTGTCTCCATAAAGCCTCCGGGGTTACTCCAACCGTTATCTGGGCGTCAGAACATAATCACGCTTCGCAGAACGTCGCCGCCGTGCGTGCCGCGAGTGCTTTACTTTATCAAGCCGCCAAAGGTGTGAAGATTTTCGTGGCGGTAGCCATCCAAAATCATTTCGACTTGTTCCCCAGCGTCCAGCATTCCAAAATCTCTGGGATGCTCCTGCATCCAGGCAATGATCATGCTCTTCGCTTGCTCGCACTCTTGAAAAGTCCTTGCGGATAAGACTTGATTGATAACTTGCTCTCTAGACATCTTAGTTGTCCTTTCTCAGATTATCGACTGAGCGCCCAAATTGCTTTAAGTAAGGCAGCTTTGTATGCCTCACGATTCTGAATGTTGAGCAATATGCCACTTTGCTGCATGAGGAAAACACGATCAGTCAAAGGCGCTGCCAAAAGTGTTCTGTAGAAGCGATCCGGCTCTTCTCCAATTCGCTGCCGCAAGTCCTCCAAGACCAGTATGTACTTGTTGTACGGATGAACCCACTCAACAGCATCCATGCTCTCCTCGAGGACTTGTATATGGAGCGCATGAAGCACCGCCGGGCGAAGAAGACGTTGCATCTGCTCCACAACGCCTTCTTCCCAGCCGATGAGGCTTCGGTATGTCAGAGGCGTATACAGTGGCGAGAACGTATGCAAAGCTTCGTGAATTAATGTTCGCCAGCGTAAGTCCTGATCAGCGAAAATGATTTCACTGATACTGATACTGCCGTCATACCGAGCCGCACCCGCAAAAAACAGGCCGTTCTCTAGTCTCACTTGCCCATTCCAGCGCGAAGGTCTGCCAAGCAATCCTTCCAGCAGTGGAACAATTTGGCTAATATTTAGCAGCAACTCGCCTTCCATAGCTTTGTTCCCCTTTAGCTTGAAGGCGTCTCAGAACATAATCACGCTTCGCAGGACGTCGCCGCCGTGCATAGCTTCGAAGGCTTCGTTGACATCGTTCAAAGTAATGCGCTCGGTCACCATTTCGTCGAGCTTCAAGTCGCCGCTCAGATAAAGCTGCGCCAGCAGAGGGAAGTCATGGGACGGCAGGGCATCACCGCAGTGGCAGACGCGCAGGCCCGCTTTGTTCCAGTAGACGCCAGTTGCCATATCGCCCAAATTGAGGGTCACGGCGTCGTCAGCCGCCGGGAAGCCGATAGTCGTGGCGGTACCGTTGTAGGACAGCATTTTAATAGCCTGCTCCGTGCAGAGCGGAATGCCCGTGGCTTCAAACGCGAACTCCACGCCGCCGTCCCAGCCGTCTTCGGTGAGCGCCCGGACCTGCGCCACAGGGTCAGACTCTTTCGCGTTGACCGTGTGGGTTGCGCCGAAGGCTTTGGCCTGGGCCAGCTTGTTTTCGCTGACATCCACGGCGATGATCTGCCGGGCGTGCTGAAGCTTCGCGCCCTGAATGACGGACAGGCCGACGCCGCCGCAGCCAATGACGGCGACGCGGGACCCGGCGAACACCGGGGTCGTGTTCATCGCCGCGCCGACGCCCGTAACCACGCCGCAGGCGATCAGGCAGGCCCGGTCGAGGGGCATTTCAGCGGGCATTTTAATCGCCGCCGCGCTGTGAACCACGGTGTAGGTGGCAAATGTGCCGCAGCGCAGGACCTGCGAACACAAGGCCCCGTCGCGCTTGCGGCGGAGGCGCTGGCCCGGACGCAGGGCGGCGTAGCAGTGGCGCGGGTCGCCCCGACGGCAGGCCGGGCACTGGCCGCAGGGGGCACGGTAGGCCAGCACCACGGGATCGCCTTTTTTGAGGTTGGTGACGCCTTCGCCGACCGCTTCCACACAGCCCGCGCCTTCATGGCCCAGCACAATGGGGAACGTCATGCCGTTGCCATTTAGGTTTTTAACTGTCAAATCCGTGTGGCAGACGCCAGAAGCGGCGAGTTTGATCAGCACTTCGCCAGGGCCGGGATCGTCAATTGTAATGTCTTCCACTTCCACCGCACGTCCGGCTTCATTGAGGACGGCGGCCTGGCCTTCATAGGGCATAAGAGTTTCTCCTAACGAGTGGGGGCAGGGGTCACAGGTTTAGCGGTTTTGGTCCTGTAACTATAGGTATAAGAGCCAGCCACGCCCGGAATAATCGTGACAGATTGGGCGGGGGCGGGCGCAACGGGTTTAGCCGGGGCGGGCTTCACAGTCGGCGGGGTCGCGGCTGGCGGTTTCAGGACGACCGGCTTGATCGCGGCGGCCTGCGAAGCCGCTGGCTGCTCAGAAGCGGTCGGGTTGGAGACTGGCGGTGCGGCAACCCGAGCCGTTCCTGTTCCAGGGTCGGGCGGCGCGGCAAGCGACACATCCGGCGGGATGGGGTTGCCCCGGTCGCCATTGCCGGAGCCGCTGCTGCCAACGGGCGACATTCGGCTATACGTGATACCTACGGGCTGCGGCGGCAGGGTCGGGCCTCCCACGGTGCTGCCGACACGGCCATTTTCATACCCGGCGGCGGCAGAGCCGCCCGCACCGGCGCCGGTCGCAGCCTCGCTCGGCCCGCCTTCCGGGGACATTCCAATCCGGTAGTCCGCCGGGGTGCCCGGCCCCGCGACCTGATCGACGGTCGGCTGCGGGCGCGAACAGCCCGCGAGGGCCACCACGGTCAGGGGGAGCAGCAAGAGCGCAAGTGATACGGAACGCAATGAAGCGGGGCGCGAAAACATAGAAGGTCTTCCCATCAAAATTGTTGCCGCTAGTATACCCGATTTGGCCGTAAGGGAGGCCGAAAAATACGAGCCGAAGAATATGAGGGGTTGAAACCCCCTCGCTAGGTAAGGCGTCCTTCGGACGAAGGAACTTGTTGCCAGAAGCATTTTCTTCCACCCGAAGGGTGCTTCCCCTAGTGAGGGGTTGAAAACCCCTCGCCCGCTCTCGTCTTTATCAAATCGGGCTGAACGTCGCCGCCCAGGCTTCATTGCTCTCGGTCCCCGCCGCATTGCCTCGGCCCGGCTGGACCGCGAGGTGGGCATCTTGCACATCGGTCGGCGTTTGGTCCGCTCTCTGAATTGGCCCGGTGGAGACCTGAGCGCCGCGCAGCCACTTCACATGGCCATCGCAGAACAGAAAGTTGGACGCCTGGGTGTGCCGCCCCCACGGACTCAGGTAGTTGCCATCAAGGCTGGGGATCGTCTTCAAATTGCCTGCCCGGAAGCCCGCGCTGCCGCCCATGAACCCGGTTGCCATCGGCAGCGTGCAGGAGTTGCCGACTGAGCTGAGCGGCATGAACACGGCGGCCAG
The DNA here is from genome assembly GCA_964251675.1 of uncultured Armatimonadales bacterium. Taxonomy (GTDB): domain Bacteria; phylum Armatimonadota; class Armatimonadia; order Armatimonadales; family Capsulimonadaceae; genus JANXMY01. The sequence continues at coordinate 141,003 of CAXUKS010000003.1, forward strand.
CTCGCCGTCGGAGGTCGGCGACCCGGTCAGGCAGCCTCCCGCGCCCGCGCCCTGCCCCCCCGCTTCATCCGGGGTAGACAGGTCCGCGACCGCCTGCGCGTCTCCCGCATACTGCGCCGCCGTCACCTCGCACAGCATCACGGTTTTGGCCGGGGCGTTCATCCTGGACAGCGCCCCGGCAATGCCGTAGTTGCTTTTGCCGGACAAGTTCATGTTGTAGGCAAACGAAATCGGCCACAGGGTCGCTGCGCCATTTTTAACCGGGGCCACCGCATCGTCCGGACAGGCAAAGACGCCGGTGCTGCGGACGAATGGGTAAATGCGCCCGGCCCAGCCGTCGCCGCCCCCTAGATTTTCGCGCCCTGCCGAGACGCCCATCGGCATCTGCTCATCGCTGTCCTGCGCGTATTGTGTGAACGCCAGCCCGAGCTGCTTCAAGTTGGACTGACAGGAAGTACGGCGGGCGTTCTCGCGGACGTTCTGAAAGACAGGAAACAAGATAGCAGCGAGGATAGCGATAATGGCGATGACGACGAGCAGCTCAATCAAAGTAAAGCCAGTTCGAGTCTTGCGGAGCATGATCAAAGCCTCCAGAAGCAGAGAGTGTTATGTAGATTATAACACGAAAAACCGCTCCGGCCCAAATTGAGCCGGAGCGGTTTTTAATTTTTTGTGCGTCAGCTCTAGTGGCCTTTTTTGGGCACGCTTTCCGACGAATGCCCCGGCCCGACTTTGGCCGTGGGGTCAATATGCGCTTTGGCGTGGTTGACGGCAATCGCGGCCTCGCCGAAGCCCGTCGCAATCAGCTTTAGCTTGCCGTCATAGGTGACGATGTCGCCTGCGCCGTAGACGCCGGGAATGTTGGTTTCCATGCGCGTGTTGACACCGATGGAGTTGCCGACAATATCAAAGCCCCAGTTTTTGATCGGGCCTAAATCGGTCAGGAAGCCCAGGTTAAACAGCAGCTCATCGCACTCGTAATACTTCTCTTCCTTGGTGCGGCTGTCAAAGATCGTGACTCCTTCGACATGCTCCGTGCCATGCACCTGCTTGACTTCATGGTAGGTCAAAAACTCAATTGGCAGGGCCATCACTTTTTCAATCGTGTCTTCGTGGGCCTTGAACTTGTCTGTGCGATGGATTTGCACAATGCTTTTGGCCGTGGGGTACAAGTTCAAGGTCCAGTCAAACGCGCTGTCGCCGCCACCGACCACCATCAGCCGCTTGCCCGCCAGAATCGACTTGTCGTTGACAAAGTAGTGGATGCCGCGCCCTTCGAGTTCGTCCAGACCCGCCTGCGCGATTTTGCGCGGCAGGAATGCCCCGACGCCTGCCGAGATGACTGCGGACTTGGCATAGTGGATGCGCCCCTTCTCGGTGGTCATCGTCACCAGACCGTCTTCCGAGGTCAGCACGCTGACTTTTTCGTCCAGCGCCAATGTCGGCTCATACTGCATCATCTGCTCGGAGAGGTTGTCCACCAAATCCCGCGCATAGACTTTGGCGTAGCCCGCCACGTCAAAGATATATTTTTCCGGGTACAGAGCCGAAAGCTGCCCACCAAGCTGCGGCAGGCTGTCAATTACTTTTGTCTTCATGCCCCGCAGGCCCGCATAGTAAGCGGCGTACTGCCCCACCGGCCCGCCGCCAATGATCGCAATGTCAAAAATGTCTTCTGTGTTTATGCTCTCTGTGTTCACGTCAGTCAAGTCACTGCCCCACTTCTAAAATCTGCCGAATGCTCATCTCGGACTGCTATTATGAGCAACAGCAGGCGGCATTGTCAAGTTCCGGGCTGGTGAATTGGCGCAGGCAAAACTTCGTCTGGTGTCATCACGGTCAGCCCCGGCACAAATGGCAGAAAGCGGCGAAAGTCGCTCGGGTTCCAGGTGAGAATGGTCGAAATGCCGGACGCCGCACACGCCGCCGCAATGCGTGTGTCGTGAACCTGCTTGCCGGAGACGCCCGCTTCGCGGCAGAGCCTGCGCCATTGCTGATGTAAATTGGGCGCATCCGGCACAAGGCGAAACACTCGTTCCAAACGGTTTAGTTCATTCTCGACCTCCGCAAGTATCATGCCCAGGCCATTCACTGCTAAAGGTCGTGTTGCCACAGCACGGAACTCTACAAGGTTCTGCGAGATAATCACCAAATCCTCATTTTGATCTGTGAAATGGTCAAGCGCGGCCTCCGTCCGAAGATAGCGTATGTCAGTAGGATCGGACAGGCGCAATAGGCATAATATTTCAACTAAAATGCTCAAGGCAAATCATCTCTATAAATATATTCGCGGCTGGTGGCCTCGATTGACAGCGGCTCCGTCCGCCGATTGTACTGCCCGAGCTGATGCAGTGCCTCTTTCCACTCAGGAGAACCCTGTTTCAAGGGAACGATGGGCGTCAGGTCAGGTATATACTGGGGAGCTGCCTCCACAGAGCCAGCTAACTCGGCGGCTTGCTCCGGGGTAATCAGGTCGGCGTCGCGCAGGGCGTCGGCGGCACGGCGCAGCTTCGCCTGATAGTTAGCGTCGGCGCGGGCGGCTTCGGAAGATGGAGCGTGAGTGTCATGGTGTGCTTCTCCTTTGTCTACTCTCCAATATGCACGGCTAAGAAGCTGGTGCTGAGGTCGCCTCTGCGGAAGGCGGCGTTGGCGAAAATCTTTTTGTGATACTCCAAATCGGTCTTGACGCCGGTGATTTCCACTTCGTCCAGCGCCCGCTGCATGCGGTTGATGGCGGCGTCGCGGGTGTCGTCCCAGACGATGATTTTGGCGATCATCGAGTCGTAGTACGGCGGCACGTCGTAGCCGGAATAGACGTGCGTGTCGATGCGGACGCCGAGGCCGCCGGGGAAGCGCAGCCCGGTAATTTTGCCCGCGCTCGGCGCAAAATCGCGGGCGGGGTCGCGGGCGGTCAGGCGCACTTCAATGGCATGGCCGTTCCAGTGAATGTCGCGCTGGGAAAACGGAAATTTCTCGCCCGCCGCGACGCGAATCTGCCACTTCACCAGATCAATGCCCGTCACCATTTCGGTAATGGGATGCTCAATTTGCAGGCGCGTGTTCATCTCCATGAAGTAGAACTTGCCATCGGGCGCGGCGATAAACTCCACGGTCCCGGCATTGGTGTAGCCTGCGGCTTTGGCGGCTTTGACGGCAGCGTCGCAGATGCGCTTGCGGACTCCGGCGTCAAGATGCGGCGCGGGAGCCTCTTCGACCATTTTTTGGTACCGGGCGGTCTGAAGCGAGCAGTCCCGCTCGCCCAGATGGAGGACGTTTCCATGTTCATCGGCCAAAATCTGGACTTCAATATGGCGGAATGTCTCAATGAACTTCTCGATATAGACATCGGCGTTGCCAAACGACGACTCGGCTTCGACCTGGGCGGTCTTTAAGATTTTGGGGAACTCCTGCTCGTTCTGCACCACCCGGATGCCGCGCCCGCCGCCGCCGCCGGCGGCTTTAATCATTACCGGGAAGCCGATTTTGGCGGCCACTTTGGCGGCTTCCAGCGGATCGCGCAGGGCGGTGTTCGTGCCGGGCACAATGGGGACGCCTGCTTTTTCCATCGTCGCCCGCGCCTGGATTTTGTCGCCCATCGCTTCAATCGCGGCCACCGGCGGGCCGATATATTTCAGGCCAATGGCGTCGCACATTTCGGCAAATGAGGCCACTTCGGCCAGAAAGCCGATGCCAGGATGCACGGCGTCGCAGCCCGTGATCACGGCGGCGCTCAGGATGTTAGGGGCGTTCAGATACGACCCTTTGCGCTCCGGCGGGCCGATGCAGACGGCCTCGTCGGCAAGCCGCACATGCAGCGAGTCGGCGTCGGCCTGCGAGTACACGGCGACGGTGGCGATCTGAAGCTCACGGGCGGCACGGATGACGCGAACGGCGATATCGCCCCGGTTGGCAATGAGTATTTTTTTAAACATAATAGCGAAATCAAATGAGAGCAGAAAAGAATCTCGGAAAATGAGAAAAGGGCAGGGACAAGCCCTGCCCCGACATGACGGTTGTGTGTTCTTTTGGGCGCAGGCTCTACTGTCCCTCGTCCCCGCCGCCATTCGCCGGGACGCTGCCACCTGCATTGGGCGGCAGGGTCACGCCGCCGGGGCCGGGCACACCGTAGCCGGGACGCGGGGCGGGAGCGCCCGGTGCGCCGCCGCCCAGAACTACAGGGGCAGCGTTCGGGGCGGCCTGCCCGTGGCCGACTTCGGTGATCGTGCCGGTATTCGGGTCAAGCTGAAACTGACAGCCGGGGGCGTGGACTAAATCGTCCGTCGCCCCGTATTTTTTAAGCTGCTCGAAGTTCTGGGGCGAACGGTCATTGTGGTCGCCTTTGTACATCATCACAGCCTGCGTGAGCTGCGACTGATAGACGCTGCACACAGCGCCGTAAGCCTTCTGCTCGGCGGCGGGAGCGCCGTTGTGCGAGCCGACCTGCGGCGACAATATCTTTTTATAATACCAGGCCGAGATAATAACAATAATCGCTAGGCTGACCAGCATGCCAATGAGAGTCCACTGCCCGCGACGCGAGGCAGGTGACTGCATGGAACGTTGAGGGGACATAATTTCCTCCAGCACATTAAGGGGCAATACGGAACAGGGGCTGACCGTATTCTACGGGAGCGCCGTCTTCGGTCAGAACATCAGTGATTTTGCCGACGTCTTCGGCCAGCACTTCGTTCATGAGCTTCATCGACTCAATATAGCCGATGACCTGCCCAACACGCACCGGGGCAGAAAATGACAGGGGCGGCTGTGCCTGATGAAAAATGCCGACCATCGGAGCCAGCAGCGTCCGGGGCGGTGCAGGCGCAGGTTCCGTAGGCGACTCTGTCCCCGGCGGCAGGGCGGCGGCGGCCCGGCCGGATGCTTCCAGCGAGGGCAGCTCCGGGGCGGCCAGCACAAGCGGGCGCCGGGCATAAATGCGCTGTCCGTCCCGCTCCACGGTGATTTCAGAGACGGGAAACTCGCCGAGGACGGCGACAATCTGTTCAATCGAGTCTAGATTCATAGTTTATAGGTTCATAGTTTAAGTGTAAAGCAGACGTACTCGATGGCTTTGAGTACCTGCGACATCAGGACAATGCCCAGCGCAAACAAAAACACCCACGCGATAAAGCCGTATTCGCCCGTGTGCAGCGCCGTCAGCCCGGCGGGGTTGCCGCCGAACGAAAATCGTTTGGTCGCGGCATCCAGGCCGAACAAAATCTGCCGCACCAGCCCCTGCAGCCAGGGGATATTCAGCGCGGCAAACGCTGGCATGGCGATCAGGGCCGCCGTGGTCAGTGCTTTATACTTCTGCCGCTGATGCTCATTGTAAATCACGCAGTTGCGGCAGCGTTCACGCTTGGCCTCGGCGGACAAATGCTGCGGCTGCGCCCGGCCCATCTTCAGGGCCTGGTCCGCCCGCGTCATTTTGTCTTTCCAGTCAGGCGCGATCATAGCCTGAAGGACAATGCGCTCCTCGCACATACAGCCTTCTTTGTACCACCAGCACGGGCCTCGCTTTTTCAGGTAGATGGGGCAGTGAACGCGAATATGGTCTTTGCAGAACGGCCCTTCCCAGCAGCGGCCCAGAAAGACCTTCCGCTGCGTAGAGGACTTCTGCACCGCCGTTCCCGCGCCGTATTTGGCGTTGACCCGGCCAATCGCCGCCCGTTCGGCGGCCTCGCCCAGACGGCGGCCCAAATCCACCAGCGTCCACAGTGCCCCCGGCACGGCGAACAGCCAGGCCAGCGATTGAAAGCCAGCCAGCGCCGCCTGCCCCGGCCCGCCCTGCGTCAGATGCCGCAGGAGGTACGCCTGCGTGGTCACAAAGGGCACGCCAACATAAAAAAACGCAGCGACGCCCAGCAGCCAGTAGCCCAGCCCCTCGGTCCGCGCACAGCACACCAGCAGCGATGCCATCGCCACAAACCCGGCGATGTCCAGCGCCTGAAACACCAGCGCGACATTGCCGACCGTCACCTGCCGCCGGGCGGCGGGCATCTGCGCCATTGCCTCGTGCGACCACGCCCCGGTCCAGAGACCGCCCAGCGCATACAGCAGGAGCAGAGCAAAGATCGGGGCGCTCAGGCCAAGCACACGCCGCGCCGCCGCATCCCACCAGAGCGAGCCGCTGCCGCGTCCGCCCTTCGGTTTTTTTCGGTACGCCGCAGGCAGCGGCGCCTCTGTCAGATCAATGCGTTCCGCCATCGGGGACTTTCCTCCCGAACCACAAAAACAAACTTACTTCACGCGCTCCAGATACTGATCGCTGCGCGTGTCGATTTTGATTTTGTCGCCGACTTTGACAAAGAAGGGAACGCTGACGACAGCCCCGGTCTCCACCGTGGCGGGCTTGCCGCCGCCGGAGGCTGTGTCGCCCTTTTCGCTGCCCGCCGTTTCGGTCACTTCCAGCTCCACAAAGCTGGGGATTTCAATGCCGATGATGGCCTCTTTATGGGTCAGCACGCTCAGGTCCATGTTCTCTTTCAGGTATTTGACGCTGTCGCCGATCTGGTCTTTGGGGACGCTGATCTGCTCGAACGTCTCCGGGTCCATCAGAAAATACTCGGAGCCGTCGTTGTAAAGGTACTGCAGGGGGCGGCGCTCCAGGAACGCCTGCTCCACGCGCTCCCCGGCCCGCCAGGTTTTTTCGATGCTGCGCCCGTTTTTGATATTCTTCAGCGTGGAGCGCACAAACGCGCCGCCCTTGCCGGGCTTGACGTGCTGAAAATCGGTGATCGTAAAAATATTGCCATCCATCAGGATGGAGATGCCGTTGCGAAAATCGCTGGTGTCCATGACCGCGTGAACTCCTATAAAAAACTCTTCTGTATTTGCCACAAAAAGTGTGGAACAATTGGCCCGATAGATTTAACAGGGGCCGCTTGCCAAGAGGAATGCCAGATTATAGCATATCGGGCGGCCTTTGACAATCAGCGCCTCTCGTTACCAGACTGTTTCCAGGAGATTTGACCCATGCCGCTTCGCCCGAGACCCCTGCTGCTGCTCACCCTCGGTGCGCTTCTTTCGGGATTGACCACAACGACCCGAGCCACCCAGGCCAAAAGTGCAAGCCCTCCCACAGCCAGTGTGATTGTGCAGTGGAAGGCTCTGCCGACTGCCGCCCAGCGGCGGCAGGTGCAGGCGCTTGGCCTGAAAGCAGACCGGCCCCTGCCGCTGATCCATGCCGATGCTCTGCGGCTGCCCCTGGCCGCTGTCAAGCGCCTGCGGGCGCTGCCGTTCGTGCGGCACGTCTCCCCGGACGTCGCTTGCCGCAAAAGCGATGAATACACCGTCGGAGCCAGCGGCGCAGATGTCGCCTTCGCGGGCGCGGGACTGTCCGGCGCGGGCGTCGCCGTCGCCGTGCTGGACTCCGGCATTCAGGCTGAGCGGGCCGACCTCGCAGGCCGGACACTTGCCAGCGTCAGCGTTATAGGCGGTGACAGCGGCCAGACAGACAGCGCCGCTGATGAGTGCGGGCACGGCACGCACGTCGCGGGCATCATCGCGGGCAGCGGCGCGGCGTCCAGCGGCCCGCGCTTTTTCCGCACGTTTTACGGCATTGCGCGGGGCGCAAACCTCGTCAATGTGCGCGTTCTGGATGCCAGCGGGCAGGGGTCGGTCAGCGATGTCATTGCGGGCCTCGGCTGGACCGTCGCCCACAAAGACGAGTACGGCATCCGGGTGATCAATCTGTCCCTGGGTCACCCGGTCGGCGAAAGCTACACCACCGACCCGCTGTGCCAGGCCGTTGAAGCCGCCTACCGGGCGGGGCTGGTGGTCGTCTGCGCGGCGGGCAACGGGGGACGCCGGTGGAGCACCCCGCGCATGCTGCTCGGCATTGTGGTCGGCTCCAATGAAGGCTACGGCACGGTTTACGGCAGCATTCAGTCGCCCGCCAATGATCCGTATGTGATCACCGTCGGCGCGATGAAGTCGGTGGACGGACTGCGGCAGCATGACCAGATCGCCACCTATTCCAGTCGCGGCCCGTCCCGCCTGGATTTTGTGATGAAGCCCGATATCGTGGCCCCCGGCAACCGCATTATTTCCGTGAATGCGGTCGGCAGCTTGCTGGAAACCACTGTCGGTGCGGTGGACGGCGTCTCTCTTTCCGAGTACAGCACGCTTTCCACCCCGCCTGCCGACCGCTACCTGCGTCTGTCGGGAACGTCCATGGCCGCCCCCGTCGTCGCCGGAGCCGCCGCCCTGCTGCTGCAAGCCGACCCAACGCTCACCCCCGACACCCTCAAAGCCCGCCTGATGATTGCCGCCGACAAGACCGGCTACGGTCCGTCCAGGCAGGGCAATACCAACCCGCTCTTCTACGGCGCGGGCTATCTGAACATCCCCGCCGCGCTGACCTGCCCCTATACGGCCACAGCCCCCGCCCTCAGCCCGACCGTCTCCTGCGATCCCGCCACCGGCCAGATCACGGTGGCAGACAGCCCGCTGCTGACAAGCGGCCAGGGCGTCTGGGGTACGGGCCTGCTGGACCTTGCCAGCGTCTGGGGCACGCAGATAGTCTGGGGCGACAACATTCTCAGCGCCAGCCAGATTATCTGGGGAGACAGCATCCACAGTTCTGTCTGGAACCGACAGATTGTCTGGGGCGACAGCACCGGCGCTGGCCTGGACCAGGCGTCGACGGACCTGAGCGCCACGGCCCTGCTGGGCGACCCGGACCAGATCACGCCCGGCCCGCTCTCATTTCTGATGCCGCCGCCCGCCCTCAGCCCGCCCGCCGCTCCTTCGGCTCCTGATATGGCTTTGCCTGCTTTGTCTGCAAAAAGAAAGAACACCCCATGGATGCCTTGAATCGACGCGCCCAAGCCTTTCTTCTGTTCATCTGCCTGAGCGGGGTTGCCGCCGCGCTGGCATCGTCTCGCCTGCCGATCAGCGACGGCTGGGAGCTGGGTGCGTTTCTGCTGCTGAGTCTGGTGGTTGGACGAACCAAAGTGCGGCTGACCCCGGCCCGGACTTCGCAGCAGACGACCGACGCCGTCGGCTCGCTGTCGCTGTCATTTGTTCTGATATTCGTCACCCTCCTGCGCCTCGGGCCGGGAGCCGCGATGCTGGTCGGGTTCTTCAGCACTCTGTCTTCGTGCCTGTATCCCCGGCGGCAGACCCTGCATCGGATCGCCTTCAATGTGGGGCTGAATGCCGTGGGAACCTACACGGCGGGCCGCGTCTTTACCGGCCTGCACGGCGGCCTGCACGGGGCAGAGGTGCAGGGGATGGGCCTGCTGATACTGTTTGGCGCCGTCATGGCTTCGTGCCTGTCATTTTTCCTGATCAATTCGCTGGCGGTAGCCACGGTGATTGGCCTGACCACAGGCCGGGCCGTGCTGCCTCTCTGGCGCGAATCCTTTTTATGCACCGCGCCGTCGTACTTTGCCGCAGGCAGTGCCGGAACCCTGGCGGGCCTGCTGTTTGGGCCGCAGTTTGGCGCGGTGGCACTGTTTGTGGGGCCGGTCGCGGCGCTGACTTATGTGGTGTATGCGCTGTCGCGCCGCCGCTCGGATGAAAACCAGCAGCGCATTGATGAGCTTCAGGCCCAGGAAGAGCAGCTTGCCAGTGCCCTGCAGCATGAGCATTTGATCGCTGAGACGCTGCAGCGGTCGCTGCTGTCTGCCCCGGAAGCCCGGACGTTTGCCGGGCTGGACGTGCATACCGAGTACGAGGCGGCCTGGGCGGAGGCACTGATTGGCGGCGACTTTTACGACACCCTGCCCCTGCCCGGCGGGCGGGTGGCGCTGGTGGTCGGGGATGTGGCGGGCAAGGGGCTTTCGGCGGCCACGCACACCGCCGAGGTCAAGTATGCCCTGCGGGCGATCCTGTACGACAGCCCGGACCCCGGCGCGGCGCTGTCCCGGCTGAACGACTATTTGATCCAGAGCCGTCCGTCCCGGCCCGGCGGCGAGGCGCTCCTGGTGGCCGTCGCGCTGGCCGTGGTGGATGCGCGAACCGGCGAGGCGCTGGTCAGCCTGGCCGGGGCGGAGCCGCCGCTGCTGCTGCGGGCGGGCGGCGAGGCGGAGGAGCTGACAACGGGGGGGATGCTGCTCGGCGTGGCACCGGGGGAAGGCTATGAGATGCGCCGCCTTCAGCTTGCCTGCGGCGACAGCCTGCTGATGGTGACCGACGGCCTGACGGAAGCGCGGCGCGGCGCGGAGTTTTTCGGCCACGACGGCCTGCGGGACGCCGCCCGGCGCGTGCTGATGCCTTCGGGAGGCAGCACCGCTCCCGTGCTGCCCGCCGGTCAGGCCATTATCGCCGAGGCCCGGCAGTTCACAGGCGGCCTGCTGCATGACGACGTCTGCCTGCTGCTGGTGCGCCGCGCCCCCGCGCCGCTCCACGCGCTGCCCGTGCCGCTGGTGTATTCCACGGGTGCGCTAACTCTGGCTGAGGCTGGTCTGACCGAAGCGTGCAGCGCCGTCCGCTCCGTATGCGGGGTATCCTAGCTCTGCCCGCCATCGCTGCGGAACCGCTGCCGCGCCCCGTCGTCAAGCCGCTCATAATGCCCGCCGGTGTAGCCCTGGACGACCCGGTTCCAGAAGGCCACAGCAGGCAGGTTCCCGGCAAGCTGCTCGACTTCCCAGCGGCCCCGGAATTGGTCAAACACGGCCCGCGCCGCCGCCTCCCCCACCCCCCGGCGGCGATGTTTGTGGGCGACAAAAAAGTCCAGCACCTCAAAGTCTGTGTCCGGCGGCAGAAACTGCGGGCCGGGGTTGACGATCACAAAGCCAGCGACTTTGCCGTCGGCATAAATCAAGAACCGGCGGCAGTCCCCGCGTATCCACCAGTTGTAGGCCGCGCACTCGTCATGCGTGCGCGGCATGGGAACGCCGAACGCCGTCCACACCGGCAGACCCCATTCGTTCAGCGCCAGCAGATCATCCCATTGACTCAGCTCGGAAAAGTAGACGGTGAACAAATTCCGCACTGTTTGCGCGGTTTCTTCGGTTTCTTCGGCGAGAGTCACTTGCATAGACGACCTTTAATACTTTTATTTTAAGACAAACGCGGCACACGTTTTAAGCGCCTGGCATCAGCCGCAGGCCGCCCAAAAGCTTTCTTCTTCTACTGCTTGCGCCCCCGCCCCGCGCAGAGCTATAAAAAAGGCACCGACGGCTGAGAGGAGAGGCTTGACAAAGAGCAGTCCCCGTGATATACTGTCTTTATCGTTGCCGAAAACCCGGCAAAGACATCCGCGAGAGCCAGTCGGCTCCCGCGTTTTTTGTTTTTAAAGTCTGCCCTATATCCCCAGTCCTGTCAGCATCGCCCGCACCTGCGCCCCGTATCCGCCGCCGAACATATTCAGATGGTTCAGCAGGTGGTACAAATTGTAAATCGGCAGCCGCTCCTGCCAGCCGGAAGCCAGCGGATGGGCGGCGGTGTAGGCATCATAGAACGTTTCGGGGAAGCCGCCGAACAGCACAGTCAGCCCGATCTCCGCTTCCGCCCAGCCCCAGTGCGCGGCAGGGTCAATCAGCGCGGGCTGCCCCTGTGCGCCGCAAATCACATTGCCGCGCCACAGGTCCCCGTGCAGCAGCGCGGGCGGCTGCGGGGGGACACGCTCCGGCAGAGACTCGCACAATCGTTCTACGCGGGTGAGGTCGGCAGAAGTCAGACGCCCGGCGTCAAACGCCAGCCGCCCCTGAAAGCGCAGGCGATGCTCGGCAAAGAACTCGTGCCCGCTCTGTGTCCACGGGTTCGGCTGCGGAGTCGCGCCGATGAAATTGTCGCGGGCGAAACCGAACAGTGGCGACGGAGTCCGGTGCAGTGCGGCCAGTCTGCGCCCCGTCTGAGGCCAGAAATCGGCGGCAGGCGGAGCCGGATGCAGGTCTTCCAGCAGCAGAAGCGCGGGGGCCGAAAGCAGCACTTCCGGAACACGCGGCCCGCCGGGAACGCGCAGAACGGCCAGCCCTTCGGCCTCGCAGGCAAAGAAGTCTGAGGGCACGGCGGGGTTGGTTTTCAGCACCGCCGAGCGGCCCGAAGGCAGCGTCAATCGCCGCACCATGCTGATGTCGCCGCCGGACAGCGGCTCGGCCCGCGTGACTTCGCCCCACCCCTGCTCACGGAGCCAGTCGATAACAGTGTTTGGCAGTTCTTTCATCGGAAGCGAAAAAACGACAAAATCAGGTACCACAGCACCAGATACCACACGCGCCGCCCGCCGCTGAGGTTTTCTACGCTTCCCACTGCGCTGTGCAGGACGCCAGCGGGGCGCAGGGCGATTTTAGTTTTGGCACACGCCCGGCAGCGCGTCCCCGCCGGGGTGTGGACCATACATTTCGGGCAGATCGGCGCTTCGCACCGCCCGCAGCGCAGGCGCGTCACGGTTTTGGTGTGCCTGGTGCAGAACCACGCCCCGTCGCCCGCTTTTACGGCTAACTCTGCCGCCGAGGTCAGGGCCGCGCCGCATTCACCGCAGAACTTTTTGCCGTCCGGGTTCGCCGCCCGGCACTGAGAACAGACCATCCGTTTTCCTCCTTAATTCAGTGTAGTGGAAGGGACTTCCGCCATCGCTCTGCGTCCACAGCAAGTGATCCTCTTTGGTCTCTGCGCCGCCCTGCCACTTGGCCTCGGCTGGCTCTGGCTGAGACCGCGCCCTGCGTCGCCCCCCGCACCGTTTCCTGCTCCCGACGTCAAGCGGTTGGACGGCGTCACCGTGGTCTTGGACCCCGGCCACGGCGGGCAGGACCCCGGCACCACGGCGGGGCTGCTCTCGGAGGCCGCGCTGACCTACCGCCTGGCAACTGAGCTGGCCGCACGGCTGCGAGCTGAGGGCGCACAGGTGGTGTACACGGTCAAAAGCCGCCAGCTTTCCCCGACGCTTCTGAAAACGCAGGATTCCCCAATCCGGCCCGTCGATGCCACGCTGGCTCTGACCGGCGCGGCCCTGCGCCTGCGCCACTCCCCCGCCCCGCTGTGGGACCGGGCGGCGCTTGCCAAGCAGGTCTGGACCCGGCAGGCCGCCCGCGACCCGCACGCGGCCCGCGACGTGTTTTTCCTGTCCCTGCATTTTGACCAGTACCGCACCGAAGGCGTCTTCGGCAGCCTTGTGTGCGTGGATCGCCGTGCCGACTCCATTCCCCGGCTCGCCACGGCCTTGATCCGGGAGCTTGGGCAGGGAGCCGTCCGCCCGGATGACTTTAACGGCCAGACGGGGCTGTCCGGGCGTCGCCTCGCCGTGCTGAACCCGGCCCGGAACCCGATCCCCGAAAAGGTGCTGCTGGAAGTGGCGACCCTCTCGAACCCCGGCGATGCCCGCCTCGCTGCCGACCCCCTCTGGCGCGACGATATTGCCCGCCGCATCACGGCAGCGATTGAAAGTGTTCACGCGGAAACCTCACCCCCGCCCTCTCCTTTAGCAAGCAGAGGGAGCCGGAAACGGCATTGCTGCATAAATAAACCGCCTGATGCCGTGCGATTTAGAGTGCCGGGGGTGTAGAAACCCCCGGCAGGGAAGCACCCTTCGGGTGAAGAGCAAGAGTCATGCCTGCGGGGGCTTATCTTGTGTCTTTGTCCGAAGGACACCTCTTTGCCGGGGGTTTCTACCCCCCCGGCATCTGGCGGCATTAGGGGGTGATCTTCACCCAACCATCCGCCGCCGCCGAGCGCAGGCAGGCGTCCACCACGCGCTGAGTCGCCAGACCGTCGGCGAAGCTTGCACCGCCATTGACACCGCCCGCCGCGCCGCCTTCGTCGACAGCCCGGACAAACTCATACAGGCAGTGAACGTGAAACTGCGGCCAGCCAATCGCGTTCTTGGTCGCGGCGAACGCATATGGCTTCGGGTAGCGGGTGGCGCACTCGATCTGCTGAAAGCCGCGCTCGCCGCCCAGCGCCGCTTCCGGGCGGGTGGCGTCGTAGGCGCGGAGCCAGTTCGGGTCCATGAGGCTGAACGACAGCGCCCCCCGGCTGCCGTGGATTTCTATTCGGAGGTCGTCCTGCGTCCCCGTAGCAAGACGGCTTGCCTCCAAGAGGCCCACCGCCCCGGAGGCCATCCGGGCCTGCACGGTGGCGATGTCGTCTACGTCTACCGGGCCGAGTTGGCCGCTTTTGTCGGGGCGCTCCGGGATGAACGTATCTAATGTCGCCCGCACTTCGGCGAACTCGCCGAGGAGCCAGCGCACGAGGTCAAAGACATGGGCCCCCAAATCCATCACCGCCCCGCCGCCGCTGCGGGCGAACAACAGCCGCCAGCTCAGGGGACGCGATTTATCCACATAGCCTGCATGCAGGTAGGCCGCCCGGAACTGGTACACGTCGCCCAGAAAGCCCGCGTCTACCAGCTCTTTCGCCCGCATCAGCGCCGGGACGCAGCGGTAGTTAAAGGTCATCCGGTGGACTTTGTCTGATTTGGCGGCCAGTGCGGCAATCTCCTCGGCCTCGGCCAGCGTGCGTGTCAACGGCTTGTCGCAGTAGATATGCTTCCCGGCGGCGATGGCGTCTTTGAGGAGTGCGTGGTGAACATCATTTGGCGTGCAGCAGTGGATGATCTGAATGTCGTCACGGCTTAAAAGCTCCTGGTAGTCCGTCACTGCGTATTCAAACCCGGCCTGTTCTTTCGCTTTCAGGCCGCTCGCTTTGGTGGCCGTGCAGATGCCCACAAGCCGGGTGCGGGCGGGCAGCGGGTCGTAAAACAGCGGCAGGGTCCGGTGCGCGTAGGTATGCACTTTACCGATGGCCCCATAGCCGACGATGCCGATGCCGTATTCGTTCACGGATTCACTCAATGCAGGCCCGCTTTCTGCCAGATGTCGTCCATCGCCGCGCCGACCGTCTTCAGGCGGTCCGCGTCGGAGGGCAGCTCGCTCAAGTTGACGAACGGCTCCGGCGTCACCGGCCCGTCGTAGCCGATGGCCTGGAGCGACTGCAAAAAGCCCGCAATATCAATCACGCCCGTTGCGCCGGGCAGATCGCGGGCGCCGTCAAGCTGTTCATCAACCGGCACGCCCGCCGGGGCGTCATTGACATGGACATAGACCACCTGGGCCGGGGTCAGGGCGTTCAAATCGGCCCGCGTGGCATGCGACGTGTACCAGTGGTAGGCGTCCAGTAGCAGACCGACGTTCGGGCCGATTTTACGTCCCATGTCCAGCATCTCACCCATCGTGTGGATAAACGGGTGTGTCTGCGTGTCCCGCAGGGTCTTCGGCCCGATAAACTCCAGGCCCAGCGACACGCCTTCGTCGGCGAGTATTCGCGCTATCGGTGTGAATCGCGTCACATGAAAGTCCCGGTTTTCATCATAAGGCCGCGTGTCCGAGCAGGGCATGATCCACGTCATCGTCCGCGTCGCCCCGATTGCCGCCGCCGCACGGGCCAGCCGGGGCAGCTCAATCAGCCCCGCCGACCATGCCGCTTCGTCGCCGCGCCAGTCGGTCGGCAGACCCCACCCGGCAGGCAAAATTCCTGCCGCTGCAAACGCATCCGTCACCGACGCCGCCCCATCCTGCTCTATCCGGTCCGCGATTTCGCCGACATTGATTTCTACGCCGCCAAAGCCGCCCGTCTTTGCCGCCGCCAGCGCGTCTTCCAGCGTGGAAGCCTGCACGCCAATCGCGCCGGGGCTGAGTCCTTTGAACATCACTCTGTCCTCCGCCCTGCTGTTCGCCGCCACTGCCATTGTTCCCTGCTTTTGGAACAAACGGCTTTGTGACGGCGTCTGCTACGCATTACACACGAAACACGAGGGACACCCTATGATCACTATAAAAACCGCCGCGCTGACCGTTCTGGCAGGCGCGGCACTTCTGGGAACCACGCTGGCTCCCACTTTTGCCCAGCGGCCCAATGACAACGGCTACGGGTATGGCCGGGACAACAATCGAGGCTATGGCCGCAACAACGGCAATGGCTACGGCAATGGCCGCAACACGGACCGCAATAACGACCGCAATAACGACCGGAGCCAGTTGCGCTGGAGCGGCAGCGTGGACGACACCGCCATTATCACCCTGCGGAGCCGCGATGTGCGGACACGGACGACTTCCGGTCAGGGCGTCACCAATGTCTCCGAGCAGGTCAGCGGCCAGCTCCCGAACCGGGCGGTCAATGTCGCGCTGCGTCAGGTCAGCGGTCGCGGGCAGGTGCAGGTGATTGAGCAGCCTTCGCCGCGCAACAACTACACGGCCCGTGTGCGCGTCCGCGACTCGCAGGGTGGCAGCGCCCGCTATTCGTTCGTGCTGGACTGGGGCCGGTAGGACCCCTCCCCGTCGCTCCGCGCCGATTGGAACAAATGCGAAGCATACCCTCCCCTGACAGGGGAGGGTCTGGGAACTTTTCACCCCCGCCGCCGTGTTCAAAGAGTAACAGCTTTTTGGAAACGGAGCATTACAAACAATGGCATTAGAGCAGGCAACATTCGGCGCGGGATGCTTCTGGGGCGTGGAAGAAACGTTCCGGCAGACCCCCGGCGTCACGGACACCGCCGTCGGCTACGAGGGCGGCACTTTAGAAACCCCCACCTACCGCGATGTCTGCACCGGCACAACCGGCCACGCCGAAGTGGTGCAGGTGACCTTTGACCCGGCGCTCGTGTCCTACGACACGCTTATCGACATTTTCTGGGCAAACCACGACCCGACGACGCTGAACCGGCAGGGGCCGGACCACGGGACGCAGTACCGCTCGGCGATTTTCACCCACTCGCCGGAGCAGCAGGTGACCGCCGAGGCATCCAAAGAGAAGTGGAGCGCGAGTGGCCGCTTCCGCCGCCCGATTGTGACCGAGGTTGTCCCCGCGCAGTCGTTCTACCGCGCCGAAGAGTACCATCAGCAGTATCTCGCCAAGCGCGGCATGGCCTCCTGCCACATTTGAGCAAGCTAAAAAAAGCCGCCTCTCTTCGAAGGAAGAGAGGCGGCTTTTCTGTTTCAGCGTCTTTTGCTCTGCACCACAGCCGACTCAGGCACGGACGCGGCGGCGGGCGGCGGCAAGGCCGCCCAGAGCCAGCAGGCCCAGGCCCAGCGACAGGGCGGTTCCGGCCTCAGGGACCGGGGCGGCGGTCACGGTCACGCGCAGGCTGCCGGGGTCGGTCGGCAGGTCGCTGAAGTCCGCGCCCGAGGCGACCGAGGACGGACCGGTGGAGAGCGTGTAGGTTCCGGGAGCCAGGCCCGGCAGCACCTGAAGCTGGAAGTCGGACAGGCGGTACTGGCCGGGTCCCTGCGGCGCGGTCACGTCGGCCAGCGTCCCGCCCAGGTCGTCCAGATTCTGCGGGTTCAGGAGGGCGCGGGCGGGGTCCAGCGCAACGGCGTTCGCGGTGTTGAGGTCCGTGAAGGGCGAGTTGCCCGGCGTCCGGCCAGTAATACGAAAGCCGCCCTGACCGGGGGTGTCCGAGAGGAGGAAGTACGTCGCGCCGGTCACAGGCGCATCGGCGTTCAGGAAGAGCGAGAAGCTAAAGGTCTGGCCGGCGGCAACCGTGAGGGGGCCGGGCGAGACGAACTGGAAGGCCCCGGCGTGTGCGCCTGCGGCGGGCAGGCAGAGGGCGGCCAGCGCTGGCACGAGGCGGACGAGAGGGAAAAGGCGGGTGTTCATGGTGTGTCTCCTGGTCTTGATGACTCTTGATGTCGGGTACGCCCGCCGCACGCAGCGGCGGGCGCGGGGCGTTTCTACAGGGAGTGGCCGACGCGGGCCTTGACCTGGGATACATCAGCGGCGTTGATGCCGCCGCTGGCTGTGACATCTCCTGTAAACGTGGTCTCGAGGACAAGCCCCAGGCCAGTCTCAGACTTGACCAGGTTTACGTCCGCAGCGTCCACCACGCCGCTGCCGTTGATGTCGCCGAGCAGGGCACCGACGGGGACAGTGACCGAGGGCAGGACGCTGCCGAAAACGTCGGTGACGTTCGTGAGCGTGACTGACAGTATCTTGCCATCAATTGCGCCGCTAAGCGGTACGGAAACGTCGTTCCCCTCATAGGCGGGCGCCCCGACCGTGCCGCCGCTGGTGGTAACGGTCGCGGACACGATGTTGCTGCTGAAAGTGAAGACGAGCTGCGTCGGGCCGCCCGCCCGGCCTTCCACGCCAGCCGCGCCGGAGAGCGGCAGGGGCAGATCGAAGACGCCCGCCACGCCGTGCGCCTTGCGCGAGGCCGCGCCGGTCAGCGAGAGCGGGGCCGAGGCCAGCGTCAGGACCCGGCCCTGGACGGTTGGCGCGGGCTTGACGCCGAGCAGGGCGGAGACGGTCGGCGCAATGTCGATGTTGCGGACCTGGGTGAGCGTCCCGCTGCCCACATGAGGGCCAGCAGCAAAGAAGATCGCGCTCATGTTTGGCAGGGCCGGATCGTAGCCGTGGGCACCGTAGAAGTTCGGCAGGCTCAGGACGGGCCGGGCCGAGGCCGCATCGCCCCGGCGGAGAATGATCGGGGACTGGGTGCCGTCAAAGTTGTAACCTGCGTTGAGAAGGGCGACGACATCGCCGCTGTCTTGGCCGATGAACTTGTCCGTCCGCCGCCCGAACAGGGGGTCACTGAGGCTGGCGGGCCGGGCGTAAACCTTGTCGAAAAGCGGGACTGATGCCGCGCCGTTGGTATAGGCGAGGTTGGTATCAGCGGCGTTTTTCAGGACCGCGACCACCTGCTGCTGAAGGGACAGGTACTCGTTTTTGGAGACGACCCCGTTCGCTTCGCGCCCCTGGAGGCTGATGTAGACGTTGACGGCGGGGCCGGAGGCCACGGCGCGGACCACGGCAGGGTCCAGGCCAGCCCCAGCCAGCAGGTTGTTGATGCCGACGGCGGTATGGAAGATGTTGAATCCATGATCGGAAACAACAAACACGTCGGTGCTGGCAGGGCGGCCGCTGGTGTCCTGGCCGACGGCGGCCAGGATGCGCCCCACGGCGGCATCGGACTGGGCATAAGCGGCCCGGATGTAGTTCGCGTAGCGGGCCTTCTTGGCGACGTCCTGGTTGGCCCCGATAGAATTGGGGTTGCTGGGGTCGCTGGGCTGGCGTGGGTCGGTGAGCAGAAACTGATGTTCCGAGCCATCGGGCTGCTCGAGGTAGACCATCACCAGGTCGGCATTGGGGTTCTTCTGGATGGCGTGGACGGCCAGACGGGTCTGGTAGTCCAGAAACAGGCGCACCTGATCCTCAAAAATGGCTTCCAGCTCCGCGTCGGAGAAGTACGCCGGGTTGGCCGCGCCGCCAGCGAGTGTGGGCGCGACGTTCAGCAGGCCGGGGGCCAGGCGCTCGGTGAAGCGGAAGTCGGACTGGTCCGCCCAAAAGCCGACGTTGGCGTTGACGTCATCCACATCGGCACCCACTTTGGGGTTGCGGGGAATAAAGTTCGCCGAGTAGCGCACAAAGCGGACGTTGGACAGGTCGGCAGCCAGCGCGGTGACATAAAATGCGCACCCGGCCTTCTGGGACGAGCCTTCGAGGTAGAATGGGGCAGACTTGCCCTCGGACGCCTTTACATAAGCAGGGCCGGTGGACGGCGCGGCGAACGGTCCGGCAGGGACACCCAGCGTCTGATCAAAGAAAACCAGCGTGTCATAGTTGATGCTGCCGTCGTTCGTGGTGTCCAGTGCGGCGGCGAGGATGCCGAAAGCGACGCCGCCGCTCGTGAACGATTCAATGGGGTTGGTCGTCACCCGGACTGGACTGGAAGAAGGATGCCCCGCCGCAGCGAGCTGGGCGATAAGCGCAGCGGGGGCAGGCCCGAAGTTTGCGGCGCTCAGGCGGAACGCCGTCCCGGTCGGCCCGGCGAACGCGCCGAAGGGAATGGTGTAGGTGACGGTGCGCTTGGCGCCGTTCTGAAGGAGCGGGCTGCCTGAAAGGCCAGGGGCCGTCACGTCCAGGCCGTCGCCGCCGGGGAACGTGGCGGTCACGACGGTTTTGCCAGCGGCCAGCAAGTTCGTCCAGACCGGCACGGCGGTGGGGGCCAGGGTCTCACCGGGGCCGTCAATGGAGTAGCCGCCGATGGGGGCGCTGAAGCCACTGATATTGGAATTAAAGGGGCTGGCCGACAGGTGGAACGAGTTGGCCAGGACATCGCTGCCGGCGGCGTTGGTCCCGGTGGCGATAGTAATGTGACCGGGCGCGGTCAGTGAGGGCGATGTGGTGAGGTTCTGCTTGGCCTCTACGCCGGTGTCCCGCAGGGCACGCAGGGCGGGCAGGGCGCCATCGGCCAGGAGCTGATCGGTGATGCGGGGCGTCGCCCCGTCCAGAGAAATGACGACGACTTTGGGCGCGGCAGGGGCGGCTGCCGCCAGCAGACCCGTCGCCAGCAGGGCGAGTGCCCCGCTGCAGACGATGCGGGCGCACGAGCGTCCCGGCGTTTGGCGGTGAGTGAGCGACATAGTAGTGAATCCTCCAATGCGGCGTTGCGTGAGTGGTTCAGCGTGGTCGATATCCTGCTCAGTATAGCGGCCAACTGTTAAGAGGGTATTAAGATTTTCAATTTATTTCAAGCCGCCGTATCCGGCGGACAAAATCAAGTGCGCCGCCCCGACGAAGGAGTTTTAACCGCTCGTCTCTGCAATGGAGCGGCGTAACACGCGGGGCAACCCCCGCGTAAATTATCATTAAATGAGAATCGGCGAACTTTTTTTACTCCCCCCCACCTCACCCTCTTGCCAAGCGCGGCGCAACGTGCTAGAATAAGCGCGTCGTTAGTCCCCGGTGTTGCCCGTTAGCAACCTGTCTGCGGCGTATCGCCGTGGCTGCCGTGAAGCCGACTTCACACCACCGGACCCCGTCTCTACTCAGCGCGGGGGCGCACCAGTGATGGTCTCGTTCGACGCTGAGTCGGCGTGGCCCATCATCCGAGACCATCACTGGTGCGCCCCCGCGCCTACAGTGGCCGGCGCCGGTCATTTCTGCGCGTTTTAGTAGCCGTGCGCCGGGGTCTGACGACACTTTTTTTCTTTTTTTTTGAGAATACAGCAGGAGACACGGGGCTGAACCCCCATGCTTCGACGGGCAATTCTCCGCCTTCGCGGGCACAGGATAGGCCGCTCCTAATTTGTCTTCGCCCGCGAAGGCGGGGGTTTGCACTTTTAAAGCGCGGGGGTTTAGCCCCGTGTTCTTTTGTTCTTCTGTCACAGGAACCCGCCGCGATGCCTGCCCCAAACCCAACACCCCCCGCCAACAGCCTCAGCGACCCGCGCCAATTTGCGCGGCAGGCGGCGCTGACTTACGGCCCGTGGCAGACACTCAAGCGGCTCTACAAAGACACCGAAGCCGCCCCCCTCACCGATCCAGCTTTGTTTGGCACTCTTGCCGCTCGCCTGGACGCCGCCCCGCTGTCCGTATCTGCCAACCCGCCCCCGATGCAGCTTGGCGCGAACGCCAGCAGCATCAGCGCCGTGGACGTTGTTGGCGAGACGCTGTGCTGCCTAATGAAGGGAGATTACCGCGCCCCCACCGAGCTTGCCCTATACCGGCTGAATCCAGAAAACCCGCTTCAGCCTGTGCCCGGTGGACGCTTTGCGCTGCCCGACGGCCAGGGGCTGTTTGCGTTTGGACCGCTGATCTGCATTGTGACGAGTGACCCGGAAACAGTGGCAGCGGGCTTTTTTGATCCCTCTGACCCCGAAAACCCCCGATGGGCCGGGCGGCTGGACCTGGGCGGCTCGGCTCAGGCGGTGACAAGCGCATTCCCCCGGCTGTATGTCTGTGTTCAGGGCGGCATAGCAGCGTTCAGCGGCCTGCGCGTGGTGGACGTTTCAGACGCAGATACGCCGCGTGTGGTCGGCGAGGTGGCAATTCCGCATATAACCAATGTCGCTGCGGACGACGGACCGGTGGCGGTGGCCGTTTCCGGGCAGCTTTCTTCCGGGCGCAGCAGGGCCGGGCAAAGCGGTTTGACAACCGTAGATGTCTCCAACCCTGCCGCCCCGCGTGTGCTTGGCTTCCTGAGTATGGAGAATGTGCAAAGTGTCGCGCTTCAAGGCACGCTGGCCTATGTCAGCGGCGGGCAGGGGCAGACGATGGGCCTCTACGTGTTTGATATTGCGAACCCGGCCCGTCCGCGTCAGGTGGCGTTTCTGAGGATGTATCCCGTAAAATCTATGCTCCTGCATGCAGGCTATTTGTGGATGCAGACGAGCTACGGGGCGCTGATGCTAGTGGATGTGCGTCAGCCCCTGGCCCCGGCTTTGAAGGCAATCCCCTCCATATACGGGGCACAAACCCTGGCTATCGCCGGAGGCACGCTGTATGTGGGCGGCAGTTACGGCGGGCTGTCGCTGTATCACATTGCGAACCCTGCCAAGCCTGCCCGCATCGGCAACCCGCCAAGCAGCGGGACCCTGGGCT